>CAINOE010000086.1 GCA_903851415.1 uncultured Rhodopila sp. | reverse complement strand
TGGCTGCTGGTCTCGACGCTGCCGGTATGGAGCTTCAAGAACTTCAAGGTCCCGTCCGACTATGTGCTGCCGCTGCTGCTGGGCACCTGCGCCTATGCGGCGGTGATGATCGCCGATCCCTGGGGGGCGCTGGCGGCCGCGGGGGTAATTTATTTGGCGATGCTGCCGCTGAGTGTGCGCAGCTTCCGGCGGCTGCGGCGGGAAGCCGAGGCGCCGCGGGACGATCTGCGGGAGAGCGCGTAGCTGGCGCGTGCCGCGAAGTGCTAGGGCTTCGAGCGGAGTCGTTTTGCGTTGGCGCGGGTGCGCTTGAGGTAAGGCGCCATCACGGCGGCGGTGCCTCGCCCGGTCATCAGTGCCAGGGTCGATGCCTGCATGGCAGCGACTTTCTCAGCCACCATCCGCTGGTATTCCGCAGGGCTGCATGTCCCACGCGCCATCATGACGGAGCGGTGGAAGATCGTCTCCCAGGACGCAGCGGTGAGCCGGGCCGCATCGAGGGCGAGGGACGAACGGCGGACGCGTTTCGACATGACGCACATGTGTTACCGCTTTTCTCCAGCGCAAGTCATATCACGCGGTTCGTGACGTGACGACTCGAAAGAGAGGCCCATGCCTACCGGAAGGCAAGTTGGACAGTTCCGGCCCCGGCGATCGAATTCATGCCCCACGGATCTTCGGCATCCCGCCGAAGATCTGTCGCACCGCGCGGCGAAACGCCAACGGCCAGGGCGATCCCGTGCGTCCTCTTTTTGTGCGATAGCCGATTTACCGGAGCACGTCGTCAAGGCTCCCGGCGTCCAGCACGCGCAGGCCCCAGGTCTCCAGCGCAGCGGCGTCGGCGGCGGCGATGCGATCTCTTACCCCGGGCGGCAGGGCACCGAACCGGCGTTCCAGCAGCCGCAGCAGCAGGGCTGCTTCGCCTTCCAAACGGCCCTCCAAACGCCCCTCTTGCAGCCATTGCCGCTTCCAATCCTCAGCCCGCGACGCCAGCATGTTCCGCACCTCCAGCAACTCCTCCGGTACCCGCACGCCCGGGGCGAGCGGCCCCATCAGGCCGCCCAGCAACTCGGCAAACACCGGCCTTAGCCCGTCGAACCCCGGATGCCGCCCGAACCAGGCCAGCACGGCATCGGCCAGGACGACAACCCGTTGCGGGTCAGGCGAGGCCTCCAAACGAAACAGCAGCGCCGCCAGCGTATCGCGCGCCGCCAGATGATCGTCGCTGAACGCGCCTTCGTCCACCAGATGGTAGCGCATCTCCGGCTGGTATCGCCACAACGGCGTGGCCGCGGGCAGGCCGACAAGCTCGCGTAGCGCCACCGGCATCGCCCAGCGCGGGTCGCCGTTGTAGACGACCACCGGCAAGACCGGCGGCAGCCTGCCGTCTGGCGGCAGGTGCTTTTCCCTCACCAAATGCTGCCACAGCAGACCGACATAGACCAGCGCACGCAGCGCCATCCAGCGGTCAGGCGTGGATTGAAACTCCAGCAGAAGCATCAGGTAGGTGTCGCCGCCGCCACGCCGGGGGATGCGCCAGATCATATCGCCCTCGCGCCGCTCGCCCGTTTCGGCATGGAACTTGGCGTTCAGGCGCTCCATGCCGTCGAGCTCGAGGTCGTCAAGCCAGGGCTCGGCAACGAAGTCGCGCAGCAGTTGCGCCACCATCCCGGCATGGCCGAAGATTTTGTGGTAAACGGAGTCGAAACCCGCCATGCGTGCGCTTTACCACGGGTGGCCTGCGGTTGCACGGACAGACCGGGAACCGCGGGAAGGTCAGCGCGTCCGTGCCGAACCGGGGCGCTGTAAAATGTCCGCTTGGCCGCAGCGACCGAACTCTGTGCCATCAGCCGGCTGAGCCGCGGCGGTTAACGCTTGCGGTGAATCACTTTGTTTTTTCATCAGGACAAAATCCCGGCGCCGCGATGTTTCCAGGCCGCCTGAATACGCTCTAATCGGCCGCCTCGGCCGGCAGCTTCGCCGCGGCCTTCTTCCCCGCCGCCTTCTTGGGCGCTGCCTTCTTCTTCGCATCCGGCTTTTTCGCCGCAGCCTTCTTCGGGGCCGCCTTCTTCCCCGGCGCCTCCCCGTCATCCGCCGCCGCGGCCGGGGCACTCTTCGCCGCCTTGCCCTTCTTCCCGGCCGCCCCCCGCGGCTTCAGCGCCTTGCCCTTCTCGGCCAGCAGCTTCACCGCGTCCTCGAGCGAGATATCCTCCATCGCCACCCCGCGCGGCAGGTTGGCAACCGTCTTGCCGTGCTGAACATACGGCCCGAACCGCCCCTTGCGCACCGAGACCAGATCCTTGTCGCCCGGATGCGGGCCGATGGTCCGCACGCTCGCCAGCTTCTTCGCCAGCAGATCGACGGCGCGGTTCAAACCGATGGCCAGGATGTCGTCGTCGCGGTCCAGAGAGCCGAACACCGCGCCCATCTTCACATACGGCCCGAACCGCCCGATGCCCGCCTCGATCTTCTCCTTGGTCTCAGGGTGCAGCCCGATCAGCCGCGGCAAGGCCAGCAGCTTCAGGGCCTGCTCCAGCGTCAACTGGTCGCCGTCCATACCGCGGGTCAGCGACGTCCGCTTCGGACGCACCTTCTTGTCCTCGCCCTGCTCGCCCTGCTGCACATACAGCCCGTACGGCCCGCGGCGGACGGTGACCTCCTCCCCGGTATCCGGGTGCTGACCCAGCACGCGCATGCCGTCCTTCAGGGTCTCACCCTGATCGTCGCCCGCATCGATCGCCAGGCGGCGGGTATACTGGCACGCCGGGTAGTTGGAGCAGCCGATGAAGCTGCCATACCGCCCGAGCTTCAGGCCCAGCCGCCCGTTGCCGCAGGCCGCGCACACCCTCGGATCGCTGCCATCCTCCCGCGCCGGAAAGAAGTGCGGCCCCAAATCGGCATCCAGCGCATTGATAACGTCGCTGATCTTCAGGTCGCGGGTCTGCTCGACCGCCTTGGAGAACTCCTCCCAGAACGCCCGCATAACCGACCGCCAATCCAGCGACCCGGCGGAGATCTCGTCAAGCTTCTCCTCCAGCCCGGCGGTAAACCCGGTATCGACGTAATGCTCGAAAAAGCTGACCAGGAAGGCGGTGACGAGCCGGCCGCGATCCTCCGGCACGAAGCGCCGCTTCTCCAGCTTCACGTATTTGCGGTCCTGCAGGACCGACAGGATCGAGGCGTAGGTGGAGGGCCGGCCGATGCCGAGTTCCTCCATCTTCTTCACCAGACTGGCCTCCGAATACCGCGGCGGCGGCTGGGTGAAGTGCTGGCTGGCATCTACCTTCTTCCGCTTCAGCGGATCGCGCTCGGCCATCGGCGGCAGCATGCGGTTGTCGTCGTCCTCCGCCGCGCCCTCGGCCTTGTCGTCGGTATCCTCGCGGTACAGCTTCAGGAACCCGTCGAAAGCGACGATCGAGCCGGTCGCCCTCAACTTGATCCCCTTGCCATCAACGACATCGACGGCGACCTGGTCGAGCTCGGCCGACTGCATCTGCGACGCCACGGCGCGCTTCCACACCAGTTCGTACAACCGGCGCTGGTCGCTGTTCAGGCTGTCGCCCAGGCTATCCGGCGTGCGGGTGACATCCGTCGGCCGGATCGCCTCGTGCGCTTCCTGGGCGTTCTTCGCCTTGCTGGTGTATTCGCGCGGCGCGGCCGGCAGGTAATCGGGCCCGAAGGTTCCCTTCACATGTTCGCGAATACCCAGGATGGCTTCCTGCGCCATCTGCACGCCATCGGTCCGCATATAGGTGATCAGGCCGGTCGTCTCGCCGCCGATATCGACGCCTTCATACAGGCCCTGCGCCAGCCGCATCGTCTGCTGCGCGCCGAAGCCGAGCTTGCGTGATGCCTCCTGCTGCAGCGTGGAGGTGGTGAACGGCGGCGGCGGATTGCGCTTGACCCGGCGGCGCTCGACCGAGCCGACGGTGAACGTCCCGGCCTCGACCGCCGCTTTCGCCGCCTGCGCCAGCGCCTCGGTGTTCAGGTCGAACTGGTCGAGCCGCTTGCCGTTCAGATGCGTCAGCCGCGCAGTGAACGGGGCGTTGCCGGGTGTCAGGAACAGCGCCTCGATCGTCCAGTACTCGCGCGCCCGAAAAATCTCAATCTCGGCCTCGCGGTCGCAGATCAGCCGCAGGGCGACGGACTGCACGCGGCCGGCGCTGCGGCTGCCCGGCAGCTTGCGCCACAGCACGGGCGACAGGGTGAAGCCCACCAGGTAATCCAGCGCGCGGCGTGCCATGTACGCCTCGATCAGCGGCTGATCGAGTTCGCGCGGATGCGCCATGGCGTATTGCACGGCGTTGCGGGTGATCTCGTTGAAGGTGATGCGGCGGACGTTGACGCCTTTCAGCGCGTGCTTGTCCTCCAGCATCGCCCGCACATGCCAGGAGATCGCCTCGCCTTCGCGATCCGGATCGGTTGCCAGATATAAGGTCTTGGCGCCCTTCAGCGCCTTGGCGATGGCGCCGACCTGCTTGTCGCCGCGGGCGTCGGACTCCCAGTCCATGGCGAAGTCCTGGTCGGGACGGACGCTGCCATCCTTGGGCGGCAGGTCGCGGACATGCCCGAAACTGGCCAGCACGGTGTAGCCGCCACCCAGATACCGGTTGATGGTTTTCGCCTTGGCGGGAGATTCAACGACAACAACGTCTGACATTGAAGGGTGCGCTATCCTAATCAGTGCCGCCCGGCAAGAGTGCCACACGGTTGCCGGGCAAGGTCTCTACACGGCCCGACAGTTCCAGTTCCAGCAGAACCGCAACCGTGGCGGGCGGCGACAGTTGGCAGCGACGCACGATATCGTCAACCATTGTCGGCTCCGGCGACAGCAGCGCGAGCACGCGACTGCGTGCCTCCGGCGGGGCGGGCCGGTCATCTCCCCCGTCATGGCCCGGCTGGTCCGGCCCACCCCCGCCAGCACCTGGCGCGATAGGTGGCCCGGACGAGCCGGGCCATGACGGGAGGCGGGTGCCATAGGCGTGGTCGGGCACAGCAGGCAGGTTGTCCAGCACATCCGAGGCAGACTCTACGAGAATCGCACCCTGCCGGATCAGGTCGTTGCCGCCCCTGGCTCTCGGGTCGAGCGGCGAGCCGGGCACCGCGAAAACCTCACGTCCGGCCTCCTGCGCGAAACGGGCGGTGATGAGGCTGCCGGACCGCGGCGCCGCCTCCACGACCACGACGCCAAGCGACAGGCCGGCGATGATGCGGTTGCGGCGCGGGAAGTGGCGTGCCTGGGGCACGGTGCCGATACACGCTTCCGTGATCAGCAGATGGGCATCGGCGATGCGGCGGTGCAGGTCCGCGTTGTCGGGCGGATAGGGCTGGTCGATCCCGCCGGCGATCACCGCGATGGTCCGGCCGGTGCGCATGGCGCCGAGGTGCGCGGCGGTATCGATGCCGCGGGCGAGGCCGGAGACGACCACCACCGACTGCGCCAGTTCCGCCGCCAGGGTTTCCGCCATGCGCTGGCCGTTGGCCGAGGCATTGCGGCCGCCGACGGCTGCGACGCAGCGGCGCGGCGCCAGGGCGGCATCGCCATGAAAAACCAGGCAGGGCGGCGCGTCGTCCATCAGGGCCAACAGCTTCGGGTAGTCGTCGTCTTCGAGGAACACCAGCCGCCCCCCGGCGGCCCGGGTGCGGTCCAGTTCGCGCTCCGCGTCGCCCGGGGTCATGACCGCCGGTCCGCCTTGCCGCCCGGCGGCGCGGGCGAGGCGGGGCAGCGCATCCAGCGCGGCGGCGGGCGAGCGGTAGCGCTCCAGCAGGCGGCGGTAGGTGACGGGGCCGATGCCCTCGGTGCGGATGAGGCGGAGACGGTCGCGTTGATCATCAGGCATCCGGCGGCGTCCTTCGGTGCCGCCGGCGGGAATGCGGGCGGGCCTTTCAGGCGGTCTCCGTCCTGCTCCGCCCGATGCGCGGCTCGGTGCCGGCGATCAGGCGGCGGATGTTGGCCTGGTGGCGGACGAACACCAGCACGGCAATGGTAAAGGCAAGCTTAACAACACCGAAATTTTCCATAACCAGGGCGGCGAGCGGGGCCGTGGCGAAGGCGGCGAGCGCCGCCGCCGAGGAAATCCGGACAGTGCCGGCGACCAGCAACCATACGGCGCAGGCGGCGATGCCGGCGGGCCAGGACGCGGCGATCAGCACGCCGAGGCCGGTCGCGACGCCCTTGCCGCCTTTGAACTTCAGCCAGACCGGGAACATGTGGCCCAGCACCGCGGCGAGGCCGGCGTACAGCGCGATGTCCTCGACCGCCAGCGCGCGGACGATCAGCACCACGGCGGCGCCCTTCAGCGCGTCCAGCACCAGGGTGGCGGCGGCGAGGCCCTTGCGCCCGGTCCGCAGCACGTTGGTCGCGCCGATGTTCCCGGAGCCGATGCCGCGGATGTCGCCGAGGCCCGCCGCCTTGGTCAGCAGCAGCCCGAACGGGACCGAGCCCAGCAGATAGCCGAACAGGCAGAAGGCGATCAGAGCGATGGCGTCTAACATCGTGCGTCAATCCATACCGGCGGGCGACCTCCGCCCGATCGTCATGGCCCGGCTTGTCCGGGCCATGACGGTGGGGGCGATCTTTTCGCGGCGGGTATAACGCCATGGCGGCCGCAGGGCCACCGGCCTCGCAGCCGCGGCGGCACGGCTGCTCATTTTCCCGTTTCCTGAATTATCCCAATGGGACCGCCCGCACGGCCTGGCCCGTGCTGGCGGCTGTATGACAGACGCGGCGCCGATCCGCAGACAGCGAAACTATCACGACCATTCACCAAGCCGTGAATCAGCAAACGCCAGCGAGGCATTAGGGTCCTCCTCGTCCGGACTCGCCAAGGGCACTGATGAACGCAGACGTTGATTCCGCCACCCCACCGCAACCTGCCGCGCCGGGACTGAGGGGGAAGGTCTTCCAGGGCGGCGCCGCGATGATGGGGCGGCAACTGGTCACCATGGGTCTTAGCCTCATCAGCCTGCTGATGATCACGCGGATCATCGGCCCGGCTGCCTACGGGCCATACGTGGCGGCGTTCAGCATCGCCATGTATGCGCAGAACCTCGGACAGGCCGGCATCGGCGTCTACCTCGTGCGCGCGGCGGGCGAAGTCGATGACAGCACCTGGAACGTCGCCGCCACGCTGCTGCTGGCGATCGCCATCCTGCTCGCCGGCGTGCTGGAATGCAGCCTCGGCCTGATCGAAGCGTGGAGTCCGCTGCCGAACCTGGGACCGCTGCTGTCGGTGCTGCTGCTGTCGCTGATCCCGCAGATCCTCGGTGTCGCAGCCGCGGCGCGGCTGGAGCGCGCGCTGGACTTCCGCCGGGTGGCGATGATCGAGGTTGCCGCCCAGTTGATCTACTATGCCGTGGCACTGCCGCTGGTCTGGTTCGGGTTCAGCGTCTGGTCGCTGGTGGCGGCGTGGTCGCTGCAGCAGGTTTTTTCCTGCGCCGCGCTCTTCGCCGCCGCTCGCTTCCGCCCGAGGCTGCAATGGGATGCATCAATCGCCGGCAGCATGCTGCGCTACACATTCAGCTTCGCCGCCGCCGACTGGTCGTGGCAGTTGCGCGGCCTCGTCAACCCCCTCATCGCCGGCCACTTCCTCCCCGCCGAAGCCGTCGGCCAGATCGGCCTTGCAATCCGGCTGATGGAGCTGCTGACCTTCACCAAGACCATCGCCTGGCGGCTGTCGATCGCGGCGCTCGCCAAGATCCAGACGCAGCCGCTCAAGCTGGTCGCGGCGATCACAGACGGGATGCGGCTGCAGACCCTTGCACTCGGCCCGGTGCTGATCGGCTTCAGTTGGTTCGGCGGCTATGCGCTGTCGCTGGTGTTCGGGCCGCGGTGGGAACCGGTGATGGTGCTCTACCCGTTTCTCGCGCTCAGCTATCTGACGAACGCGCAGTTCAATTTCCATTCCTCCGTGTTGTACGTGCTGCGCAAGAACTGGGACGTGTCGCGGTTCCACATCATCCACATCGTCCTGTTCGCCGGCGCCGCTGCCATGTGCGTCTGGCGCTGGGGGATCGTCGGGTACGGATACGGGGAAATGGCGGCGCTGCTGAGCTACGCGGCCATCCATTACCCGGTGCGGAGGGCTGTCGGCGCGCCGGATTACGGCATCTCCGCGCTATGGTGGCTGTCGCTGGCCATCGGCCTGTTCTGGCGGGACCTCGGGGACTGGGCGATCACCGCGCCGATCCCGGGTCTGCTCTGCCCGCCTTCGTTGCGGATATTGAAGGTCTATTACCGGATGTTTGCCGGTTCGCCTCGCCACGCGGTTTGATGCCAATGCAAGCCCACCCCGGCGCGCGGAGAAGCTTCGCTGCTTTATCCTCACGTGCCGCAGGGCTGAATCGGATTTCCGCCTGGCTTCGGCTGAGACGTCCGGTGCATCCGGCTGAAGCGGCGGCCGATCGTGACCGGTAGCATCGGGCGGTCGAGACGACCGCGGCCAACCGGTTCCGCCGGAGATTAGCGGCGGCTACCTGTCCAGATAGCCCAGCGCGTCGCGCATCGGCTGGCTGGGAATTGTCAGACCGCCGGTGAACGGCGTGTCGAAATCCAGGATGACATACACCGCCGAGGCGATCGACATCGCCCCCAGGGTAATGACCGTGCACACCAGCAGGTTCCTCGGCGCGCTCAATCCGAAGCAGGCGAAGACCATCACCAGCCAGAACGTCATCACGATGAAGAATGGCAGGCCGATGGCGTTGTGGGCGTCCTCGATCAGGATCCAGCGATCCTGGATCAGGCGCCGGTATTGTCCCAGGCAATCGGCCGCGAGCGTCTGCTGCATCGCGTCCCCGCCGTTGAGGTGGCGGATCAGCAGTTCGATCGAATCCAGCAAATCCCCCAGCTTGCGGCTTTCCAGGTCGCCGCCCGGGCCGAGATGGAGAAGGCCCGCGGGAACCTCGACCCCGGGCGGCGGCGGCTCATCGGTCCAGGTGCTGGCGATGGCAAGCGCGGTGTATCTGCGCAGCAGCAGGCGCGCCGGTTCGGCTTCGGGGCCATACTCCCTGAGGGTGCGGCCAAGGTCGATGATATCGACGGCAAAGCCGCGAAAGTGGTTGGAAACGGTGTCAAAGGACGCTTTGACAGAGGTCGTCAGCAGACCGAGCACCAGGGCGGCGAAGGTGAACAGCATGGTGACCACGAGACGGACAAGTTCGACCGTCTCGATGGCCCGGTGGCGTTCGGCCAGCAGAGGTCGCACGAACAGGCCCGCCGCCGCGCTGACCAGGAGGACCAGGAACACGAGCAGCGAGTAAAGGAACTCCGTCAACGCGGCGGCGCTATCAGCGCAGGTGTTCGGGAATCGGGATGGTGTTCGCCGGATTGGTGTCGTGCCGGGACAGGCGCGTGACCAGCCCGCCGCCCACCAGGGGCTGCAAGGCCGCTTCCAGCGCATCGGCCGTGGTTGCGGGATAGACTTCGTCGCCGCCTGCGCGCAGCGCGAAGGATTTGCTGTGCTGCGCCTGCTTGGCGGGATCCTCGATCGTCAGTTTGGTCCATTTGTACAGCGGATAGTGTTCAACGCCATTCTGTTCAGCTTCGGCCACGTACTCCGCGAAGGCATCGAACTGAGATTTCAGCGTGGCATCATGCCGCGCCAGGATATCCGCCAGCGGGTGGAGCGCCGGGCTGGCCGGATCGGTTCGCGCGATCTCCGCGGCCTCGTCGTCAAGATAAACCCGGATTTGGTATTTCCATTGCTCGGTCAAGGCTGATCTCCTTCGGCGATGCGAAAACGATAGTAGGGGCGCGGGAGGACTCCCGGGAAGGTGGCATCGCCCGGGGCACGGCGTTCGGACCACGGGAGGAGAACGACTGCGGCATCGCGCCGTCCGGGGGGCACTGGCGCCGTCGTATCGGCACAAATATACCGTCAGCAACAAAGGGGGCAGCATGCCGGGTCGCGCAATCCTGTTCTTGGCTCTGATATGGTCCGCCGCCGCGGGCGCGGCCGAGGTCGTCGATTCCGCCGGACGGGTCGTCCAGGTCCCGGACCGCGTCGCCCGGGTCGCACCCGCCGGCCCGCCCGCCTCCGTCCTGCTCGTCGCCCTGGCACCCGACCTGATGATCGGCTGGCCCTCGGCATTGCCGGAGGCCGCCCGCGCGATCCTCGCGCCCGAGGCGGCGAAACTGCCGCAAATCCCCCGCCTGACCGGGCGGGCAGACGTGGCGGAGGAGATCAAGGCGCTGCACCCGGACCTGATCCTCGACTACGGCACCGTCTCCCCGCGCTACGCGGACCTTGCGCAGGCGACGCAGGAACGCACCGGCATTCCGACGCTTCTGCTCGACGGCGCGCTGGACAAGATCCCCGAAACCGCCCGCCGCCTCGGCGCTATCCTGCACAAGGAAGACCGTGCCGAGACCCTGGCCCGGTTCGCCGAGGCGCTGCTGTCCCTGCCCGCCTCCGCCGCCCATCCGCGCGTGCTGTATGCCCGCGGCGCCGATGGCCTGACCGTCGCCGCGCCCGGCACCGATGTGACCGCGGTGTTTACCCGCCTCGGCTGGCAGGTGGTCGCGCCGGATGGCGAGGGCACCTTCCGCACCGCCGGCATCGAGGCGATCCGGACGCTCGATCCGGATGTGCTGATCTTCTCCGACCCCGCCATGCACGACACGCTCGCCCGTTCCGATGCCTGGAAGACGGTGCGGGCGGTGCGGGACGGGCGCGCGCTGGTGTCTCCGGCGCTGCCGTTCGGCTGGGTCGAGGAACCGCCCTCCATCAACCGCCTGATCGGGCTGGCCTGGCTCGAAGGCCGCGATCCGGTGACGCTCGCCGCCTTGTCGAATGCGATCGTCTATGGCCACGTATTGACACCATCCGAACGCGACGGCGTGCTCGCCGGCATTCAACCCTGAGAGGGTCCCTCCATGCGCTTTTTGCTGTTTCTCTGCATCCTGCTGGCGCCGATTGTCGCGCGCGCGCAGGAGCTGACGGTGTTTGCCGCTGCCAGCCTGACCGACGCGATGAGCGACGTTTCGGCGCAATGGGCGAAGGCGGGCCACAAGCCGCTGCGGCTGTCGTTCGGCTCAAGCTCCACGCTGGCGCGGCAGATCGAGCAGGGCGCTCCGGCGAACGTTTTCGCTTCCGCCGATGAAAAATGGATGAATTATCTGACCGAGAAGGGCCTGATCGTGCCCGGCTCACGCAGGGATCTGCTGAGCAACGACCTGGTCCTGGTGGTTCCGGCCAGCAAGCCGGTTCACGTGGCCATCGGTCCGAACTTCGATCTGGCCGGTTTGCTCGGGCCGAACGGCCGGCTGGCCGTCGGCGATCCGGCGCATGTGCCCGTCGGCATTTATGCGCAGCAGGCGCTGACGAAGCTCGGGCTGTGGGACAAGGTTGCTCCGCGGCTGGCCAGGACCGACGACGTCAGGGCCGGCCTTCTGCTGGTCGAGCGCGGCGAGGCGCCGGCCGGGATCGTCTACGGCACCGACGCGGCGGTATCGAAGGCCGTGATGGTGGCGGGGATTTTCCCGGCGAGCAGCCACGATCCGATCACCTATCCGTTCGCGGTGGTGAAGTCCGGCGACACGCCCGATGCGCATGCGCTGCTGACCTTCCTGGCCGGCCCGGAAGCGCGCGAGGTGTTCGTCAGCCGCGGCTTCAAGGTCGAATAAGCTGACCCCTCAACGTCATCGTCATGGCCCTGCCCCGGCTTGTCCGGGGTATCTCCGGGCCACCTATCGCGGCAGGTGCCGGTGGGGATGGCCCGGACACGCCGGGCCATGACGGGCAAATGAACCTTACCTCCGAAGAATGGACCGCCGTCCGGCTCACTCTGATCGTCGCCGCGCGCGCCGTCGGCTTTGGCCTGCCGCTGGCGGTGATCACCGCCTGGGTGCTGGTGCGGCACCGCTTCCCGGGCCGCTCGCTGCTGAATGCCTTCGTGCATCTGCCGCTGGTGCTGCCGCCGGTCGTCACCGGCTGGCTGCTGCTGATCCTGTTCGGCATCCGCGGCCCCATCGGGTCGCTGCTGTACGACTACCTCGGCATCCGGCTGGTGTTCACCACGGCGGGCGCCAGCCTGGCCTGCGCGGTGATGACCTTCCCGGTGATGGTCCGGTCGATCCGGCTGTCGCTGGAAGCCGCGGATTTCGGGCTCGAACAGGCGGCCCGCACGCTTGGCGCCGGGCGGCTGGACCGGCTGTTCAACATCACCCTGCCGCTCGCCTCGCCGGGCATCCTGGTGGGCGGGATCGTCGCCTACGCGACCTGCCTCGGCGAGTTCGGCGCGGTCATCACCTTCGCCGCCAACATCCCCGGACAGACGCAGACCCTGCCGCTGGCGATCTACTCCGCGCTGCAGGTGCCGGGCGGCGAGGCCAAGGCTGCCGAACTGTCCATGGTGTCCCTCACTCTCGCCCTGATCGGCCTGCTGCTGTCGGAATGGCTTGGCAAGCGGCTGAACGTGGCGCTGGGCCGATGACGCTCGCGTTCCGGCTGCGCCATCATTTCCCGTCGATCGACATGGACATGGCGTTCGAGGTTCCCTCGCCGGGCGTGACGATGCTGTTCGGTCCGTCCGGCTGCGGCAAGACCACCGTCATCAACGCCGCCGCCGGCCTGTTCAGGCCGGACGAGTGCCATATCAGCGTCGATGACAAGGTGCTGTGCGACACCCGGTCCGGCGTCTGGCTGCCGCCGGAGCGGCGGCGCGTGGGCCTCGTGTTCCAGGACGCCAAGCTGTTTCCGCACATGACGATCGAGACGAACCTGCGCTTCGGCATGCGGCGGACCGAGCCGGGATCGATCCGCTTCGACGAGGTGGTCGATCTGCTCGGCATCGGCCACCTGCTGGACCGCCGGCCGAAAACGCTGTCCGGCGGGGAGCGCCAGCGCGTCGCCATCGGCCGCGGCCTGCTGGCGCAGCCGCATCTGCTGCTGATGGATGAGCCGCTGGCCAGCCTCGATGCGCCGCGCAAGGCGGAGATTTTGCCGTTCCTGACGCGGCTCAAGACCGCGCTGCGATTGCCGATCATCTACGTGACGCACTCGCCGGACGAGTTGTCTCAGTTGGGCGATTCGGTGGTGCTGCTGGAAAGGGGCCGCGTTGTGGCCTGCGGTTCGGTGCCGGACATCGCCGGGCGGGCCGATTTGCCGCTGGGGCAGCGCGACGATGCGGGCGCGGTGCTGGTCTGCCGGGTGGCCGAGCACGATGGCGACCGCGTGCTGACCCGGCTGGAAGGCGGCGGGATCTCGCTATGGGTCCCCTGCCTGGACGCTGCGGTCGGCGCCGAATGCCGCGTCCGGATTCCGGCGCGGGAGGTCATTCTGGCCAACCGGGTGCCGGAGGCTATCAGTCTTCACAACATCATCCCCGCCACTGTGCGGCGGCTGACCGACGGGGACCGGCGGAAGTCGGTGCTGGTGGAAATCGCTCTGCCGGACGGGGTTTTGCTGTCGCGGGTGACACCGGACGCTATTGAGCGCCTCGCGCTGGAACCGGGGAGTGCTGTGCTTGGGCTGATCAAGTCCACGTCGATCGAAGTGCTTGGGGCGTAGCGGGACGATCGCCTGGCCCGTATCGGCATCGCGGTCGAGATCGCCGCGTACTGTCATGGCCTGGACATGGACCGTGACGCTGGCGGACTGGCATCAAACCGGCGCCACGGCCAGCAGCGCCTCGATCTTGTCGGACAGTTGTCTGGCCTGGACGGGTTTTCGCACCAATGCAAACGACCTCTCCAGCGCGCGTCCGACGGCGAGTTGCGCACCATGGCCGGCGTAGCCGGTCAGCAGCACGGCCGGCAGCCCGGGACGGATGCGCTGAGCTTCCTTGATGACCGTCAGGCCATCCATCCCCGGCATCGACAGGTCGCTGACCAGCACATCCACCGCCTCGGCCGATCGCAGCAGGGCCAGAGCCTCCGATCCGCTTTTTCGGACGATCACGGCGTAGCCGGCATCTTCGAGGCCGGCCGCCAGCGTGTCCCGCACCATGGCCTCGTCATCCACCAGCACAACCCGTCTCGGCCGATCGGCGGGGATGCGCGCCGGCGTCAGGGGGCGGGTTGGCGGCGCGATGTCCGCCCGATCGACCGCCGGAAGCCACATCGTCACCACGGTGCCGCGGCCGGGCGCGCTGTCGATCGTCATGCCGCCGCCGCTTTGCTCGGTGAAGCCCTTCACCATCGACAAACCCAGCCCGGTGCCCTGGCCGATCGGCTTGGTCGTGAAGAACGGCTCCGAGGCCCGCGCGAGCATCGTCCGCTCCATCCCCGTCCCGTCATCCGAGATCGTCAAACGCACATACCGCCCCGGCCG
Organism: uncultured Rhodopila sp.; assembly: GCA_903851415.1. Classification (GTDB taxonomy): domain Bacteria; phylum Pseudomonadota; class Alphaproteobacteria; order Acetobacterales; family Acetobacteraceae; genus Rhodopila. Next base: position 123,311 of record CAINOE010000086.1, on the reverse strand, counting down.
CAAATCCGCCGGGTGGACCGCGCCGGCCGGCACCATCTCGGTCGCGCCATGAAATCGCAGCGTGCCGCCGTTGGGCATGGCGTCGCGCGCATTGGTGGCAAGGTTGACCAGCGCGGTTTCCAACTGCCCCTTGTCCGCCAGCACCGCCGGCAGGTCGCCGGCAATCTCGACAATCACTGAAATCGCGGCACCCAGCGTTTGGCTCAGGACATCGCCCAGATCGTGCAGAAGCGCCTTCGGCTCCACCGGTTCGGCACGCAGCTCGCCCCGCCGCGCGAAGGCCAGCAGCCGGCGGGTGATGGAGGCGCCGCGGCCGGTGGCCTCCAGGATCATCCGGGCAAACCGCTTGATAGTTTCAGCATCGCCCGCGGCGCGCCGATCGATCAGGCTGGCGGCGCCCTGAACGGCTTGCAAAATGTTGTTGAAGTCGTGCGCGATACCCCCGGCCAGTTGGCCGAGCGCCTGCATGCGTTCGGCATGGGCCACCCGGACCTGAGCCTCGGCCAGCGCCGCCTCGTTGGCTTTGCGTTCGGTGATGTCGGTATAGGTGCAGACGACGCCACCGTCCGGAAGGGTCTGGCTGCGCACTTCCAGAACCGTTCCGTTGGGCCGGGTGCGCTCATACACATAGTCGTGGAGATGCCTGCCCTTCTCCCGCAGCAGGCGTGCCAGGGTTGGATCAAGGGTCGCCTCGTCGCCGAATTCCCCGTTGGCTACCTGCCATTCGACCACGTCCCTGAGCATGACCCGGCCGGTCATCAGCTCCGGCGGCAAGCCCAGCAGCGAAATTGCGCGCCGGTTGACCACCGGCACGCTTCCGTCGGCGCGGATCATGGCGATGCCCTGCGACATGTTGTCCAGGGTCACCGCCAGGGTTTGGCGCGAATCGATCAGCAGGCGCCGCTGACGCTGCATCGCCAGGCCGGCGACGATGATACCGGCGGACAGAACGATGCCGGCGGCCATATAGAGCCGTTCATTGCGGCCATAGACGGCGAACACGTCGCTGGCTGCCAATCCGACGGCAACGACGAGCGGGTATCCGTCCAGCCGCCGAAAGCTGACGATCCGCTCCACTTGGTCGATATCGCTGATCGTGCGGAAACTGCCGCTCGGCGGGCCCTTCAGCAACCGGCTCTCGCTTCCCGCCGGCAACTGGCGGCCGATCAACGAAGCGGAAGCCGGCGCGCGAGCCAGGATGATGCCGCCGGTATTGGCCAGCAGGATGGTCCCGTTGCCGATGGCAATCGAGGCGTAAAACCGGGACAGGTAGTTCGGATCCAGCGACACGACTGCAATGCCATCGAACGATCCGTCCGGCGCCAGCAATTTGCGGACGAACTGAATGCTCCATTTGTTCGATTGGCGGCCGATCAAAGGCCGGCTGATGAACAGGGAGTCGTCCTTGCTCGCCTTCTGCACCTGAAAATGCTCGCGATCGGAGATGTCTATCGTCCGGTCGACGGGACCGAGGTTGGTCCAGATCGCCTTGCCGCCGCGGTCCGCCATGGCTATCTGCACATGCAGGTCGTTCAGGAAGGAATGGTTCTCCGCCCAGGTTTGCTGAAGAAACGAGGCCTGGTGCTCCTGATACTCGTCGCGCAGGAACAGCAGCGTCTGGTCGACCGCCTCGACTGTCCGGGTAATGCTTTCCTCGAAGGTGCGCGCCAGATTGGCGGTATCCTTCACCGCGCCCTGTTCGGCCAGCGCGCGGTCGTGCCACAGCGTCAGCCCGATCGCGGCCCACAGCAGAACCACAGACGCTGCGATTGCCAGCCAGCGCCAGGATTGCGCCCTGATGCCGTTCGGTGTCAGGCCAGGCAACCCGGACCTCCGCCGCCGGCCGGGGGCTGAAACATGGTCATCTCCATGGCCGGGGGCCAAAGCCTTCAACCGGTTCGTTGCAGGGACATAAATCCTCGTCCGGCGCAACAGCTTGGCTGCTTAACACACCTGGCGATTGTTTCACACGAAATCCGGGGCGGCGGCCGGTCAGAACAGCGGAATGCCCGCGGGCGAGCGATCCTGGCGCGCGCCGCGCGCTGCGGCCGCCGCGGACAGGCTGGCGGCAAGCCGAGGCAAACGCCCCGCCCTCCGCGATCGCACGATACGGCGGCGAAGCACGGCACCGGCAGGTCCGCTTGCGTAATGTCGAGCAGCCAGGTCATCCGGCGGCCGGCGGCGCCGCGCAGCCGGGTTAGCACCGCGGAACCGGCGGTAGTGGCCGGCGAGTCGAGGGCGACGGCGCGCCCCGGGCGGCCTTCGTTCCACCAGGCGGTGACGGCATGCCGCTCGATCAGTTCGAGCAATGCGGAGAGGGTGGCGGAGAGCGCATCCGTGCCCGCCGCGCACCCGACGCTGAGCGGCCAGGGAATATCGATGTCGCGTTCGGCCGCCGGCCGGCGCAGGCAAAGATCGAGCGGCACACGCACCGGCCGGCCGTCGGCCACGTCCACGGCGACGGTCCAGTCGATGGACTCGGCGTCCGACCGCCGCAGGAACGGGCGCAGACTGTCCCACAGACCCGTCACCGGCCCCGGCTCGATCGCCGCCCCGGCCGGCAGCCGTTCGACCAAATCGCCCGGCATGAGGAAGGATGACAGATATTCGACACCCTCGCCGATGCAGCCTTCGAACGCGGACTGGAACGTGACTCCCTTTCCGGCCGCCCCGCCCAGCGCTTGCCCGGACAGCCCGAGGCACGCCGGATCAGCCTCCGCCCCGACCGCGACCAGCCCTGGCGCGTCAGGGGAGTCGAGCGTGAAGACCCGGCTGAAGCGGGTGGCCGCGCGCAAGAGACGGACACGGTGGGGGGCCAGGCTCGGCGCGTCATCCCGATAGCCGAGCCGATGCAGCCCCTCAGAAGCGGCATCGCCGGCGCTGGCGGTGCCGGCCAGCGCGTCAGCGCAGGACAGAAAGACGCCGGCCAGCGAGGCGGTCTCCGGATGGGCCGGGTCTGTCATGCGCGATCCTCAGGGACCGGATGTTGTCAGGGCGGTTTCAGGTCAACGCGGGCTGGCGTTTAGACATCGGCGAATTCCGACGCCGGATAGCCTTGCGCGAACAGGAGCGCCCGCAAATCCGCATGCTCGACCTTCGCCCGCGCCTCGGCCGCGACGATCGGCTTGGCGTGGAACGCCACACCCAGCCCGGCGGCACGGATCATATCGAGATCGTTGGCGCCGTCGCCCACCGCCAACGTCGCCGACAGCTTCAACCCGCGCTGCGCCGCCAGTTCGGTCAACGCGGCCAGTTTGCTGTCCCGATCGATAATCGGCTCGCCAACCTGCCCGGTGAGCGCCACGCCATCGTCCAGCAGGGTGTTCGACCGGTGCACGTCGAAGCCGAGCTGCGCCGCCACCTTGCCAGTGAAAAAGCTGAACCCGCCGGAGATCAGCGCCGTCAGCGCGCCCTTCGACCGCATCGTCGCGACCAGTTCCCGCGCGCCTTCGGTCAGTTGGATGCGCTCCCAGGTCTTTTCCAACGCGTCCAGGTTCAGACCCTTGAGCATCGCCACGCGCTCCCGCAGCGCCTCCTTGAAGTCCAGTTCGCCGCGCATCGCGCGGGCTGTGATGGCGGCAATCGTCTCGCCGATGCCGGCGAAACCGGCGAGTTCGTCCAGCGTCTCGCCGGTGACGATGGTGCTGTCCATGTCGGCCAGCAGCAGCGCCTTGCGCCGCGCCCTGGTTTTCACCGTAATCGCGTCGATCGGCCTGCCCTCCAGCGCCGCGAGCAGCAAGTCCGGGCCCGGCGGCGCTGACAGCGGGATATCCGCCGCCTCCCCCGCCGACAGGATGACGGGCGGCGCACCGCGCAGGGCGTTGCGGATTTGATTGATAATGGCGGGGGTGAGGGTGATAGCCTCGCGCCGGGCGACGATGGTCGTTACGTAGTTCATGGCGGCCGGGAACCTGACAGCGGGCTGCCGGACATGCAAGCGAATGCCGGAACGGGTGCGCAGAACCATGAGGGAAACAGTGCTGACGCTGAAGACCGAGGCCGCGTCTTATACCGAAGCGGTCAGTAACGCCTTGCGCCTGTGTGAAGCGCTTATCCGCGAAACCGAAAATGCCAGGCAGTTCTTCGTGCGTGATGAAACCGGCGCGATGACGCCGTGTCGCCTGTTTCCCTGACCGCGATGGCCGATTGGCCCGGCGCGCTGCTTGTCGCGGGGCCGACGGCCAGCGGCAAGTCCGCGCTGGCGCTGGACATCGCACGGCGCCTCGGCGGCACCATCATCAACACCGATTCGATGCAGGTGTATCAGGAACTCCGCGTTCTCACAGCGCGGCCGACGCCTGATGAAGAGGGTCTCGTTCCCCACCGTCTTTACGGCATCCGTCCCGCCGCCGAGGCCGGCAGCGTGGCGTGGTGGCGGGAACAGGCGCTGGCGGCGATGCAGGAAGCCCGGAGCGCCGGCCGCCTGCCGATACTGACCGGCGGCTCGGGAATGTATTTCGCGGCGCTGACGGATGGCATCGCCGATGTGCCCGATCCGGGGCCGGACGCGCGGGCGGAGGCGCGCGCGCTGCTGGCCGGGCGCGGCCCCGCCGCGCTGCACGCCGAGCTGGCCGCCGTCGATCCGCTCACCGCCGCGCGGCTGAAGCCCGAGGACAGCCAGCGTGTGGCGCGCGCCTGGGAAGTCTGGCGCGGCACAGGTCTTGGCCTGGCGGCCTGGCAGGACCGCAGGTCCGAGCCGGCCCCATGGCGCTTTTCCGCCATCCTGCTCGACCCTCCGCGCGACAGCCTGCGCGCTGCCATCGCCATGCGGTTCGGCAGCATGATGCGGCAGGGCGCGCTGGACGAAGTGCGGCGGTTGGCGGCACTCGATCTCGACCCGAGCCTGCCGGCAATGCGGGCGCATGGCGTGCCGGAACTGTCGGCGCATCTGCGCGGCGATTTGTCCTTGCAGGAGGCCGGGCGGCGGACGGAGCTGGTTACCGGCCAGTACACAAAGCGCCAGGCGACATGGTTTCGTCATCACGTGCTTGCACCCCAGACCCGCATATTGCGGATTAATGCGCGATTTTCTCGTTTAGAGCAACTTTCGGAAAGCGAACGCGCTGATTTGTTCATGTTTATTGAAAACTTGGGTTGACCCCCGGTTTCAACCGGCCTAACCGTCCGCCGGTATTCAGCAACGGGAACCGGACATGGCGGCGGAATTGACTCAGTCGGGAGCGGAAATTCTTCTACGGGCGCTTAAGGATCAGGGCGTAGAGATCATCTTCGGCTATCCCGGCGGCGCCGTTTTGCCGATTTACGATGCGCTGTTCCAGCAGAACTCGATCCGCCACATCCTGGTGCGGCACGAGCAGGCGGCGGTGCATGCGGCCGAGGGCTATGCCCGGTCCACGGGCCGCACCGGCTGCGTGCTTGTGACCTCGGGGCCGGGCGCGACGAACGCGGTCACCGGACTGGTCGATGCGCTGATGGACAGCATCCCGATCGTCTGCCTGACCGGACAGGTGCCGACGCATCTGATTGGCAACGATGCGTTCCAGGAAGCCGACACCACCGGCATCACCCGGCCGGCGACAAAGCACAACTACCTGGTCAAGCGGCCGGAAGACCTCGCGCGTGTGGTGCATGAGGCGTTCTATGTCGCCAGCCATGGCCGCCCCGGCCCGGTGGTGATCGATCTGCCGAAGGACATCGTGATCAACAAGGCTCCGTATGCGGAGCCGACGGTGCAGCACCCGAGCTATCGCCCGCGCACCGAGCCGGACGCCGAACAGATCGCCAAGGCTGTGGCGCTGCTGAAGGGGGCGAAGCGGCCGGTCATCTATGCCGGGGGCGGCGTGATCAACGCCGGGCCGGAAGCGTCGGCGCTGCTGACGCAGTTCGCCCGCACGACAGGCTTCCCGATCACCAACACGCTGATGGGCCTGGGCAGCTATCCGGCCAGCGATCCGCAGTTCCTCGGCATGCTCGGCATGCACGGGACATATGAAGCGAACCTGGCGATGCATGGCTGCGACGTCATGCTGGCCATCGGGGCGCGCTTCGACGACCGGATCACCGGGCGGCTGGACGCGTTCAGCCAGGGCTCGCAGAAGATCCATATCGACATAGACGGGTCGTCCATCAACAAGAACGTTGCCGTGGACATCCCGATCGTCGCCGACGCGGGCAAGGCTCTCGAAGCGCTGCTGGCGGCCTGGAAGGCCAGCGACGCGCCGGTGGACAAGCCGGCTTTGGCGTCCTGGTGGCGCCAGATCGACGTTTGGCGCGAAAAGAAGAGCCTGAAATTCACCCAGGACATGCGGCGCGGCGGCATCATCAAGCCGCAATACGCCATCCAGCGCCTGTATGAGATCACCCGCGCGCGCAAACAGGAAGTCTTCATCACCACCGAGGTCGGCCAGCACCAGATGTGGGCGGCGCAGCACTTCAATTTCGAGAAGCCGAACCGCTGGATGACCTCCGGCGGGCTGGGCACCATGGGCTATGGCCTGCCGGCCGCGATGGGTGTGCAGCTTGCGCATCCCGATGCGCTGGTGATCGACATCGCCGGCGAGGCCTCGATCCAGATGAACATCCAGGAGATGGGCACGATCGCGCAGTATCGCCTGCCGGTGAAGATCTTCATCCTGAACAACCAGTACATGGGCATGGTGCGGCAGTGGCAGGAACTGCTGCATGGCAGCCGGTATTCCGAGACCTACTCGAACGCGCTGCCGGATTTCGTCAAGCTGGCGGAGTCCTACCATGCGACCGGCATGCGGGCGCAGTCGGTCGATGAACTGGATGCGGTGATCCATGCCATGCTCGATTGCCCGACCGCGGTGATCGCCGATATCGCGGTGGACCAGGCGGAGAACTGCTTCCCGATGATCCCCAGCGGCGCGGCGCATAACGAGATGCTGCTGGGTCCGGAGCATGAAGCCTCCGGCGCCGGGATCACCGACGCGGGTCTTGCGCTGGTCTGATCGCGGCTTTTTCTCGCCTATCCGGGCGTGGCGGGGCATCACCTCGCGCGCGCGGGTTTCCTTTTTCCCCTTGCAGTTCCGGTTGAAACGATGTCCAGCATCACTGACACGACCCAACGCAGCGCGACCATATCGGTCGTGGTGGACAACGAAGCCGGCGTTTTGGCGCGGGTCATCGGGCTGTTCTCCGGCCGCGGCTACAACATCGACAGTCTGACGGTGGCGCCGATAGATGAGGCCGGGCTGCGCAGCCGGATCAATATCGTGACGTCGGGCACCAGCATGGTGATCGAGCAGATCAAGGCTCAGCTTGATCGTCTGGTGCCGGTGCACCGCGTGGCGGACCTGACGATGGAGGGGCCGCATGTGGCGCGGGAACTGGCGCTGGTGAAGGTGGTCTGCTCCGCCGAACAACGGGTCGAGGCGCTGCAGGTCGGCAATACGTTCCGCGCCCGGGTGGTCGATACGACGCTCGGCAGCTTCGTGTTCGAGCTGACCGGGGCGACCGAGAAGATCGACGCGTTCATCGAGCTGATGCGGAATCTGGGCCTGGCCGAGGTGTCGCGCAGCGGCATCGCCGCCATCGCGCGCGGGACGCGGGTGATATAGGCTTTCCCGCCGAACCCGTCGTTTGGCGGCGGGTCGGGTTGGAGGAAAGGAGCGGGGGTGGCGCTGATCGAGGGATTCCGGGTTCAGAACTACCGCTCGCTGCGGGACGTTACGCTTGGGCAAGCGCCGGGTGACGGTGTACGAAGCCCTTTGACCGGTCTTACGGCCGTGATTGGGCAGAACGGGTCGGGCAAGAGCTCCCTGTTCGATGCCTTTGGTTTCCTGGCCGACTGCCTGAATTCTGGCGTTGAAGCGGCTTGCGATAAGGAGCAGCGCGGCGGGTTCGAGCGTCTGCGTTCGCAAGGTGTAACCGCGCCCATTAGCTTTACGGTCCGCTACCGGGAGTCCGGCGATCACAGCCCTATCTTTTACGAGCTTCTGATCGACACAGACAAAACCGGTCGACCGAGTGTGTACTCCGAGGCACTTCTTCAAGAGAAGCGGCAACCAAATGTCCATGATTGGGCGTTCCTGGACTTGTTGCAGGGCAAAGGGTGGGTAAAGACCGGCGAGCAACCATCCGAATCAGAAACGGCTGTGGAGGTCGAGTTAGCCGATACAAGCCAACTCGGCGTTGCCACCCTGGGATCATTGCGGGACCATCCCCGCATAAGTCGCTTTCGCGACTTCATGAAGCGTTGGTATCTTTCCTATTTCACACCAGACGCTGCACGCGTCCTTCCCTCCGCTGGTCCACAACGCCACCTGAACATGCGCGGCGACAACATCGGCAACGTCGTCCAGTTCATGGAGCGCGACAACAAGGTGCGCTTCCAGTCGGTTCTGCGCCGCATCGCCGAACGCATCCCCGGGATCGAAAAGATCGAAACAACAGTCACCGAAGACAATCGCGTGCTGCTGCGCTTCAACGACCGGGGCTTCACCGATCCTTTTTTCGCCCAACAGATGTCGGACGGCACGTTGAAGCTATTCGCCTACATGCTGCTGCTTGAGGACCCCGAACCGCCGCCGCTGATCTGTATCGAGGAACCCGAGAACGGCCTCTATCCCAAGCTGCTGGAAGTCCTTGCGAAGGAATTTCGCGCACACGCCACCGGTGCGGATAACGCGACGCAGATCATTGTCACCACCCACCAGCCATACTTCGTGGACGCCCTGTCGCCCGAGGAAGTCTGGATCCTCGAAAAAGGTGCCGACGGGTTCTCCACCATCCGCCGCGCCTCGGACAGCGAACTCGTCCGCAACATGGTCGCCGAGGGCCTGCCGCTGGGCGGGCTTTGGTTCAGCGATTACCTTGACCCCAGATAGCGATGCACATCGAGGTTCTCACCGAGGACAGCTCCGGCAAGGTGCTGCTCGAACACCTGCTGCCAAAGCTGATCGGGCGAAACGGTGAGCCGCATTCCTGGCGCGTCACAGCCTACCGCGGCATTGGCCGCATCCCTCCGAGCATGAAAAGCGGCGACCCGGCCAAACGCATCCTGCTTGATCAGCTCCCCCGTGTGCTGGGCGGCTACGCCAAAACACCCGACATCGACGCGGTGGTCGTCGTGCTGGACGCCGACGACCGCGACTGCGCCGCCTTTCTGGCCGAACTGCGCTATCTCGCCGCTTCCCGCGGTGCCGAAGGCAAGACCATGTTCCGGCTGGCGATCGAGGAAACCGACGCCTGGTATTTCGGCGACCCCAACGCTTTGCAAACCGCTTACCCAAAAGCCCGGAAGGCCGTTCTCAAGCGCTACCGACAGGATGCAGTCTGCGGCACGTGGGAGATGCTCGCCGGCGCGCTCCACCCGGGCAAACCCGGAGGCCCCCTGCCCGGCGACCTGAAACACGAATGGGCCAACCGCATCGGCCCGCTGATGAACCCGGACGCCAACCGCTCCCCCAGCTTCATCAAGCTGCGCGACGGTCTCCGCCGCCTGGTCGCCGCACCCGCAATACAGCCCGGACAAACCCCGTCTGGATAAACCACGCGGCTTCGGTCATAAGCCGCGACACTTTTTTGTCACATCGTGAAAGGTCAATAGAATGCGCGTATACTACGATCGCGATGCCGACGTGAACCTGATCAAGGGGAAGAACGTCGCCATCATCGGATACGGCAGCCAGGGCCACGCCCATGCGCTCAACCTGAAAGACAGCGGCGTCAAGCAGCTCGCCATCGGGTTGCGCCCCGGTTCGGCCGGTGTCGCCAAGGCGGAAGGCTCCGGACTGAAGGTCCTCGACCCGGCTGACGCCGCCAAATGGGCCGACGTCGTCATGATCCTCACCCCCGACGAGGGCCAGGGCGACCTCTACCGCGAGAAGATCGGCCCCAACCTGAAGTCCGGCGCGGCGCTGGCCTTCGCGCACGGCCTGAACGTGCACTTCAACCTGCTCGACCCCCGCCCCGACATCGACGTGTTCATGATCGCACCGAAGGGCCCCGGCCACACCGTGCGCAGCGAATACCAGCGCGGCGGCGGCGTCCCCTGCCTGGTCGCGGTCGCGCAGAACCCCTCCGGCAATGCGCTGGAAGTGGCGCTGTCCTACGCCTCCGCCATCGGCGGCGGCCGCGCCGGGGTGATCGAGACGACCTTCAAGGAAGAATGCGAAACCGACCTGTTCGGCGAGCAGGTCGTGCTCTGCGGCGGCCTGGTCGAGCTGATCAAGGGCGGCTACGAGACCCTGGTCGAAGCCGGCTACGCCCCCGAAATGGCCTATTTCGAGTGCCTGCACGAGGTGAAGCTGATCGTCGATCTGATCTATGAAGGCGGCATCGCCAACATGAACTACTCGATCAGCAACACGGCCGAGTACGGCGAGTATGTCTCCGGCCCGCGCATAATCACGCCCGAGGTCAAGGCCGAGATGCGGCGGGTGCTGGCCGACATCCAGTCCGGCCGCTTCGCGCGCGACTGGATGCTGGAAAACAAGGTCAACCAGACCAGCTTCAAGGCCACCCGCCGCCGGCTGTCCGAGCACCCGATCGAGCACGTCGGCGAAAAGCTGCGCGCGATGATGCCGTGGATCAGCAAGAACGCGCTGGTCGATAAGACGAAGAACTGATCCGCGGAGACGCCCCCGGCCTCGACCGAGGCCGGGCTTCGCCCGCCGGGTGGGCTGCGGTAATGTTCGCCAACTCGAATCGCGCCTCACCCGGGATGGTTGACAATGATTAACGCCTTTGTATGCACCGGCGGCCATCTGGCGCGGCTGCCCGAAACCGGCTCGGCCGACGCCCTGCGCCGGGCGGTGTGGATCGATCTGATCAGTTCGGGACCGGCCGAGGTCGAGCGCACCCGGGAGGCAACCGGTCTGCGAATCCCCACCGAAGCCGACGTCAGCGAGATCGAAAACTCCAGCCGGCTCGCGATCCACGACGGCGTCCTCTATCTCAGCCTCCAGTTGATCAGCATGCGGAACGGCGGCGCGCGCGGCGTGTCGGCCGGCTTTGTGCTGACGCCGGAGCGGCTGATCACCGTCCGCTTCGCCCCCAGCTCGATCTTCGATCATTTCTGCGCTGAAGCGGCCGCCGGTGAGTCCGGGCACGACAGCGCCGCGCATATCTTTGTCGGCCTGTTGGAGGCGGTCGTCGACCGTCAGGCCGATGCGCTGGAAATTGTCCGCAACGATCTGGAGGCGCTGTCGCACCGGATTTTCGCGATGGGCGTGAAGCAGTCCGGCGGCCGTAAGCAGGAAGACCTCACGTTGCGGCAGACGCTGGGCGAACTCGGACGCATCAGCGACCTGATCTCCCATGTCCGGGACACCCAAACGGGCGCGGCCCGCATCGTTCCGTTCGTGCTGGCGATGACCTCGGGGTGGCTGCCGAAGGATCTCACGCCGCGGCTGAAGACCCTGCGGCAGGATATCGCCTCGATCCGCGACTTCGAGACGCACCTCACCGATAAGCTGCAGTTCCTGCTGGACGCGACGCTGGGATTCATCAACATCGCGCAGAACAACGTGATGAAGGTGCTGGCGGTGGCGTCTGTCATCGGCATCCCGCCGGTCGCGATCGCGGGGATCTACGGGATGAATTTCAAATTCATGCCTGAACTGGAATGGACCTACGGCTATGTCTGGGGATTGGGGTTGATCGCCGTGACCACAGTGATTCCGTTGGTGGTTCTGCGCGTGAAGAAGTGGATCTGACAGCGCGGCATGGCCTCAGTCGCCAGAAGTGGAACCCAGCGCTGGAAGAGCGGCGTCGGCAAAGCCGATCGCATCGATAAAGCCGTATTGCTGGCTTGCGATCCGCGGGAGCGGCTTGGGCCGCAGCAGGTACTGGCGGAAAAACATCATCCGATCCGAGCCGCCGACGCAGCGCCACTGGCCATCCTCGTAGAAATACATGTATCGATAGACCGCCAGCGCTTCCGCGACCTGCAGCGCCCGCCGCAACCGGGTCACCGCGGTCAAATAGTCATCGCCATCGGCGACGATGTTGAACGGATGGAACGACAAATGCAGGAACGGCTTCGCCTCCGCCAGCAGCGCGGCGATGGTCGGCACAACCGAGTATTCGGCGCCTTCGATGTCGATCTTTAACAACGTCCGTCCGGTGACGCCGATGCCGCACAGGACTGTATCCGCATCTCGCAACTCAACCATCGCCTCCGGTGCGCCATCGACAAGGCCGCCACGCTCCACCGTGCGGAAGATGGTCGAGCCGGAATCCGCAACGGCTTTCCGGTAAAGCGGAACATGGTCGTCGCGGTCGCCAAGCCCGAATCCGAACAACCTGATGCGGCGGCGCAGCCGCCCGTTGACCGCAACGTTTTGCCGAAGCAGATCGAAGTTCCCCGGACTGGCCTCAAAAGCACAAACTTCCTCAAGCCGATCGGCTGCGTACAGGCTCATCAGGCCGACATAGGCGCCGATGTCGATCATCTTGTCGCACGCCGGCAGCGCGGCATCAAAGAACTCCAGCGTCCCCGCCTCGAACGGCGAGCGGAATTCGGTCAGGGCTGCCGCGACGGCGGGGTGCCGGACCACGCGGAAATTCCGGTTGCGCCACGTCACGCAATCCGCGGGATCCGCGGGCTGGCAAACGGCCGTCCCGATCATGACGCGCTCGCGAACGATGGGGCTTGCAGCAAGGCGGCGGTCGCGGCGATCTGGCGCGCCAGCGAAAAATTTTGCACGACATGATCGCGCCAGCGATGCGGCCGGGCGTCCCGGATAAGCCACACAGCCTCATCGACCGTGCCGAAGCGTCTCGCCGCCGGCCAGAATTCCGCGGCACCCGGGTGCTCAAGCACGGCGATGTCGCATCCGGCGGCGGCGGCTTCGGCGATGGCGTAGCCGAAGCTTTCATGCAGGCTGGTGTGCAGCAGCACGCCGTTGCGCGCATGCCAGTCCGGCATCGCTCGCTGCGGCAACGTGCCATCCATGTGCACGGCATCCATCAGATCGAGATGCCGCGCGAGGTGGAAGAACGTTTCGGCCGCCAGCACGTCGCCGCCGTTGCCGCAGACATGCAGGTGGTAACGCTCGTCCTGGACGCGCAAGGCAAACAGCACCTGCAATGCAAGCACCGGATTCTTACGCAGGGTCATCAATCCGCACCAGCCGACGCGGAACGGATTCCAATCCGCCAGAGGCGCGAACCGATCGGCATCAAGACCATTGTATATGCAATGCAGCCGCGTCGACCGATCCGCCGCGGGCGCCATGTGGCGGACCCGCCGCGCCATATCGCTGCTGACCACGATCAGGTCATGCACTTTGCCCCAGGGCGTCTGCGCGACATGCGCCGTCTCCATCGCCTCGATCCGGTGCACGCGCACGATGACGCGGCGGCCGGCGAACTCGGTCTGCGCGATCAGGGCGGGGAAAGGCGGCCAACAGAACTCGAACCAGACCGCGTCGCGATCGGGGCGATCCGTCCAGGCAAGCGCCGCCTCAAGGTCAGCGGGACCGGAGACATGGAACGGCCGCACGTCCCAGCCGGAATGATGCGGGAGCAGCGCGATCAGGTCCTGTGCAAAATGATCCAGGCCGCGGAGCAGCAGGAAAGCCAGCCGCGGGCGGCGGGTTGAAAACTCATCCATGCGCGTAAACGTGGAAGTCCGCGAACGACGTATCGTCCGGGGCGCGCGGGTCGAACGGATAGGGATTGGGGATATGCAGGACACGCTGCCAGTCCGGCGCATGCTCCCGGATCCAACCGGAGAACCGGCGGTGGCGGACATGGGCGTCCGGCGTCACCGCATCATAGTCGCTCGAGTAGATGACGACGAAACGAAGCGCATGGTCGAACAACTGGCGCATATATCGATGGAACGTCTCGTCTTCCACCAGGTGAAAGATAACATCCAACGACAGCACCAAATCGGCTGTCCCCGGATCTTCGCTGGCCGCCAGAAAACGCTTGCCGGGATCGCCGGAAAACCGCTCTGAACACAGCCGGACGGCTTCCGGCGAAACATCCAGGCCAACATAGCTGCCCGGATAACGCGCCAATTGAAGCTGCCGTCCGTCACCGCAGCCATACTCGATCACGCTGGCGATGCCGTGCCGGCGGACGATCCGGTTGACGATATCGGCCTTGAACTGGGCGAGATGTCCGGAAGACCCCGCCCCGGAGTGTCCGCCGCGGCGATAGCGCATATCCCAGTAGGCAGCCGACCAGGGGATGGCCGGGGCATGAGGCGGCGATTGGGGTGCCTGAAACACCCCGGGTGCGGCTTGTTGCATGCCGCAGTCGTAAACCGGCGCGGTTAACAAATGGTTAACGGCCCAGGTACGAACTCAGATCACCCCATCCCGCAGCAACGCCGCCCGTTCTTCTTCGGTATAACCCAGCTCAGCCAGTACCTCGTCTGAGTGCTGCCCCAGATCCGGGGCGGCACGCCGCACCCGGCAGGGGGTATCCGACAGCTTGATGGGAAAGCCCAGCATCCTGACGGTCCCGTGGCCCGGATGGCCGACGTCGATCGCCATCTCCTGGTCCAGGATCTGAGGGTCCTGGAACACTTCCGTCACGCTGTTCACCGGCCCGCATGGAACACCGGCCTTGTTCAGGGTCTCGATCCAATACGCGGAGGTGTTCGCCGCCAGCTTTCCGCCAACGATGGCATTGATCCGTCCGCGGTTCGCCACCCGCGCCGCCTGCGTCGCGTACAGCGGATCGTCCTTCAGCTCCGGCTCTTCGAGCGCATCCGCCAGCCGCGCGAAAAACGCATCATCCGGCGGGGCCAGAGCGATCTCGCCGTCCCGCGTCGGGAACAACCCGTACGGCGCGGTGATCGGATGGTCGTTGCCGCTGCGCGGCGGAGGGGCGCCGGTGGCGAAGGTGGCGGACGCGATATAGGACAGCAGGCTGACCAGGCTGTTGGTCAGGCTAACCTCCGCCCGCTGACCCTGGCCCGTCGCGCGGGCGCGCGGCACGCACGCGGCGATGCTCAACGCCGCATACAGCCCCGCCACCAGGTCGCTTATCGGCAAACCGGAGCGCATTGGCGGGTCGTCCGCGCCGCCGTTGACGCTCATGAAACCGCTCATCGCCTGGGCGATGAAATCGAACGCCGGGCGGTCGCGGTACGGGCCGGTGCTGCCAAAGCCGTTGATCGAGCAGATGACGAGGCTCGGCCGCAACACGTGCAGCCGCTCATCGTGGAACCCCATCCGCGCCAGCACACCGGGGCGGAAATTTTCCACCAGCACATCAGACTGCTCGATAAGCCGCGCCAGGATCGCCTTGCCCGCCGATCGGCGCAGATCCAGCCGCACCGACCGCTTGTTGCGATTGAACTGGGCGAAATACCATGACAGCCCGTCCTGGATGGTTCCCGATCGCCGCACCGGGTCGCCCTCCGGCGCCTCTATCTTGATGACGTCCGCTCCGAGGTCGCCGAGCAGGGCGGTGCAGAAGGGGCCGGAAAGCACTCGGGTAAGGTCGACAACTTTCACCCCGGACAGCGGCATTGAGCGATTCCCATCTTTGACGGGGCTGATTATCCCACCCGGCCGAAGAGGTTGCCAGCATGACCGATATTTAATCCGATTTCGCATCGTTCGCCGTGGTTTCGCCGCATCGCGATCCCGGGGACGTCACAATGTCCTGGCCTTATCGCCGTCAAGCCGGGAGCAACTCAAATCCCGCCCGGCGAAAAAGGATCACGACAATGACACCCATTCCGAGCCTTATGTGCAGCGTTCTCGCGGCCAGCCTTGCGGTTGTGCCGATCGCTGCTTTCGCACAACAAGCGGCGACCCCGGCGCAGACGCCAGCCCCGGGGACCGAGGCGACCAAGACCCCGGCGGCGGTGACACCGCACAGCGCCGCGCAGGTCCGATCCGGCGGCGCCGGCGCTACGACACCGGTCGCCGGCAAGACAGTTCCCGTTTCGAAGCCGGAGCATGCCAGGCTGATCGCACCGGCACATCCGGCCCCCGCGAAGGCGGTCGAGCCGGGCAAGTCCTGATGATAAAGGCGGCGCAGCGATGCGCCGCCTGCGGCGGGTAGGACCTGGTTCGCGCTGGCAACAGTCGCCGCCTGCTTATGCGGGTCCGGAATATGACAAAACCGCTCACAACGAAACTTTATGTATCGGCGCCCCGGCATTTGCATTGAAAATCCGCAACCTTATCGGTATCGTTTGATTGGCGAGACCGGCGAGGTGCCGCTACGGCCGACGGAAACGCCATCCGCCGTTGGTTGGCAAAGCGGAGGCTATGTCGTCGATCAAGAAAATTGCGCCGCCCGTGTTCGATGCGCCCGTCACGCCCTTGAACGTGCTCCACGTCTTCCGTTATTTCCGACCGGATTTCACGGGCGAGGGCCTGTACCTCGAGAAGTTGGCGCGCCATCTCGCCGCTTTCGCGGTCCGCTCGGATGTGGTGGTTGGATGCACCCGGGCGCCGCAAGTCGTCCACACCACGGATGGAGTGCGCCGCGTCCGATTTTTCGGCCAGGGAGTTTACCGGCCGCTGCGCATTCAGCTCCGGATGATGCTTTGGTTCGCGATCAACGCGCGAAGCTATGACGTGGTGCATTTCCATGCCTTCGTCGACCGCCTTCTGCTGCTTCACCTGATCGCTCGTTTATCCGGTTGTCGTACCGTACATTCTTGCACGCTCGATGACGGGCTGGCCTCGGTTGTGCTTGGCTACCGGCCGCTCTACCGTCCATTTCTGCGACGCATGTGCAAATTGATCGATGCCGTGGTTGCGATCAACCCCAAGTTGCATGCCGAGAATCTTGAGGTGCTGCCCGCCGCACGAAGCTGGCTGATCCCGCAGGGTGTCGATTTGTCGCCTGTAAAAGGGGAGCGGGACCGCGGCCGCTGGGGATTCCGGCGCGATGACATCGTTTTGCTGTTCGTCGGCGGCATGTGCGCCCGCAAGGACGTGATGTTCCTGATCGAGAACCATGCCGCCATCCGCGCGGGCAATCTACCGGTGAAGCTGCTGCTGGTCGGTCCGCATCTGGAGCACGACTATGTCGAAAGCCTGCGGCTCGCGATTGCCGGGTCTCCGTGCGCAGCCGACATCGTCATGCAAGACTATATGGACGACCCTTCGCCGGCATACGCTGCCGCGGACATGTTCGTTTTCGCCTCGGGGAAGGAAGGTTTTGGCAATGTTCTGATCGAGGCCATGGCCCTGACGCTGCCCATTGTCAGCCGGCGTCTGCCCGGCGTAACCGACCTGATCATCGACGACGGTGACACCGGCCTGCTGTTTGAAACCGCTACCGGCTATCAGAACGCGGTTCGCACTCTGATCGCCGATCCGGAACGGAGGCTTGCCATGGGGCGGGCCGCGGCCGAGGCGGCGCGAGAGCGGTTCGATCTCAGCAAGATCGCCCGCCGCTACAGCGACCTCTATCGGGATCTGGCCGCGGGCAGGGCGTGACCTGCCGACGCTGTGCGGGCACTCCCCACTGACGAGACTTGCGCCGTGCCGCCATGAGCGAACCCGCCGCCGATGAAGCTTCGATGTCGGGAGAACGGATTGCCGTCCGCAACCGCTTCGGTGCTATAGGGCGGCGACCGCCCACGCCGGAGACGCGCTGCTCATGGAATACTCCCGCCATTTCAAGTTTCTGATCTGCGCTCCGGCCTTCGACCCGGCCGATCTGGAAGGCCAGAGGCTGCAGGAAATCGCCGACGAGATCGAACGCGACGGCTATGGCGTCATGAAGGCGCGCAAAGTCGATGATGCGGAGCTGGTGATCCAGACGGATGCCGCCGTCGGATGCGTGCTGCTGGACTGGGGCAAGCGCGGGCCGCAGGGCAAGATGGGCGGTCTGGTCACGCTGATCCGCAAACGCGGCCTGGACATGCCGATCATCATCCTGGTGCGCCGGCACCGGCTGGAAGACATTCCGGTGGACGTGCTGCGGGAGGCCGACGGCTACGTCTTCCTGGCGGAGGAAACCCCCGACTTCATCGCCAAGAACCTGATCAGCCGGCTGCGCCAATACGCTGAAACACTGAAAACGCCGTTCTTCGGCGCGCTGGTGGACTACGCCGAGGAAGGCAACCAGCTTTGGACCTGCCCCGGCCATAACGGCGGCGTTTTCTATGCGCGCAGCCCCATCGGCCGCATTTTCTTCCAGCACCTGGGCGAGGCGGTGTTCCGCGACGATCTCGATAATTCCGTTCTGGATCTTGGCGATCTGCTGACGCACGAAGGCCCGGCTTTGGCCGCGCAGCAGGAGGCGGCGAAAATCTTCGGCGCGGAGCGGACCTATTTCGTGCTGAACGGAACATCCTCGTCGAACAAGATCGTCTTGCAGTCGCTGGTGGCCGAGGACGACCTGGTCCTGTTCGATCGCAACAACCACAAGGCCGCGCACCACGGCGCTCTGTATCTCGGCGGCGGCATCCCCGTCTTTCTCGAAACCGACCGTAATGCTCACGGACTGATCGGCCCCATCGATTACGAGGCTTTGGATGAAGAACTGATCCGGGAAAAGATCCGCGTGCATCCGCTGATAGACGATCCCGAAGCCTGGCGGCGGCCGCGGCCGTTCCGCGCGGCGGTTATCGAGCAGTGCAGCTATGACGGCACGATCTACAGTGCCCAGACGATCATCGAGAAGCTCGGGAAGCTGTGCGACTATATCCTGTTCGACGAAGCCTGGGCCGGCTTCATGAAATTCCATCCGATCTACCGCGGCCGTTTCGCCATGGGACTGGAGGGACTGGGGCCGGAGCATCCCGGCATCATCGCGACGCAATCGACGCACAAACAGCTCGCCAGCTTCAGCCAGGCCAGCCAGATCCATATCAAGGACACCCACATCACCGGCCAGCGCCGCCGGGTCGAGCATCGCCGGTTCAACGAGATGTTCATGATGCACGCTTCGACATCGCCATTCTATCCGCTGTTTGCCTCGCTCGACGTCGGCGCGCAGATGATGAAGGGGCGGCAGGGCGAGGTGCTGTGGGACGACACGATCCATCTCGGGATCGAACTGCGCAAGAAACTGCGCGCGATCACGCACGAGTTCGAGCAGAAGGAAAGCGACCCGGAGCGGCGCTGGTTCTTCGATCCGTTTGTGCCTGATGCGGTCGATTATAACGGCGGCCTTACGAAGTGGGAGGATGTGCCGACGGATGAACTCGCGTCCGATCCGCGCTACTGGCAGTTGACCCCGGGTGCGGCCTGGCATGGCTACCGGCATGTGACGCCCGGCTATGCGATGACCGATCCGAACAAGCTGACCTTGCTGACGCCGGGCTTCGATCGCCTGACCGGAGCCTATAGCGAGCACGGCATCCCTGCCCCGGTGCTGGCGCAGTATCTGCGCGAAAACCGCATCGTGGCGGAGAAGAACGACCTCAACAGCATCCTGTTCCTGCTGACGCCGGGCGTGGAGTCCAGCAAGGCGGGGACGCTGCTCAGTGCGCTCGTGTTCTTCAAGCGGCTGCACGACGACAACGCGCCGCTGGAGGAGGTGATCCCGGAATTCGTCCGCGCCCGGCCGCACCGGTATGCCGGGATGCGGCTGCGCGACCTGTGCCGGCAGATGCATGCGTTCTACCGCGACAAGGACACCAGCGGACTGCAGCGCAAGCAGTTCCGGCCGCAGCATTTCCCGACCCTGGCGATGCGCCCGCAGGAGGCTGTGCGGCGGTTGGTGAAGAACGACGTGGACTACCTGCCGCTGGAGGAACTGTCCGGCCGCATCGCGACCACGCTGTGGGTGGTTTACCCTCCGGGGATCGCAACAATCGTGCCGGGCGAGCGGCTGGACGAGCGGGCGCAGCCGATGATCGAGTATCTGAAGGTGTTCGAGCAGGGGTCGAACCTGTTTCCCGGGTTCGAGACGGAGATTCAGGGGCTGTACCGGGAGAAACAGGCGGACGGGTCGATCCGGATCTTCACGTATGTGACGAGGTAGGATCAACCCGCCCGAGACCCTCCCGCCGCTATTTCGCCGGCCCCTCGTCATCGGGTTGCAAGCCGGGTGCGTCATCCCGCCTGACCAACCGGGACCGCGCCGGAAACACAACGCCGTCGTAAATCTCCGTCAGCGGCAGGGTCACCCCGATCGCAGGCAAAGCCACCGTCCGGTCAAGCCCTTCGACAACCCGCCGAACCCATGATCACCAACCGCGGCAACGCGGCCTTGAAAGCATCGGGATCGCGCCGTCCGCGATCGACCCCAACATCCGGCCGCCGGATTTGCCCCGGCAAAGTCTCGACACTGCTGTCACCCGTGAACGGACGGCAGCCGCTCCCGCGCAACTGACCGCGCAATTCGGCCAAAAGGTTCACCACGATGTCGTCGTGAACATTTCGCGCTCCGGTCATCATGCGCACCGGGAAGCCGTCCACCAGTTCGTACCGCTCGGTCTGCGCGCTCTGCCACTCGAAGAACTGCTCAACAGTCCAGGGTTTTGCCGCCGGATCGGCCATCCACGCCCTCCTGAATGACGAAACCTATCACACCCATGACCCTGGACCCTGGGCCCGGCAAAATCCTCAAGGTGGGGTGGATGTGCCGGACCACGTCCGCCGAACCGCCTCCCCCGCCACCGTGGCCGCCGCCTGCCCGCTCAGCCAGGCGCCCGCCAACGTCCCGGCATATGGCACCGCACATGCTTCCCCGGCGAACATCAGCCGCCCGTCGGACAGCGGTTCGGCCAGCGCATCGCGCGCACCCGACGCGCCCGGAACGGCATAGCAGTATGCCCCGCGCACATACGGATCGTCTTCCCAATGCGTCACCAGCGCCGCACCGCCGGCGAACAGCCGATCGGCCCGGCTACCGAACATTGAGCGCAGACATCCAAGGGCGTAGTCCACCGCCGCCGCGTCACCCGCGCGGGCCAGGTCGCGGCCCAAAGGCCCGCCGAACCAGCCCTGCACGTAATCCCGCCCGAGCGGCCAGCACTGGAAGGGAGTCAGCGCATCACCGTCCTCCGTAACAGCCCGGTACACCGAGCAATGCATCGGCAGGTCCAGCCGATCGGCTGTGGTGGCGCGAAGGGCGACCTTCATCGCGAGGCCCATGGGCAGGTTATGCACCGCCTCGGTGACCCGCGGCGGCAGCGGCGGGTCGAACACAATCGTGCCGGAGGCCAGCACGCCGGTCGAAACCGTGACGATGCAGGCCCCGGCGGACAAAGCGCCACGCGCGGTTTCCACACTGACGCGTCCGCCCGGGCCGCCCCAGCGCACCCGGATCACCGGCGTGTTCAGGCGGATATCCAGCCCCTCGGCCAGGCGGCGCACCACGAAGGCGCCGACGCCGCCGTCCGGCACGAGGTTGCTGCCGTTCAAAGCGTTGCGGTGCCAGTCTCTTGCGCTGAACCGCTCCGCATCGGCGGCGCAGATCACCGGACCCTCCCAGGCCCCGACCGTCTGCGCCCACGGGTCGTCCGGAAGCCGGCGCGCGATCTCGGCCAGCGGCACATCGCCCTCGGCGGCGAGAACCCGCTCCGCCATCGCCTCGTAGCGCGGCGACGCCGCGTCGTAGTCCGCCAACTCAGCCTCGGTCGCGAGGCGGTTGCCGACAAACATCCGGGTCTGGCGCAGTTCGTCCGACCGTATCAGCCCATCGCCCGCGGCCCGGGCAATTGCGACCAGGGGATTGCGTTCGGCGTCGTGGAACCAGACCGCGCCCATGTCGAACCAGACGCCGCCGAAGGCTTCAGGATACGCCGTCCAGGCCCGGCCGCCGACACGGCCGGACGCTTCCAGCACGACCGCCGGCCGACCGCGGTCGCGCAACGCCGCCGCCGCGCCGAGTCCTGCCAATCCGGCGCCGATAATCAGAACGTCGGTATCGGTCACGCGGCTTTCTCCCGTCTGGTGCGGGCGGCAAGCTGTCATCGCCGGCGCGGAGAGGCAACCCCGCACGCGACACCCGCGCGCGCCCCCGCAAGCCCGCGCCGCAGTCCGGTCTATTGCGCGGCGCAGACCCGGTTGCGGCCAAGCGCCTTGGCCTGGTACAGCGCGACGTCCGCCCGGTCGATCAAGGATGCGGCCGTCTCGGTGGTTCGGAACTGCGCGACCCCGATCGACACGGTCACGCCGATCGGCTGGTCATCTGCCTTGCTCCGGATGATCTGCTTCTTCTCGAGCAGAAGGCGGATTTCGTTCGCGACGGTCGTTCCGGCCTTCAGATTCGCCTTGACCAGCAGCACGGCGAATTCCTCGCCGCCGTACCGCGCGGAGATATCGCGGCCCTTGATGCTCTCGGCCAACACCCGGCCGATCAGGCGCAGAAACAGGTCCCCGGTCGGGTGCCCGTAGGTATCGTTCACGCGCTTGAAATGGTCCACGTCGATCATCAGCAATGAAACCGGACTGCCGTCCGCCTTCGCCTCGGCCAGGGCTTTCCGCAGCCTGGCGGTGAAAGCCTTGCGGTTGCACAGACCGGTCAGGACGTCGACCGTCGCCTCCCGCTTCAGTTCCGCGATGCTGTCCTTGAGCCGCGTGATCCGCGCGGTCGAAGCGGAAAGCTGCTGTTCCAAAGCCCGGTTTCGCTCGCTCGCCCGCGCCGTCTCGGTCAGGACACTGGAAACAGCCTGCAACAGCGTCTCCAGCGTCCGGTCCTGGCTCAGGCGATCGGACCAGAGCGACAGGGTGTTGCCATACTGCCGCAACTGTTCGCCGTTGCCGGCCAGTTGAGTTACGAAAAGCTGAGCCGCCTGCTGAATGGCCTCCGCCCGATCTGCCACCTGATCCATGGCATCGTCGGGACTGCCGGAGATGGCATGCAGATCCTCCAGGCTTGCAGCAGAGATCACCGGCTGCCTCGCCAGGATCTCCCCGATCTGGCGGCTGAGCTCGGGATTGGCGCCGCTGACATGGCTGAACCAGAGATCGAAATTGCGCGGTGTCGGCAGCACCCCCGCGCTCTCCATCTCCAGCCACGCGCGGGCCGCCCACTTGCGGATGTCGGAGGGATCTTCGATCGGCGGACCATTCATCGGCTCATATCCTGGCGGCTGGAAGCGGGGTGCCCCCAGGACTACCGGCAATTCGTTAATAAATGATAAATGCGAGGCCCCGCCGCGCCGGATAATGACGCGATCAGGCCACGACGCGCGCGACCTCCTCGGGCGACTGCTGCACCAGCCGGTCGTAATCCTTCATCAGCGTCTCGGTGATCGCCCCCGGGGTGAACCGATGCGGCCCGATCTCCCGCACCGCCGTCACCTCGGCCGCGGTGCCGGCCAGGAACACCTCCGTGGCGTTGGCGAGTTCGGACGGATCGATGTGGCGTTCAATCACCTTCATTTGGTTCCGCTTCGCCAGGCTGATCACCGTGCGGCGCGTGATTC
Source organism: uncultured Rhodopila sp. (assembly GCA_903851415.1). GTDB lineage: Bacteria > Pseudomonadota > Alphaproteobacteria > Acetobacterales > Acetobacteraceae > Rhodopila. The sequence goes on along the minus strand of CAINOE010000086.1, from coordinate 100,069 downwards.
CGTCCAGGAAGCAGTCCGGCACCGGCGTATGCAGTTCGCCGTTCATCACAAAGAAGATGTTCGCCCCGGTCGTCTCCGCCACCAGCCCGCGCCAATCCAGCATCAGCGCGTCGGAATATCCCTCCTGCTCCGCCTTCACCTTGGCCAGCGAGGCAATGACATAGAGTCCGGACGCTTTCGCCCTGACCGGAGCAGTCTCCGGCGGCGGCCGCCGCCACTCCGCCTGACCGACACGGATGCCCTGCATCCGTTCCGTCCCGAAATAGCTCGGCCATGGCCAGGCGGCGATCGCCAGATGGATCGAGGTACCCGTCGCGGACACCGCCAATTGCTCCGACCCGCGCCAGGCAATCGGCCGCACATAACCGTCAGTCAGGCCGTTCGCCCGCAGCACCGCCGCGCATGCGGCATCGATCTGGTCTTCCGTGAAGGGGATGTTGAAGCTCAGCAGGCGGCCGGAGCCGATCAGACGCCTGGTATGATCCCGCAGCCGGAAAATATTACTTGCGTATGCACGTTCCCCTTCGAACACGGCGCTGGCATAGTGAAGGCCGTGTGACAGGACATGCAGCCTGGCGTCGCGCCAGGGCACCAGGGAACCGTCCAACCAGATCGATCCGTCTCGGTCGTCGAAAGGAAGAAGCGCCATGGCCGTCTACTCCGTAATTTTCTTGCGTACCGTGCCCCAGACCTAAAACATCGCGGCAATTCAGTCAATACTGCTGACCTATTTGGGATCGAATATCAGGCATGCTGAAATCCACGCCCCGGGAACCCAAAGCCGACCGCTTCGTGCCGCCGCCAAAACTGCCGCCGCCGTCCCCGGTTGTCGATGTCGGCGATCCCGAGATGCGGCTGGCGCAGGATCTGCTGTTCTTCGCCTACCGCGATTTCACCACTGTCGCCGACAAGGTACTGGAGGAACTCGAGCTTGGCCGCGCGCACCATCGCGCCCTGCACTTTATCGGCCGCAACCCCGGCATCACCGTGTCAGGGCTGCTGGCCATCCTCCGCATCACCAAGCAATCCCTCGCCCGCGTGCTGAATGCCCTGGTCGATCAGGGTTACGTCGCCCAGGCTCCGGGCTTCGAGGATCGCCGTCTGCGCCTGCTGACCCTCACGGAAGCGGGCCAGGCGCTTGAGCGCCGGCTGTTCGACAGCCAGCGGGAGAAATTGGTGCAAGCCTACCGTGCAGCAGGTCCGCTGGGGGTGCAGGGATTTCGCACGCTCATGCGTGCTATGATGGACAAGGGCGCACGGGACTACATCGACGGGACCGGGTCGCCCGAGGACGCCTAAAAGGATACCCATACGTCATGGCCGACGAATGCCATATTCTTGTCGTCGAAGACGATCCGCGGCTGCGGGAACGTCTGGCACGCTATCTGGCGGGAGAGGGCTTCCGCGTCACCGCGGCGGCCGACGCCGCCGAGGCCCGCTCCAAGCTGCGCTCGATCAATCCCGACCTGTTGGTGCTGGACGTGATGATGCCGGGGGAAAACGGATTGGAACTCACCGAATCGCTGCGCCGGGAGACCCAGGACCTGCCAATCCTGATGCTTACCGCGCGGGGCGCGCCCGAAGACAGGATCGCCGGCTTCGAGGCCGGAGCCGACGACTACCTCGGCAAGCCGTTCGAGCCGCGGGAACTGGTGCTGCGCATCCGCGCGTTGCTGCGCCGCGCGCCACCTCCGCCGCCGCCGGACGCCCCGCTCGCTGCCGTGCGCATCGGCGGGGCGGAGTTCGATGTCGAACGCGGCGAGCTGCGCGATGCCGAAGGTCCAATCCGGCTGACCGGCGGCGAAGCGGCGCTGCTGACGGCGCTCGCGCGCAAGCCGAATGAAGTGCTGTCGCGCGAGGAGATCGCCGAGGCGCTGGGCATGGACGATGCCGGGGAACGCGCGATCGACGTGCAGGTGGTCCGCCTGCGGCGCAAGATCGAGGCCGATCCGCGCGAGCCCCGGTTCCTGCATACGGTGCGCGGGCGGGGCTATATCCTGAAGCCGGGCGTCTGACGCATGCGGATGCACATCGGTCTGCCATTCGAGGCCCGGATCAAACAGTTCCTGCCGACATCGCTGCTCGGGCGCACGCTGCTGATCATGCTGGTGCCGCTGGTACTGGTGCAGGCGATCGCGCTGCAAATGTTCTACGGCAGTCATCTGGGGATCGTGTCGCGGCGCCTGTCCAGCGCCATCGCCGGGGAGATCGCCTACACCGTCGAGCTGATGCAGCAGGCGCCCACCGCCCAGGGCCGCGACTGGGTGCTGGACATGGCCCGGCGCCAGTTCACGCTCGATATCAAAATGGAGCCTGGCGCCGTCCTCGAAGGGCGGAAATGGAAGAACGTACTGGGGCCGATGGATGACGACCTGGCGGCGGCGCTGACCGAGAAATTCAATGCGCCGTTCACCATGGACTGGACCTCCGACCCGCAATCGGTGCTGATCCGGCTGCAATTGCCGGAGGGGGTGCTGGATGTCTCGGCGCCGCGCAAGCGGCTGGCCATCGGAACGCTGTTCCTGTTCGTCGGCTGGCTGGTGGGTTCGGCGCTGCTGCTGTTCGTCATCGCCGCGCTGTTCATGCGCAACCAGGTGCGCGCCATCCGCCGGCTGGCCCGCTCGGCCGAGGCGTTCGGCATGGGGCGGGAGGTGCCGCCGATCCGGCCTGAGGGCGCCGCCGAGGTGCGGCAGGCTGCCGCGGCGTTCAACAAGATGCAGGAGCGCATCCGGCGCTTCCTGGCGCAGCGGACCGAAATGCTGGCGGGCGTGTCGCATGACCTGCGCACGCCCTTGACCCGGCTGCGGCTGGCGTTGGCGATGCTGCCTCCAACGGAAGATCTGCGCCAGGACATCGCCGAGATGGCCGCCGACGTGGACGAAATGGAGCGCATGATCGGCGGCTATCTGGCGTTCGCCCGGGGCGAGAAGACCGAGCAGGCGATGCCGGTCAACCTGTGCTGCATCCTTGAGGAAGTCGCGGCCGGCGCCCGGCGGGCGGGGGCGGAGCTGGACCTCGACGTGCCGCCGGACCTGACGCTGAAGCTGCGTGCCGATGCGGTCCGGCGCGCGGTGACCAACCTGGTGGACAATGCCCGCCGCCATGCCCACCGCGTCGCGCTGTCGGCATCGGCGCAGGGACGCTCGGTGTTGGTTACCGTCGATGACGATGGTCCGGGGATCCCGGCCGATCGGCGGGAGAGTGTGTTCCGGCCGTTCGAGAGCGGTGCGGCAGGGGGCACCGGGCTGGGACTGACGATCGCCCGTGACATCGTCCGTGCGCATGGCGGAGAGATCGTCCTGGAGGACAGTCCGCTCGGCGGGCTGCGCGCCCGCATCCGCCTGCCGGTCTGATACCGGGGCTTGCACAGGCGCCGTTAGAGCGTGTTCAGGCTGGAAAGGCGGCGGACGCTGCCACACCGTCGCGGCCCGGCTTGTCCGGGCCACCTATGCCAGCACACTGCCGCGATAGGTGGCCCGGACAAGCCGGGCCATGACGAACAAGCTCATCGCCACGATTCCGGTCAGCCTGAAAATGCTCTAGGAAACTGGATGGTTCACCAATTTGGTGCAACCGGCCCGGACGTTATGCTACAGACGTAATGACGATCGCACCCACCCCGGATGCCCTCGCGCTGAAGCGATTTTCCGGCAATGCCCAGCACAAGAGCAGCCTGATGACCTTGCTTGGGATGGCGTGGGACTGGCTGGTGCAGCATCGGGAAGCGGTGACGACCATCGACGCGCTGGTTGCGGGCGGGGTTCTGATGTGGACGGCCCGCCGGAACCCGGTGGAGGAGCGGCGCAGGTTCCGGGCGCGCCCGGACGCCGACCCGGCGGAGCGAGCCGCCGAGATCTTCGGCAGGGCCGTCGAACAACTCGCCAGCGACCGGCTCGATATCCGGCTGGGCGGAATCTACACTCTGGAACGCATCTCCCGCCAAAGCCGTCCGGACTATGCCGCTGCCATGGAGGTGCTGTCGGCCTTTGTCCGCCAGCGCGCGCGCTGGACGCCTCACGCGGCTGCGCGGAAGGCGCCGCTGTTGCCGGACGAAAACCCGGCGCGGCTGAAACCGTGGGCGGACGTTGCCGCCGTGGTCGCTGTCATCGTCCGCCGGGAACCCGCGGCGAACGGCGCCGGCGACTCGCTGGTTGACCTGAGGAAGAGCGATCTCCGGGGCGCTCTGCTGGCCAACGCGTCGCTGCAGAAGGCAAATTTTTCCGGCGCCAATCTTTCCGGCGCCAACCTGGACGGCGCCAATCTGTTCAAAGCCAACCTCAGCCGGACCAACCTCGGCGGCGCGGCGCTGGCGGGAACCGACCTTCACGGCGCCGATCTCAAAGGAGCCGATTTGCGGGGGGCCGATTTGCATAACGCCGACCTGCGCGGCGCCGACATCTGTTGGGCCGATCTCGGCGGGGCCATGCTCAAAGGAGCCGATTTGCGCGGCGCGAACCTGGGCAACGCCCGGCTTGAAGCGGCGGACCTGACGGGCGCGGATCTTCGCGAAGCCGATGCCAGCGGCGCGGATTTCAGCGCGGCCCGGCTGGGCAGATCGAACCTGAGCGGCGCCAGTCTGCACCGCTCCATCCTGGCCAAAGCGAACCTGGAAAAGGCGAACCTCGGCGATGTTCATCTCTACAACGCAAATCTCCGGGGGGCGGACCTGCGGGCGGCAAATCTCATCCGCGCCGATTTGAGCTGGGCCGATCTCGCCGGGACGATTCTACAATGGGCCGATCTCAGCGATGCCGTGTTGTACGGCGCCGACCTGAACGGGGCCGATCTTGGCTGCGCCACATTGCAGCGGGCCGACCTCCGCAACACCGAGCTGCGCGGCGCGAGTTTTGCAGATGCGGTCCTGGACGGCGCGGTCCTGAGTTTGAACGTCCCGCCGGCGGCCGAACCGGACCCCACCGGCAGCGACGACCTCACGCCGTTCGCAAACGACGATATCCCGGCGGAGCCGCCGGAAGATGTAGCCCGGGCGGCGGCATCAGGCGAAGGCTGCTGACGCCGCCGGTTCCGGGTGTCAGGAGCGGTTGGCTTGCCGCTCGGCCAGGCGCAGGTCGATGATGTCCTTATACAGTTCCATCGTCGCCGGCACGTAGCCTACGCCGGAGCCTTGCTCAATGTCGGCGTAGACCTTGGGGTTGGACTTGGGCAGATCGAGCAGGAAGTCCCGGAACGAGGTCTTCAGCGCCTCCGGCAGCGCGGTGCGGATGGCCCACGGGCCGTTGGGGATTTTGCCCGACTGCCAGATGATGTTGATGTCCGCCATCTTCAGCATATGCCGGTCCACCATCGTCCGCAGGTTGCCGCGGGTGAAGCCTTCCGCCTGGTCGCCCTGGCCGGACGTCCAGGTGACCGCTGCGTCGTACTGCTTGTTCAGCACCGCCACGACGCCCTGCTCATGCCCGCCGGAGAAGCCGGTCTTGGAGAAATACGCACCGTCCGCCAGGTTGATGCCCTTCGTCTTCAACGTGGCGCTCGGGATCAGATACCCCGACGTCGAGTTGGGATCAGCCCAGGCGAGCGAATGCCCCTTCATGTCGGCCAGCGACTTGATACCGGAATCGGCGCGCACGACCATGACCGAGTAGTAATAGGTGGAACCGTCCTTCTCCTGCGGCACCACCACCGGCTCAATGCACTTGCAATCGAGCCAGGCGCCGGCGAAGCCGGAGGCGCCGAACTCGGCGGCCTCGAGCTGGCCGGCGGCGATGCCCTGCATGACGCCCGCATAGTCGGCGGCCGGGTAGAGCTTCACCGGCATCCGGAGGTGCTGCGACAGCAGCTTCTGGAACTCGTCATAGCGGGCGAGACGATCCTGCGTGTTCTCGCCGCCCAGCAGGCCGATGCGGAATGCCGACGGCATCTGGGCACGGCTTTGCCTGCCGGTCAGAGCCAGCCCGGCGGCGGTGGCGCCCATGGCGATGAGGTGTCTGCGAAGCATTGCTGTCTCTCCCGATTGCGGATACCCGGACGGCGCGGTTCGACGGCGCTGCCTGATGCGTTGGTCCGCGACCGGATAGCCCGCGGCTGATGACAAACGGATGTCAGTTCAGTGAACACGCCATGTCGGCGGGTTGCGAGTCTTGCCGCACCCGCGGACAATCATGCGGCGGCAATGGCAGCCTTGACGGCAGAATAAGCGCCAGTCGTCGATCGGACCGACTCAAAATGAACGGGAGCAGGTGCAATGGCCATAACAAACCGGCTTACGCAAACCCTTGGCATCGAGCACCCGGTTTTGCTCGCTCCGATGGACATGATCTCCGGCGGCAATCTGGCCGCGGCGGTGAGCCATGCGGGCGGTCTCGGCCTCATCGGCGGAGGCTATGGCGATGGCGATTGGATCGATCGGGAGTGGGCGCGCGCCGGCAACGCCCGTATCGGCTGCGGCTTCATCACCTGGAGCCTTGCGCGACATCCCGAGTTGCTGGACGGCGTGCTTGCCCGTCAACCCGCCGCTGTCATGCTGTCCTTCGGCGACCCGGGGCCGTTCGCTGCCGCGATCCGAGCGGCCGGCGTGCGGCTGGTTTGCCAGGTCCAGAGCGTAGCGCAGGCGCGCGAGGCGTGCGATGCCGGCGCGGATGTGATCGTGGCGCAGGGAGCCGAAGCCGGAGGCCACGGCCAGTCGGAGTCGCTGTTCGCTCTGCTTCCGCAGGTCGTGGACGCCTGCCCGCATGTTCCCGTGGTCGCGGCCGGAGGGATCGCCGACGGACGCGGCATGGCGGCGGCGATGATGCTGGGCGCTGAGGGCGTGCTGATGGGAACGCGGTTTTATGCCTCGCTGGAGGCGGACGGACACCCCGAGGCCAAGCGGCGCATCGTGGCGGCGCAGGGCGGCGAGACCGTTCGCTCGATCGTGTTCGACATTTCACGCCGGAACCGCTGGCCCGATCCCTTCACCGGCCGCGTATTGCGTAATCAACATGCCGACCGGTGGATTGGCCGGGAGACGGAGTTGGAGGCCAGGGTCAGTGAGGTCGCGCGAGACTACGCCGAGGCGCGGGAGCGTGGCGACTTCGATATCGCTGCCGTCATTGCCGGCGAGGCCTGCGGCCTGATCCACGACATCCCCCCGGCTGGCGACATCGTGCGGCGGATCGTTGCCGAAGCAGAGCGGCTGTTGCCGCCGCGGTCCGGCGCGATCGGCTGACCGCGCACCGGCGGCGCGGAGATCGGGGAAGTCCGCAGCATGTGGAAAAAGCGGGCTGCGACTTGACAGGCAACCAAAAGGTTGCATATTCCATGCATGGATGAAGACAGCGTTTTCCGAGCCTTGGCGGACGCAAGCCGCCGGCGGCTGCTGGACATGTTGCACCACGACAACGGCCAAACATTGACCGGGCTTTGTCAGGGACTCGACATGACCCGGCAAGCCGTGACGAAACATCTTTCGATCCTCGAACACGCCAACCTGGTGTCGAGCAAACGCCATGGCCGGGAGAAACTTCATTTCATAAATCCAGTGCCAATCAATGAGATCGCCGAGCGCTGGATAGGAAAGTTCGAACAGCCCCGCTTGAGTGCACTTTCGAACCTGAAAAGAAAACTGGAAGGAGACAACGATGACTGACACCGCCGGCACACGTTTTGTGTATGTTACCTTTATTCGCACGACGGCCGACGACCTTTGGGCGGCACTCACCAATCCGGACATGATGAAGCAATACTGGTTCGGCATGCACCAGGAAACCGACTGGCAGGCGGGATCGCCGTGGCGCCTCGTCTTCCCTGACGGCCGGGTCGCCGACGCAGGCGAGGTTGTCGAAGCCGATCGGCCGAAGCGGATTGTGCTGAAATGGCGCAACGAATTCCGGCCGGAGTTGAACGCCGAAGGCTTCGCCCGCTGCACCATGGAGATTGAGCCATTGGGGGATGCCGTCAGGCTGACCATCACCCACGCCATCGACCGTCCGGGGTCCAAACTGATCGAGGCGGTGTCGGGCGGGTGGCCGCGCATCCTGTCAAACCTGAAGTCGCTCCTGGAAACCGGAGAGATCCTGCTCAAACCGTAATGCGATGTGCGATTTGCCTCAGGGTCCGCCGCCAGCCGGACCGCAGATTGGGTGCCGGACGTGCACGCCTTTATTGGCGTGCATGCGCCGCCATGACGATGCGGGGACGCCCAAAGGGTCGGCCTCGCCGGTTGCAAACCGTAGAACCCCGCACCCGTCCGACGGTATCGGTGGACCGCCGGACTGGCGCAGGCCGCTAATGCGACAGCAGCGCGCACCCCTGCCCGCGCAACAGCAGGTGCCGCGTGACGCCGCCCAGCGCCCAGTCCCGCAACCGGCTGTGCCCGAACGCGCCAGCGACGATCACCCCTGCGTCATGCTCCCGCGCGATTCCCTGAAGCTGAGCCGCATCGTCGCCGTTCGGCCGCGCCACCACCGGGACCGCCTTGATCCCATGCTGCTTCAGCCAGCCGATGACATCCGCCACGCAGGACCGCGCGGTGGCGAGCACATCCGCCGCCGCAATCGTCGCCACCGCGACATGCGTCGCCTTTTGCAGCAGCGGCAACGCATCGGCCACCGCGCGCCGCGCCTGCCGCGATTCCTTCCAGGCAACCACGGCGCGATCGAGGTTCAACGGAGCCCCCGCGGACGGCACCACCAGCACCGGGCGCCCCATCGTCATCAACAGATCGCCCGGATTGACCCGCCGGGTCAGGTCCGACGGGGTATCGGCCGAGGCCGCCGTCACCACGATATCCGCGCAGCGCGCTTCGTCGCCGAGATAATCCGCCAAAGGTTCGGATATCACCTTCGACCGCCATGAAATCGTCTTCGCGCGGCCGTGCAGCGCGTCGCGGAATTCCGCCTCCGCCGTCCTGACCTCGCAGTCGAGTTGCCCGCAATCAGGCCCGCTCCACTCGTCCGGGACGTAATCGGCACCCATCGCCGCGACGGGCACCCGGCGGCAGGCCGCGATGCCGATGACGCTGGAGCCGAAGCGCTCGGCGAGATCGCCGGCCGCCGCCATCACGCCGGCATTGGAGCAGCCGAGTTCCAGATTCACCATCACGGCCGAATAGGTCATCGTCATTCTCCCAACCGCCTCCCAACCGCGAACACCCCGTATTGTAACACATTGGTCAGACGGGCCGCGGTTCGCCATGACGTGGATCAAACGGCCGCCGCGGCATTGGTCCTATGCTCATCAGGCGTTGGTGGATCGCAGAACAGCCGCCAAATTGTGTCTGTGACGATTCAGGGATCTTCCCATGCCCGACACGAACACGCTCGTTTTGCTCCCGGATAGGCAGCCGGTGCCGGCAGGCGCGACACCGGGGGAAGTCGATCAATGGCTGCACGCCTGGCAGAGCCGCTTCACCGGCGGACGCTCACCCAGCACCGTGCCGCTGGCCTATCTCGATTGGGCGGCGCATGCAGCCAACGCGCCGTTCCAGACGGCGGAGTTGGCGCGGGCCGGTCTGGAGCGGTGGAAACGGCTGGTCCGCATCGCGACGGGGACGGAGGCGAAGCTGACGCCGCCACCGGGCGACCACCGGTTCGCCAGTCCCGCCTGGCAGAAGCACCCGTACGATCTGCTGACCCAGGCCGTGCTGCTGGCGGAAGAATGGTGGGACGGTGTCGTTGCCGAACCGCCGGGGGTCAATCCGCGCAACAGACGGATCGTCGCCTTTACTGTCCGGCAATGGCTGGATTTGATTTCCCCGTCGAACGTGCCCTGGCTGAATCCGGAGGTGATCGAGGCTACAGGCGCCACCGGCGGGCGGAATTTCCTCGATGGCTTGGTCAACCTGCTGCACGACGTCAACGGAACGCCGGCGCGCGGCAACTTTGCCGCCGGCAAGAACCTGGCGGTGACCCCCGGCAAGGTGGTATTCCGCAACCGCCTGATCGAACTGATCCAGTACACGCCTTCGACCCCCAAGGTCGGCGCCGAACCGGTGCTGATCGTGCCGGCCTGGATCATGAAATATTACATCCTCGACCTGTCGCCGGGGAACTCTTTGATTCGCTGGCTGGTGGCGCAGGGCCGCACGGTGTTCGCGATCTCCTGGCGCAATCCAGGCGCGGACATGCAGGACACCGCGTTCGACGCCTATCGCACGCTCGGCGTCATGGCGGCGCTCGACGCAATCGGCGCGATCTGCGGCGGCGCGAAGGTGCATGCCGCCGGCTACTGCCTGGGCGGCACGCTTCTGACCATCGCCGCCGCCGCCATGGCACGCGACAATGACAATCGTCTGGCGAGCGTATCGCTGTTCGCCGCGCAGACCGACTTCACCGAAGCGGGCGAGCTGCAACTGTTCATCACCGAGGACCAGCTCAGTTTCCTCGGCGACCTGATGCGGACGCAGGGGTTCCTCAGCGCCGAGCAGATGGGCGGCGCGTTCCGGATGCTGCAATCCAATGACCTGGTCTGGTCGAGGGCGGTCCATCGCTATCTGCTCGGCCAGCAGGACGCGGCGTTCGACCTGATGGCATGGAACGCCGACGGGACCCGCCTGCCGGCGCGCATGCATATCGAGTATCTGCGCAGCCTGTATCTCCGCAACGAACTCGCCGAGGGCCGCTTCACCGTCGGCGGGCATCCGCTGGCGCTGGAGGATATCCGGGTGCCTATATTCGTCGTCGGCACCGAGCAGGATCACATCGCGCCGTGGCAATCGGTCTACAAGCTGCATCTGTTCACCGACGCCGAACTGACGTTTGTCCTGACATCGGGTGGCCACAACGCCGGGATCGTCAGCGAGCCCGGGCACCCGCACCGCCATTTCCGCGTGCGGGTCCGCGAGCCCGGCGGCCATACGTTTGGTCCAGACGAATGGCAGGCAGCGACAGCGCCGCGGGACGGGTCATGGTGGGTGGAGTGGAACCGCTGGCTGCAGCAGCGCTCCGGCCCGCCGGTTGATCCGCCGCCGATGGGGGCCGCTCTGTGCGATGCCCCGGGCACCTATGTGCTGGAAGCGTGACGGCGCCTGGATAAAGGAACGAAACCGTGGACCTGTTGCAAGTTCCCAACGACGCGGTCATGGAGAACCGCACCTTCGACGAGATCGCCATTGGCGAGAGCGCGAGCGCCGTGCGGACCCTGACGCAAGAGGACATCGAGCTGTTCGCAGTGGTGTCCGGCGACGTCAATCCGGCGCATCTCGATCCTGCTTATGCCGAAACGGATCTGTTCCACCGGATCATTGCGCATGGCATGTGGGGCGGCGCGCTGATCTCCGCGGTGCTGGGCACGCAACTGCCGGGTCCCGGCACCATCTACATCTCCCAGGATCTGCATTTCCATCATCCCATCAGCATTGGCGATACGATCACGACGCGGATCGTTGCGCGCGAAAAGATCCCGGACAGGCACCACGTGGTGTTCGATTGCCACTGCACCAATCAGGCCGGCAACGAGGTGATCAGCGGCACCGCCGAGGTGCAGGCTCCGGCGGAGAAGGTCCGCCGCAACCGGACGGAACTGCCCGATGTGCGGCTGATGCGCCATCAGCGCTTCCGCGACCTGATGGCGCATGCGGCCGGGCGGCCGGCGGTGCCGATCGCGGTGGTGCATCCGTGCGATGCGCTGTCGCTTGGGGCGGCGGTGGAGGTCGCGGAACTGGGGCTGGTCATTCCCATCCTGATCGGACCCGCGGCGAAGATCCAGGCGGCCGCGGTGGCGGGAGGACTGGATATCACCCGCTACCGCCTGGTGGACGTGCCGCACAGCCATGCGGCGGCGGCGCGCGCGGTGGCGCTGGTGCGGGCGGGCGAGGCGGTGCTGCTGATGAAAGGCTCGCTGCACACCGATGAGCTGATGCACGAGGTCGTTGCGGCCGAGACCGGATTGCGCACGGAACGCCGGCTCAGCCATGTCTATGTGCTGGATGTGCCGACATATCCCCGGCCGCTGCTGATCACCGATGCCGCGATCAACATCGCGCCGACATTGGAGATCAAGCGGGACATCGTGCAGAACGCCATCGATCTTGCGCATGTGATGGGGGTGAAGGAGCCTCGGGTGGCGATCCTGGCGGCGGTGGAGGTGGTCAATCCGGAGATGCGATCGACGGTGGACGCGGCGGCGCTGTGCAAGATGGCGGATCGCGGCCAGATCACCGGCGGGATCGTGGACGGGCCGCTGGCCTTCGACAATGCGGTCAGTCCGAAGGCCGCTCGGGACAAGGGCATCGTTTCGCCGGTCGCCGGCCGGGCCGACATCCTGGTCGTGCCTGACCTGGAGGCCGGCAACATGCTGGCCAAGCAGCTTGCCTTCCTGGCCGGCGCGGATGCGGCCGGCGTGGTGGTCGGTGCGCGCGTGCCGATCATCCTGACCAGCCGGGCGGATTCGGAGCGGACGCGGATTGCGTCTTGCGCGGTGGCGGTGCTGATGGCCCAGGCCAGGCAGGCGGCGCTGGCGGCGCCGGAGCGGGGGTGACAGCCGGCTCGAACCGCGCCAGCATCGGCGCAGGAGGGGCACAGCATGAAAATCAGCCCGAAGGATTACCGGGTTCGCGAAGACGACTCCGTGGACCTCGACAAATGGCCGACGGCGGTAAAGCCCGTCTACAAGTCGAAAGAGGACTACCACGCGCTGTTGAGCGATCATGTCGATCGGCTGAGCAAGCAGCAGCAGCTTCTTTATGCGTCGAACAGCCACGCCATCTTGCTGATCTTCCAGGCGATGGACGCGGCGGGCAAGGACGGCGCGATCAGGCATGTCATGTCGGGGGTCAATCCGCAGGGCTGCCAGGTGTTCAGCTTCAAGCACCCGAGCGCGGAGGAACTACAGCACGACTTCCTCTGGCGCACCACCCGCGACCTTCCGGAACGCGGCCGCATCGGCATTTTCAACCGTTCCTATTACGAGGAAGTCTTAATCGCCCGGGTGCATCCGGAGATTCTGCTGGGCGAAGGACTTCCCGATGCGTCGCCCGATGACAAGGATTTCTGGCACAACAGGTATCGTTCCATAACGAACCTGGAGCGGCATCTGAACGGCTGTGGAACCCGCATCGTCAAGTTCTTCCTGCATCTGTCGAAAGATGAGCAGCGGAAGCGGTTTCTTGCACGCATCGACGATCCGGAGAAGAACTGGAAGTTCAGCCAGGCGGATATCGAGGAACGGAAATTCTGGGACAAATACATGAAGGCGTATGAGAAATGCCTGGCGGCGACCAGCACGGATTATGCGCCATGGTACGTCGTGCCGGCCGACGACAAGGAGAATGCGCGGCTGATCGTGTCGGAGATCATCCTGGAGACGCTGACCGGACTGAAAATGAGCTACCCGGAAACAACGGAGGAGCGGCACCGCGAGCTCCTGGCGATACGCGGGCAACTGGAGGAGTAGGAGTGGGAAGCCCGTCGGCCGGAGCAATCTCCTTGGCGAAGCCCGGGCCGCTCAGCCCGGGTCGGCAGCCAACACTCCTTGCAATAACGAGGAAAATCGCCGCCGGCCGCGAGCACTCATTTTCCCGGCGAATGGGGAGCGTCAATGGCCGACAGCGGCACGACACCGTCAGAGCGGGGCGTCGACGACAACAGGCTGAACGTCACACCCAAAACTAACGCCGCCCCGAAGATCCCCACCAGCACCCATTTCGACGCCGCCGGCTTCGCTGCCTTCGCCGCTTTCGGCTCCGCGCGGGGCGATTGGGCCTGCGAGGGCAGCAGCAGGATCAGCCGGGACGCCGTTGTGCGCGCCTCGGCGATCGCCTGCGGCGGCAACGGCATCTGGGCGATGCTCTGCGCCAGCTTGTCGATCGTCGCCGCCTTCGGCAGCTTTGCCCAGCGCGCGGCCTCAGCCCACGGATCCTGCCCGAGCCTGGCCAGAATCGAAAGGATCGTCAGAGGCGAACCGTTCAGTTCCGTTCCGACCTCGGCAAACAGGAAGTCGTTCAGGCCGGACTCTTTCAAGGCGAATGCGTTCGAACTCGTCATGTCAATATCCCTGTCAACGCCGATATCCACGCGCAGATTACGCTGCGGACACACTGCCGCCCGCCGATGCGGATGCCAGCCAGACGCTACATGAGCATCGCTCAGGGCAATGGCAAGGCAACAGGCCGAGACGGCGCTCGCGCCGCTGGCATCACCGCGCGCAAGCCTCTACAACGCCCGCATCACGCCGGGGACGCCGCATGGACAAGGACCAACTCACCGAGTGGGCGCTGCGCAACGGCTGGCAGGTCATCGCCGGCTGCCCCAGCCTGACAAGGCCGAACCGGCCGCGGGAGGCGATCGTCCGGATGGTGTTCAAGACCACCGTGGCGAACCTGGAAATCAAGAAGCCTGCCGGGAAGTGGGAAAAAGTCGCCGGCCAGAGCTACGCGAAAATCCAGCCCGATGCGGACACCGGGCTGCCGCTGAATTTCGGCCTGGACACGATCCCCGGCTTCACGATGCTGATGCGGGAGAACAAGGACCGCATGGCCTTCGGCAGGATGTCCGGCGAGGCGAAGGAGTAGCTGCACCCGTCACGCCACCAGCCGGCCCAGCAGCGAGTCCAGCCTGATCCGGCCCTCCCGCGTTGCCGTCAGCCGCTCCGGCGTCGCGGTCAGATAGCCTTCCGCCACCGCCTGCGCGAAAACATCCGCATCAACCGACTGCGCCAGCGTCCGGCCGGTGCGCGCTTCGAACCACGCGAGGTCGATGCCCTCCGCCAGCCGCAGCCCCATCAGAAGCGCCTCCCTGGCGCGTTCGGCGTCTTCTACCGGCTCGTTCGAGGTGGTCCCGTCGCCGGATTGCTCGACCCGTTCGGCCCACGGCTCCGGCGCCCGGTGCCGCCGCGTCGCCCGCAATACGCCGTCCACGGTGACCCGGCCATGCGCACCGGGGCCGATGCCAGCGTAGTCCTGGTAGCGCCAGTAGGCCAGGTTGTGGCGGCTTTCCTGGCCGGGACGCGCGTAGTTGGAAATTTCATAGGCCAGCAGGCCGGAGCGGGCGCATTCCTCCCCGGTGGCGTCGTACAGCGCGGCGGCGGTGTCGTCGTCGGGCAGGATGATCCGGCCCTGCCGGTGCAGCGCGGCAAACGGCGTCGCCGGCTCGATCGTCAGTTGATACAACGACAGGTGGTCCGCCGCGATCGCCAGCGCGGCGCGCAGTTCGGCCCGCCAGGATGGCAGGTTCTGCCCGGGGCGCGCGTAGATCAGGTCGAACGACACGCGCGGAAACAGCCGCCGCGCCAGGGCCAGCGCAGCGACCCCTTCTGCCGCGGAGTGCCGCCGCCCGAGGCCGCGCAACGCCGCTTCGTCGAGGCTCTGGATGCCGATGGAGACCCGGTTGACCCCGGCGGCGCGGTAGTCCGCGAGGCGGCCGGCCTCGATGCTGGTCGGATTGGCTTCCAGGGTGATTTCAAGGTCCCCGGCCGCATCGAAGTGCCGCGCCGCGTCGTCGAGGATGGCGGCGACTGTTGAAGCGTCCATCAGGCTGGGCGTGCCGCCGCCGAAGAACACCGATGTGAGCCTCCGCCGCCCGAGCCGCGCGGCTTCGGTCGCCAGTTCCCGCCGCAGCGCACGGGCGAACCGGTCCTGGTCGATGCGGTCCCGCACGTGCGAGTTGAAGTCGCAATATGGGCACTTCGACAGGCAGAACGGCCAGTGGATATAGAGCGCCAGACCGGAAACCGGCCGTACCGCATCCGTTTCGATCACCTCCAGGCTCCGGCGGGTGCCGTGAAACCCGGGCGGGCCGGCAGTCCTGTCTCATGGCCGGCCTTGTGCCGGCCATCCACGACCTGCGGTGCCGAACCAGCCAAAGTCGTGGATGGCCGGACTAAATCCGGCCATGACACGGTAGAAACGGCCCGTGCCGGAAGGGCAGAGTCAGTCCCCGTCATGTCAATGCTCGGACAGGGCGGCGCGAGAACCCCCCGCCGGCCATTCCCGAAGCTGATACGCGCCGTCCCAGAACAGCCACTCGTACTGCGTGGATCGGATGAACGCCGTCAACATCCTCGCCCGCACCGCATCCGAGGTCGCCGCGGCGGCTCGATCGGCAGCGGCCTTCACCGACTGGACGACCGAGCCGAAGCCATCGTCGGCATAGGTGTCGATCCAGGCGCGGTAGGGGTTGTCGGCCGCCGCCTCGCGCGCGATGGCCTGCCCGACGACCCAATAGATCCAGAAGCATGGCAGCAGCGCCGCCAGCAGCACCTCCCACGGTTCGTGATACGCGGTGGCGAGCAGGAAGCTGGTATAGCTCAGGCAATCCGGCGACGGTTCCGCCGCGCCGGCTTCGGCACCGAACCGGGTCAGGTATTGCGCATGCAGAGCCTGCTCGACGGCGATTCCCTCCAGCGCGGCATCCGCGAACAGCCGCAATGTTGCGCCATCCGGACCGCGCGCCGCCGCCATCGCCAGGATGCGCGCATACTGGTCGAGGTACAGCGCATCCTGCACGATGTAGAAGCGGAACCGCGCCTGATCCAGCGTGCCCGCCGCCAGTTCCCGGTTGAACGGCAGGTCGTGGATCGCCGCCCGAAGCGCGGACGTCCGCTGCCAGGCGAGATCGCAGAACCCTGTCATGCCCCCGCCGTCATGCCAAACTTTTCGACGCCATCTCGAACGTGTTGCGCGACAGGTTCGGCAGCGCCAGGATCCGCTCCAGTTCCTGCCGCATCAGCGCCTGTCGCTTCTCATCGAAGCGCCGCCACTGGCCCAGCGGCGACACCATCCGCGCCGCC
Source organism: uncultured Rhodopila sp. (assembly GCA_903851415.1). Taxonomy (GTDB): domain Bacteria; phylum Pseudomonadota; class Alphaproteobacteria; order Acetobacterales; family Acetobacteraceae; genus Rhodopila. Next base: position 83,407 of record CAINOE010000086.1, on the reverse strand, counting down.
ACCTGCCCGTTCGTGGGATCGAGTTGGATCAGCGTGTCGGCATACAGCCGGTAGCCGGCGCCGGAGCCGTCATGGAACCGCACCTGGTTGCCGGCGAAGCTGCTGATCAGCGCGCGGATGCGGTTCGGGTTGCGCAAATCGAAATCCGCATGCGATTTCAGCGCCTCGACTGCCTGCACGGTTCCCGGCAGCGGCGATAGCGCGTGGATCGCGAACCACTTGTCCAGCACCAGCGGATCGCCGCGCCACGCCTGGTAGAACGCCGCCAGCGCATCCCCACGCTCCGGGCAGTCGACGCCCGCCAGGATCGCCAGCGCCGCCAGCACGTCGGTCATATTCTCCGCGGCGTCGAACTGCGCCTTGGCCAGGGCGACGGCGGCGCGGTCCCCGCTGGCGACAAGGTAGTTCAGGCAGGTGTTGCGCAGCGAACGCCGCCCGATCGAGGCGCCGTCGATCCGGTAACCCCCGTCATCGGCCAGGGACGTATACGTCGCGCGCAATTCCGTGGCCAACGCCTGGCCGACGGCAGTGCGGGCGAGGTCGCGGGCGGTATGGATCGCATCGACATCCACCACCGCCATCTTGTCCGCCAGGGTCGCTTCACCCGGCAGCGACAGCGCCTCGGCGGCGAAGGCCGGCTCTTGCTTCAGGGCGGAGGCCATCGCCTCGATCAGCGCCGGATCGACCTCCGGCTGACGCCCCTCCTGGATGGCGGCGATCATGTCGAGCAGCACAGTCGAGGCATATTGCTGCCCCGACTCCCAGCGCACGAACGGGTCGGTGTCGTGCGCCGCCAGGAACCGCAGCCGATCGGCCGACAGGCCGGACAGCTTCACCGGCGCTGAGAAGTCGCGCAGCAGCGACGGCACCGGCGGGCTGGCGACATCGACGAACTCGAACCGGTTCGCCGCCTTGGCGGCCAGCAGGACGCGGGTGCCTTGCGTCGCCTCCGCCTCGCCGTCCAGGCGAGTGGGAAGTTCCTGCCCGTTGCCGTCCAGCAGGCCCATGGCGACCGGGATGACCAGCGGCTGCTTGTCCGGCTGTCCGGGGGTGGGTTTCGTCTGCTGGCTTATGGTCAGCGTGTAGCGCTTGGTGTCCGGGTTATAGACGTCTTCGATCGAAATCTCCGGCGTGCCGGCCTGATGGTACCACAGCCTGAAATCGGTCAGATCGACGCCAGAGGCATCCTGCATCGCCTGCAGGAAATCGTCGATCGTCACGGCGTGGTTGTCGTGCCGGGCGAAATACAGGTCCATGCCGCGGCGGAACGCGGCGCGGCCGATGATGGTGGCCATCATGCGGATGACCTCGGCACCCTTGTTGTAGACCGTCGCGGTATAGAAATTGTCGATGGCCATGTACGCCCGCGGCTGCACCGGATGCGCCAGCGGGCCGCCATCCTCGCGGAACTGCGCCGCCCGCAGCGCCCGCACATCGGCGATCCGCTTCACCGCGCGGCTGTTCTGGTCGCCGGAAAACTCCTGGTCGCGGTAGACCGTCAGCCCTTCCTTCAGCGAGAGCTGGAACCAGTCGCGGCAGGTCACCCGGTTGCCGGTCCAGTTGTGGAAATACTCGTGCGCGATGACCGTCTCGATACCCTGGTAGTCCGAATCCGTGGCGGTTTCCGGGCGGGCGAGGACGTATTTCGTGTTGAAGACGTTCAGCCCCTTGTTCTCCATCGCGCCCATGTTGAAGTCGGACACGGCGGCGATGTTGAAGACGTCCAGGTCGTATTCCAGGCCGAACACCTCTTCGTCCCAGCGCATGGCCGTCTTCAGCGACTGCATCGCGTGCGCGCACCGGTCCTCGTCGCCGCGGCGGACATAGATGCCGAGATCGACGTGACGGCCCGACCGGGTGGTGAAACTGTCCTTGACCGAAATCAGATCGCCGGCCACCAGCGCAAACAGGTAACATGGCTTCGGGTGTGGATCGGACCACGTGATGCTGTGCCGCCCGTCGCCGAGCGCCGTCACCGGCCCGGGGTTACCGTTCGACAGCATCACCGGACACGCCCGCTTGTCGGCGATGATCGTCGTGCTGTAGCGCGACATCACGTCCGGGCGATCGGGGAAATATGTGATGCGGCGGAAGCCCTGCGCCTCGCATTGCGTGAAATAGTTGCCGCCGGAGACGTACAGCCCGCTGAGCTCGGTGTTGTCCTGCGGCGAGATCCGCGTCGTGATCTCAAGCGCGCAGGCATCCGGCATATCGGCGATCGTCAGGCCGGCCTCCGTCAAGGTTGGCGTTACCGGTCCGCCGTCGCGGGTGATGCCGACCAGGGTCAACGCCTCGCCATCCAGGTGCAGCGCCGGTGCCGGGTCCACGGCGGGGTTCCGGCGGACTGCCAGCCGCGACACCACCGTGGTCGCCGCCTCGCCGAGTTCGAAGGTCAGGTCGACCGTGTCGATCAGGAAGGCTGGCGGGGTGTAGTCCGCGAGGCGGATTTCCGCGGAGGCGGCGTCGGTGCGGATGGAATCGGCTGGCATGTTGTCTCCGGCGTGAGGTCGGGCCGTTTATATAGGGACGCTACCGGTTGCGCGCCGCCTCTCCGAGAACCTCCCGCGCCAGGGGAAGCATCGCATAGTCCACCATCGCGCCCTGGTAGCTGACCGCGCCCAATCCGGCTTTCTCCGCGGCTTCGAAAGCGGCGAGCAGGCCGGTGAAGTATGCGACTTCCTCCGCCGTCGGCCGGAACACCGCATTGGCGATAGCGACATGCGACGGGTGCATCACCGCGACGCCGGCGTAGCCGATGTCCCTCGCCCGGCGGATCAGCCGCTCCACCGCGGCCAGGTCGTCCTGCGGCGTGCCGAAAATCCCGGCGATCGGATACGGGGCACCGCCTGCCCGGCTGTCGAGCACCAGCTTGGAGGCGAGATACTGTTGCTCCTCGCCCCCGGACGTGGCGCGGAAGCCGAAGGCGCGGGCGAAATCGCCGGACACCGGGCCGCTGATCGCGCCGTGGATGCCGCGCACCCGGGGGCTGGCCTTGGCCAGATTGTATGCGTCGTACATGCCCGGCGCGGTTTCCGGCAGTGGCAGGATGCCGACGCTGCCGAGCGGCAGCCCGGCGCGGCCCTCGGCATAGCTCAGCAGGTCGTGAACGCGGCGGATTTCATCCGGCGCCGCGACCTTGGGCATGACGATCGCGGTCAGGCCGTCCGTCACCGCGGCGGCGATCTCGGCTTCGGTGCCGTCATGCAGCGGCTGAATGCGGACGAAGGCGCCGGTGCCGGCTTCGCGCAATTCGTGGATCTCGCTTTTCAGATGCTCCATCGCCTGCGGCTTGAACTGCGGCGGGACGGAGTCCTCGATATCCAGCACCGCGGCGCCGGGGGAGACGCGGATCGCCTTCGCCACCCAGTCGCGGCGGTGGGCGGGGACGAAAAGGGCGGATCGGATGGGCCACATGCGGAAGGTTCTCCTTGGCCGGCGATTTTGCAAGTAGAGGCCGTTCGGCGCAATCGGGGGGAGCTAGCGACATCGGGGGGAGCCGTTCTTGGCGCGGTCGGGTGCAGCGAAAAATGCGATCGGCGCCGCTGGCGCGCGGTGGGCACCGCCGTATTTTGGCAATAGCCTCTTTAATACATTTCGGAGTCACGTGACCGGTTTCATACCGACAGTCACCCAAATTCATCGCTAGATTTGGCTATCGGCTCATTCAGGCGGCCAGCCACAAGGCCTTGTCCCACCCCCCGTCCAGCCATGCACCTGCGGCAGTTCCCTTTGTCTTGATCGGCGATCGGTTCCGGACAATAATCTGGTTCTTAATTGGAATATTTTGGTTCCATGAATCGAAATAACCCTCTTACGTTGGCCGCAGCCGCATCAGGGCTGCTCTACGCGGTGCTGTCGGGCGCTTCGGCGCCGTCCCTGGCACAGACCGCCGAACAGCCGCGATCCGTGATCGGCGACAACGCGGCGACTGAGAGCGACGCCGACCTCGCCAGGCAGCTCCAGAATCCCGTCGGCGATCTCATCAGTTTGCCATTGCAAGACAATATCAATTTTGGCTACGGGCCGCACAAAGCGGTCCAGAACGTTCTCAACCTGCAGCCCGTGATACCGTTCCATGTAAACGACGACTGGAACATCATCACGCGCACCATCCTGCCGATCGTCTGGAACCCGGACTTATCGCCGGCTTCGACCGTGCCGGCCGGACTCGCGCCGACATCTTTTACCGCATTCCTGTCGCCCAGTCATGATGTCAACGGATGGCTGTGGGGCGCCGGCCCGGTGGTGCAGCTTCCGTTGATCAGCATCGCCACGCTCGGTTCGAGCGTTTGGGGTGCGGGTCCGAGCGCGGTGATCGTCTACTCGACCGGGCCGTGGGTCGCCGGCGCGCTGGTCAACAACATCTGGTCGCTCGGCGGCACGCACGGGCCTTCAGGCAACAGCTACAGCACCTTCCTCGCCAATCCCTTCGTCGCATTCAACTTCGACAGCGGGTGGTACATCTCCGCTTCGCCAAACATGACTGCGAACTGGCAGGCCAACGGGACCAAATGGACAGTGCCCATCGGCGGCGGCCCCGGGCGGGTCTTTCGTATCGGCTCGCTGCCGGTCGATCTGTCGCTCAGCGCCTATTACAACGTCGTAAGGCCGGCCTACGGCGCCCCCTGGCAACTGAGCCTGCAAGCCACGTTCATTTTCTGATCAGGGCAACGCGGGACAGGAGATCAAGTCATGATGGCAGCGCAACCTGCAACACCGGGAACAGTCTCATGAACAGCGCCGCCGCTTTGACCATCGCGATCGTTACCGAAGTCGCTGGCACGACGTTCCTGCAATTGTCGCAACAGCTTACCAAGCCGGTTCCGGCATTGATCATGGGCTTGTGCTATCTTGCAAGCCTCTATTTCCTGTCGCTCGCCTTAAAAACGATTCCTATCGGAATTGCCTATGGGATCTGGAGCGGACTTGGCATCGTTCTGATTTGTGCCATCGGCTACGTGAAATTCCATCAAGCGCTTGACCTGCCGGCAATGATCGGCACCGGCCTCATCATTGCCGGCGTCGTCATCACGAACGTCTTCTCCAAATCCGTTGTGCACTGAGAACATCGCCGGGGGGGGACAATCCAGATGGTGGGGTCAAGCCAGCAGGATGGCCGGCCGTGCCACAGGCTGCGCTATACCTTGCCGGTCATGTCGCCGACCGGATCGCGGGCCTGCGACCTGACCTGGTGTAAGATGCCGGACGGCGAGTGTACGATCGCGGCCAAATAACCGCGGCTCCCGTGTCGTCAAGGTGCGGGCGGCCACGCCTTCTGCACCGAGCCAAAGCTCTTCAACTGCTTCGACACATTGCCGCTAAGGCGAACGTTGTAGGGGTCGAGGGCCAGGATTTTCGACGACTTCGGGTTGAACGCCGCGAAATCGACCCAGAACACGGCCGGGCTCTTGGCGGGTATCACGTAGAAGACCTTGTGGGTGAGATCGACGATCGTGCCCCACCGCGTGGGCCAGGTGTCCACGGAGTCGCTGCCGGAGGTGTCGTGAGCGCCGAATGGAACGGCGACGTTGCGGGCAACCCCGGCGAGATAGCTCACCGCCTCATAGGTGTTTGCAGGCTTCGGCAGCGTCTTGAGGTAGGAGCTCGCGCGGACGAAGCGGCTGGCCGGATCGACGTCGCCGGGCATCGATAGGTCGCCGCCGAACAGCTTGTAGCGCTTCAGGTTGGCGAGCTGCTCGTCCATCGTCGGTTCGTTCGTCATGACGGTGACATCCTTGCCGTGATGAACGACGAGTTTGCCGCCGACGTATTCCAGGACCGCGCTGTCACCCGTGGCATCCTCGATGGCGAGGTGCAGTGGCCATTCGCGCCCGGCCGCCTTGCTCGACACGATTTGCACGGTGTTGAGCCCGTCCAGCGCATTCGCAACCGTGGCGTAGTTGTCCAGGACATACTGCGCCCACTGGACGTTCGAGACGGCCGGGCGCGTGTTAGGGGTCTCGTGCTCGGTGCCATGCAGATACAGCAGGTGCGCGCTGAGCCCTGCCTCGTTCATGCCGTCGCTCGCTCCGGCGTCGAAGGCCGTCAGCACTGCGCTTGCGAATTTCGACTTCCACTGCGCCGCGTTGGCCTCGGTGACGCCACGCCGCGCGATGCCGCGCGGCAGGTAGACGAGGCGTGCCTCATCCTCCCGGTAGAGGTCCCAGGTCCTGACGGCGACAACGGCCTGGCCGTTGTCGTTCCACAGGATGAGGCTGCATGAATTCGCTGCATCGACGAAACCGAGGCATGCCGCGTCGGCGGTGACAAAGCCGACCGTGGTAGAAATGATCTGCTTTTTCATGCTTGTCTCTCCGGGCTGGGGCGTTCAGGACAACGTGATTATAGCGTATTCGCAACCGGTTGGCCCCCGGCGAAAAACGCATGCCATGCCGTCGCCGAGCGTTGGGCTCGCCGACCGTTTCGGGTAGAGGAATGGTACCCCCGGGTTTACGACGGTCTCTTGACGGACGGAAAACGGATACTCGGTCCTGCTACGTTCGGCGAACCGAACGCAGAGAGTGTTTTCGTGTCCGGACCCTACAGGCGGGTGTTTTCCACGCGCTTGCCCAGGATACCGCCAACGAGTTGGCCGAGTTCCGTTGCAAGCTGCCCGTCATTGTGTCCGGTTCGCTTACACTGAATCAAGGCGACCCAGGCAACCCGATCGCTGCCCGAAACCGTCGCCTGCGCTTTGATGGACAGCATCGGCAGCGACGGCGGTGTCCGGTCGCCGCGCGACTGCTCGCTGGGCATCGGCGGCAGTTTGGGCATTTTGCCGCTGTTGAATACTGACAGGTCTGAATAGGTCCGTGCACTGCCCCCGCCACGGCCAGAGCCGTCGTCAAGCGTCGAACCGGTCACATACAGCACTACATTTGGCTTCGACCCGACAGCCACCCCGGCGAGGCGGAGGCCGGCGTTGAAGCGTTGTGCCAACTTCTGTGTGTCGGCGGAATCGTCCCGGACATCGAGGCCGACCGTTGGATGATCGGGTATCGGCTGAAGCGCTGTGGCTGCGACAGTGCCGTTGCAGCTTTGCATCGCCATGGCGGCCGGGCTGGCGGCGATGGCCAAAAGCAGCGGCAGGACGAGGCGGCGGCGGCGGAGGCGGCGGTGGGCAACCTGGTCAGGCATGAGGGGCTCCTCTGCGCCACGCTGTAATAAGTCGGCGGTTTAGTGGCAAGGGGAAACGAGGGATGTGACAGGCCCGCGCAAAAAGCGTAAGCGCGCGTTAAGGGAGAATGCCATGCGTGAGGTTCCGGCCAATAGCCTGCTGGATGAGGCGTAAATCCTCTGCCGATGGGCAGCATGCGCCGGCATTGTTAAGCGAGGCCGCACCATAAACATCACCGGTTGGTGGATGCGGTCATGGCAGCCGCCCGATGCTGGACAGAAACATGCGGACGGTGACGATGCGGGCACGCCCATGCACCTGTAGTCCCAGCAGGTCGCGTTTGTCGCCTGTGACAAGCCAATCCGCCGCCCCGGCTTGCGCGAGGCCGAGCAGATAATTGTCGTTCGGATCGGCGCAGAGGACTACTTCGGGCAAATCCCGAACCAGGACGGCGACATCGAGCAGTTCGTCGATCAGCCGACCGGCGAGGGCGGGCGTCAGACGCTCGCGGATTTTGGGATAGCGGGTGACGCGCCTCAGTCTGTCAAGATGCTCGGCCGCGGTCAGCAGATCGAACCGGCCTTCCCGCCACAGCGTGATGAGCTGGGCCGGCAGCGAGTTTTGGACGAGCAACGCACTGATCAGGACGTTGGTATCGACGACCAGCCGCATTCGTTCAGCCGGCCCGCGGGGATGGCTCCTGGCGCTCGGCGGTCACCGCTGCGTCGATCACCGCCTCCAGCTCGCCGGCCGGCATGTCGGCGAATTTGCTGCGGGCCTCCGCGATCGTCCTGTCGAGCAACCGCCATTTCACCGCGTCTTCGATGAATTTCGACAGGTCGCCCTTCTTCATGCCGCGCCGGGCGAGGAAGCTGCGCACAGTGATGTCGGTGTCCTTGGACACTGAGACGGTCCAGCGGGTGGTGGCGTCGGACATACGGCTCTCTATACACTTATACTGATAGCATATCAGCATCTTAAACGCATAGTCGCAATGGCGGATGGGCCGCCCTCCGCGCGTCTGTCCCAATCTCCATGGGAGACGACCCCCGGTGGGAGGACGATTCGCCTTGGCACACTTCACTCAGTGGCGTAACCCTCGTGTTTCGCACTGATCAAAAGGGATGTGCCAACATGACCGACGAAGAACGGGCCAGGATCAGCGCTGAACGGGGCTGGACGCCAAAGTGGCAGTGGAAGGGGCCGAAACTTACCCCGGCTAAAATGAGCCAAGGCGATTATCTGATCGCCGCCATTGGATACCTGTTTCTCGCCCTTGTCCTACTGTGGCTTGTGATTTGGTCCCATGGGAATATCGGCGGTTAGCTGACGGCGGGCTTTGGCCGTGAAAGAACAGCGCTCTTTCATCTTCGGGTGCGGTCCACGTAAGCGCAGAGGGGGCGATCTTCTCCGGCGCGCGCAGCATTTGCGCGATCGACCGCGACCAGAGTTGTGGTAACCGGGCCATGTGATCGACTATTTGTTGTTTTGCACATGCGACCGCACACGCTGTGCAATTCCAGCTCCAACAGGGAGGTATCCGAAAATATCCCTAATATCCCCAATTCGGATCAACAAGACAGCGAGCATCCCGCCCACGGTTAATGCGGACAAATGGTTGATAATCGAAGCCAACCAACCACAATCAATGAACCACACCGTGAGCGATTTCGCGACCGATGACGTCATTATCAGAGCCACGCTGATACGCAATATATCAATGAGCCGACTCGAGAAATTTTCTCGTCTTTTTGCGATCTTCTCGACCGCGTCAGGAGGAATAGGAAGCCCAAAGGTAATATCAATAGATACCATTACCGTCATAAAGCTATCACGAATGGAACCATGATGACCGCAACCTGTATGACATCGCCTGATATCGCTATGAATACCCTGGTGGGCAGTATCGCGAAGAACATTGATACCGAGGTCAGATAGATTTGCTGCCTCGTTGTCAAACCCAACGGGGACCTTGCTAGCTTATCATTTTTTCAGCCTTGAATCGCGCTGTGTCGAAAGGATCAGAGGTCAAACTTTGCTCCCGAACCAAATCCATGTCCCGTTTCACACCTACCCTCCCGAGCTAGTCGAATTACACCCTTCCGCTGTTAGATTCACTTCGAGTCTTCGCCGCGTACCTTCGAGGGATCGGAATGCCCGCTGCGCATCTGCCAAGTCGCGCTGGAGTTTATCGAGGCCTGTGACACTGAAGTTCATGCGTGTGATACTCCGAATCCGTTTCCTAAACTGATGCTACCCGAATCCACATATATGAATAAGCGATATGATTACGTGAAATAGGGACGGCGAGGCCTGATCCGGACCGGGACGGCCAAAACGCTTGTCTGCGGCCGAACGGCCTACCCATTGACAGACTGGCGTAAAATGCGTAAAATTTGCATATTTAAGGAGGACGTCATGCGTGAGGTGCCGGCCACTGAATTCACCCGCAACTTCGGCCAATACCGCGAAATCGCCCAGCGGGAGCCGATCGCCGTGACCAGCCATGGACGGGCTACCGGCTATTTCGTGTCCGCCGTCGAGTATGAGGAGTTGCAGCGCCTCAAGGCGTTCGGGCGGCGAAGCAGGGCGGTAGCCGACATGACGAAAGAGGAAATCGAGCAGATGGCAGCGGGTCGCATGTCTCCTGAGCATGATCACCTCGATAGTCTGCTGGATGAGACGTAAGACCTCCCCCGCCAGACTCCGGCACTATTCGCCTAACCGTTCTGCTCAGTTTCCTGATGATGCATGTCCATTCCTGACCCGCAAATTGGCTTGGTCCTGTCCTACTCCTATCTCTGGCATCACGAACATCGCGCCGGCCGGCAAGAGGGCGCAAAGAACCGCCCGTGCGTCGTCGTGTTTTCCGTGCTGCGTCCCGATGGCGGCAATGCAATCGTCAGAGTCGTGCCTGTGACCCACAGCCCGCCCGAGAAGCCGGCGGCGGCATTTGAGTTGCCCGCGGCGGTGAAGCGGTATCTCGGGCTTGATGCGGAGCGGTCGTGGGTCATCCTCGACGAAGTGAACGAATTTGGCTGGCCCGGCTTCGACCTACGGCCCGTTCCCGGTGCGCCGGGCAGCTTCACCTATGGCTTCCTGCCGCCGCGTTTGTTCAACCAACTCATGGCGAAGCTCGTGGAGGTTTGGAAACAAGGGCACGGAAAAGCTACCCCGCGAGACTGAAACCCGCGTTTGGTTTTCGGTCGGAATGTCTCTTCACCGTATCAAATATCGCAAGTCGGGATGGCCGGACGAAGTCCGGCCATGACACGAGGGCAACGGAGCAACGCCGCCGGCTGACCCACTCGTGCCCCAAACCTCCCCAATCATCACCCATCCCCCTCCGTCTCCAACCGCCCTCGCTGCCGCCGCCCGATCGCCAGTTCCGTGACCACCCCGTGCAGCGTGCGCAGCTCCTGCTCCGTCACCTCCCCGCGCTGGAACAAATGCTGCAAATTCCGCACCATCCCCGGCCGCTTCGGCTGGTTGCGCAAAAACCCGCACGCATCGAGCTGATCCACCAGATGCGCCAGAAAATTCCCCAACCGCTCCTTCGTCGCCACCCGGCTCTCGTTCGTCATCAGCGTCCGGGGCGGCGTTTCATCATCCGCCGTCCACCACTCATACGCCATCACCATCACCGCCTGCGCCAGGTTCAGCGACATGAACCCGGGGTTCAGCGGAAACCGGATCAAAGCGTCCGCCTCCGCCATGTCGTCATTGTCCAGCCCGGCCCGCTCCGGCCCGAACAGCACGCCCGCCCGCAGCCCGCGGCCACAAATCTCCCGCAGCTCCACCGCCCCGCCCCGCGCCGTCAGGACCGGCTTGACGATATGCCGCGGCCGGGGGCACGTCGCGAACACATGGTGCAAGTCCGCCACCGCCTCGGCCACCGTCGCATGCACCGTCGCCGCGTCCAGGATGCGATCCGCGCCGGAGGCCATACGCCACGCCATCTCCTGCGGCCAGCCATCCCGAGGTGCCACCAGCCGCATATGGAACAGCCCGCCATTCGCCATCGCCCGCGCGCAGGCCCCGACATTGTCCGCCAACTGAGGCCGCACCAGCACCACCACCGGGCTGTTCCCGAGCGGCCTTAGATCGGCTCCGCCATCCCGCCCGGTCATCAGTCCCGCCGCCAGGTCGTGCCCTTGGGGCCGTCCTCCAGCAGGATGCCGCGGGCCGCCAGCGCCGCCCGGATCGCATCCGCCCGCGCGAAATCCTTGGCCTTCCGCGCGGCCAGCCGATCGGCGATCGCCGCCTCGATCTCCGCCGCGTCATCCGTGCCGCCGCGGAACCAGGCGTCCGGCGCCTGCTGCAACAGCCCCAGCACGTCCCCGGCCGCGCGCAGCCCCGCTGCGGCCTCCGCGTCGCCGGCCAAAGCCGCCCCGGCCAAGCCGTGCATCGCAGTCAAAGCCAGCGGTGTGTTCAGGTCGTCGCACAGAGCCTCCAGCACCGCATCTGGCACCTCGCCCGCCACGACGCCGGGGAACGCTTCCAGCGCGCGATAGAACCGGTCGAGGTCGCGCTTCGCCTCGGCCAGCCCCTGGTCGCTGAAATCCAGCACCGAGCGGTAATGGGTGCGCAGCAGCAGCAGCCGGATCGCCTCGCCCGGCGCCTTCGCCAGCACATCGCGGACGGTGAAGAAGTTGCCGAGGCTTTTCGACATCTTCTCGCCGTTCACCTGCAGCATGCCGTTATGCATCCAGTAGCGGGCGAACCGGCTGCCGGGAAACGCGCACAGGCTCTGCGCCAGCTCGTTTTCATGGTGCGGGAAGATCAGGTCGCTGCCGCCGCCGTGGATGTCGAACGTCTCGCCCAGATACTTCCACGACATCGCGGAGCACTCGATATGCCACCCCGGCCGGCCGCGGCCCCAGGGGCTGTCCCAGCCGGGCAGGTCGTCCGGGGACGGCTTCCACAGCACGAAATCCCCCGGGTCCCGCTTGTACGGCGCGACCTCCACCCGGGCGCCCGCGATCAGTTCATCGTGGCTGCGGCCCGACAGCGCACCGTAGTCCGGATCCGACGCCACCGAGAACAGCACATGCCCTTCCGCCTCATAGGCGTGGCCGGAGGCGATCAGGCGTTCGACGACCATGATCATCTCGGCGATATGCGCAGTCGCCCGAGGCTCCCGGTCCGGCGGCAGCGATCCCAGCGCCGCCATGTCGGCATGGAAGTCGGCGGCGGTGCGTGCGGTGACCGCGGCGATGGATTCGCCCGACGCTTTGGCGCGCGCGTTGATCTTGTCGTCCACGTCGGTGATGTTGCGGACATAAGTGACCGCCGGGTACAGCCGCCGCAGCAGCCGCGCGACGACGTCGAACACCACCACCGGCCGCGCGTTGCCGAGATGCGCGAGGTCATAGACCGTCGGCCCGCACACATACATCCGCACGTTGCCCGGTTCGGCCGGCTCGAAGCGCTCCTTGCGGCGGGTCAGGCTGTTGTGCAGGTGAAACTCGGGCATCGTGCGGCGGTCCATTGTCGGCCCGCGCTTTGTCAAGGAAAGCCGGCCCATATGCAACGCGCGAGTGAGATATCGTTGACAGACCGGAGGCGCCGCGATAGGCACGGAAACCCCATTGAGAACCATTCGCAGATGACCGGTGTGACATTGACTCCTGAGGCCACCCTGCGCGCCGGCACCCGCCTGACCCGGTTCATGGCGGTTTTCGGCCCGGGACTTGTCGTGATGCTCGCCGATACGGATGTCGGGAGCGTCATCACCGCCGGGCAGAGCGGCGTGCAATGGGGCTACAGCCTGCTGCTGCTGCAACTCATTCTGGTGCCGATCCTTTTCATGACCCAGGAGCTGACGGTAAGGCTGGCGATCTTCACCGGGCGCGGGCACGGTGAATTGATTCGCGCAACGTTTGGCCCGGCCTGGGCCTGGATGTCCGCCATCGGCCTCGGCATCGCCACCACCGGCGCGTTGCTGACGGAGTTCTCCGGCGTCGCCGGTGTCGGCGAGCTGTACGGCCTGCCGCGGCTTGTCTCGCTGCCGATAGCGGCGGCGGCCTTGCTGGCGGTGGTGATTACCGGATCGTATCGCCGGGTGGAGCGGGTCGCCATCGCCGTCGGCCTGTTCGAGCTGGCGTTTTTCTTCGTCGCATGGTCGGCACATCCGGACATCAGCGAACTTCTGGCCGGCGCGGTCCACATTCCCTACCGCAATCCGGATTATCTTTACCTGTCGGCGGCGAATATCGGCGCGGTGATCATGCCGTGGATGATCTTCTACCAGCAATCGGCCGTGGCGGATAAGCGCCTGAAGCCGGAGCACCTGAACGCCGCCCGCTGGGACACGGCCATCGGCGCGCTGCTGACCCAGTTGATCATGGTGGCGGTGCTGATCGCCTGCGCGGCGACCATCGGCCGCGCCAACCCGGGCGCGGCGCTGACCTCCGTCGGGGAGATGGCGCAGGCGCTGACCCCGTTCCTCGGCACGACGATGGGGAACCTGGTGTTCGGCCTGGGCGTGCTCGGCGCCGGCATGGTGGCGTCAATCGTGGTGTCCCTGGCGTTCGCCTGGGGGTTGGGCGAGGTGACGGGCTATCGGCGGTCGCTGGAATGCAAACCGCTGCAGGCGCGCTGGTTCTACGGTGTTTACGCGGCCTGCGTTGTCGCGGGTGCCGGGACGGTGGCGTTCTGGCCGGACCTCGTGGCGCTGAACGTGGCGGTGCAGGTGATGAACGCGCTGATGCTGCCGGTGGTGCTCGGGTTTCTGATCGCGCTGGCGGTCATGGCCTTGCCGCGGAAGCATCGCCTGCAGGGGTGGTATCTGTGGGTGGTTGTCGCGGTGGCTGGTCTGACGTGTGCCCTGGGGGTATTCGGGGGCCTGTCCGGAGCGGGGTTGGTTTAGCGACGCCGGCGGCCGCCTCGTCGTGGCCCGGCTTGTCCGGGCCACTTATGCCAGCACCCTGCCGCGACAGGTGGCCCGGTCAAGCCGGGCCATGACGACTGGGAAGGACCTTGCCTACCCCTCGTCGAAGCGCGCCAGCCGCACGGCCGTGTGACCGCGGCTCGGCCGCAGCGCCGGCATCACCAGCAGGCAGTCATCGTGCGGCGTGCGGATCTCGGTCTCACCGTCGACTGCGATCAGCGTGTTGCGCCGGGAAATGATATCGCCGCCGCGGTAGGTCTGCACGAACGCAAAGTTGGACGTCATCGCTGTCACGGCGGCCGTCACCGTGGCCATCCGCGTGCCGCTGACCCGCATCGGCGGCGGCAGCGGCGCATCCGGTCCGACGATGCCGACATGGCGCAGCAGCCCCGACACGCTGCCGAGCATCGTATCAACCGTCGCTTCCTCCCAATGCTGCCCGGCCTCAACCAGGCACCCGGCCGAGGGCGTGCCGGGGTCGGCGAAGCGCGGGTAGTCGATCAGCCGCCGTCCGTTCACGTGCCCATGGTCCGCCACCACCAAAGACGGCGTGCCGATGGCCCGCGCCAGCGCCCGGCCCTTCGCCGGCACACCGCTCAGGATAAGCGCCTCCGACGGCCACAGCATCGAGTGCAGGTCCAGCAGCACATCCACGGTGTCAACGAACGGACGCACTTCCCGGGCGCGGTCCAGTTCGATCGTGTGCCGGGGGCCGTCCAGGATCGCCTCATCCCAGACCCGGTTCAGATCCTCATCCAGAAAGCGCGAGGCGGTCGGCCGCACCGGATCGAAGCGGTCGAACGCGGCCAGATTGACGAAAGCAAACGACAGCTTGCCGCGGTTCGGCGCCAACCCTGCCCGCAGCAGCCGATCGAGCACGATCGCGCCGGCGATCTCGTTGCCGTGGATCAGCGAGAGCAGCGCGACATGCGGTCCCGAACGGCCGGAGTCGCGGGTGATGATGCCGGGGACGCCCGCATTGCCGGCGATCCAGGCCGCGAGATCCGGCCGGGTCAGGTGGACCTTGAAATCAGGCAGCGGCGACGCAGGGTGCGCGAACTGGACCATTGCCACACGATCAAACCAAAAGCCGATCGGCCATGCCGCGGACGAAACGGTCGCAGGCGTGCAGTTCAGATTCGGCGATCCATTCGTCGGGCAGGTGCGCCTGGGCGATATGCCCCGGGCCGCAGATGATGGTTGCGATGCCGGCCTGCTCGAAGAACCCGCCCTCGGTGCCGTAGCTGACCTTGCCGGTGCTGTTTGATCCGGTGACCTGCTTGACCGCTTCGGTCAGGGCGTGGCCGTCCGCCAGCTTCATGCCGGGCATCTCCAGGCAGATTTCGTAGGAAAATCCGCACTCCGGCCGCACCGCTTTCATCGCCGGTTCGATCGTCCCGGCTACCACGGACCGCAAACAGTCCATGTGGCGGTAGGGTGAATCGCCGGGAATATGCCGCCATTCCATTGCGAAGGCGGCATGCTCCGGGATGATGTTCAGGATCGAGCCGCCCTGCACGGTTCCCACGTGGATCGTGGTGTGGGGGGGATCGAACCCGTCCTCGAACGGGCCCTCGGCGGCGAGGCGGCGCGCCTCGGCTGCCACGAGGGCGATCGCTTCGCCCGCGGCGTGAACCGCGTTGACGCCTTTGGCAGGATCGCTCGAATGGCCGGTCAGGCCGCGCACCGTGACGTTCAGGTTGAGCTTTCCCTTATGGGCCAGAATCGGTTGCATGCCGGACGGCTCGCCGACGATACACAGACTGGGGCGCAATCCCGATTCGTCCAGATCCCGGATCAGCCTCTTGGCGCCGGTGCAGTCGGTTTCCTCATCATAACTGATGAACAGATGCAGAGGGCGCCGCAAGGGACGCGCCATAAAGTCCGGCACCGCGGCCAGGCAGGACGCAACGAACCCCTTCATGTCGCAGCTTCCGCGGGCGATAAGCCGGCCGTCCTGCCGGCGCATCGCGAAGGGATCGCCGGTCCACGCCTGGCCATCCACCGGAACGGTATCGACGTGCCCGCTCAGGGCCATGCCGCCGGCCTCAAGCGGCCCGATGATCGCGTGCAAGGCCGCTTTCTGCCCCGACGGGTCGCCGGCGACGCGATAGAACACCCCGAAACCGTCGAGATAGTCTCGGATGTAATCGATGAGCTGAAGGTTGGAGTTCCGGCTCGTGCTGTCGAAGGAGACCAGCCGCTCCAGCAAAGCGATGGTCGTCCGGGGTGTCTCGCGTGTCGTCTGCATCGGGTCACTCTATACAGGTCCGCGAGGGCGGCAACCGACGGGTGCACCCCGGCCCGGTACGGAGGCTTCGGAATGCGGTTTGTCTGGCCCCGCCGCTATCACGAAAACGTGAGCAAAAGCACAATGCGAGCTGCCGCCCGGGCGCGTCGCGGAACGGCGCGCGCAGTCGTGTGCGGTCTTGGCTGGCTTGCATGCGGCGACCGGGGCGGCAGTCCGCGGACTACGGTCAAGAAACGAAGGAAGAAAACGCATTGCTCAGTGCGGCAATGTCCGGCCCCGGCTGCCGATGGTCCTGCCCGGGATCACCCATGGCGTGCACGTTTCCTTGGACCCGTTGCGTCGCCAGTCCGGCGGCAGCGCTACAGCGACAACTGTATAACCATCAGGCACACATGCCTCGGTTTACAGCGCGTTTGGATCGAAGGTGGCCTTCTGCTCCGAGTTCATCATCGAGTGCCATGATATCAGGAGAAAAGTTGACGCCACGTCAAGTTGCCTCTTTCGCGGTTTGTTAACCGGCAGGCTGGACGTCCGGACCTCCTGGCTCACGACAGCGGAACACCCCCAATTATGCAACCTATGGTAGCGAGCAGTGCCTTGCGCAACCCGACCTGTTGACTTGCATCCCTGCCTCGGCAATATCTGCCCAGGCAGCGAAAGCCCCCGTCATGCCGGCCGCCGACACCACCCCAATCTACACGGCAGAAACCTACACCCCCACCGGCAGCATCGGCCGCCTGATCGCCGATGCCGCCGCCATGCTCTCCCGGGCCATCGACCGCCGCGCCCACGAGGTCGGGCTGACCGGTCCGCAATGGGTCATGCTGATGCGCATCGCCCACGGCATGGGCAGCACGGCGGCCGAACTCTGCCGCACCATCGGCTACGACAGCGGCTCCATGACCCGCATGCTCGACCGCCTCGTCGACCAGGGCCTGATCCGGCGCGACCGCAGCGACGCGGACCGCCGCATCATCCGCCTCTCCCTGACCGAGGCCGGCGAGGCGCTCCGCCCCCGCCTCAGCCCCGTCGCGGTCGAGGTCCTGAACCAGCACCTCCAGGGCTTCACGACCGAGGAAGCAGCGACTCTGACCAACCTCCTGCAACGCCTCCTGGCCAACGGGGCGCCCGCATGACCCGCCCCGCCCCCCTTCCCGGCCCCAACCGCAGCCAAGGATCGGCCCGATGAACCCGCCCCCTTCCGCCGAACCCGCCGCCGCCCCGCCCCGCCGCAGCACCAAACGCCGCTGGCTGCTGTTCGCCGCCACCATCGGCTTCCTCGGCCTCGGCGGCGCCTACGGCGTCTGGTGGGACCGCATCGGCCGCTTTGAAGTGGACACCGACAATGCCTACGTCGCCGGCAATGTCATCCAGGTGACGCCGCAGGTCTCCGGCACCATCGTCGCCATCCACGCCGACGACACCGACTTCGTCCAGGCCGGCCAAACACTGATCGAAATCGACGACGCCGACGCCCGCCTCGCGCTGGAGCAGGCCAAAGCCGATCTCGCGCAGACGGTGCGGGAAGTGGCGACGCTGTTCAGCACGGATGGCGCCCTCAACGCCGTCGTCTCGGCCCGCGAGGCAACCCTGGCGCGCGCCGAACAGGACCTCGCCAGACGCCAGCGGCTCGCCGGCAGCGGCGCCGTTTCGGCCGAGGAACTCAAGCACGCCAGCGACACCTTGCAGGAGGTGCAGGCGC
The DNA here is from genome assembly GCA_903851415.1 of uncultured Rhodopila sp. Classification (GTDB taxonomy): domain Bacteria; phylum Pseudomonadota; class Alphaproteobacteria; order Acetobacterales; family Acetobacteraceae; genus Rhodopila. The sequence goes on along the minus strand of CAINOE010000086.1, from coordinate 65,445 downwards.
AACTCGCCGCCGCCCGCAGCCAGGCCGAGGCCAACCGCGCGCTGACCGACAACACCGCCATCCCGGACCACCCCCGCGTGCTGCGCGCCGCATCGAAGGTGCGCGACGCCTGGCTGGCGCTGCGCCGCTGCAGCGTGCCGGCGCCGGTGTCCGGCCAGGTGGCGCGGCGCAGCGCCCAGCTCGGCCAGCGCACCTCGCCGGGCGTCGCGCTGATGACCATCGTGCCGCTGGAGCAGGTCTGGGTCGATGCCAACTTCAAGGAGGCGCAACTGCGCGAGGTGCGCATCGGCCAGCCGGCGGAACTGACCGCCGACATCTACGGCGGCGGGGTGCAATACCATGGCCGGGTCACCGGACTCGCGGCTGGCACCGGAGGCGCGTTTTCGCTGCTGCCGGCGCAGAACGCCACCGGCAACTGGCTCAAGGTCGTCCAGCGCGTGCCGGTGCGCATCGCGCTCGATCCGGCCGAGGTCAAAGCGCATCCGCTGCGCATCGGGCTGTCCATGCAGGTGGCGGTGCGGGTCGAGGACAAGAGCGGCCCCCTGCTGTCCACCGGCCGCCAGCACGACGCCGCAAGCACCGCGGTGTTCGAAGACCTCGACCACGGCGCTGCCCCGCTGATTGCCCGGATCATCGCCGACAACGCCGCCGCGCCGCAGGGCGCTCACACCGCGGCCGCGCGCTGAGCATGGCTCCGCCCCCGGCCCCCGCACCGTTCCCGCCGCTGGTTGGCGGGCGGCTGGTTGTCGCCACCATCGCGCTCTCGCTGGCCACCTTCATGAACGTGCTGGACACCACCATCGCCAACGTGGCGCTGACCAGCATCGCCGGCGATCTTGGGGTCAGTCCCAGCCAGGGGACCTGGGTCATCACCTCCTTCGGCGTTGCCAATGCCATCGCCGTGCCGCTGACCGGCTGGCTCAGCCAGCGGCTCGGGGTGCTGCGCCTGTTCATCGCTTCGGTGCTGCTGTTCACCCTGGCCTCGCTGCTGTGCGCCCTCGCCGGCAGCCTGGAGGTGCTGCTGGTCTGCCGCGCCTTGCAGGGCATGGTGGCGGGGCCGATGATTCCGCTGTCTCAGGCGCTGCTGCTGCAGAGCTACCCGAAAGCGAAAGCCGGCACGGCGATCGCCATGTGGTCGATGACGACGACGGTCGCGCCGGTGATGGGACCGGTGCTGGGCGGCTGGCTGACGGACAACCTCTCCTGGCCATGGATTTTCTACATCAATGTGCCGTTCGGGCTGATTTCCGCCTGGCTGACCTGGCTGGCGCTGCGCGGACGCGACACGCCGGCGCGCAAGCTTTCGGTCGATTACGTCGGCCTGATCCTGCTGGTCATCTGGGTCGGCGCCACGCAGATCATGCTGGACAAGGGCAAGGAACTCGACTGGTTCAATTCCAGCCAAATCGTTTGTCTCTCGATCGTCGCTGTCGTTGCCTTCACCTTTTTCCTGATCTGGGAACTGACCGAGGCACGGCCGATCGTCGATCTGACGTTGTTTCGCGGAAGGAATTTCACCGCGGGGACGATCGCGATCACCCTGGGCTATGCGGTGTTCTTCGGCAACATCGTGCTGATCCCGATGTGGCTGCAACGCTTCATGGGCTACACCGCGACCTGGGCGGGACTGGTCACCGCGCCGGTCGGCTTTTTCGCGCTGATGCTCTCGCCGCTGGTGGGGCGGCTGATGGACCGCATCGATCCGCGGGTCTTCGCCACCGTATCCTTCCTGGTCTTCGCCGCCTGCGGCTTCTGGCGCTCCGGCTTCAGCGCGGATGTCGATCCCGGGACCATAGCGTTGACGCATCTGCTGCAAGGCATCGCCCTGGCGACGTTCTTCATCCCGCTGACCGCGATCATCCTGTCCGGGCTGGAACCGCAGCGGGTGCCGGCGGCCTCGGGTCTGTACAACTTCATGCGCATCATGGCGGGATCGTTCGCGGCCTCGGTCTGGACGACTTTGTGGGAGGACGGCGCCGCCCGCCACCATGCCTACCTGACCGAGAGCGTCACCGCCGGCACCGCCGCCGTTGGCGATACGCTCAGCACGATCCAGGGCCTCGGCACGACCACGCTGCAGGCCAGCGCGATGCTCGACCAGGAGGTGACGCGACAGGCTTACATACTGTCGGCAATCGATCTTTTCCAGCTGACCGGCGGGTTGTTCGTCGCGCTGATCGTCTTGATCTGGCTGGCGAAACCACGCCGATCGGCGCGCACCGGCACTGCCACTCCGCCGCCGGCCGCGCGGGTGGACGCGGCGGGTCGACCACAACCCGCTTCACCGCCTTCCTGACCTCATCGAGCGCCGCCTCGGCGCCGGACGGCAACGTCCGGACCGAGGGGACCGGGTTCCATCAGAGCGTTTTCAGGTATTCCAGCAACGCCTTCTTGTCGTCCGCGCTCAACGTCGTTCCGAACTCATGTCCGCACCGGCTGTTGCCCGAGTCCCGCGCCTCGCAACCCGTCGTGGTCAACGTCGTGCTCAATCCGGTCTGCTCCGCGGCAAGCCCGGCTTTGTCCGGATCATAGCCCGGTCCGACCTTGAACGATGCCGGCCGCTCCGCCGCGGGCTTCAGGAGATCCGCCAAAGTCGGAACGGAGCCGTTATGCAGATACGGCGCCGTCGCCCAGATGCCCTGCAACACCCGTGATTCATACCTGAACGTGCCGGCCGCCGGCTTCTGGAACGCGACCGAAACCTGCTGCGCCTCCGGCGTTGCCGCCAACGCAGAGTTCGCGGTGGCCGCGGTCGTTGCGCTCCCCGGCGCGGCGCTGCTGCGGACTTCATTCTCCGGCGCCGCGGCAGCGGGAATGACCTTTTGCAGTATCGATCCACCAACCGCCGTGGTCAGCACATTGATCGCCGCATCCACCGGCTTGAGCGGCTTGGCGCCCGGCAAGGTGGCGCCGGACAGCACGCCGGTCTGCGCGGTGCGCGCCAAAATCTGATACTCCCTGCTATCGGTTCCCACATCCAGGATCGGCGTTGCCCACGTCTGCTGTTGATAGAAGCGTTCCACGCCCGGTTTGATGCCGTGGCACTCGACGCAGCCGCCCTTCGAGGTTTCCCAGCCGAAGATTTCCGCGCCCTTTTTGGCAAGCGCCGCATCGATGTCCCACTGAAACTTCGGCGGCCCGAGTTTTTTGATCAGGTCCTCAAGCTTGCCGAGACCGTTGAAATTCGCGGAGTTGGTCCTGGTGTAATTGACCTTCAGCAGCCAATCCGCAGGGTCCTTCTCAGGATGGAACGTCGCGAACACGCCGAAGACCTCGCCGAGGTTGCGGGTCAGGCCGTAAATGTCGTTGCCGTTCGGCGCAAAGCCCGGCCACTGGGTGAAATCCTGTTTCGGCGCATTCCACAGGAACGGGTAACGAACCGGCGCGTCCGCGACCTTGATATTCGCCGGAATCAGGTAGCTGGGCGCCGGCCCGATATCGAGGCCGGTCAGGCGATCGAAAATCATTGCGACCGCATCAAGGCGGGATGCGCCCCAGGCATGCGAGGCGCCCGGCAAAGCAAGATGCATCTGCGTATCATAACGCAGGAACCAGGCTTTCACATCCGCCAGCAACTGGGCTGCTTGTTCCGGGGTCGGGGTCTGGCCGAACACTCCGGCGGCGAAATCCTTGAACGCATCGGGCTTGTCGATGACGGTTTTCACCGCGGCATCCAGATCGGTCAGAAAACTCTGGAAATCGACGATCGCCGGTCCGCCGTCGATCCGATAGCGCGTGCCTTTGACCTCGATTTGCCGGGTGTGGCAGGCGGCGCAGGTCAGCCCGAGCGATTCGCCGCCGAGCGGTCCCGACGGCACGAAGCCCACCGGCAGAATCGAGGCCGGCGCCAGATCGTTCGTTAAATAGCCATATCGATTAAGGCTGCCGGCCATAAACGGCTGGCCGTCGGGCTGCTTCAGCGCCGTTATCCAGCGCAACGGAATGAGCTGGGACCCCTGGTCCTGCGCATAGAACTTGGCCCGCGTGTCGAGATTCCAGTTCGGTCCCTGATCGACCGCCGGTCGCAACGGCGGGACGGGCGGTTGCGGGGTGCAGGCGAAAACCGTGATTGCGCCGATGGCTATCAGGAGGTGCCGTTTCATCCCAGCCTCTGTTCATGTATGGCGGGACCAACAATAACGGGCTTGCGATGGGTTGCAAGCCAGAATTGGAACAAACCGGCACTAAAATGTAATCAATTGACTTTACGCAAGTCTCCGCCTGCCGAAATCGGCCTTGCCGGCCGGGCCTTAGCGGGACGCCGCCCGGACCTGCGCCGCCATCGCGCGCACCAGCACCAGACCCTGCTGCAACTGGTAATCCGTCCCGGGCTTGTCGGGATCGAGCGCCGGCCAGCCGGCGGGCGGCAGTTTCTGGATGGTCCGCGCTTCCGCGGGCAAATCGGCCGGCGGCGGCGGAGCCTCCGCCTCGCTGCCGCCCTCATTTGTCAGGATATGCCGCAGATCGGCCTCATGCTCCGGCCCGAAATGCGCCTGCGGCGTGCGGGTTTCCTCGACCTCCACATTCGGCGTGATGCCCAGACCCTGGATCGAGCGGCCCGATGGCGTGTAGTACCGCGCCGTGGTCAGCCGCAGCGCGCCGTTGCCGTTCAGCGGGATCAGCGTCTGCACCGACCCCTTTCCAAACGACCGCGTCCCCAGCACCAGGGCGCGGTGATCGTCTTGCAGCGCGGCGGCGACGATCTCGGCGGCCGATGCTGTCCCATTGTTGGTCAGCACCACCACCGGCAAATTCCCGGCAATGTCCCCGCCGGGTTTGGCGGACCAGCTTTCGTTGTCGGACGCATGCCGCCCGCGAGTCGAAACGATGCCGCCATGGTCAAGGAAATCGTTCGAAACCGCGATCGCCTGGTCGAGCAGGCCGCCGGGGTCGTTGCGCAGATCAAGGATCAGGCCGTCCAGCCGCCCGCCCGCCTCGGCGCGGAGGGACTTTAATGCCGCACGAACCCCGGAATTGGTTTGCTCGGTAAACTCGGTGATGCGGATCACCCCGACGCCGCCGATAAGCCGGCTTTTTACGGTCTCGATGTGGATCATCTGCCGGGTCAAGGTCAGCACGATCGGGTCTTCCACGCCCTGGCGCTTGACGATCAGGTGCAAGGTCGTGTTCGGCGGTCCGCGCATCGCGGTAATCGCATCGTCCAGACTGAGGCCCTCAACGGATTTGCCGTTCACCGACGTGATCAGGTCGCCGGGCTTCATGCCGGCGCGGGAGGCCGGGGTTCCGTCGATCGGGCTGACCACCTGGATCAGCCCGGCATTGTCGGTGAGTTCCAATCCGACACCGCCGAACTGACCGGAGGTCTCGGTCCGCATTTCACGCCATTGCTGCTCGGTCATATAGGCGCTGTGCGGATCAAGGCCGGTCAGCATGCCGTTCAGCGCATTATCGATCAGCTTGCGGTCGGACACCGGATCGACATAGTCGGTGCGCACCTGCTTCAATACATCCGCGAACAGCGTCAGCAACCGGTAGGTTTGCTGCTGGTCCGAGCCTTGCGCGGCGGCGGACCGGATTTCGAATTGCTGCAGCAACGCCATGCCGGCGGGTGCCAGGGCGATGCCGGCGGCGAAGCTTGTTCCCGCCAGCAAGGCGGCTCTGATGCGTGTGAGTTTCATCGACTAATCCTGCCCGGACGGGTTTCAACCGGCAAGTATAATGAGGTTGATATCCGCGATCACATGTCCGGTCGCTTACATCAGCATCATCCGTCCGATGCCGCCCGGCCGCTTTCCCGCTATCGCGTTCGGCTGATAGGGTTAGCGCCGGTGCGGCCAAACAAGGAATCAGCCATGGACCTGGGACTGCAAGGCAAGAAAGCCATCGTCTGCGCCGCCAGCAAGGGGTTGGGACGCGCCTGCGCGGTCTCACTGGCCCGCGAGGGGGTGGAGCTGGTGATCACCGCGCGCACTGCTTCGACCCTGGAGGAGACCAAGGCGGACATCACGCGGCTGACCGGCGCCAGGGTGACGGCGGTGGTTGGCGACATCGCGACGGAGGTAGGCAGGGCCGCGGCGCTGGCGGCCTGTCCGGCGCCGGACATTCTGGTCAACAATAACGGCGGACCGCCGTACGGCGACTTCCGCGATTGGGACCGCGGCGCCTGGATCAAGGCGATCGACGGCAACATGCTGGCGCCGATCTTCCTGATCCGCGCGGTGATCGACGGCATGATCGAACGGAAGTTCGGCCGCATCGTCAACATAACCTCCGCCTCGGTGAAGTCGCCGATACCGGAGCTGGGCATGAGCAACGGGGCACGGGCCGGCCTGACCGGGTTCGTTGCGGGTTTGGCGCGGCAGGTGGCGCAGCACAACGTCGTGATCAACAATCTGTTGCCCGGCCCCTTCCTGACCGACCGCCTGCGCGGCGGCCTGGAAAAAGCCGCGCGCGAAAGCAACCGCTCAGTGGACGAAGTTATTCAGGAACGCACGGCCAGGACGCCAGCCGGACGCGTCGGCGATCCGGCCGAGTTCGGCGATGCCTGCGCTTTCCTGTGTTCCGCCCGCATCGGCTTCATCGTCGGCCAGAACCTGCTGATGGACGGAGGCGCGTTCAATTCGGCCAGCACATGAGGCAGGCTGTATCCCGTCATCGCCCGGCGAAGTCCGGGCCACCTCGCGCGGCACGTGCTGGCATAGGTGGCCCGGACAAGCCGGGCCGTGACGGCATTGGCCATCGGATTGAATGCCGCGCGCTTCCAGCCGCCCCGATCTTCAGGAAAACCGTGAAAAATCCGGCTTGCGCTTCTCCATGAACGCCTGGAACGCTTCCGCCGCCTCCGCCGAGCGGAGACGCTGCCGGAACAGCGCCAGTTCCTCCTCGATCCGTCCGGGCACGTCCGGCCGACCGTTTCGGATCAGCGCCTTGGTCTGCCGCACTGCCTCCGGCGGCAGCGCCGCCAGCCGCGACGCATAATCCCGCGCCGTGCTCATGAGATCGGCTTCCGACACGACCTTGTTGACGAGACCCCACTCGCACGCGGTGTCCGCGTCGATCGCTTCGCCCAACAGCAGCAGGGCGCTGGCCCGCTGATACCCGACCAGCAGCGGGAACAGCAGCGAGCTGGCGGCTTCGGGCACAAGCCCCAGGCTGGTGAACGGCATGACGAAGCGGGCCGCGCGCACGGCCACCACCAGGTCCGCATGCGCCAGCATGGTGGTTCCAACGCCGACAGCGGCGCCGTTCACGGCCGCGACCAGAGGCTTCGTCAGCGACGACAAGGCGTTGAGGAAGGGCGAAACCTGAATCCCCTCACGGGTCGCCGCCCGCGCCTGGAAGTCCCTGATATCGTTGCCGCTGGTGAAGGTGTCGCCGGTTCCGGTCAGCACGACGACGCGAATCTGCGGATCTGCATCGGCGCGCTTGAATGCGGCTTCCACCGCGTCATACATCTCCCCGGTCAGGGCGTTCTTCTTGTCCGGACGGTTGAGCCGGATCTCCAGCACGGGACCGGACTGCGTGACGATGACGTCCGCCATTGCTTGCTCTCCCTGTGTCCGGCGGCAACCGCAATCCGCTTGCACCGGCCGCCCATTTTCGCCCAAAAGCTCATATGAGCGCGCACTACTACACGGTAACCTGGGACCAGCTCCACCGCGATGCCCGCGCGCTGGCGTGGCGCCTGATGGCCAGCGGGCCTTACACCGGGATCGTCGCGATCAGCCGGGGCGGCCTGATTCCCGCCGCGATCGTGGCGCGCGAGCTCGATCTGCGGCTGGTGGAGAGCGTCTGCATTATCACCTACCAGGATGAGCAGCGCGGGGAGCCGGTTGTGACCAAGCCGCCGGTGGCCGCCGGCGATGGCGCTGGGTTCCTGATCATCGATGACCTGGTGGATACCGGCACCACCGCGCGGGTGGTGCGGGCTCTGCTGCCGAAGGCGTATTTCGCCTGCATCTACGCCAAGCCCCTGGGGCGCGAGGCGGTAGACAGCTTCGTCACCGAGGTGTCCCAGGATACCTGGATCCTGTTTCCCTGGGACACCGAGCCGCAGTTCGTGGCGCCCCTGGCCCGCCGCGGAGCGGTCTGAAGCAGAAAAAGTCAGGCCCGCCCATACGTATCCTCTAGGCGGACGATATCGTCTTCCCCGAGATACGCGCCCGACTGCACCTCGATCAGTGTCAGCGGGATCTTCCCGGGGTTCTCCAGGCGGTGGACGCAGCCGAGCGGCAGATAGACGCTTTCGTCCTCCGCCACGAGCAGCGTTTCCGCATCGCGCGTTACCCGGGCGGTGCCGTTCACCACGACCCAGTGCTCGGCGCGATGGAAATGGCTTTGCAGCGAAATCCGGCGGCCCGGGTTGACCACGATGCGTTTCACCTGGCACCGCTCACCCAGGAACAGGGTCTCGTAATAGCCCCAGGGCCGATACATGCGGTTGTGAGCCACGGCTTCCGGCCGGCGCGCGGCCTTCAGGCGATCAACGATCTTCTTGACATCCTGAGCCTGGCTGCGGTGCATCGCCAGCACCGCGTCCTTGGTCACCACCACCACGACGTCCTTCAGGCCGACGACCGCGGCCAGCATCCCGTCGCTGCGGACGTAGCAGTCCTCCGCGCCCTCCAGCAGGACATCGCCAAGCGCGACATTGCCGGCTGCGTCCTTTTCACCCAGATCCCACAGCGCGCTCCAGCTCCCCACGTCAGACCAGCCCAGTTTGGCCGGCACCACCGCCGCGCGGCCGGTGCGCTCCGCCACCGCGTAGTCGATGCTGATCGACGGGCACGCCTTGAACGCATCCACCCCGAGCCGGATGAAATCGAGATCGTTCTGCCGTTCGGCGACCGCCTGCCGCACAGGCGGGAGGACGGCGGGCGCATGAGCCTCCAATTCCCGCAGCAGGGTGCGCGCCGTGAAGACGAACATGCCGGAATTCCACAGGTGCCGGCCGGTGGAGACCAACCGGGCCGCGGTCTCGGGGTCCGGCTTCTCCAGGAAGCGGGCGACGTCGTACACACCATCGGCGCCGGCCAGAGGGTCGCCGATTTCGATGTAGCCATAGCCGGTTTCCGGCGCCGTCGGCTGCATGCCGAAGGTCACCACATAGCCGTCGCGGGCCGCCGTCGCGGCGGCCTCAAGCGCGGCCTGCAACGCGGCCGTGTCCGTGATCGAGGCGTCCGCCGCCATCATCCACAGCACGGCATCCGGATCCTCCTCCGCGACCAGCACAGCGGCGGCGGCGATCGCCGGCGCGCTGTTGCGGCCCACCGGCTCCAGCACGATGCGGGCGTTCCGGATGCCGGCGTCGCGCAACTGCTCGGCGATCAGGAACCGGTGTTCATTGTTGCACACCACAATCGGCGGCGCGAAACCCGCGCCATCGGCACGCAGGGCGGTTTCCTGCATCAGCGTCCGATCCGACACCAAGGGCCAGAGCTGCTTGGGAAAGCTCTCCCGCGAGACCGGCCAGAGCCGCGTGCCGGAACCGCCGGACAGGATAACGGGAACGATACGGTGTTCGGTCATGACCTCATCCAATTGCGCGGCCTCCTTCTAGTCCCGCTGCACCCCGCTTTGCCAGATTTCAAGCGCGCAATCGGGCCGGCGGACCATTCAAAAGATGCGGACAAACATCGAATACGGTTGCGTACGGGACAACGCCGCTGCCCGTCGGGGAAAACCTTGGCCGATTGCCGGACCGTCACGCATCTGGCATATGCCGCGACCGTGGCGCCAGAATATGGAGTGCTTCGGGGATGGGCGCCTACCGAATAACGAGGAAGGGGTAAACCCGAAATGAGTGCGGCGCAAATCCTGATCATCGCCTGCGGCCTTGCGGCCCTGGTGTATGGTCTCATCACTACTCGGCATGTACTTGCCGCGGACGCCGGAACGGCCCGCATGCAAGAAATTGCCGCGGCCGTACAGGAAGGCGCCCGCGCCTACCTGAACCGGCAATATCTAACGATTGGCCTTGTCGGCGTGGTCATCATGATCATTCTGGAGCTGTTCCTGGGCCTTCACACCGCCATTGGCTTTTTCATCGGCGCGGTCCTGTCGGCCGCGACCGGCTTCATCGGCATGAATGTCTCGGTCCGCGCCAATGTGCGCACCGCGGAGGCATCCAAGCGCGGCCTCGCCGCCGGTCTCGACGTCGCCTTCAAGGCGGGCGCCATCACCGGCCTGCTGGTTGTCGGCCTCGGCCTGTTGGGCGTGGCCGGCTATTACTTCTATCTGCGCCAGGGCATCGGGCCGGACGCCGATGTGCGTCCGGTGCTGGAGGCGATGGTCGCGCTCGGCTTCGGCGGATCATTGATTTCCATCTTCGCCCGCCTCGGCGGCGGCATCTTCACGAAGGGCGCCGACGTGGGCGCCGATCTGGTAGGGAAGGTCGAAGCGGGGATCCCGGAGGACGACCCCCGCAACCCGGCCGTGATCGCGGACAACGTGGGCGACAATGTCGGCGACTGCGCCGGTATGGCAGCCGACCTGTTCGAGACTTACGCGGTGACCATTGTGGCCACCATGCTGCTGGCGGCGATCCTGTTCACCGGCGTGGTGCGCGACGAGCTGCTGCTGCTGCCGCTCGGCATTTGCGCGGTCTGCATCCTGACCTCTATCCTCGGCACCTATTACGTCAAGCTGGGTCCGGATAACGGGATCATGAAGGCGCTGTACCGCGGCCTGCTGGTGACCGGCGGCGCGTCGGTTGTCGGCATCCTGTTCGTCATCATCTTCACCGCCGGCCTGTTCACCCCGCTGACTCTGACAGCGGGCGGATCGGTCAACGGCTTCGAGTTGTTCATCTGCGCGCTTATCGGCCTGATCGTTACGGGGCTGATCGTCTGGATCACTGAATATTACACATCGACCGAGTACCGGCCGGTGCGGTCGATCGCGCAAAGCTCCACCACCGGTCACGGCACCAACGTGATTCAGGGGCTGGCGATCTCGATGGAAGCGACGGCGCTGCCGGTCGTGGTCATCAGCGTCGGCATCATCTTCACCTCCATGATCGCGGGCCTGTTCGGCATCGCGGTTGCCGCGACGACAATGCTGTCCCTGGCCGGCGTGATCGTGGCGCTGGATGCATACGGTCCGGTGACGGACAATGCCGGCGGCATCGCCCAGATGGCCGATCTTCCGCAGGAAGTGCGGGTGACGACGGATGCTCTGGATGCCGTCGGCAACACCACCAAGGCGGTGACCAAGGGCTATGCGATCGGTTCGGCCGGCCTGGCCTCGCTGGTGCTGTTCGCGGCCTATACCCAGGATCTGGCGCATTACTTCCCGAAGCTGACCGTCGATTTCACGTTGCAAAACCCGTACGTGGTCGTCGGGTTGTTCATCGGCGGCCTGCTGCCGTACCTGTTCGGCTCGATGGGCATGACCGCGGTGGGCCGCGCTGCCGGCTCGGTGGTTGTGGAAGTTCGCCGCCAGTTCCGGGAGATCCCGGGCATCATGGAAGGCACTGGCAAGCCGGAATACGGCAGGGCGGTTGACCTGCTGACCAAGGCCGCGATCAAGGAGATGATCCTGCCGTCGCTGCTGCCGGTCGGCGCGCCGATTGTACTGTGGATCGTGATCGCTGTCATTGCCGGGCGCGCGGCGGCGTTCGCGTCGCTGGGTGCGATGCTGCTGGGGACGATCGTGACAGGGTTGTTCGTCGCGATCTCGATGACCTCGGGCGGCGGCGCGTGGGACAACGCGAAGAAGTATATCGAGGAGGGTAACTTCGGTGGCAAGGGATCCGAGGCGCACAAGTCCGCGGTGACCGGTGATACCGTGGGCGACCCGTACAAGGATACCGCTGGTCCGGCGGTGAACCCGATGATCAAGATCACCAACATTGTGGCTCTACTGCTGCTGGCGGTTTTGGCGAACCTGCTGAAGTAGGCTGGTTCGGGTTGGTCTGAACGTGGAAGCGGCCCCGGGGGAGACTCCGGGGCCGTTTTCGTTTGTGGGTTCGCCGGCCGCTGCGGTAGCCTTGATCCTGTGTTGAGACGAGACGATCTTTCGCGTCAGTTTGCGGCTTCATAAGGCGACCCGATCATGGCTTCTGCGGAACCGGCGGCAACAGTGTCCACAGCGGAAGCGCAGCGCGATTTCTCTGCGTTGCAGCAGCGAGCGCGGACTGAGCCTGTTACGGTAACGGATAACGGGCTACCGGTTGCCGTGCTGATGTCATTCGAGGAATACCGGCGGCTCAAGCGGCGAGACCGCCAGGCGATACGGGTCGAGATGCTGGACGATGCGACGCTTGAGGCTTTGGCTGCCACCGAGCCGCCGGAGGAGGCTGCGCGGTATGACTTCGAGGCGCGCTGAGGTTGCGGGGCCTCGGCCGGGTGAAGTCATCCGCTATGCTTATCTGTGGACGAAGGAGCATGACGCTGGCCGCGAGGAGGCGGTAAAGGACCGTCCGTGCGCGGTGGTCCTGACAACGGTGGCAGAGGGCGGTGACCGGGTGGTTTTCGTGCTGCCGATCTCATCACGCAAGCCTGATTTGGCGGCACTGACGGCGGAGACCGGCAGCGCCTCGGCGACCTATGCCTACGACGCCAACGGCAACCTCACCGGCGACGGGACTCGCAGCTACACCTACGACGCCGAGGGCGAGGGGCGGATCCTGACCGCGACCGTGGGCGGGGTGATGTGGACCTATCGCTACGACCCGCTCGGGCGGCGCTACTCGAAGACGGCAAGCTCCGGCGCGGTGACGATCTATCTGCCGGACGCCGCCAACAACGAGGTCGACGAGTATGACGGGGTCAGCAAGCTGACCCTGCGGGAGAACGCGTTCGACGCGCTGCACCTCGCCCCGGCGGCGGTGCTGACCTACAGCAGCGGGGCCAACCCGGTGGCGGCGTTCAACCATACGGACCGGCTGGGTTCAGTGGCGGCATCGTCGGCCGGGGCGCTGACGGGGCAATACAAGTATGACCAGTGAGGGCAGAGCGCGACGCTGGCGGCGACGGGTTTTGGCTACGGCGGCTACCGGTATGACGCCGAGACGGGGCTGTACTACGTCCGGGCGCGGTATTACGATCCGCGGATGGGCCGGTTCGTCAGCCCCGACCCGCTGGGGCAGAAGCCGGGGCTGAATGTTTATGCCTATGCGGGCGGGGATCCGCTGAACCTGACGGATCCGTTGGGGCTGTGCGAAAGCGCGCAGTGCGGCAATGCCAGCCCGAGCAATTCCCTTATCCCAGTACAGACCGTGACGGGCGCGGGGGCGACCCAGTCTGCTGTTTACCAGACGACGGGGACAGCTCCGATTGTGCAATCGGTCAGCTACCAGCCGACGGCGCAATTGGGGGCCTCTGGTCCGGATGGACAGTCAGCAACTCCATCGAACACTGGCGATGTGCAGTTGGCTGCGAGAACTCCTACACTGAATTGCCAGAATGTTGAGTGTGGAGCGCCGACCGGCGGTGTGGTATCCCCGCTCTGTCCTACATGCAATGATAGGCTGAAGAATGGCGGACCTCCCATTCTCCTTGAGAACGGTCGCAAGATTATACGGCCTATTGGGCCGGCGGAGTGAACATGTCTGACGGCGCTACATTTATGAACGAAGATGCTCGGCGGATTTTGGAAAACCACCTTCGGGTTGGACCCGAAAAGCCCGTTAGCTATCTGCCGATCAATACGATTAATAGGGTAATCGGAATAGAAGTCACCAAATATGAATCTCTTATAAGCAAATCTGGATCGAAAAGCTTGGTGTTTGGTCCGGAGGTCTGTTGTATAAAATCCGGTGCAGTTTACGCATATCATGAATCTAGTTTAAGAAATATATTGGAGTCTAATAAACATATTCTATTAGATAACGATTGGCCAAGTGATCCTGTAGGATTTATTACTAGAATGGCTGATGAGTGGCTGGAGAACGAAAGTCCTATTATGCCCGTAATCAAGAGCGCATTTGGAGACACCTAAGGCTCCGGCGGCAGCGAAGGCGTCGAGCGCCGTGGGCTGGTAGACGACGCTATGCGCCCGCGATCTTCGAGAGTCAGCAGGTTCATGCGAAGCTTGACTGACAATGCCGAGGCAAATTCTGTCTCGACCCAGTCGCTGATCATCAGGTCAGCCGGCTCCTGCTGATCCAGCCAGGTCTGAACTCTTTCGGTTGCCGCCTCTCGCGTCAGTGCAGAAACCAGCAAAGAGGTGTCGAGATAGCGCGTCAGTAGCGCGCCCCATCTCGCATTGCCGGCAGGACACTCTCCGCGGTGCTTTCGGGCATGGTGTCGGTGAGTGCCCGTAGAGCGGCTAAATCTATGCGCTTGCGAGGCTGCATCAGGCTGATGATCTGTACGACCGGCTTGCCCCGGCGGCTGATCTGAATGGTCTCGCCGGCTTCGGCGCGCGCCACAAGGTCGCTGAGATGCGCTTTGGCCTCGGCGATATTAACCTGACGCATTTTGACCCTCAGGACCAACTTGTTGGTCAGATATAAGGCGTTCCCCCGCCATCGGCAACACTTTCTCCAGGCTGGGCGGCGCCATCGGCGTCCGGCACGCCGGCCTGCGCCGCACTTGCCGAACCGGTCCGGCCGCCGGACAATCCGCTCATCCGCGGGGCAAGCGCCCTGCGTTTCAACAACCAGGAGCGACTGACAATGGCCGTCTCGCAGGAAACCCCGATCCAGGAGTACGACGCCATCATCATCGGGGCGGGCATGTCCGGCCTTTATCAGCTTTACCGGCTGCGCGAACTCGGGATGCGGGTTCACGTGCTGGAGGCCGGCACCGGCGTCGGCGGCACCTGGTACTGGAACCGCTATCCGGGCGCGCGTTTCGATTCCGAAAGTTATTCCTACAGCTACTCGTTTTCAAAGGAACTATTGGACGAATGGAACTGGTCGGAACATTTCGCCTCTCAGCCGGAAACGCTGCGCTACATCGATTACGTTGCCGACAAGTTCGACCTGTGCCGCGACATCAGGTTCCGCAGCCGGGTCGCGGCGGCGCATTACGATGACAGGACGCGAAGCTGGGAAACGACGCTGGAAGACGGCACGTGCTTCCGGTCCCGGTTCCTGATTACCGCCATCGGTCCGCTGTCGGCTCCGACCATGCCGCGCATCGACGGCGTCGACTCGTTCCAGGGCCAGTCCTGCCACACCGCCCGCTGGCCGCACGAGCCTGTAAGCTTCGAGGGAAAGCGCGTCGCGGTCATCGGCACCGGCGCCACCGGCGTGCAGACCATCCAGGAAGTGGCGAAGACCGCGGGCCACCTGATGGTGTTCCAGCGCACGCCGAACTGGTGCGCGCCGCTGCACAACAGCAAGATCGATGCGGAAACGATGGCCCGGATCAAGGCCAACTATCCGCAGATGTTCCAACGGTGCCAGGAGACGTTCGCCTGCTTCCTGCACACGCCCGACCCGCGCGGCACATTCGAGGTGACGCCCGAGGAACGCGAGGCCTTCTTTGAGAAACTCTACGCCGAGCCCGGCTTCGGCATCTGGCAGGGCAATTTCCGCGACATCCTGACCGACCCGAAGGCCAACGACGCCATTACCGCTTTCGTCGCCGGCAAAATACGGCAACGTGTCCAGGACCCGGCGGTCGCCGAGAAGCTGATCCCGAAGAACCACGGCTTCGGCACCCGCCGCGTGCCGCTGGAGACGAAATACTACGAGGTCTACAACCAGCCCAACGTCCAACTGGTGGACATCAGGGAAACCCCGATCGAGCGGATCACCCCCGCCGGCATCAGGACCAGCGGTGCCGAGTACGACTTCGACATCATCATCTACGCAACGGGTTTCGACGCCATCACCGGCAGCTTCGACCGCATCGATTTCCGCGGCGCGGGCGGCGTCAAACTGAAGGATGCGTGGGCGCACGGCCCGCGGACCTGGCTCGGCGTCATGGTGCAGGGCTTTCCCAACATGATGATGCTGATGGGGCCTCATACCGCGCTGGGAAATATCCCGCGCAGTATCGAATACAACGTGGACTGGGTGACCGGACTTCTGCGCCACGCCCGGGACCATGGCCTGACGCGCCTGGAGGCGACGGAGGCCGGGGTCGAGTCATGGACCAGTCACGTCAGGTCGCTGGGCGTTGGACTGCTGTCGAACGAGGTCAATTCCTGGATGACCGGCGTCAACACCAATGTCGAGGGCAAGCAGACCCGCATTATCGCCCGCTACAGCGGCAGCGCGCCGGCCTATCGCGCGCGCTGCGACGAGGTGGCGGCGCAGGGCTACCGGGAACTCGCTCTGGCCTGAAGCCGGACGCGGAACCGAAACCGGGAGCCATGCGCGTGAAAACGGGATAAACCGGCAGTCCCTCGCATCACGGACCCGACTGCATGAGCCTTTACTCGCCCACCCCGGCGGCCAGAACATTCCGCCTCGTGCTGTATGACGCGCTCGCCAGCGAGGCGATGGGCACGCTGACAACGGGCGTGTTCCTCACCGGCTTCCTGGTCAATCTCGGCGCCAGCAACGCCGCCATCGGTGTGCTGGCGGCGGTGCCGTTCGCCGTGCAGTTCCTGCAACTGCCCGCGGTCGTCCTGGTCGAGCGCCTGCGCACCCGGCGCGCCATCTGCACATGGTCCGCCGCCATCGGAAGGACGTTCCTGATCGCCGCGGCGATGGCGCCGTTCCTGCCGCGAGACTACGGCATCATCCTGCTGCTCGCCTCGATCGCCTGCTACCAGGCGATGGCGGCCATTGCCGGCTGCTCGTGGAACTCCTGGATGCGCGACCTGGTGCCCGAAGCCGAGTTCGGCCGCTTCTTCGGCCGCCGCGCGGCCGCGACGACAGCATTGGCCACCGCGCTGGCGCTGGGCTGCGGGTTGCTGATCGACCGGTGGAAGACGCTGGTGCCCGGGCACCACCCGTCCACCGTCTACACCTGCCTGTTCCTGTTCAGCGCCGCGATCGGCTTTTTCGGCGTCTGGCTGCTGTCGATCACGCCGGACCAGAGGATGCCGCCGGCGGCGGAACGGCACCGCGCCCGTGCATTGCTGGCGACTCCGTTCCGGGACGGCAACTTCCGCCGGCTGATGGCGTTCCTGGCGTCCTGGAACTTCGCCGCCAACCTCGCCTCGCCGTTTTTCGCGGTGTACATGCTGAAGACGCTCGGGTACACGATGACCACGGTCATCGTGCTGACGACGGCAAGTCAGCTCAGCAACCTTGCCGCCCTTGGCATCTGGGGCGGCCTGATCGACCGGTTCAGCAACAAGGCGGTATTGGGCATCGCCGCGCCGATGTTTCTGTTGTGCACGCTGGCGTGGACGCTGACCGGGCTGGCCTGGGTCAAGCCATGGGTATTCTGGCTGCTGCTGGGAAACCACATGCTGATGGGGATCGCCACGGCGGGGGTGGCGCTCGCGTCGGGCAATATTGCGATGAAACTGTCGCCGGGCGGCCAGGCGACGGCCTATCTGGCGGCGAACAGCGTGGTCAGCGCGACCTGCGCCTCGGCCGCGCCGATCATCGGCGGGTTGTGCGCGGATTTCTTCGCGCGGCACGATCTGAGTTTGGCGTTCACCTGGAAGGGCGGTGGTTCGACCTTGACGGTGCCACTGCTCGACCTGCACGCGCTGACGTTCCTGTTCGGGATCGCGGCCGTCGTCGGGCTGTATTCGCTGCACCGGCTGACATTGGTGGAGGAAGCCGCCGGCACCACCGACAGGCTGCTGCTGCGTCACCTGTTGCTGGAGGCGCGGCGCTCGGTGCACAGCCTGTCGAGCGCGGCGGGGCTGCTGCGGGTGGTGAAGGCGCCGTCCTGGCGGGTGCGGCCGGCGTCCGGGGCGCCCCCGGCGGCGGACTTTTCTTGACGCTACCGGGGGGACTGCCCAAAATAACGCCATGGATTACCCCATTGACCTCGACCGGGAGCAGATCGGCCGCGACGCCGCGGCCGCGGTGGCGGGCGCGAAGAATGTCGAGGCGTGTGAGGGCGAAGACTGGACCGAAACGTCTGGCCGTTATCCTCTCTAAAGCTTGTGGAATTCGCAGAAATAGCCATCGCCGCCTTCGGCCGCACCGACCCCGGGGAGCAGGCGGACGTGCTCGCCCTGATGCTGTACAACCCGCGAACCTGACCTACATCAGCTTGTCGATCGTTATCGGCAGCGATCGGACCCGCTTGCCCGTGGCATGGAAGATGGCGTTGGCGATCGCCGCAGCGGTGCCGACAATGCCGATCTCGCCGAGGCCTTTGACGCCGAGTGGGTTGGCTTTGTCATCGTGCTCGTCCACGAAGATCACCTCGATCTCCGGCACATCGGCGTTCGCCGGCACGTGGTATTCGGCGAGATTGCGGTTCATGAAGCGGCCGAGATTGTGATCCAGCATCGACTCTTCGTGCAGCGCCATTCCGATCCCGAATACCACGCCGCCGATGATCTGGCTGCGCGCCGTCATCGGGTTGATGATCTTTCCTGCCGCCACCGCGTCAACGATGCGCGTCACGCGCACCACGCCGAGCTGCTCGTCCACCCGCACCTCGGCGAACACCGCGGAGTGGGTATACTGGGAGAATTTCTCCTTCGTTTCTGCGTTGGGCGCGGCGGTTTCCTGTTCCTCGATGCGGTCGAGCCCGGCGGCGCGCATCACGTCAATGATCGAGACGCCCTCCGGCGAGGCGGTTCGCAGTTCGATCCTCCCGTCGCGGAACCGGACATGCTCGAAGCTGGCGTTCGCCAGCGGCGATGCGTCCATCCCGCGGGCGTGCCGGAACAGCGTCTGCCGGACCTTCTCGCAGGCCAGATAGACAGCCGACCCGGCCGAGGCGGCGGTCCAGGAACCGCCCTCCACCGGCGCTTCCGGCAGCGAGGTATCGCCCAGGCGCGTGGTGACGTTCTCCATTCGCAAACCCAATGAGTCAGCGGCGATCTGCGTCAGGATCGTGTAGGTGCCGGTGCCGATATCGGCGGTGGCGCAGCCGATCTCCAGCTTGCCGTCGGCCGTCAGGGTGGCGCGGGCGCTGTGCGGCATCATCAGCGCTTCCCAGATGCCGGTGGCCATGCCCCAGCCGATAAGTTCGCGGCCTTCCCGCATCGACCGCGGCTCCGGCCGCCGTTCCGCCCAACCGAAACGATCGGCTGCCTCCCGGCAGGCGGCGCGCAGTTCGCGGCTGGTGAACGGCTTGCCTTCGTTCTCGTCCGTGTCCGCGTAGTTGTTAAGCCGTAACTCCAGAGGATCTATGTTCAGCGCGTACGACAGTTCGTCGATGGCCGATTCGATTGCGAACACGCCCAGCGGCGCGCCGGGAGCCCGCATATCGGCCGGGGTATAGGTGTCAATCTTGGCGATCCTGTAGTTCAACGCGACGTTGTCACAGTGATACAACAGGCCGGACCAGTTGACGACGACTTCCTGATAGTCCTCGAAACTGGAGGTGCCGGCAACGGCTTCGTGCCGGATCGCCCGCAGTTTGCCGTCCGGATTGGCGGCGGCGGCGACGGAATTGATCGTTCCGGGCCGATACCCGAAGGTGAACATCTGCTCCCGGGTCAGTTCGACGCGGACGGATCGTTTCAGGTCCAGCGCCGCCATCACCGCCAGGAATAACTGATATTGCGGCCGCAGTCCGATGCCGAACGCGCCGCCGACGAACGGGCTGATCACCCGCACATCTTCCGGCGACAGGCCGAATACCGACGTGATGTAGTCGCGGCTGTTATTCACGCCCTGGATCTTGTCATAGACGGTGATCCGGCGGTCCCTCTCCCACACCACCGTCGACGCATGCGGCTCCATCGGGTTGTGATGTTCGCTGGCAATCCGATACTCGTTCTCCACCCGCACCGGCGAGGCCGTGAAGGCTTCGTCCGCTTTCCCGCGCGGTTCCGGCGGCGGCGCGATGCCATCCCGCTTCTTTGGTGGAACATAGGCCGTTTCGCGGGCGCGATCGAGATCGGTTTCGTGCGGCTCCGCGTCGACCCGCACATCCACCAGTGACGCGGCGTAGCGGGCAGTGGCGAAATCCTCCGCGACGACCAGCGCGACCGGCTGGCCACTATACAGGATGCGATCGTTGAACAGCGGGCGGAACGGCTGACCGGGCGGGGCGACCATATCCTGGTAGCCGGAATCGCCCGCCGGAACGCGTGGCCGGTTGGCGTGGGTGAAGACTTTCACCACGCCCGGCACGGCTTCGGCCGCCGCGGTATCGATCCAGGCGATCCGGCCCCTGGCGATCGTGCCTGACACCACGTAACCGTGCAGCAGGCCCGGGGCGGCGACCTCGCCGGCATAGCGCGCGGCGCCGGTGACCTTCAGGCGGCCGTCGACGCGGCGGCGCGGGCTTCCAACGTGGATGGTCATGGACATGGCGGAAGCTCCTATCGGATGCGCTTGTCGGTCTGCGACTGCGGCGTTCCGGCGGCGGCCTGCTCCAGCGCCCGAACGATCGCCTGACGGGCGAGGCCAATCTTGAAGTCGTTGTGGCCGAAACCTTTGGCGCCGGACAACAGCCCATCGGCGGCGCGGGCAAAACTTTCCGCGGTGGCGGGCTGGCCGGACAAAACGTCCTCGGCCGCGGGGACGCGCCACGGCTTGTGCGCGACACCGCCGAGGGCGATTCGGGCGGCGCGGACGGTTTCGCCATCCAGTTCCAGCGCCGCGGCGACCGACACCAAAGCGAAGGCGTAGCTCAGGCGGTCGCGCAGTTTCAGGTATGAAAAATGCACGCTGAAATCCTCGGGCGGCAGTTCGACCGCGGTGACGATCTCGCCAGGCTCCAGCGCCGTGTCGCGTTCCGGATGGTCGCCGGGCAGGCGATGGAAATCGGCGAAGGGGATAACGCGGTCGCCGTTCGGCCCGGTGACGTGCACGGTTGCCGCGAGCGCCGCCAGCGCCACGCACATGTCGGACGGATGGGTGGCAATGCAGTGCTCGCTGGTGCCGAGGATGGCGTGGATGCGGTTTACCCCGCCGATGGCCGGACAGCCGCTGCCGGGCGCCCGTTTGTTGCAGGATACGCCGGTATCATAAAAATAGTAGCACCGCGTCCGTTGCAGCAGGTTTCCGCCGGTCGTGGCGGCGTTGCGCAACTGCGGCGACGCGCCGGCCAGTATCGCGCTGGCCAGCAACGGGTATCGCGCCGTGACGCGGCTGTCATAGGCGACGGTGCTGTTGGTCGCCAGCGCGCCGATGCGCAGGCCGCCATCGGCCGTCGCCTCGATGGCGTTCAGTCCGGACAGCCGGGTGATGTCGATCAGCCGCGCCGGGCGTTCGACATTGTATTTCATCAGGTCGATGAGATTGGTGCCCCCTGCGATGACGCGGGAGGACGGTTCGGCAGCGTGACCCACCGCGCCGGCAAGGGTGTCCGGCCGGGCGTAAGAGAAGCGGTTCATCGGGCGAGCACCTGCTCGATCGCCGCGACAATGTTGGGATAGGCGCCGCAGCGGCAGATGTTGCCGCTCATGTGCTCGCGGATCTCCGCCATCGAATGCGCGTGGCCTTCGCGCATCAGGCCGACGGCGGAACAGAGTTGCCCGGGCGTGCAATAGCCGCACTGGAAAGCGTCGTGGTCTATGAATGCGTCCTGCAGCGGATGCAGTGTGCCGTCCGGTTCGGCCAGCCCCTCCACAGTCGTCACGCCGGCCCCGTCCTTCATCACCGCCAGCACCAGGCAACTGTTCACCCGCACCCCGTCGATCAGCACCGTGCAGGCGCCGCACTGGCCGTGGTCGCAGCCCTTCTTGGTGCCGGTCAGATTGAGGTCCAGGCGCAGCAGATCGAGCAGTGTCGTCCATGGCGCGACATTCAGCCGTCTCCGGTCCCCGTTGATCGTCAGTTCTATCGGCAGGGTTTCGAAACGCGCCTCCGGCAGGGCGTGATCGGGCATGGGGCAGGTCCTTCGGGCATCGGCAATGTCCGCCTGAACGAGCCGGCGCGCGGCCGGTTCGCTTGGCGCGGCAATAAACCGTTGCCGTCAGCCCGGCAGCTTCGCCTCCAGGTTCGCCACCGGCTGGCCCGTCTCCGCGACGATCATCTCTGCCACCAACCGGCGGTGGCAGGTTTTGTGGTCGCGCTCGAAGCACAGCAGGCAAGCCGGACGTTCGCGCGCAAGCCCCTTCGCCTGCGCCAGTTCCGCCTGCGCCCGGCCGGAGGTCATGTGCTCGCGGAAGATCGCCTCCATCCGCTCGGGATGGCCGGCGCGCACCGCGTCGCGGCCCGGCTTCGGCGTGCCGAGTCCTTGCAGATGCACGTAGGCGATCCCCGCCTCATCCAGCGCCGCCGCCAGTTGCCGCTTGGAGAACCCGGGTTTCCGGGACTGCGGCACCGCGCGGACGTCGATCAGCAGCTTGGTTCCAGACTCGCGCAGCGCGTCCACCACCGCGCCGATGGTGCAGCCCTCATAGCCGATGGTGGCGAGATCGGGCATCAGGCGGCGGCCAGCCAGTCCTCGATCAGGCGGCGGGCGATGCTGTCCACGCGCGGCAAGTCGAAGCCGAGGCTTTCCCGGTTCCGGATCTCCTGCCGGCTGAACCAGCGGGCGTCCTTCAGTTCGGCGGGGTCGATCGTGATCTCCTCGGTCAGGCCCTCGGCGTAGAAGCCGAGCATGATATTGCCGGGGAACGGCCAGGGCTGGCTTGAATGGTAGTGCACATCGCCAACGACGATGCCGGATTCCTCCCGCACCTCGCGCCGGACTGCTTCCTCCAGCGTTTCCCCCGGTTCGACGAAGCCGGCGAGGGTGGAATACATCGTCGCTTTCGGGAACCGCGTCGAATGTCCCAGCAGGGCGCGCCCCTCGCGATGCACCAGCATGATCACCGCCGGGTCGGTGCGCGGGAAATGCTGCGTCTTGCACACGGTGCATTCCATCACGTGGCCGGCGCTTCTGACCTCGCACGCATTGCCGCAGACGCCGCAGAATTTGTGCCGCTGCCGCCAGTGGATCAGGCCGCGGGCATGCGCCAGCACGGACGCCTCCGGCCGCGGCACGCCCCAGCCGACGGCGCGCAGATCGACGAACGTGCCAAGCGAGTCCGGCAGCAGCGGCACCGGATCATCCGTGGCCGAGATGTCGATCGCGAAGACGGCGCGGTCGTCGAGGATGCCGAGGAACGCCCAGGGCCCGTCCTGCATCCGCAGCACGGACGCCATGTCGCCGGAGATGTAGACGGCTTCGGGATTTCCCTCGCCGGAGCCGCGCACCAGGTTGCGGGAGCGCCAGACCGGCACGAACAGGGTTTCGGGGTCGTGGAGCTGGGTGGCGATCCAGTCCGCATCCTCCCGCCGCGCCGCGATGCGGTCGAGCGGGCTGGAGGAGTAGACGTTCGGGCGGCTGGCGAGGATAAGGGTCACGTCGGAGAGTCCGCGCTGGGTTCGATCTGGCGCGGGACCGTGCCACGCGAGGCTGGCGGGGGCAACTTATACCAACCGGCGTTGAAGGCGACGCTCTCCGTTTGGCCGTCATGGCCCGGACAAGTGTCAGGGTAGCCTCACGCCGCTGGGCAACCACAACGATCGGCGGGCTTCACACCCGTCAGACCTCCTTCAGATCCTCCAGGCGAACGGTCCCGTTCTGGCTGGTGAAGCTCAACGTCTGGCTGCCGCTCTGCTGCTGAGAGAACCCGACGATCCGGTGGTCTCCGGTGTCGTACACCCGCACAGTGCCGTCCCGCATGACTGCAATCCGGCGCTGATCAGGAAAGCAGGCGTAGCGCATGTCGTTTTGCGCCCCGCTTGACGAGGGTGTCCCCAGGTTCTGCGGCCACCAATGGCTTGTCTGCCCCGGATGCTCTTCCGCCGCCGCCGGGACCGGTCCCGTCGAGCCGGCGAGATCCTCGCAAAGCGCGGCCACCCGGGCCTTGAGGCTATTGTTGCCCATCTCGCCGATCATGATCATGCCGCCGGAGGACCATTGGCCCGGGCCGCCCAGCTCGGGGTGATTGAACTGCGCCATGTGGCCGCCGCCGCGCCGCAGCGCCTCGGCCACCGCGCGGACCGCCTCGGTGCTGAAGCCGTGGCGGGCGGCGATGTCGTCGGTGGAGTCTGGCATGGTGTTCTCCTCATGCGTCCTGAACGCGGACCGCCCGGGTGGTCGAGGCCGTCGCATCGTCCGGGCCGGTTATGCTGACCTCCGGCTTGTCGAATTCCATCTCGCCGAACTGGGTGCAGAAGGCGACTTCGGCGGCATCCCGGCCGACGCCGATGCGAACGATGCCTTCCGGCGCGGCCATGCGGGTTGGATCGAAGACGTACCACCCGAGTCCCGAAGGGCCGCGCAGGAACGCTTCGAAAACGCCGTGGAAGTCCGGCGGTTCCAGACGCCAGGCGTAGGCGCTGACGTAGCGCGCCGGGATTCCGAGCGCACGGCTCAGGGCGATGCCGAGATGGGCGAAATCGCGGCATACGCCGGCCCGCTGGACCATCGTATCGGCCGCCGAGGTCAGCGCGTCCGACGAACCGCTGATGTAGTCCACGTTGTCGCGGATCCAGTTGCAGATCGCGGCGACCCTTTCATGCCCCGGCGGCAGGCCGCCAAACATCCTGTGCGCGAACCGCTCAAGCCGATCGGCCTGGCAGTAGCGGCTGGGATAGAGGTGCGTCAGGACACTGAGCGGCAGCTCGGATGGTGTCACTTCGCGCACATCGGCCGGATCTTCGGTGGGATGCGCCAGGCAAACGGTTGCCTCGTAAGAGACCTTGAAACCGCCGGGCGGGGCGATCAGCCGGACGTACCGGTTGCCGCTTTCCGGCATGGTCCAGTGTTCCAGCGGCATCGCCGGGTCCACCCGAAGGTCTTCGGAAATGATGGCCTGACCGTGAAAACTCCCGGCCTGGACGTTGAAGACGAACGGCGTATCCTGCTTCACCCGGTAACCGAGAAGGGCTTTGACCGAAAAATCCATCGTCATGACACCTGTCTGGACTGTCCGGGAGATGGCATGCCGCCACCGGCTCGCCGACCCGGGGCTTGTGAAATCAGGCGCGTCTCGCGCGATCGTGTCGGGCTGTCGCCATCGCGGTCAGGGTCGATGACGGCATCGTTGTCACGCCGTCGTGATGCAAACTGCGACCGTTCCGGAGCGTTATCCGTTTTTTCGCCGCCTCTACCTTACAGGAGTTTGATCGTTGCAAATTCGTGCCGGATTCGACATTGTCTATGAATGCCCCCAGCCAACGCCGATGCTGCTGGTGTTGAGTGTCCACCCGAGCCGAATGCACGACGTGATCAACCCGCATCAGATAGACTTCGACCCGCCGATCGGCGCCAGCGAGTATCGCGACGGTTTCGGCAATATCTGTCATCGCATCACCGCTCCGGCGGGGCGGCTACGGATGTCCACTCAGTTCCTGATCAGCGATCCCGGCACGCCGGACGCGGTCGTGCCGCACGCGGTGCAGCATCCGATCGCCGATCTGCCGGACGACGTGCTGGTCTTTCTGCTCGGCAGCCGGTACTGCGAAACCGATCGGCTGACGCCGCTGGCGTGGTCGCTGTTCAGCAATACCCCGGAAGGATGGCCGAGGGTGCAGGCGATTTGCGATTACGTGCACAACCGGATCGAGTTCGGTTATCACCATGCCGATCCGCTGCGCGGCGCGATGGCGGGCCATGACGAGGGCAGAGGCGTGTGTCGGGATTTCGCGCACCTGGCGATAACGCTTTGCCGCTGCATGAACATTCCGGCGCGGTATTGCACGGGATACCTGGGCGATATCGGCATCCCGCCGGTGGATTCGCCGATGGATTTCAGTGCCTGGTTCGAGGTGTACCTCGGCGGCCATTGGCACACGTTCGACGCCCGCCACAACACGCCGCGCATCGGCCGCGTCCTGATGGCGCGCGGGCGGGACGCGACGGATGTCGCGCTGTCCACGATCTTCGGGCCGAGCACGCTGGCGGGATTCAACGTCGTGACGGATGAGGTGCGGTAGCAGCCGGTAGCCAGGACGGACGGGTTCTTCTGCCGACCATATGTGGCCTGGCATCCGCTTTCCTTGCGCAGAGAATGCTGAGAGCAGGAGAACACAGAATAGAGATAGCGGGCCTTTGGCGCGAAAGTTCCCGGTGCGGGGATAGACGCCGGGTGCCGATGATCAGAGTCGATCGTCCAAACAACATGCGACGGAAGAGCAATAAATCTTCTCTGCGATCTTATAATCTCAGCGTTCTCTGCGCTCAGAAAGCGGATGCCGAACCATATGCCGGTCTCATGGCCGGCCCCGCCGTCCAAGCCCAACAGATGATTGTCCGCGGTTGACTGTATCGACGTCAGCAGGCAACACCTTCTTTGATGCTGGCGCCTCCGCCGCCAGATCGCGTTGGATGAACCGGCATTGAAGATACCGGCTTGACATCACCAGCTCGGACCGATGCCCCGCCCGCCTGGCAGCTTCGCCGGACGGACGGCAAATCCGTGCTGTGCCTGACAGGCGACTGGATGGCCCAGTCGGGCCGCCTGCCGGGACTGCCGAAAGACGGCCTCGGCGCGGTCGCTCCCGGTCAAACCGTGGCCTTCGATGTCTCCGGCATCGGCCGCTGGGACAGCGGGCTGATCGAGTTCCTCTGGGACGCCAAGCGCGCCGCCATCGCCGCCGGCGCCACCGTCGACGGCGAGTCGCTGCCGCCGTCGGCGCGCAAGCTGCTGGGCCTCCTGCCCGACAGCTTTGCGGCCCCCGCTGCGCCGCGCCGCCGCGGCTTCCGCCCGCTGTTCTGGCTGGGCGGGGCCGCACTCGGCCAACTGACCGAATTCGGCATCCTGAGCACCCTGCTCGGCAACACCGCCAAGGGCGGGGTGCAGGCGCTGATCGGGCGGGCGCGGATGCGGCCGGTCGATCTGCTCGCCAATATCCGCGACGCCGGCCCTTCGGCGCTGCTGATCATCAGCGTGGTGAACTTTCTGCTCGGCGCCATTCTCGCCTTCGTCGGCGCCGTGCAGTTGCAGAAGTTCGCGGCCGATATCTATGTGGCGAACCTCGTCGGCCTTGCCATGGTGCGGGAGATGGCGGCCGTCATGACCGCGATCATCATGGCCGGCCGCACCGGAGGCGCCTACGCGGCGCGCATCGCCACCATGCTGGGCAACGAGGAGATCGACGCGCTCCAGGTCATCGGCATCCCGACGGAGGACTACATCCTGCTGCCGTCGATCCTGGCGCTGACCCTGTGCATGCCGCTGCTGTATCTCTATGGCTGCCTTGTCGGCATCGCGGGCGGCGGAATCGTCGCCATCTCCATGCTGAACGTCACCCCGGCGGGGTATGTGCAGCAGACGCTGAGTGCCGTGCCGTTCGACCAGTTCGTCTTCGGCTTCTGCAAGAGCATCGCCTTCGCCGTCATGATCGGCGTGACGAGTTGCCGCATCGGCCTCAAGGCCGGGCGCAGCGCCGCCGATGTCGGCATTGCGGCGACGCGCGCCGTCGTCACCGGGATTGTCGGCGTCATCGCGATGGACTCGCTGTTCGCCGTAATCGCCACCGTGGTGGGGTTCTGACTGCATGGCAGATCCCCGGCTCCGCAAACACGATGAGAAGCCGCTGCTGGCGCTGCGGGACGTCACCCTGGCGTTCGGCCCGAAGGTCATCCAGCACGACCTGTCGTTCGACGTCCGGCGCGGCAGCATTTTCGCGGTCATGGGCGGCTCCGGCTGCGGCAAGAGCACCGTGCTGAAATCCATGGTTGGGTTGCTGCGCCCGCGCGCCGGCAGCATCCTGGTGGAAACCGAGGACTACTGGGCCGCCACCGAAGAGCGCCGCACCGCAATCGGGCGCCGCTTCGGGGTGCTGTTCCAGAGCGGCGCGCTCTGGAGCTCGCTCACCGTCGGCGAGAACGTCGCCCTGCCGCTGCAGATGTTCACCCGCCTGGACACGGCCGCGATTTCCCGCCTGGTTAAGCTGAAGCTGGCGCTGGTCGGGATGGAGAACGCGGAGGACCAGCTTCCCTCCGACATCAGCGGCGGCATGAAAAAGCGCGCCGGCCTGGCGCGGGCGCTGGCGCTGGACCCGGACGTGCTGTTCTTCGACGAGCCGTCGGCCGGCCTCGACCCGATCACCTCGAGCCGGCTGGACGACCTGATCCTCAATCTGCGAGACGGGCTGGGCGCGACCATCGTCATTGTCAGCCATGAGTTGCCGAGTCTGTTCGCTATCGCTGATGACGGGGTTTTCCTCGATGCCCAGACCAAGACGGCGATCGCGCATGGCTCGCCAGCGCATCTGCGCGATACCTGTCCGGACCCGCAAGTGGAGGCCTTCATGCGGCGCGAACGACCCGAAGCCCTGACTGCCGTGAAGGATCAAGTGAAATGAACGGCGGCAGGCAGACCGCGGTGGGCGCTTTCGTGCTGGGGGGCATCCTGCTCGCCGTGGGAGCGGTCATCTTTTTCGGCAGGTTCAACATCTTCAACCCGTCGATCCGGGCAGTAATCATTTTCCAGGACTCCATCGCCGGCCTGTCCATCGGCTCGCCGGTGACCTTCCGCGGCGTCCCGGTGGGGTCGGTTGAAAGTATCGGGATCCGGTTCGATCCGAAGACCAGCACCGCCTTTATCCCTGTGGGAATACGATTGGAGCCCGACCGGGCGAGAATTGGCATGGATCACGGCAGCGCTCCTTTGGATCTGGAGGATCTGATCAAGCGGGGCCTGCGGGCAGAGCTGAACATGCAGAGTTTCGTTACCGGTCAGGCGCAGATCGACCTCGATTTCGATCCTGGATCGGATACGGTGCTGCATCCCGGCATTTCCAACCTGCCGGAAATTCCCACCAAGCAGTCCGCGATCCAGATGGCGAAGGAGCAACTCAGCCAGTTGCCTTGGCGGGAACTCGCCGACAATACCAACGCCACGTTGCAGAGCCTGAAGACCCTGTCGGAAAAGCTGGACGAGGATTTGCCGCCGCTGGTGGAAAGCCTGAAGACCACGTCCGACCGGACCGCGCAGACGGTCGAGACGGCGGGTCAGGCCATCAAGTCGCTTCAGGCCAGCCTGGACACCACGCTGGCGAATATCGACCGGTTGACCACGACGGCCGACGGGCAGTTGATCGCGCGCGGGGCGGACCTGCACAAGCTGCTCACCGCGGCGGATGAGAGCATGGCGCGAGCGCGGGACGTGCTGGGCGATCTGCGGTCCGTGACATCCACCCGCTCGGCCGATCGTGCCAATTTCGAGTCCACTTTGCGCGACCTGGCGGCGGCTGCGGCGTCGCTGCGCGGCTTTGCCAGCGATGTCGAGCGCAACCCGCAACTGCTGCTGACCGGACGCCGGCCATGAGACGATTGTTCCTTTCGGGTGCGGCGGCGTTGCTGCTGGCGTCCTGCGCCGGGCCGCCGCTGACGGTGTACACGCTGAATGTGCCGGTTTCCGCCGTCGATACCGGGCCGCTGGGGACGCGCGCGGTGGTGATCCAGATCGTGCGGGTGGCGGTGCCGGATGAGCTGGACTCGCAGGACATCGTGTATCGCAACGGCGATATCCTGCACCGCAGCCAGGTTGGCCGCTGGGCCAGCCGCCTGTCCCTCGGCGTCACCGATCGGCTGACCGAGCGGCTGGCGGCGCGCCGTCCGGATGCGCTGGTGACCGACCAGCCGCGCGCCGATGCGGCGACATACCGGGTGCTGATCAACATCAGCCGGCTGGATGTGACGGCGTCCGGCACGGCCGTGTTGGAGGCGGACTGGACGATCGTGCCGCGCGATGCGGCGAAGCCCGTGCTGCGGGACCGGGTGCGGCTGACGGCGAGCGGACCGGTGGCGACCGACCAGGATGTCGTGACGCTTGTCGGCGGATTGCTCGATCGTCTGGCAGCGGCGATCGATTTGGCCGGGCTGCGGTGAGCGCGGTATCGACCGGCGTTGCCTTATGTGTCATGGCCGGCACAAGGCCGGCCATGATACGGGGGCGACATCCGCGCTGCCATTCCGCGCCGTGAACGGTGCCCCGGACGCACCGGACAATCACGACGAACGAAAGACCAAACTATGGACTGGCCCGCTTTCCTGCCTCTGTTCCTGACCGCCGGGGTCGAGTGGGTGGAGGCGTTCACCATCGTCCTCGCGGTCAGCCTGACCATCGGCTGGGGTGCCGCACTGGGCGCCGCCGCCGCCGGATTGGGGACATTAGCCTTGCTGACGGCGGTCACCGGAGGCGCGCTCTCGACCGGCCTGAACGTGCATGCGATCCAGTTCGCCATCGGCGTGTTCCTGCTGCTGTTCGGCGTGCGCTGGATGGCGAAGGCCATCGCCCGCCAGGCCGGACTGAAGGCGCTGCACGACGAGGACGCGGAGTTCCGCGAGACCCGCGAGAAGATCAGCGGCGGCGACTGGTTCGCCGCCTGGCTGGTCGCCTACAAGGGCACGCTGATGGAGGGGCTGGGAGTCTGGCTGATCGTCGTCGCCTTCAGCCTGCGCAGTCGGGCGTGGATCTCCAACGGCATTGCCGCCGTGGTCGCGCTGCTGGTTGTCTTCGCCGCCGGGCTGGCGGCCCGCGCGCCGCTGCGGCGGGTGCCGGAGAACGCCATCAAGTTCATTGTCGGGTCGATGATCGTCTCGTTCGGCACGTTCTGGACACTGGAGGCGATGGCGGGCGACGTCTGGCCGCTGGGGGACTGGAGTTTGGTGGCGCTGGAGGCGTTCTTCCTGCTCGGCGGACAGGCGCTGGTGGTGTTGCTGCGCGGACGGCGGGAGGCGCGCGCTTGAAAGCGTTCTTCAAGACGCTGTTTGGCGATGCCCGCAACATCGCCGGAGTGGCCACCGTCGTGGCGGTCGCGGCGGCGCTGACCGGGACAGGGCACGCCGCCTGGGCGGTGGTCGCGATGCCTGCTGCGTGTCTTGCCGCAGTGGCGTGGTCGGCCTTCCAATGACCGGCGCACCTTAATCCGTTGAGGCCGGTAGGACTCCATTAGGATCGTTTGTCCCTGGAGAGGGACCATGGCGAGTTGCCGAGCCGCCCTCGCTTCCGCAGTCAGCCGGTCGGTCGCTCTGCTCCGAATGGCCGCCTACAGTTCGAAGCGGTCACGCGCGACCGGGCGGATCCGCTTCCGTCCATGCGAGGTCGCCCAAACCGGCGATCAGCGGCGTGCCGCACACCCCCGGTTCAGCCGGTCTTCGTCAAACGCGGATCATACAGCCACTTCCGGAGCTTGACCGCGGTGATGGCCCCGCTGTCCGGATGCAGCGGATTTATCAGCACGTTATACTCGTCCGGCACGATGACGGACGGCACCCTCAGCAACGCCGACGCGCTCGACCGTATCCACGCCGAACCGAACTGAATGCTCGCCCGGCCCGACGGATCTGCATCCCACCCGACCGGGAGACTCCCGGGAGTCTCCGTCCGCGCCGCGGCCCAGACTGCATCGGGGATCGTAACGGCCACCAGATAGCGATTGAGCGGCAAGCCCCCGGCATTCAGGTGAACCACCGTCTCCAGGCAGGCCAGCGCCTGCGTCTCCGACGTATAAACCAGGGCATCGACGACGGCGTTCCAGCGTCCGCCGGTGATCTTCGCGCCGATGCCCGAAAGATCGTCCGCCTCATAGCTCTTGGTGTCGGTCGCGATCCGCCAGACGGTCACGCTCAAGCGTAGGCGCCGCTCTGGATCTTTGCGAGCGCAGCCGAAACCAGGCCCTGACCCTCCATGGTGTCCATCATATCGGCCGGCCGCGTGCCTCCGAGAGCCGGCAACGGTTCGCTCAGCCATCGCGCCATCCAGGCACGGGCGTCGAAGCCCGCCGGATCGCCGGAGTCCAGGATCATCGCCTCCAACTGACCCACGAGTCTGGCGAAGCCGATGATCCGCTCGCTTTCCTCGGGCGACAGCAAATCGCCCTGCTTCGCCTTCTTGTTGACCGTGGCGGTGGACAAATTCAACGCCTTGAACCCGGCGCCCTGGCCGATGGGCAGATCGGCGAAGAGTCGCTTTGCGTCGGAGGCCGGGATGCCGCGCCTGATCATGTCGATCCGCTCCAGCGGCGTGGCCCGATAGACGGTGATGTAGGAAAGCGCCTGCGCCTTGATTCTGGTCATGCCCTGCGCTGCCGGGACCTTTTTCGCTGCGGGGTTGGCCGAATCGGAACCGCCGCGCTTGCGCGTGGCGCCGGGTGGCCCTGATGCCGGCGCTGTCGGATAAGCCATGTCGATTGCTCCTTTGAGCAAATTATATGCTAAAGCGAGCCATCCCTCCAGTGGCGGCATCGACGTGAGTTTAAGACGGCGTTGACGAATCCCCTTTTGTCATCCGCGAGCCGCCCCATCTTCAGGGTGCACCTGGTGAGGAACGGCCCTGCCTTCTCGGTTCGCGGCCAGGATGCCCGGTCTGACCCGACTGAAGCGTCAACAGGGTTCGCTCAGGTGCGGAGTATCGCCGGCGCGTTCCTGTCGGCGGATCGTCAAGGCTGATGGTCGCCGGCAACCGTGATATCGGCTCCCGCGTCCACGCCGGTCAATTCCGTGATGGCGTCGCCGACCCAGCGTGTATCGAAGCTCACTCGCACCACCATCGGCGCGCCTCCGGCCACCACCGGGGCCAGCCACGCAGATCCGTGCATCGGACGGCCCTCCCGGGCGCGGTCGCCGTCGAGACTGAACCCGGCCAGCAGGCGCGTGGAGAAGTCGCAGCGCAACGCGCGGCCGGCGAAGCTCGATCTGCCGGAGGGCGGCAGGATTTCGGGGCCGACGGTATGGGCCTCGATCTCGACGAGGCGCCTGCCTTCGTAGGTTCGCACGAAGCCTTCGCACCGGCCGGTCGTGCCGGCGGCATGGACGAGCTGCATCATCGCGCTCATCATGTCGATCGTGTTGGCCCGCAGGTTTTCCGGCACCGGCTCGCGCTCCGTCTCGTTGGGCGGGAAAAGCTGACGGACTTTCGGTTGACCATGGTCATACTCGATGTCGGCCAGCCGTTTGGCGCCGCGCCAGTTTCCCTCGCCGACGTACTGCGCGGGAACCGCATTGGTCCCCTGCCATGAGCCGCGGACCATGCCGGTCTGGCTGCCGCTGTAGAAGAAACCGGCGAGGCCGGTGGTGCGGAAGGTGACGCTCATCTGGTAGGTTCGGGGGCTGGTGCTGACGGCGGTTTCGATGTCCGCCACATGCAGCCCGGCGGCATAGGTCGCGTAATGAGCGCTCAGCGAGGTCGGCGCTTCCGCGTCGGCGGCGCATGGCAGGAGGCAGCCGATCAGAGCAAGGCAGTAACGCAGCATGGGTTCCAGATTGGTCGATCCCGCGAGGAAGGCAAGTGGTGTGCGGTGCCGGGGGATAGTCTGCGGCCGGCGATCCGGATCGAGCTGACCTCTGCGACGCTGCTGTGCCCGTGTGTCATAATCGGCGCATATCGCAATTCGCCAGGTCGCCCGTTTCGTCCGCCGACGGCATGCGCGACCCGACTTTGCCGGCATGCCGGCTTCCGGCGCAACCCGGCGTGCCTAGTCGCCATTTTTCGTCGGTAGGCACACTGTTCAGACAGGAGAACGAGTGTGCGGAACACCAACCAGCCATAGCGGCGACTCGCCGGAGAGCGTCAGATTTGAGCAGACGCATATAATCAGTCCGATAAAAAACAATGAAGCAGCGGTTTCGATAATCCCTACCACGATTTTGATGGTGAAGTAGCTATCGGTTTCGCTCATCGTTGTAGCTCATCGGCTGCATCGTTTTCATCTCGTGGAACTTCCGGCAGATGCGGAATGATGCCGTGACTCGAACGCGGCAGGGGGTTGGACCGGCGGCGCGAGCCGAAGCCGTCGGTCCCGAGCTAAGCCAGGATGTGGATGCCGTCCGGATTATGATAGGCGTCCTCGATCGCAGCCGGGCGCTTCAGCTTGAAGGTGATGTTGCCCGCCCACGCCTGCCGGGTTTCATTCTGGCCGTCGCGGCCGGTGATGTGTTCGACCCGGGTTATGCGCCAGGTCTGCATTCCGTCAGGCCCGATGGAGGCGGCGGCACGGCAACCACGTTTTCCAGCGAGACGGTTTCTGTTTCGGCGCGCTTGAACGGATCCTGCCCGGTATAGAAGGTGCCGATCGCGGCAGCGGTTTGCGAACGGGCGTCGACCAGATCATAGGCCGCGAGAATGCCGCTGCGCATCGCCAGGGCGTCGATGCAGACCGAGCGGATATTGACAATCCACTGTTCCAGAGCCGCCTTCTGCATCGCTTGCGTCGGATCGCTCGACGATGACGAGTTGGCTGGTGCCGCCGCCGCCGGGCAACCAGGTATTGCCGTTCTCCAGGACCGAGCCGTCCGCGGCGATCGCATAGGTGTTGCCCTGCGCGTCCGTCGCCGAGCCTTGCCCGGGGCTGACCACATCAGCCGAGGCCGGCGTTTGGCCGGCTGCATTCGGCGTGGCCGGCGCGGGCGGCGCGACGGCGCCGTGCGAGGCCGGGGCGGGGACAGGAGCGGGAGACGGGATCGGCGATTGAGCACAGCCGGCCGCGCCGCTGCCTGCCGTGAAGGCGGCAACCTGCTGCCCGTAGGCGGACACGCCGCCGTTGCCGTTGGTCAGGCCGTCGCCGGGGTTGCCGCTGCCCCAGGCCCATGCCGCACTGCCGACGCCGCTTTGCTGCACGGCAGTTACGACCTGATTGCCGTTCGCGTCGATTGCCTGTCCGGTCGTTGAGTTGCCGTATTCGCCGATCAGCACGGGGATCTTCGCGTCCGCGCTTTGGATCGCGGCGGTGTCGGCGATCATGCCGGCCAGCGTCGATGACACGGTGGACTGATCGGTCGAATAGCGGCTGAGCCAGCCGTAATAGTGCAGGTCCCAAATAACGTTGGTCATGCCGGCATAGTCGGATGCGGTGTATCCGACGTTGGTCTTTCCCGGACCCCATGAATTTGCTTCCAGCAGAACCGGGCTGTTGTTTCCCGCACTGCGGATTGTCTGATAGGTCTGCTGCTGCCATGCCGACAGCGCGGCAGGATCGGTCTGGCCGTTGGCGTTCACCTCGGACGGCTCATTGTTGGTGCCGAACCACACGTAGGGATTGGTCTTGAAGGCTGCGGCGACTGCGGAATACCAGGCCTGTTCCTGCGCCAGCGCCGCCCCGGTGAAGATCGTTCCCTGATTGCCGCCCGCGTTGCCGGCGCCGTTGTTGTGGTTCTCCAACTCGACAACGATGCCGTGCGAGGTCAGGTCGTCGACATATGCGGTCAGCGCGGCCGGGCTGTCGTAGTTATAGATCGCCAGCCGGACATAGTTGATGCCGGGGAAGTCCGCCTGCAGCTGCGCCGCCGAGGGGTTGCCGTTGCCGTACATGACATTGACGCCGCGGGCGATGAACGGATCACCGTTCGGGCTGTATATCTGGCCGTCATGCGTGCCGAAACCGCCTGCGGAAGCGGCATGGTTCGGCGTGGCGTTTGTGCATGCCGAGGTGACCTGCTGATAGGCGACCGCGCTGTTGAGGCTGGTCGCACCGTTATAGGTGACGGGCCAGTTGTTGATCTCGTTCGGCCTCTCCAGCGCGGCGACCATGCCCGGTGCCGCCGAGTTCAACTGATGGAACGAGGATAGTTCGGATTGCAAGCTGGAGGTTGTGAGGTGACCGCCGGCATAGGTCTCCAGGTCGAATTTGATGCCGGCCTGTCCCAGCGCCGTATAAACGCTTTCGTTTGACGGGTTGTAGCTGTCGCGGACGTTGGCGGCGCCCGGGTATCGCAAGTCGGTCAGATCGGTCGCGCCACTTTCATAATTGGCGACGCCGGTCGCGATGTGCGTATTGACGCCGATGGTGCTCAGGAATTGCGTGGTGGTCATGTCGATTTGCGCGCAAGCCGTTCCCGCGGCGAGTGATAGCGCGGTTGAGGCCAGCAGAAACGATCTCGGGTTGCGGCTCCGCGGCTGAGGGCCATTATGCGGCTGTGCCTTCGGAATGGATTCACGCATGGACGCGTTCCTTTGCGGTGTGGCCGAGGCGAAGGTGCAGGTTGCGACACCCGACACGATGGCGACGACGCAGATGATCGCGGCGATCTCCCCGGTGATGCTGGTCTTGAACGTGCCGAGGAACGTCGAGCAGGGCATGCCGCCCCCGGCGGCGGCGGCATGGGCAAGGTTCGGCGCAACGGCGGCGGCCGATGCCGCCGGTGCCGGAAGTTTCATGCGGCTGGACATGGATTCAGGTCTCCGATTGCAGTTGGTAGGCGTGGCCGTCGTGCCCGCGGACGGACACGATTTGCGTCACACGGCGGATGCCGTTGATGCGGTCGATGCAGACGATCAGGTGGACCGCATCGGCGATCAGCCGGTGCATGGGCAATTGCGTCGCCAACAGCAGCCCGTTGATGCGACGACGGTCAAGCAAGCTGTCGGTCAAGCAGGCTTGAAGAGGCGTCGGGGAAACCGTACACTGACCCGACAAACAAGGAATATCCGCCGAAGGCGGGACGCTGGTTGAGAACGGCCGCCGAACCGGTTCCGGCCGATCCCCGTCGACCCGGATGCCCAGGAGAACGCGGATTCCATGCGCAGCAAGATCGTGACGGCCGACGAGGCGATCGCCCTGATCCGCGATGGCGACACCTTGTCCAGCACCGGCTTCGTCCAGACCGGCTTCGCCGAGGCCCTGCTGGCTGCGCTCGAACGCCGCTTCCTGGCAACCGGCACGCCGCGCAACCTTACCCTTTTCGCCGCCGCCGGCCAGGGTGACGGCAAGGAGCAGGGCGTCAATCATCTGGGGCACGAGGGCCTGCTGCGGCGCGTCGTCGCGGGGCATTGGGCGAGGATGCCCAAGGTCAGCCGGCTGGCGCTCGACAACAAGATCCAGGCCTATAACCTGCCGCAAGGCATCATCTGCCAGTTGTTCCGCGACCTCGCCGGCGGCAAGCCCGGGACCTTCTCCAAAGTCGGCTTGCACACCTTCGTCGATCCGCGCCACGGCGGCGGCCGGGTCAATGAGGTCACCACCAGGGACATCGTCAAGCTGGTCGATGTCGATGGCGAGGAGTGGCTTTTCTACAAAGTCGGCAAGGTCGATGTCGCCTTCATCCGCGGCAGCACCGCCGACACCTTCGGCAACATCACCATGGAGCGGGAAGCGCTCACGCTGAGCAACCTGACCATGGCGATGGCCGCCAAGAACAGCAACGGCATCGTCATCGCCCAGGTGGAGCGCATCGCCGAGCGCGGCACCCTGCCGCCCCGGCAGGTCAAGGTCCCGGGCATCCTGGTGGACTGCATCGTGGTGGCGGAGCCGCACGAGCACCGGCAGACCGTCGCCACCCAGTACAACGGCGCGTTCTCAGGCGAATATCGCGTCCCGCTCGCCGCGGTCAGGTCGACGGCGATCAACGAGCGAAAGATCGTCGCCCGGCGGGCCGCGTTCGAGTTGCCACCGAACGGCATCATCAACCTCGGCGTCGGCATGCCCGAGGCGGTGGCGGCCGTGGCCAATGAAGAGCATATCTCGCATCTGCTTACCCTGACGGTAGAATCAGGCCTGATCGGGGGCATCCCGTCGAGCGGCGCCGACTTCGGCACCGGCGTCAACATGGACGCCGTCATCGACGAGAACCAGCAGTTCGACTTCTACGATGGCGGCGGGCTCGACATGGCCTGCCTCGGCATGGCGGAGTGCGACGCCGCCGGCAACGTCAACGTCAGCCGCTTCGGCGGGCGGCTGACCGGGGCGGGCGGCTTCATCAATATCAGTCAAAACGCGCGGCTGCTGGTCTTTGTCGGGTCGTTCACCGGCGCCGGGTTGAAAGTGGCGGTGGAGAACGGCGAGCTGCGCATCGTGCAAGAGGGCAGGCAAAGGAAGTTCGTCAAGCGGGTCGAACAGATCACCTTCAACGGACAATACGCCTATGACCGCGGCAAGCCGGTCTATTACGTCACCGAACGGTGCGTGTTCCGCCGGGTCCGCCGCGGTCTGGCGCTGATCGAAGTTGCGCCGGGAATCGACGTCGCCCGTGATATCCTGCCTCACATGGACTTCGAGCCGATCATCGGCGAGTACGAGATCATGGACGCCCGCATCTTCAGTCCCGACCCGATGGACCTGGAGGTGGAGCTGCTGAACCTCTCGCTACCCGAACGAGTGATCTACGACGCCGACAGGAACATTCTGTTCCTGAATTTCGAGGGGATGTATGTGCGGGTGGCGGAGGACGTCAAAACCATATGGGACATTTGCGAACAGCGCTGCCGTGCCGCCGGCAAAAAGGTTGGCGTGGTCATCAATTACGACCGCTTCCGGATATCTCAGGACATGCTCGACGCCTACGCCGAGATGGATCGATACTTCCTGGCGCATTACTTTACCAAAATCACTCGCTACGCCACCAGCGCGTTCCTGCGGGCGAAACTGGGCGAGGCATTCTCGCAGCGCAGCATCGCGCCCCATGTGTTCGAGCGCAGGGAGGAAGCCCAGGCGTTCCTGGCCACGAACCGGGGAAACGGGACCGATGCGCCTTGAAGCGCGAGCCTTCCGGGACCGCGGCGGCTTTCACCACCCGGTCTTCAATGATGACCCGGGGCGTCACCTTGCCGCCCCGCCGCGTCATCTGCTGCTGGGCGGGCTTGGCAGGCTCCGTACCCTAGTCCATGCCGCTCGGTTTGATGGTGGGGCGGCCTTTCAGACGGGCGATCTCTTCGCGCTGTTCGGCAGCAACCATTTCCAGGGCGGCAACTTTGCCGAACAGCTCAACCAGCCGAGCCTCAGGCTCTGCACGGCTCAGATCGGAGAGGGCGGGTGGCGGCGGCACATCCGCACAGAATCTGGCCGATTCGAGCCGGGGCAAGCGAAAAATGCGGGCTGACCCATTTTTTTGCCCCTATTACGAGGCACATTAGGTATGCCTGGCGTGACGAAAACTGGTTGCCTGGGGTTCTGCCAATGATCAAGGCGCTCATTGCCTTTAATATCCTGATCTGGGTCGTTTTGGCGTACGGCGAGTCATCCGACCAGACGCAGCACGATGAACAGGAACAAATTCTTTCGCGTGCCACGGATCAGGTTGGAATGCCTATGCTCATAAATTTCCAGGAGCGGAATACACTCAAGAGAATCATCGAGGCTCGGGACACCGCCGTTAGCACGATATCGTATCTGGTCGAAGCCAACGGCCAGCTCCATAAGATATGTAACAGCGTCGGCTATGGCATTCCGTATTCGACGCAATTTACCAATCCGTACCAGTATTGGCGCAGCGGCGCGACGCTTCCGCAGGCCGACCCGAATGGCCTGTTCACGTCCGCGCAAGCCACCGGCACCTGGCTGAACTGCAAGGACCCGGCAAGCAATAGTTTGAATTTCGTATATGTGCAGTACAACGTCGTCGTCAGCCCCTTCCCGCTCGGAGCAAATTAGGACAATTCCGTCGCACCCCGCGGCCACGCCGGCAAACCGCGAGGACAGTATTGTGTTAGTCGCATTCATCAAGCCGGCGTCGATCCGGCTGATGATGCGGAAGCTGAGTAATTAACCATGGGGCTTTCCAAACGGACTCTTAGAAATATTCATACAGCAGTGGAGGCACCGGGAGACGCAACACAACCACATAGAGAATCACAGCAACCGCCTGGACGCCATACAGGATCGCTTTGACCGCCCGGGTTGGCGCCCATAAGCGCCGAGCTGATGCTGTCAGTTCGCCCATCGCCATCACGAGCGCCGTCAGCAGCAACACGGCGACCACGACCAACCCGGCGCCTTCAGCCCACCCTTCGAGCGTCGCTCTGTCCGTCGATGCCGCCGAGATCCAGAGGAACCCGAGCATTACAATGAAGAAACCAAGCGCAAGTGATCGCGCAACCACGGTATAAAGCCACCGCCGCGTCAAAACGCCGGT
Organism: uncultured Rhodopila sp.; assembly: GCA_903851415.1. Classification (GTDB taxonomy): domain Bacteria; phylum Pseudomonadota; class Alphaproteobacteria; order Acetobacterales; family Acetobacteraceae; genus Rhodopila. The sequence continues at coordinate 25,759 of CAINOE010000086.1, read as the reverse complement.
GCGGGAGCGTCCAAGCCATAGCGAAAGGCCTAACTGATACAGCTTGTTGATGCAGACGCCTGCGCCGAGGCACACCCCGTAGAGAACGAACCGCCAACTCACCCCATGCCAGAGGCCCATCAGAAAGAATGTGATGAAATAGCCGATGGCTCCCAGATAGGGCACCAGCGCCGGACGCCCGGTGGTAGAGATCATCGCTTTGACTGTGGGATTGAACACATAAAGCTTGAACCAATCGGACAGGCTGATATGCCAGCGCGACCAAAAATCCAGAAAGTTGATAGTGGCAAACGGCCGATTGAAATTGGCCGGCAAATCAAGGTCTATCAAGCTGCCAATCCCGCGTACGATGTCGGTATAACCGGAGAAGCTGGCATAGAGGTAGGCGGCAAAACTCAACCACCCGACTGCATGGCCGATCGGCGCGGGCATATTCGACCCGGCTTCCTGGCTCCACCTGAGAAACGCAAAGAATGTCGCCGCGACAAAGGTGTATTTGAAATATCCGCTAATGATCGCGGGCACGGCGGTCTTCGCAGCGGCAAGCAGGTTCGTTCGCTTGCCGACGCCTATTTCAGCAACAAAATCCCGAACCCCCTGGATCGGCCCGGCGAGAAACGTCAGGTAGCAAAAGAGATAGCAGACGTAGTGGCGTAGCTTCAACCCGGCCGGTAGTTCATTGCCATGGGCGTCGACCATGACGTGTAACACCCGAAACATGACATACGACAGCCCTATCGCGCGCGCGACCGGGTGCCAGGGCAGGGTATACGGCAGGATCTTCCCCGAGACCAGAAATTCAGTCAGCACGCAGCCGATGCCGAAGGCGAGCAGGAGTCTGCTTTTGGAGCGTGACAGCAGACGAACCATAATCCAGCCGGTGGCGGCCATGACCAGCAGCATGGCGGCATCGCCGGCCGACGCGACGACGCGGCCGGCAAATGCCAGACTGAAGATTCCGAGGACCTCCATCCGCCAGGCACGCAGTGCGGGCACACGCAAAGCAAGCACGGTTGCAACCGCAACGAGCAGAAAAGGCGTGTCGACGACGGTCATGCAGCGGCGCGGCGCAACCTATTCGGCCGCGGCCGGCAGCGCCGACTCCCACTTGGACGCGCGATCCAAGGTGACGAGCTGCCGCTTCATCACGTCGTTGATGCCGGCCTGCTCGCGAGTAATGGCGTCGAAGTCGTAGCCCTGGTCGTAGAGGTAGGCCAAATACCACAGGCTCGTGTCCGGATCTACGTGGGTGCTCTCGCCCACCGACTGGAAGATATCGAGCTTGATGCGGGCCGCATCTTCATGCGTCATGGTCGCGTGCGACCATTTGTTGCCCATGCCGGTCAGGCCGTATTCCTCGCGCTTCTCGTGAACCGCGGTGTGCGCCATGTAGTAGAATTCCTTAAGCGAATAGAACCGCACGCCATTGTCGCGTATGAAGTCTACATTTTCCCGAATAGTCCCTTCGGTCTCCCCCGGGAAGCCAAGGACGAAGGCCGCAAGGTATGGAATATCATACTTGTTCAGTAATCGGACCCCCTCGGCAAACTGTCGCGAGGTGGCACGCTTGTTCATGTTTTTCAAAACCGTGTCGCTGGCTGATTCGATGCCGAGGTAGACGCCGGCGCAACCGGAGTCCTTCATCATCTTCACGTCCTCCTCATCCACGTATTGCACGCGCAGGAACGAGAACCATTCGAAATCATACTCAGCAAAAATACGAATCAGCTCGCGGAAACGATGCGGCGGGACGTTGAATGTGTCGTCGATGAATATGATGCGATCAATCCCGGGTATTCGCATGACGGAATCGAGGTGGGCCCGCACGTGCTCCGCCTGCACCGTAGTCCAGGCGCCCGCAGTGGTGGGATAGGAACAGAACGCGCATGCAAACGGACAGCCGGAGGCAGTGCGGATCTGGATGGTGCGATTCAAAAAAGGCAGATCGAGCCGATCCCAGGTCGGGGGACAATCAGAGAGCGAAAGCAAAGGGGTATTCCACTTTTGGCTGCCGGCCGCGAAACTGCCGCTGCGCAGTTTGCCGTCGATCCAGGCCATGTTTCGCACGCTGGCGGGGGTACCGCCCGAGCGCCGCGCGATAAGCAGATCACGCAGGTCGGGCTCGGAATTGAACGCGTGCAGCGTATAGCGGATACCGAAGCGCCGCATCCGCTCTTCGAAGTCCTTTGGGCTGGCATGAATAGTTTCGGAATTGGCGAAGGCGCCTCCCAGCACGATATCCATATCCGGGTCGACGTGACGCAGCCGTTTCCCGACATTGCCGACTTCCTTCCACGACAGATAGAAAGTCGAGGAAATGCCGACCAACGGCGGCCGCGCGCAGCCGGCATAGGCCGCTTCGAACCAGTCCCACTCTGCATCCAGGTTGTTTATGAGGCGAACGCGCAGACCGAACTGGTTCAGGTAGTTGGCCAGGTGGACCCCGGCCATGGAGGGCAGGTTCCAAATGTTCAGCATCCGCCGCCGCTCCGCGAATGAGCCTTGGTCGAAGAATTTCCCGAAGCGCTGGTGATTAAGGTAATCAAGGTGCGAACGAAAGCCGCCCGCATGATGCACCATGCGGGGGTAAACCAGCGATTTGTAAAGCTCCAGCCGCTCCAGCGGCAGCTTGCCGAAGCCTTCATAATCGACCACGTTCGACTGTGTGATCAGGATCAGGTCGAGGTCAGGCATGGGCCGCGTTCTCCCGGCTTGCGCGCTCCGTGAAGCCGACGGTCAGGCGCCCGCGGGCGAGCATTGCGCCTGTGTCACTGTTTACGATCCGCAGCTTCAATCCCGCAGACCGGACACTGTCGGACAACTGGTCGACAACACCACTGACCGTGACCCGCGTCCCCGGCAATACCGGAGACACAAACGACGCATTCACCGCTTGCAGCAATGCATTGCGCCCCGGCAAATACATCCCGACCAGACGGCTCGCGAGTGCGATAAGGTGTGCGCCATGCGCCACACGGTCGCCGAAACCGCGATCCCGTGCGAACGCTCCGTCTATGTGCAAAGGGCTTCTGTCGCCAGACAGATAGGCGAATGCGTCAATGTCGTTATCGGTGATCACCGCTTCGAACTCGGCGCGTTGGCCAACGGTCAGGTCAGCAAGGACATAATCGGCGACGTCTGGCCTCATGGTGCATGGTCCCCCTGGAAAGCCCGGTCACTGTCTGTTGGTGAAAGTAACGTGGCACGGGGACGGCAACCCGAGCAAGGACGCTGTTGACAGTTTCACCACCCGCTGCTTTCCCTGGAACTGCGGCCGGTAACTTGGTATCGTACGGCGAAGCGCCGGGTTAAGGACAATGTGCCGGGGGAAGTGCCGACGGTGACCGCGGACCAAGCGATCCTTAAATCCGCCCTTGTCCGCGCGAAGGCTGCGGTTCAGGCTGGCGATCACGCGGGCGCGTTCGCCACGTTACGGGCCTGCATCACCCCTGACAGCGACTTCGTCGATCAGGCACGGGTCGCGAAAGCCCTGTCCGCGGTCGACCTCCATGTCCTTGGCTGTCGCAGCGTGCGCATCGCACTGGTCGCTGCCAGCACCGTGGACCATTTTGCCGGCGTGTTGCGGTTCTGGCTCGCCGATGCCGGCCTTGCTGCGGACATATTCATCAACCCGTTCGACACGATCGCCGCAGCGGTGCTCGATTCCGGCAGCGCGCTGCATCAATGGCAGCCGGACATCGTGTGGCTGTTTTCGACGTATCGGGACGCCGGCCTGGAAGTCTCCGCTGATGCCGCACCCGAGGCGATTGCGGGCGCGGTCGCCGGTGCAGTCGCCGCGCGACAGGCGTTGTGGCACAGCCTGCAGAAAGGAACGGGTTGCCTGGTGATCGACAATTCGGCCGACATTCCGGCCGACGATCCGTTCGGCAACCTCGCCGGCGCCGCGCCATGGGGACGCCGCACATTGCTCCGTCGCTACAACGCCGAACTCGCCGCGGCCGCCGGGCCCGGCGTGGCGTTGTTCGACCTCGACCACGTCGCCAGCCTGTGGGGCAAGCGGCGCTGGGAGGACGCGCGCTACTGGTTCCACTCGCGCCATGCCTTCGCGCTCGATGCCTCCGGCACCGTCGCCCACTCAGCCGCCCGGCTGATCGCCGGCGCCCGCGGATTATCGAAGAAATGTCTGGTGCTGGATCTGGACAATACCCTTTGGGGCGGCGTCATCGGCGACGACGGGATTGCCGGCATAAAGCTGGGATCCGGTGCGGAAGGCGAGGCTTTCGTCGCGTTTCAGCGCACCATCAAATCGCTGCAGCAGCGCGGTGTCATCCTCGCCGTGTGCAGCAAGAACGACCCCGAGATCGCTAAAAGCGTGTTCCGCGACCACCCCGACAGCGTTCTGCGGCTTGAAGATTTCGCAGTTTTCACCGCCAACTGGGACAACAAGGCAGACAACATCCGCGATATCGCCGGCGCCCTGAACATCGGCCTGGATGCGATCGTTTTTGTCGACGACAACCCGCTTGAACGCGACATCGTCGCCCGCAACCTGCCCGAGGTTGCGGTCGTGGACCTGCCCGACGATCCGGCCGGATACGTCGCCGCCCTGGGCCGCTGCGGATGGTTCGAAATGATCGCGCTGTCTGCCGAAGACCGGGAGCGCAGCCGTTTTTATGCCGAACACGCCGGGCGCACGGCCGTCCGCAGCACTTTCACCGATATGGACGCCTACCTGGCCAGCCTGGAGATGACAGCGATCGTCGGCCCGGCGGATGCGTTCAACCTGCCGCGCATGAGCCAGCTTATCGGCAAGAGCAACCAGTTCCACCTGACCGGCACGCGCTACGGGGAAGCTGAACTGGCGTCGATCGCGGCGCGGCCGGACTGGTTCGTGCGGCATGTCCGCCTGTCGGACCGTTTTGGCGACAGCGGCCTTATTGCCTGCCTGGTGCTGCATCGCGAGCACGCCACCCTGCATGTTGACACTTGGGTCATGAGTTGCCGCGTCCTCGGTCGCGGCGTCGAGGAATTCATCGCCAACGAGATCCGATCGATCGCCCTGGCGCAGGGCTGCCACCGGTTGGCCGGACGCTATGTCCGGTCCGCGAAAAATGGCCTCGTGGCCGATCTTTACGAACGCCTGGGATTCGCGCCGGCGGATGAAACGACGAAAACCTGGATACTTGAACTCGACCGCGCTGCACCGGGGTGGAAAACCCGGGTGAAAGCCGTTTCGGCCACCGGAGAAACGTTGTATGCCTGACCGCGAACAAGTCATCCAGAAACTCACCGGCATCTTCCAGGACACCTTCGACGATCCCGGCCTCGAACTGTTCGATGCCATGACCGCCGCCGACATCGACGACTGGGATTCGCTGCAGCATATCGTCCTGGTGCTGGCGATCGAGCGCCGGTTCGCCGTGAAGCTTAATCCGGCCGAGGTCGGCAAGCTGGCAAATGTCGGCAAGATGATCGACCTGCTGCTGGCCAAGACTGCCGCCAAGGCCTGAGGGAGCAGCGTCCCGATGCACCGCTTGCTGGGTCCGAACGAAGCCAAGTTCTGGTTGCTGGACTGGGTTGCCCCGATGAACAGCGTCATCGTCGTGCAGCGTACGGGCCGGTATCCCCCGCTCGACGCCCCGCGCCGGTTCGCCGTGCCCGTCGTGCATGCCGGCGTCCGATCCCGCCCCCGCTGGGGCGACGCCGATCGGCCGGGGGTTTTGGAACGGCAGGAGGTGGCTGACGACATGGCCTGGTTGTCCGAAGCGCAGCGCTTGCTAAGGGTCCGCGTCGGCAGCGCCGGCCATCCGCCCTGGCACGCGGTCGTTCAGCATGATCCCGGCGGTTTCACTTTGCTTCTGGCTGTGAACCATGCGCTGACGGACTGGCGAACCGGCCTCCTTGTTGCCAGCGCGTTCCTGGCGGACGAGCACCCCGGCCCGCTCGCGCCGCCTTGCGAAGAAATGCTGCCGGCAGGCTGTTTCGCAGCCGCCGACGCCGACGCGCTGATCGACGCCTGGTGGAGCAGCCGCGCCACCGCCCGCTGGGAAGCCCTGGGACTGGAAGCGCTCACCGCGATCCTGCCGCGCCAGGGCGCCACCCGGTTCTCGCTCTGGCGCCTGACAGCAGACGAAACCGCCAGGCTGCAGGGGCGCTGCGAAGCGGAAGGCGTGTCACTCAACGGAGCGTTGGCCATAGCGCTGCGCGACACGATGCAGATCGCTCAGGTCGCGCACTCGGTGGACATGAACCGCTTCATCCGCCCGCCGCCGCCGCTTGGTCCGGGTCTCGCGGTGGCGCATGTCTTTACTGCGGTAACGCCCGGACCTTTCTGGGACGCCGCGCGCGACAACCGGGCGGACCTGTTCGGGCAGATCCGCGATGGCGCGGCGGGGGACATGCTGCTGGCGCTGCCGAAGCTGCTGCTGGGCGGGGCGCCGGACTACCAGCCGGCGGCCATGACGATCACCGGTGCCCCGACCGTCGGGCGAACCGGCGGCACGGACGCCGATACCACGATGCGCCTGGTCATGAGTTCGGCCCGCGGCGGCGGAAGCATCCTGATCATTTCGATGTTTCGTGACTGCCTTCAACTGATCGCAGGCGCGCCGGCCGACGGGCCGGAGGTGCCGCTGAACATCGTCGCCAGCAGGCTGATGGAAGCCTGCGCGTGACCCGTGCCGGTCTGCTGCTCCGCAAGAGGACATTCGCCGATGCCGTATGATTCTCCCATGACGCCGATGCAGCAGGCGGTCGTCGCCCTGCAGGCGCAACGGGCGCGCATCGCCGAGCTGGAGCACGCCGCCACCGCCCCAATCGCGGTCGTCGGACTCGCCTGCCGCTACCCGGCCGGTGCCGACACGCCCGACGCGCTGTGGGACGCCGTTCGCGACGGCCGTGACGGTAGCCGGGAGGTCCCGCCGGACCGCTGGGACATCAATGCATTCTACGATCCGACGCCGGGTCGCCCGGGCAAGATGTATGTCCGGCAGAGTTGCTTCATCGACAAGGTCGACCAGTTCGAACCGCTTTTCTTCCGCATCTCCCCGCGCGAGGCGATCGGCATCGATCCGCAACAGCGGCTGCTCCTGGAAACCACCTGGCAGGCGTTGGAAGACGCCGCGATCTCGCCGTCCTCCCTTGTCGGCAGCCAGACCGGGGTGTTCGTCGGTATCAGCACCAACGACTACTCCGCGTTGCTGTCGCGCACAGCGCACGGGTCCGCCGGCAACGCCACGGCCGGAGCGGGCAACGCCGCCAGCGTAGCCTCCGGCCGGGTGTCGTACACATTCGGCTTCCAGGGTCCGTGCATGGCGATCGACACGGCGTGCTCGTCTTCGTTGGTGGCCACTCATCTGGCTGTCCAGGCGCTGCGCAACCGGGAGTGCGGGCTTGCCGTGGTAGCCGGCGTCAACCTGATGCTGACACCTGATATCACGGTCAACTTCTGCCAGGGTCGCATGCTGTCGCCCGAAGGTCATTGCAAGACCTTTGATGCCGGCGCCGACGGCTACGTGCGCGGTGAGGGTTGCGGGGTGCTGGTGCTGAAGCGGCTGTCGGAGGCGGTTGCCGACGGCGACCGCGTGCTGGCGGTGGTGCGCGGCTCTGCACTGAACCAGGACGGCCGAAGCGCTGGCCTGACCGCACCGAACGGCTTGGCCCAGGAGGCGGTGATCCGCAAGGCGCTCGTTAATGCCGGCCTGCAGCCGGATGCGATCGACTATGTCGAGGCGCATGGCACCGGCACTGCATTGGGCGATCCGATCGAGATGCATGCCATCAAAGCCGTGTTCGCCGGGCGACACAGCCCGTTGTACGTCGGATCGGTCAAGACCAATATAGGCCACACCGAGGCCGCCGCCGGCGTCGCCGGACTGATCAAGGCGGTGCAGATGCTGCGTCACCAGACGCTGCCCCCGAGCCTGCATTTTAGCAGCCTGAACCCGCACATTGACCTCGGCGGGGTCGATATCCGGGTGCCGACGAGCGTGACCCCCGCCCCGCTGCGGGCGATTGGAGTCAGTTCCTTCGGATTTTCCGGCACCAACGCCCATATCATTCTGGAGCGGGCTGATGTCCCCGAACCGCCCGGGCCAGAAGCGGGGGCAGCGCCGCGTCTTTTCATCTCTGCCCGTACTGAGGCCGCGCTGCTCGGGCTGATCGCCCGCTATCGCGGGCATCTCGATACCACATCCGACTCGTTTGCCGACATCTGCCACACCGCGGCAATCGGCCGGGCGCGGTTTCCCTGGTGGGTTTGCGTGAACAACGCAGCGGAACTGCGGGATGCCAAGCCTTCCAACGCCGCGCCTCCGGTCCTGCCGTCTACATCCGGCCGCAAGGTCGCGCTTCCCGGCGTCGTGTTTCAGCGCCAGCGCTGCTGGATCGACGCACCAACCGACGGGCTGGCTGCCCCGGCGCCGGAGATGGATCCCGGTGTGCCACCGCTGCTCGGACGCCGCCTGTCCCTGCCGTTCGCGAACGAAACGCGGTGGGAGGCCGTGATCAGTCCGCTTCACCCGGCGTTGGGTTTCCTGGCTGACCATCGCGTCGGCGGCGCGCCGGTGGTGCCCGCTGCATGCTTCGTCGAAATGGCACTGGCCGCCCAGCCCGGCGCCGCCCTGGCGGATCTGCGCATCCCGGCGCCCTTGCCGGTGAACGAGGCCGCGCCCAGGATTGTGCATACCATCGTCGCCACAGACGGCACGTTCCGCATCGTGAGTTGCGCCGCGGATGGCAACGACCAGGTGCTGCACGCCAGCGGTCGCTATGTTCCGTCTCCCCCGCCGCTACGGCTGCCTGCCACCGCACTCCTCGGCACACCGGTCGAAGCCGGCGCCCTGTACGACGCCATGGCAGCGCGCGGAGTCAGCCACGGGCAGGCGTTCCGTCTGCTTGCGTCGATCCGCCGGGAGGATGGCCATGCCACCGCCGCGTTGCTTGCAGCTCAGGGGGAAAGCTGTTTCGCCCTGCATCCGGCTCGCCTCGACGCCGCGCTGCAACTTGTCGGCGCGGCCATGCCGGACACCGGAGACGAGAGTTTCGTCCCGTCCGCTATCGGCCGCGTCGTGCTGCACCGCGTCCCCGCCGCGGACGCCACCGTTCATGCCTTCGTCCGCCGGGATGACAGCGGTATCATCGCCGACGTCACCATCGGCGACGCTGCCGGGCTGGCGGTGGAGGTCAGCGACCTGCTGTTCCAACCCGCCGCCTCCCAAATCGGGGTCCACGAGTTCTACCGGATCGACTGGCGCCCACAGTGCCTTACACGCGGACTGCCACCGCCGGGCTTTCTGCCATCCGCCACCGGCCTGGCCGCCGAACTGGATCGCTCCAGCGCCGATCTTGCCGAGCGCAACGGCACCGCGGCTTATGCGGCGACCAGTATCGGGTTGGAGGACGCCGCCACCGCCTATGTGGTGCGCGCGCTGCGCCGCCTCGGCCTGACCCTGGAGGCCGGCGCCGAGTTCACATTCAGCTCCACCGCCGAAGCCCTGGGCGTGGCGGAACGCCATCACCGGCTGCTGCGGCGGATGTTCGGCATGCTGGCCGCCGACGGCATCCTGGGCGGCGGCGGCCGCCGGTGGCAGGTGCGAACCGCTCCATCCCCGGCGGACCCTGATGCGCTGCTCGATTCCGTGCTGGCGGAGGCACCCGCCATGGCAGGCGAAATCGCCGTGCTGCGTCGCTGCGGCGCAGCCCTGGCCGATGTGCTGGCGGCCAGGCAAGAGCCGCTGGCCCTGCTGTTTCCCGCCGAAGGTGACGGTGCCGGCGTGTTCTATGAAGCCTCCCCCTACGCGCGCGCCATCAACGGCCTGCTGACCGAAGCGGCCCGCCAGATCGCGGCGCGGCTTCCCGCAGGGCGGGTGCTGCGTGTGCTGGAGGCCGGTGCCGGCACCGGCGGCGCGACCGGCGCCATGCTCGCGGCTGTCCCGCGGGCGCGGAGGCAGTACGTGTTTACCGACGTCTCCGCCGGCTTCCTTGCCGCTGCCCGCCAGAAATTCGCCGGCGAGGGGCTGGAAGCGCGACTGCTCGACATCGAACGCCCGCCGCTGGATCAAGGCTTTGCCGCCGGGGAATTCGACCTGGTGCTGGCGGCCAACGTGCTGCACGCGACAGCAGACGTGCGCCGCAGCCTGGAGCATCTGCACATGCTGCTGGCTCCCGGTGGCGTCCTGCTGCTGGTGGAAAGCACGGAGCCACGCCGCTGGGTCGATATCGTCTTCGGCCTGACAGAAGGCTGGTGGCGGTTCACAGACACGGCACTGCGTCCGGACCATCCACTGCTGTCCGGCAACACCTGGCGACAGGTCCTCGGGGAGGCAGGGTTCGAGACTGCCGAGGGCACAAGCGAAGTGATCGTCGCCCGTCGTCCGCCGATGGCAACGGCGCTCCCGGCCGATGTCCGCATCCACGCCGTGCCGCCGACCGAGGCAACCGAGGCGGCCCAGGTCGAACTGCTCTACGGACTGACCCGCATGGCCGCCGATGCAGCCGCCACCGTCCCGCCGCAGCGGCTTATACTCATCGGCGACGACAGTCTCGGCCATGCTGGCCTGGGCGGCTTCCTGAGAACCGTCGCGGTCGAGGCGCCGCAACTGCGTCCCCGCCTGTTGTTGGCGCCCCCCGGCGCGGAAGCGGCGCATGACGACATTCTCGCCGAACCGGAGGAAACTGAGGTCCGTTGGGACATATCGGGCCAACGCCTGGTGCCACGCCTTGTCCCGGCGGCGATCGCGGTTGCGCCTGCCACGGTGGACGGCTGTTGGCTGATCACGGGCGGCAGCGGAGGCGTGGCACAGGCCATCGCCGGCTGGCTTGCGAGCCATGGCGCCAGCGCAATCGTATTGCTCAGCCGCCGCCTGCCGGAAACGCCGACGGAGGTCGGGGTGCCGGTGCATGTCTATGCCGGCGACGCCGCCGATGCCGGCCTGGTCGCCAGGCTGCTGCGTGATCATGACGTGCGGGGCGTGGTGCACGCCGCCGGGCTGCTGCATGACGCTGCGCTGGCCGATCAGGACGAGCTATCGATCAAAACCGTTGCCCACGCCAAGATCGGCGGTGCGATGGCCCTGGATCAGGCGACCCGCGCCCACCCGGTGCAGCACTTCATCCTGTGCGCCTCCGCCGCCGGCATTCTGGGTTCAGCGCGGCAGGTCAACCACGCCTTCTGCTCCACGTTCCTTGACGGACTCGCCGCGCGGCGCCGCGCCGACGGATTGCCGGGACTCAGCCTGGACTGGGGCGTCTGGAGCGGAACCGGCTCCGCCGCTGCGCTGGGTTTCGACGCGCGGGCCGAGCAGATTGGACTTGGCAGCATCACCCCTGCGCAAGGGGTGGCGCTGTTCGGCCGCGCGGCGAACGCCGGTTCGGCGCAGCTTGCGGTGCTTCCTTCCGTCGATTGGCCTCGCTTCACATCGCATTTCGGGACGGCGCTGCCTGGCCTGTTGCGGGAGGTCGCCGCCGCTCCGCCGGAGTTCCCGGTCCGCGTCGTCCCGGGTCCGGCACCGCATCCGGACGCCGGTGCCACACTGACGAAGATTGTCGCGGCCTGCCTCGGCCTTGGCGGGCCGGTCGACCCGGACACGCCGCTGCACGACCTGGGCCTGGACTCGCTGGTTGCGGTCGAGATCCGCAATCGGGCCGAACGCGAGCTTGGCCTGGCGGTTTCGGTGCGCGAACTGATCGAGGGCGCCTCGATACGGTCTCTGCTCAAACACGCGCCGCAGCGGTTCCCTGCCCAGCCGGCGGTGGAACTGGACAGCGGCGCGAAACTGGGCGCCATCGTGGCGGCCTGTCTAGGCCTCACCGGTCCGGCTGATCCCGACGTGCCGCTGCACGACCTGGGCCTGGATTCGCTGGTCGCGGTCGAGATCCGCAATCGCGCGGAACGCGAACTCGGCCTGACCGTATCGGTGCGCGACCTGATTGAAGGTGCGACGATCCGGTCGCTGTTGCGCCCCCGCCCGGCCGCCACGCATGCGCCGGCTGAGGCCCCGGTGGGCACACCGCTCGCAGTGCCGGTGGGCGCGCCCGACCTGGCCAATCGATACGCACCGTTTCCACTGACCGACATGCAGATGGCCTATTACCTCGGGCGCCGGGACGACATCGCGCTGGGGAGCGTCAGTTGCTACCTCTACACCGAGTTCGACACCGACACGGTGGACGTTGCTCGCGCCGAGGCCGCCTGGAACGCGCTGATCGTACGGCACGATATGCTGCGCCTGGTGATCCGGCGGGACGGCACGCAGCAGATCCTGCAACACGTCCCGCGTTACCGCTTCGAAACCCTGGACCTGCGCGCCCGGGATGCGGCGGCGGAACTTGAACGGCTGCGCGGCACGTTGCCCGGGCGCATCGCCGAGCCGGACGCATGGCCGCTGTTCGACATCCGGGCCACCCGCTTCGATGGCATGACCCGGCTGCATATGGGCTTCGACCTGATTGCGCTGGATGCCGCCAGCATCCATGCCCTGCGGCGCGAGTGGGGCCAACTCTACGACAATCCGGCTGCTGTCCTGCCACCCATCGGTTTCAGTTTTCGCGACGTGGTGATGGCGCAAATCGCCGCCCGTGACACCCCCGCCTGGCGCCGCAGTGAAGCGTATTGGAAGGCGCGTGCGGGTTCGCTTCCCGGCGGGCCGGAACTGCCTGTTCTGACCGAGAAGGCAGGCCAAACTTCACGCCGGTTTCGCCGCCGCGGCGTGGTGATTGCCGCCCCGGTCGCCGCCGAGATCCGCCGTCAGGCTCGGACGCATGGTGTGACCTTACCGGTGCTGCTGGCAGCCGCCTATGCCGATATCCTGGCGGCCTGGAGTCGCGGCAGCCGGTTCTGCATCACTGTCACCTCGTTCAACCGGCCGGATCTGCACCCGGACATCCGCCTGGTCCTGGGCGACTACACCTCCACGATCCTGTTGGAAGCGAACGCCGCCTTGCCGTCGTTCAGCCAGCGAACCCGCGCACTGGCGGACCAGCTCGCAGACGATCTGGCACATGCCGAGGTTGGCGGCATCCAGGTGCTCCGGGAGATCGCGAAGCAGACGTCAACCGCAGCACCAACCATCCCGGTCGTATTCACCAGTGCGCTGGGCTTTAGCCGGCCGGGTTCGCGCGAGGTACCCGATGCGGGGTCCGGTGGATGGGACCGCCTGGGTACCACCGTCTATAATGTATCGTCCACGCCGCAAGTGCTGATCGACCAGCAGGTTTCCGAAGAAGACGGCCGGTTGTTCTGCAATTGGGACGTTGCCGAAGACCTGTTTCCCGCCGGGGTCGTTGATCAGATGGTTGCGGCGTATGAACGGCTGCTGCACGCCGTCGCGGACGGCAGCGGTTGGGACCGTACTGTTGCCGCTGCGCTGCCAGCCCGGTCCCGGGCCGGGCTGCTGCCGGTGCCGTCACCCGAATTGCTGCACGCGGCTTTCGAGCGCCATGCCCGAACGGCCCCGCGGCGGATTGCGCTGATCGCGCCGGACAGGGAACTCGACTACGGCACGCTTGACGCGGCCGCAACGGTTATGGCCGCCGACATTCTCCATCGGCTCAATGGCGCACCGCGCGACCGTCTGGTGGCCGTGGTGTTTCCCAAGGGCTGGAGGCAGATCGTCGCCGTTCTGGCGATCCTCAAAGCCGGCGCGGCCTATCTGCCAATCGATCCGGCGCTGCCTGAGGCCCGCCGCCGCCAGTTGATCGAACGCAGCGAAGCGATCGTCCTGGACGATCCGTCCGCTGTGGATGCCGCGCTGACCCGAGGACCGCAACCGGTGCTGCCGCCGGTTGATGACCCCGAGCGGTTGGCCTACGTCATCTACACGTCAGGCTCCACCGGTCAGCCAAAAGGCGTGATGATCGAGCACCGGGCGGCGCTGACGACCGTGCGGGAGATCAACCGCCGCTGGTCGATCGGACCCGAGGACCGCTGCATCGGCTTGTCGTCGCTCAGCTTCGACCTTTCGGTCTATGACATCTTCGGTCCGCTCAGCGCCGGCGGCGCGCTGGTGCTGCCGTCAGCCGAGGCCACCCGGGACCCGGCGGCCTGGAGTGACTTGCTGACCCGCCATCGGGTGACGATCTGGAACAGCGTCCCCGCCCTGATGGCCATGCAGACCGAGTATGGACTGCCAGCCGGACACGCCGTGCGCCTGGTGATGCTGAGCGGCGACTGGGTCCCGCTGGAACTCATCAGCCGCCTGCGACGGCAGGCTTCGGCCGCAAAACTGGTCGCCCTCGGCGGCGCCACCGAGGCCGCCATCTGGTCCAACGCCCACGAGGTTTCCGAACTCGATCCCGACTGGCCGAGCATCCCCTATGGCACCCCGCTGGCCGGGCAGATGCTGCACGTGGTCAACGGCCGCGGCGAAGCTGTGCCCGACTGGGTCGCCGGTGAGATCGAGATCAGCGGCGCCGGCCTTGCCCGCGGCTACTGGCGCGATCCGGCGCAGACCGCGGAGCGCTTCCGCACCGACACGCTGACCGGAGAGCGGCGCTACCGCACCGGCGATCTCGGCCGGTTCCGTCCGTATCGTGGCGCCTCCGGGCCGACGCCGATAGAGTTCCTCGGCCGCGAGGACTTCCAGGTGAAGGTGCAGGGCCATCGCATCGAGCTTGGCGAGGTGGAGGCGGCGCTGGCAGCGCACCCGGCGGTTGTCCGGGCGGTCGCAACCGCACCCGTTTCGGCAAACGGACAAGGCCGCACCTTGCATGCCTTCGTTGTGCCAAGGCAAATCGCTGAAGCTGCCACTCCTTTCTGGCAAGACCTGTGCGAGTCCGCCCTGGCTGAGGCACGCCGCCTGGCAAAGCCGATCGATCGCGACGCCTTCGACCTCACCGCGGCTGCGTTCACCGACCAGGCCGCCGCCGCCGCAGCAGCCGGATTGCACCGGCTGACCGGCAGCTTCGAGCTACCGGATGCGGACGCGCTGATCCGCCAGCACCATATCGCTCCGCGGTATCGCTTCTGGCTCGAGCGGATGCTGCCCGAAGTCGCCCGTGTGGGCATGGCTGCGACGCCCGTATCCAGTCATGACCTCAGCGGCGTTGACCGTTTCGGCTTCACCGCGCCGGCGCTGGACTTCCTCGACCGGGTGATCGCGACCCTGCCGGAGATCCTCACCGAACGGGCCCACTCGTCGGCCATCTACCTGGACCGCGAGACGCCGGACATCTACGCGCGTCTGTTCGCTGGACCGAACGCACTGATTGGCTCGGTCATCACTACCCTGGCTGCAAACCGGACGCTCTCGGTGCTCGAAGTCGGCGGCGGCCTCGGCACCACGCTGTCGGCGGTCGAGGCAGCGCTGCCGAGCAACCGGATCAGTTGGCACTTCACCGACGTCAATCAGCATCTGCTGCGCGCCGCCATGACGAAGTTCGCCGATCGGCCGTGGCTGTCGTTCGCGAGCCTGGACTTCGACCAGCCGCCAGCGTCGCAGCATCTCGGCCGGTACGATGTGATCATCGCGTCCAACGCGCTGCATGTCGCAGCGGACGTGGCCGTTACGCTGCGTCATCTGCGCGCCTGCCTGGCCCACGGCGGCGTGCTGGTGGCGCTGGAGCAGACCCGCTTCTTCCCATGGTTCGACCTCGGGATGGGGCTGCAATCCGGTTTCGACTCACGCACGGACCTGGCGCTGCGGCCGTTGCACCCGCTGCTGACGCGGAACACCTGGGCCCGCGTGCTGACCGAAGCCGGATTCACTGCGACCGCTGTGCCAGCGGTTCCCGGATCACTTGAAGACCTGATGGGATTCGACGTCATCCTCGCGCTCGGCGATACCCCGGCTCCGGCGGACGGGGCGCTGGCAGACAGCCTGCGCGACCACCTGCGGGCGTCGTTGCCGGCCTACATGGTCCCCTCCACGATCGACCTGATCGACCGGGTGCCGCTGTCTCCCAACGGGAAGGTCGACCGCCGCGCCCTGGTGCCGGCCGCGTCCACCCGGACAGCAGATCGTCCCTCGCCAGCCGCCGATCGGCTGCTGCGGCAAGTGACCACAGTGGTCGCCGAGGTTCTGCAGCAAGACCGCATCGACCCTGACCGCTCCTTGTTCGAACTGGGTGCCAGTTCGCTAACCTTGGTGTCGCTCCAGCGCCTTCTGGGCGAGCGGATCGGACGCACGCTGCCACTGCAGCGCATCTTCGAGGCCCCGACGGCAGCGGCCTTCGCCACCGCAATCGCCAGCGGCGAGGCGGCAACCACCGCCCTGGTTTCCTTCGGCACCAGGCGCGACGCAGATGATCGGCCAAAGCTGCTGATGATGCCCGGTATGTTCGCGCTGCCGTTTTACCTGCGCGATATGGCCGCGGCGGTGGCGGAGCACCTGGACGTGGTGTCCGTGCAGCTTCCCGGCCTCGCCACCGGGGAAACGCCCATCGACACCATCGAGGACCAGGCCAGCTACGTCATCGACCGCATGCGCGCGGCCGGGCTCGCACCACCCTATCTCATTGGCGGTCACTCGTTCGGCGGCCATGTCGCGATCGCCGTGGCGCGGCGGTTGCGCGACTCCGGGCAGCCGGTGCCACTGCTGCTGCTGGGCGACACAGTGCGAACATACAGCGACTTCAAACAGTTGCAGACCGACGAGCTTGCCTTTACCGCGATGACCCGAGGCCTTGCCGCCCTGTACGGGGGCCACGTTCACACCGCACCCGCCGGCCTGACTGCCGAGGAAGCCTTCCGCCACACCGCAAGCCAGATGCAGCAATCCGGATTGTTCGGCGCGCTGGAGCTTCCGTTGGATCGGATGGCAGCCGTCTTCAAGGCGAATTTCCGTGCCATTGGCACCGCTCGGCCCGGTCCTATTACCGGCGACCTGGCAGTGATTCGCACCGAAGGCGGCTTTCCGCCGGAGTTCCTGCAATTCGAAACCGGAGAAGCGTTAAACGACCCGGCCCTGGGCTGGAGCGACCTTGTCCAAGGCCGCATCAGCACGCGCATCGTGCCCGGCGATCATCTGGCGATGCTGATGCCCGCCAACCTGCCGGCGCTGGCCGCGAGCGTGGTCGATCTGACGCGTGAAGCCCTGGCAAGGCATTTGTCCGCGTCGGTCGATCGGGCAACCGATCCCGAAGCCTCCGTGTCCAGTCTTTGGCGGGCTTTGCAGCGGCGGCGGGGGGGCGCATGAAAGCCGCCCCTTATCCGTCACAAGGCTTCGACCTCAACAACGTTGCCATCCAGGCCGATCCCTATCGTGCTTATGGGTGGCTGCGGGAGCACGCGCCGCTTTTCAAGCTCGACGGCGTGCCGATGTGGCTGGTTTCCCGCCATGCGGATATCGAGGCGATCCTGCGCGATCACACCACCTATGCGTCGGATCTCGGCATGCACGTGCCGTTGATGTCGATCGTGATGCTGGACGCGCCGGACCACACACGGCTGCGCCAGACCGTCAACCGGGCCTTCACGCCGCGCGCGGTGCAACATCTGGCCCCACGAATCACAGACATCGCTCATGCCCTGCTGAATGCGGCGCCATCGGCGATGGATTTCGTGCAGGCCTACGCCAACCCGCTGTCGGTCACGGTGATCTGCGAGATGCTGGGCGTTTCGCTCGAACAGCGCGACGACATGAACCGCCACGCCCGGGACGCGCTGCTGGCCAGCTTTGCCGCCACCGGCCCGGGAAGCCCGGAACTGCTGGCCGAAGCGCGGATCGGCCTGGCGAAGCTTATGGCCATCATGGACGACGCGATCGAGCGGCACCTCGCCGAACCAGAAGACAACATCATCAGCAGCCTGGTGGCCGACGAGGCGAACGGCGTGCTGACCCGGGAAGAACTGCGCAATCTGTGCGCCCTGCTGCTGATCGGCGGTCATGAAACGACCGCCAACCTCATCGCCAGCGGCGCCTATATCCTTGCCGAGACACCCTCCCTTTGGCGCCAGTTGAAGGCCGAACCGGCGCTGATCGCCAAATTCGTCGAGGAACTGGCCCGCATGCGCCCGCCGCTGCAGCGCATCGCCCGGCGGACAACGCGGGCGGTCTCGCTGGCCGGCGTGGACCTGCCGGCCAACTCCATGCTGATGCTGTTCCCCGGTTCCGCAAACCGCGATCCGGCCCGCTGGGACGATGCTGACAGGCTCGATCTGCGGCGTGACGGGCGCGGCCATCTGGGGTTCGGCAGCGGCATTCATACCTGCCCGGGCGCGCCGCTGGCCCGCATGGAAGCGCGCATCGCCTTCGAGGTGCTGCTGGACCGCAGCGATAGCCTGCGCTTCGATCCCGCGGCGCGGCCGATCCCGATCGCCGGCTATGCCGCCGGCAACCTGGGCTGGAACCTGCTACCACTCATCCGAACCAAGGCCGGAGCCAAACCCATGCCGCCCCCTCAGGACGTCTTCGAACCCGTTCGCGCGATCGTCGCCGCCAGCCTCGGCCTGGAACCCGGCCAAATCGAAACGGCGACCTGTTCGGCAAATACCCCGGAATGGGATTCCCTGGCGCATCTGATGATCCTGGATGCGCTGGAGAAATCGTTCGCGGTGAAGCTGCCCCGGCGTGCGGCCTACACCGCAAAGAACGTCGGCGACCTTGTGGCACTTGTGGCCGATACCACAGCCGGAGTCGCCTGAGCGATGCCGGCCGCGCGGCAGACGGTGTTCCGGCCGTTGGATCCAGCCTTCATCGAGGATCCCTACCCAACTTATACGCGCCTGCGCGACGATCATCCGGTGGGCTGGGCCGCCACGCCGGCTGTCGGCTATGCCGGATTCTGGTTCGTCAGCCGCTATGCCGACGTCGCCGCGGGACTCAAGGACAACCGCTTCGGCCGCGAGATCACCCGGGTTATGCCGGCCGACGCGTTTCCGCCGATACCGGAGGCGCACCAGCCGCTGTATGCGATGCTCAGCAGTTGGATGCTGTTCAAGGACCCGCCGGAACACGCCCGCCTGCGTCGCATCGCCGCCCCGGTATTCAGCCTGCGCGCCGTCCTGGCCATGCGCCCCCGCATCGAGCTGCTGCTTGCAGCGGCGCTGGCGCGCATTCCGCAGCGCGGCCCGTTCGACATCGTGTCCGAGTTTTCGTCCCCGCTCTCCATCGACATCGTGGCGGACCTGATGGGCGTGCCGGAGGAGGACCACGGGCTGGTTCGCGGCTGGGTGCGCGAAATCACCTTGTCCCTGGATATGGTGCGCACACCGGAGCGGATCGCCGCCGGCAGCCGGCGGGCGGGCGAACTCATCGGGTATTTCGAACGGCTGGTGAACGAGCATCGCCGCGTGCCGCGGGACAACCTCATGAGCCTGCTGATCGCCGCGCATGACGACGGCAGCTTCCTCGACAATCATGAACTGCTCGCGTCCTGCGTGCTGTTCCTGTTTGCCGGCCATGAGGCTTCATCGCTGCTTATCGGCAACGGGCTGTGCGCGATGGCGCAGCACCCTGACCAGTGGGCCTTGCTGCGGGACGGTGCGGTCAGCGCCAGGTCGGTGGTGACGGAATTGCTGCGGTACGACAGTCCTCAGCAGATCGTTTTCCGTCACGCTCTGGAGGACATGAACTTCGCGGGCACCGCCATCCGAAAGGGGCAGACTGTCGGGTTCGGGGTGGGTTCGGCCAACCGTGACCCGCGTGTGTTTGTCGATCCGGACAAGCTCGACCCGGGACGGGAGGAGACGCGGCACCTGGCGTTCGGCGCCGGCATCCATACCTGTGCCGGCTCCAGCCTGGCACAAATGGAGGCGGAGATGGTGTTCACCGCGCTGGCGCAACGATTTCCGCGGCTGAATGTCGTCTCGAGCCAGCGGCAGGAGAGCATCCTGGTTCGAGGCCTGACGGCTCTCGTCCTGGATTGCGGATAGGTCGCCCCATCGTCATGATGCGCGAAGCCTGCCCCGGCGAAGGCCGGGGATGCACCATCCATGCCTTTGTTTACGCAGGGAAAAGGCGTAGATGCCGACCTTCGTCGGCATGACGGGGAGGCGCCGCCGGAGAGTCGCTCTCAACGCGGATTGGTATCATCCAACCGGAAGCACCTCGCGCAGGTAGAAGGCAACCCCTTTTGCCGGATCCCACTGCCCCGGATACCCCAGCGAGACCTCCTCGAACCGCGTGCCATCGCGCCAGTCGCTGCGACGGACATGCAGATGGCCGCTGATCGCGGCGACGGCGCGGAAGCGGCGATGCCAGTTCTCCGTCCGTATCGTTCCGCACCACGGGGTGAAGCGGGGGATACGCGGAATCCGCACTACATCCTGCCGCAACGGGAAATGCCCGGCCAGGATGGTGCGTGCGTTCGCAGGCAGTTCGCGTGCCAGGCGACCTTCGGTCTGATCGCAGCGCTGCGCGCACCAGTCAGCTATTCCGCGATACGGTGCGGCCCTGATCAAGTGCTCATCCGCAGCGACGTTCCGCAGTTCGGCGGCCCAGGCCACGACATCATCCAGAGCGACGCCCGCAGGCCGAAAGCTGTAGTCGTACAAAGTGCAAAGCGGCACGATGACGTCCCCCGTCGGCGGCCACGCAGTGAATGGATCCTCCGGCGTCAGCACGCCCAGGCGCCGGGCGGCCGCGACCAGGGCATCGTACTTGGCCACGCTGCCGGGAGTATCCCGGTCCCGGTCGGTCAACCATAGCTCGTGGTTTCCGGGCGCCCAGATGACGCGAGCAAAACGGCGGGCGAGCCAGCCCAACGCCTCGGTGAACAGATCGATGCTTTCGCACACGTCGCCAGCAACGATCAGCCAGTCTTCGGGGTAGGCGGCCAGGGCCAGCAAGGCTTCGCGGTTGCGCTCCATCGCCAGATGCAGATCGGAAATGGCCCAAAGCCTCACGCGGGCGGCTTCTCCGCCACCGCCAGCACATAGTCGTACGCGCTGTAGACGAGTTCCGGCTTCAGCCGCAACGTCAGCCAGTAGGGTAGCCGAGCCAGGAAATGGAACCGGCGCAGCAAGGCGGGGTCCTCGGCCATACAGCGGTGCAGCCCCGGATAGACATCGTGGCGGATCGAATCGACCCGCACGCCGGTGAACCCTGCCGCGGTCAGTTTGGCGGCATAGGACTCCCGCGAATCGGCGTTGGCGGCGGGAACGGCGTATTTCCGCATGAAGAACGTCCAGTTGAAATCCTGTGCCCGGCGGCGCAGCGGCCGAGGATCGGGGTCCGCGCGGATTACATCGGCCAGCACCAGCCGCCCCCCCGGACGGAGGACGCGGAAGGCCTGCCGAAAGAAGTCCTCGCGGGTGTCAAAATGGAACGCGCACTCGACCCCGACCACCTGGTCGCAGCTTGCGTCCGGCAGCGGCATTGCGGTCGCCGAGGCCTGCAGCAACCCGATTCGGTCGGACAGGCCGCGCTTCGACACACGCTCCTGCGCCAGCCGCACCTGGGATGGCGTAATGTTCAGCCCGGTGATATGCTTCGGCGCCAGCCGATCGATCCACAGCATGTCCTGATCGGCGAACCCGAAGCCCACATCGACGACCTCGCTGCCGGCGGTGATGCCGGCGGTTTCCGCGACCAGCATGGCCAGGGCGACGCAGGCTTCATCGATGGTGCGCGCGGACTTCCAGTAGCCGAGGTTGAGATACAGTCCCTCCCCGCTGAAGGCGTTGGTGGAAATCAGTTCATAGATGTCGCTGGCCGACATGGGTTTGAACGGCGTGTAGAACCAAAGCAGGTAGTCCAACGCCTCCCGCAGCTTGCCACGGGGTGCGGCCAGGGTTGTGTCAGCCGCCATTACAGGTTCTCCCCAATCGCCAGGGACACCAGCGGCCGATCATCGGCCTCGAGTGCGAATGCATTAGCCAGGGCCGGTTGTCCGGCCGGGTCGCCGGCATCGCGCAACGTCAGGCCGGTCCCGGCGGCGTCCAGGGCTGCCTCCATATAGCCGGCCTCCAACAGGCACAGAGCGTCCGCGTGCGCGCCGTAGATCGGATCGATCGCCGCGCCGCGGGCAACCAGGATCAGCAACGCAGGTGGCGTGGTTCCGTCCGGCGCGGCGGGCGTTGCGGCGGACAACTCCACCAGGGCATGCGCCACCGGATCGTGGTAGTAGCTCCCGGCGGCGAGGCGATCCACGGGACGGCTCAGGACGATATAGGCCTGCACGGGATAGAGCGTTCCGGCGGACGGATAGCGGTATTTGGGAACCGGACCGGGCCGGGCGGCAAGCGCGCCGAGCAACTTCCCCAGCACGGATTCGTCCAGCGGCTCCCGGGGGATGCGGCCGGTCATCGGCGGTGGGGCCGGCAAGGCGATGATAGTATCAGCCACGGGCCGCCACCGTGAAGGCGAATTCGCGCGCGATAACCTCGGCCATTTCCGCTTCCGACATCCGCATGACGCTTTCCAGTATTGTATCAGGCGCCATGGCCGGTGGCGGTGGTGGCGGCAGCGGTGCAGGCGCCGCTTGAACCTCCGCCAGGCCAACCTGCGGCGCCAGGTGCTCGATCAAGGCATCGATCGTCGGGAAGTTGAACAACAGCGTTGCCGGAAGGGTCAGGTCGAGCCCGACGCTCAGTGCCTTGCGCAACTCCAGCGCCATCAGGCTATCCAGCCCGGCTTCGTTCAACGGGGCGTCAGGTGCCGGCGCCTCGCCGGCGGCGGCACCCAGTACCCGCCCGGCCGCGTTGGCAACAAACGCGGCCAGCGCAGCGCGGCTGGCCCGAGGATCGGCCGCGGCTTGACCGGCGGCGGCAACGGCGCGACGCGGTGGGGCGACTGCGGCGTAAAACGCCGGGATAGCGTCGCCGTAGCCGGCAAGAAAGCGGGGCCATTCGATCGCCGCCACGAGTACGCGCGCCTTGCCAGCCACGATCGCGCTGCTCAGGCCGCTCAGCGCGCCGGCCGGCGGCATCAGCGCGGCGCCGGCCGCCACCAGGCGATCGCCGACGGAGGAGCGGGTCAGCGTGCCAGCCTCCCCCCACGCTCCCCAATCCACGCACAGACCGGTGAGACCGCGCTGCTGCCGGTGTTGCGCCATAGCGGCGAGATAGGCGTTGGCCGCCGCGTGGGCACCCTGGCCGGGGTTTCCGATCAGCCCGGTCGAACTGCCGAACAGCACGAACGCGTCGAGCACCCGCGTGCCAACCGCCACATCCAGGTTGCGCGCGCCCTCGACCTTCCCGGCAAAAACCCGGGCGAGATCGTCGCGGGACAGCCGGAGGATCGCGGCGTCGCTCAGAGTCCCGGCGAGGTGGAAGACGCCACGAAGCTCCTCGCCGATATCATGCACCACGCGGCGCACCTCCTCCGGCCGAGCGGCATCGCCGATGACCAGGGTGACGTTTGCCGGCAGCGCCATGCCCGAGCGCGCATTTCGGGCCATCAGCACGACCCGGGCCGCGCCGCGTTCCAGCAGCCATTCAGCGAGCAATGCACCCAAGCCGCCCAGGCCGCCGGTGATCAGGTGTGTCCCGCCGGTCGTGAAAACGGGCTCCCGCGGCAAGCTGACGCGGATCAGGTTCGGCGAATGCCAGACGCCATTCCGCCACGCAGCCTCCTTCAAGTCCGCTGGAACCGAGTCGGCCACGGTCGCGGGGATGCCCGGCGGCAGATCCAGCAACCGGAGGTCCAGTTCGGGATGCTCGATCGCGATGACCCGGCCGAGCCCGAGCAGCACCGACTGATCCACATCGATTGCACACTCCGCCACCGGTTGGGCACCGCGGGTGATCAGGCGCAGCGCGGGCGGCCTGGTCTCGGCCAGCGCCCGCTGCACGACCTGCAGCGCGCTGTCGGCCAGGTCGAGCGGCGCCAACCCGGCGGGCGCTTCCCAGACCAGCACCGGGCGTTCCGGCCGTGGCCGGTGGGCGATGGCCAGCATCTGCTGCCCGTCTCCGGGAGAGGCGACCGCTGTTACCTCGGCAAAGTGCTCGGCCAGCAGCGCCTGCCAGGCGGGTTGCGCCAGCAATGGGTGCGACGGGCGCCGCGCGGTATCGGCGAAACGCCACCAGCCGGGGGTCAGGCCGAAGACGAGGTCCGCCCAGTTGCTGCGACCCACCGCCTCCAGCAACAGTAGCACCCCGTGCGGCGCGAGCAGCCGTGCCGCGTGCCGCAGGCTGTCCCCGAGCTCGCGTGTTGCATGCAGCACATTGGCCGCCAGCACCACGTCATAGCTGCCGCTCGTGAAACCCTGCGCCTCGGGCGGCCGCTCGATATCGAGCGGCGCACAGCGTTCGAGCGCAGCGCCGAAGCCCGACGATGCAGTGTCGAGGAAAACCGGCGACACATCGGTGAATGTGTAGGCCACCCGGTACTGCGGCACCGTGGCTTGCAGGGCGGCGAACACCGCGCCCGTGCCGGCGCCGATCTCCAGAATGCGCAGTCGGCGACCGGGGGGAAGGGCATCGATCATGCCTCGCAGCGCCGCCACGATCATGGCGTTGAGCATCCGCGCAAACGGCGGTTCGGCGTAGACCGAAGCGCCGTCGCCGTCGCCGAACAGCACGGCCAGCGGGTCAGCCTCGCCCCGAAGCACCGCGGCCAAGGCCCGGCCGCTGCGGCGGCACAGGGCGATTTCCATCCGTTCGCCGTGCTGCGCTGTCAGCGCCGCGGCCAGCGATTCGGGCTGTCCGCCGGCACCGGCCGCCATGGTGGGGAGGTGAGCGAACAGCCGCTGCTGACCGGGTGCGACCGAGGCGGGGGCGACGGCCGCGAGCGCCTGTGCGGCATAGGCGGCGGCGAGTCGCTCCAGTCCTTCAGCCAGACTGGCCGGGTCTTGCGGTGCGGTCGCGTCACGCGCGGCCTCAACCAGTGCGGCCAGCGCCTCCGGCGGCGGCAGGGTGGTGGATTGTTCCTCGCGCGCGGTCCAGGCGACCTCATACGTCCAGCGCTGGGACATATCGGCCGCCGCGGTGCCCACGCGCTTGATGGTCAGTCCGGTGATCGAGGCGATCAGCTCGCCATCGGCGTCGAACAGCGTCACATCCCCGGTGGCGATCTCGGTGCTGGCGCCCCCCGAGCCTTGCGCCTGGACATGCGCCCAAAGCGGGCCGGAGAAATTGCGGTGCAGCACCACCCGGTCAACCGCTAGAGGCAGGAATGCGCCGCCGGCGCCGCTGCCCTGGAAGGTCGCGCCCAGTGCCTGGAAGCAGGCGTCCAGTTGCGCAGGGTGCAGTGGCGGCACGGCCGGGACATCAGCGGGCAGCGCAACCTCGACCAGCGCCTCGTGTTCGCCGCGGAACAGCCGCGTGATCCCGCGGAACGACGGACCGAGGGTGATGCCGCGTGTCTCAAGCATGGCGTGCAGCGCCGCCGGGCCGTCCGGATCAGCGACGCAGCGACCCATGATCGCCGCGCGATCCACCGGCGGGGGCACGGGAGGCACGGGCGCCATGGTCGCGCTGGTGTGCAGCGTCCAAGCCCCGGCGGCATCGGCGTGCAGTTCGATCCGGTTATCGCGCACGTAAACCTGGGTCGCACAGCCACCGTCCGGCAGATTGAGCGGCGCGGCAAAGACGATGTCGCTCAGCGCCGCGCCCGAAGCGGACAGCAGGGTGACAATATGGGATGCGCCCGGCACGATTGTCTCGCCCAGGACGACGTGATCGGCGAGGAACGGGAGATCCCGACTATCCAGCCTGCCTCGAAACACCGTGCCGCCAGTGGCGAGCTCGATGCGCTCCCCCGCCAGCAGTGCCGGCACGGCCTTGGCTTGGGATTGGAACCAATACCGCTGCCGCTGGAACGGATACCCCGGCGCATCGGCCACCTTCGGCCGATACGGCGCGTCATGTCCCACCCAGTCCACCGCGGCGCCGTCCCGCCACAGCCGTGCCAGCGCCTCCAGCAGCGTCGTCCACCCCAACGCCTCCGCCGCCTGCCCCGCCCGCGGCCGCACCAGGCTC
>CAINOE010000085.1 GCA_903851415.1 uncultured Rhodopila sp. | reverse complement strand
GTCAGGCGGGTATCGGCGAAGCCGACTGTCCACAAATTCACAGCGTCCCCGGGCCATTGCGCTACGCCGCCTCCGTCACAGTCACAGCCGGGGTCAGCTTGCCGAAATACGCCTCGTCCGGGGTTTGCCAACCGAGCGCCTGATGCGGACGGCGCCGGTTGTACCACTCGAAGAATTCAGCCGGACTGCGCTTCTGCTCAAGCCCGTCGGCCGCCGGGCGCAGGTAGACCCACTCGTGCTTCACCGTCCACCACAGGCGCTCGACGAAGATATAGTCGTGGCAGCGACCGCGCCCGTCCATGCTGATCTCGATCCGATGATCCAGCAGCACCCGCGTGAACCCCTCGCCGGTAAACTGCGAACCCCGATCGGAATTGAAGATTCCGGGCCTGTCCAACCGGTCGAGGGCCTCGTTGAGCGCCTCGACGCAGAACTCGGCGTTCAGGGTGTTCGACAGGCGCCACGCCAGAACCCGCCGCGTGGCCCAGTCGATGATCGCGACCAGATACAGAAATCCCCGCCGCATCAGAATGTAGGTGATGTCGGCCGCCCACACCTGGTTCGGCTGATCGATCGTCTTGCCGCGCAGCAGATAGGGGTAGATCTTGTGCTCCGGATGCGGCTTGCTGGTGTTCCGCTTCGGCCTGACCGCGCACTGCCCGAGCTTGCGCACCAGCCGCCGGATGCGCCGGCGGCCGACGGAAATCCCTTCCCGCGCCAGCGCCACCTGTAGCCGCCGGCTGCCGTAGACCGGATGCTCGGTGAAAATCCGGTCGAGCCGGTTCAGCAGATCAAGCTCCACCGCCGAAACCGGCCGGGGCCTATAATAGAAGCTGCTGCGCGCGATCCCGAGCAGCATGCATTGCCGGTTGACGGACAGTCCCGCGTTCGGCGCGATCATCGCCCGCCTCTCAGCAGACGGGAGATGGCGGGCTGCCCGGCACGAAAATCGCGTTCGACCTGCAACTGGCCGATCTTGCGGTGCAGATCGTCGATCACCTTCTGCGCATCGTCGGCTGTCGGCGCCTTGTTGCCACGCGCGAACAACTCGCTCGCGCGCTTGGCCAGATCCTGCTTCCAGGTGCTGATCATCGTCGGATGGACGCCGAACTCGGACGACAGTTCCGCCAGGGTCTTCTCGCCCGACAGCGCGGCCATCGCCACGCGCGCCTTGAACTCGGCGCTGTGCTGCTTTCTCTTTACACCCACGTGTCATGCCTCGTTGGACCGGTCAGACTTAAGCTTATCCGACTGTCCAGAAAACCGGCGCCGCCGCAGGATTGCGCTCTTTCCCTTGATGAAGCCGATCACCCGCGACACGGCATATTTCGGCGGGATCGAGATCATCATGTGGACATGATCGGGCATCAAGTGCCCTTCCTCTATCCGGCTCTCTTTTTGCTCCGCCAGCTTGCGGAACATCCCGCCAAGATGCTGGCGCAACTGCACAAAGGGCGTCTTCCGGCGGCACTTGGGAATGAAAACAACGTGGTATTTGCACTCCCACTTGCTGTGATTTAGGCTCTCCAACTCGTCCATTGATGCGACTCCAAGATCGTGTGCTTTGGCGGCTCACGAGGCGGAGTTTCGTCGATGGACAACCGGGGACTACCCCCGCAAACGTCAAACTTTGACTGCCTCCCCGGCCACCTCAAATTAACTATGGGACTTTCCAAACGGACTCTTAGCTCGACTTTCCGCATTTTAGCCCCCGGACGATCAGGTCATGACCCAGAATATATCCTCGTGGGCGATAAACCGTAGTGCGTCATCGATAGACAGGACGGTGCGTCCGAACGGACCGCCGGCGGTCCACCGCTCCTTCCAGAGCGACCAGTAGAGGACTTCAAACCTGCCATCCGTGCCGGTTGAGCGGAGCCGCGCCACCGGAGCACCTGACGCGGCTGCGTAGAGCGTGTAGCCGCGGTTGCGGCGTTCTGCGAACAAGGCTCCCCGCGGGCAGCGGAAGTCTTCGATCTGCCGGATGATCGCGTCCGTCATGCCGGCTGACGATAAGGGATGCCGCCGGCCGTCGCCAGATGTTGAGAAGCCCGCCGCCATCCGGACTCTTGCGCGAACGGAGCGTCGCGATTCCAAGACTCCGATGAAACCTGAGCGCATCGAATCCATCCCCGCCACCGCCGCCGTGCCGGCGATTCTGGCATCCTGGCTGGCAACTTTCCGCACGTGCTTCACCGCGCCCGTCTGGAACCACATCCTGGTGCTGGTTGCCGGCGCCGTCCTGGCCCCCGGCAAGCGCACCGTCACGCAAGCGCTGCGCGTCATGGGAATGGCCGATCAGCCCGGCTTTGGCCGCTACCATGAGGCGCTCAACCGGGCGAGCTGGGATGCGCGCGAGGTGGCGCGCAGGTTGCTGCTGCATCTGCTCGCGCTGCTGTGGCCCGGCGGCGAGGTGGTCATCGCGGTCGACGATACGATCGAACGGCGGTGGGGTGGGAAGATCAAGGCGCGCGGCATCTACCGCGACCCGGTGCGTTCGTCGCATGGCCAGTTCGTCAAGGCTTGTCCCTGCGAAGGCAGGGACCAGCGGCCTGCGCTGGTTGTCTCTGGCGGTGATGCTGCCGGTGCCGTTTGCCGGCCGCCGGTGGGCCCTGCCGTTCCTGACCGTGCTGGCGCCCTCGGCGCGGTGGAGCGAGGCGCTGGGCAAGCGGCACAAAACCCTGACCGACCGGGCTCGCCAGGCGATCCTGCAAAGCAAGCGCTGGCTGGCCGACCGCCGCGTGGTGGTGGTGGCCGACAGCAGTTTCGCCGCATTGGAACTGATCGCCGCCGTGCGCCGCCATGTTTGCCTGATCACCCGCCTGCGTCTGGACGCCAGCCTTTTCGAACCTGCCCCCGTACGCCGGCCGGGCCAGCGCGGCCGGCCTCGGCTCAAAGGCAAGCGGCGACCCAAACTCAGTGCGGTGCTGACCGATCCGGCCACCATCTGGACACGGGTCACGATGACCGAGTGGTATGGCGGACAGCGATGCGCGCTGGACTATGTCTCCGGCATCGCGGTCTGGTACGCCAATGGCCTGCCGCCGGCGCTGGTTCGCTGGGTGCTGTTGCGCGATCCATCCGGCGAGCGCGACGCACAGGCGTTTCTGTGCACCGATCTCGAGCTTGAACCTGCCGCGATCCTCGGCCGCTTCGTGTTCCGCTGGCGGATCGAGACCACCTTCCAGGAGGTCCGCGAGCACCCGGGTGTCGAGACGCAACGGCACTGGTCGGATCTGGCGATCCTGCGCACCACCCTGGCGCTGCTTGGCCTCTACTCCCTGATCACCATTTGGGCGCACGGGTTGAGGTCAGTGCCGGGCGCCGCGGTTCGACCGCATGCCGCAGCTTGGTACGCCAAAGCCCAACCGACGTTCAGCGACGCGATCGCCGCCGTGCGGCGGGTGCTTTGGACGCCGCAGGATTTTTGCGGGTCCCGGCATCAGGCTGAGAGGGTGGAAATCCCTGCTCGCTTGTTGGAAAGATTCGTGGAGACTCTGTGTCTTGCCGCCTGAAATGCGGAAAGTCGAGCTAAGAGAATAGTAGTTAAGGTCTCGAAAATATCGGATACGCTCTGCGCGCCTGATGGGCGTGGTTGAACGATCTGACCGATGATCCCCGGCCGTGAGGATATCAACGGACGGACAGCGAGAGGCAAGTGAATGAATACCAGGGCCGCATCTTTCGTCGCTCGGAACCGATGTCCGTGCTGTTGTTCACCTGATCTGGTCGATAAATTTAACTTCGATGGGATCAGAACCGCAATTTGCCGAGATTGTGGCTTCATGTTTACGCGCGATGTCAGGTTGGCTGCTGATCTCAGGCGGCACTACGTGACGGGCTATGATGATAAACGTCAAATTGATGGGCAAAGGGTGAACGCAACTGTTAATCATCAATTGTTACGTAAGTTTGAGGTGAATTTGTTTGGGAAATCAGTTCTCGACGTGGGATCCGGGTATGGATGCTTCTTGTCCGACGCCCGTAAAGCTGGTGCTCAACGGGCTGTTGGGGTCGAGCTTTCTGACGCGGAACGTAAATATTCGACGCATCAACACAACCTTGAAGTATACAGTAATATCCGCGATATCAAAGAAGACACCCAATTTGATATAATAACAATGTTTGAGGTTATCGAACACATTGCAGAACCGGGCGAATTCACTCAGATGACTACAAAATATCTGAAGACCGGTGGATCATTAATTATTGGAACGGATAACTTTGAATCCCGTGTAGTCTCGGTGCTGGGCGACCGTTTCCCAAAGTGGATTCCTCACGAGCATATCAGCCTTTTTACGCCCGAAAGTTTATGCGCAATGATTGATAGGCTCGCTGGGCTTAAAATTGTCGGGCTAAGTTCCTTTACCCCTTGGGAATTGCTCGCGCGGGAGATCCTATTTAAGGCAACGAATGGCACCCTCGGCGGAAAGCAATTCAGTCTCCAGGCGGAAGAAGCACAGGGTGGCGATCGCCACTATCGATATTTTGTTCTGCGTCGCCTTGTAAACAGCGCTTGGTTTGCATTAACAAATCAACCAAATGCCGATGGTGCAATGATGTTCGTCCACGCGATCAAAGCCTAATCTGAAAACAATTTGTCGTTCCAATCGGTGCTCGATGACGGATGCTATACGCAGCGCGATACTCGACGCTAAGTGCGAAAATGCCTGGGAGAGCGGGCGTAGTTTTACGCTGGGAAATCGGCTCTACCGCGCACTATGGTCAATCGTGTGGGCACTGTTTGCCTCATGGACGCCGCCGCCACTTCATGGCTGGCGGCGGCTTCTTCTTCGGATGTTCGGGGCTAGGTTAGCATCCACGGCTCGCGTCTATGGAAGCGCCCGTATCTGGGACCCGCGTAATCTCGAGATAGGACCGTATTCCTGCATCGGGCCTCGCGTGATCTGCTACTCGATGGCGAGGATCAGCCTCGGGCAATACTCTCTGGTTTCACAGGGATCCCACCTCTGTGCCGGAACACATGACATCAGCGATCCTAATATGCAACTCACAGCGCGACCCATTACAATTGAGGATAGGGCCTGGATCGCAGCTGACGCCTTCGTTGGGCCAGGAGTTACAATCGGCGCGGGTGCCGTACTCGGCGCACGTGCCGTCGCTTTTTCCGATCTGCCGCCATGGGGCGTCGCGATCGGCAATCCCGCGCGTGTTTTGAAGATACGAGTGGTCCACGAGCAGTGACGATTGGGTGGCATAGCAGTATATGAGCATCATCGATCGCCTTCCGGCTGGCACCGTGGCCGCTGACATTACAGTGATCGGCTCTGGTCCGGCCGGTCTCGCGCTCGCGCTAGCCTGTGCAGCGGCCGGACGCTCGGTGCTTGTCCTGGAGTCCGGCCAGCGTGACGACGATCGGAGCGTCGCGGCGCTTTCCGATGCTGAAATCGCCGATCCCGATCGGCATCGCCGATGGCACTCGCGGTGCGCCGAGGGCTAGGCGGAACTTCGTCGTGGTGGGGCGGCAGGACCGTTCCTCTTGATAAGGTGGATTTTGAGCCCCGTTTTGCACCGCAAAATGCCATATGGCCTATCGCATATGGGGATGTTACCGCCGAACATGTCGCTGCCGCCGAATTTTTTGGCCTCAACTGCGCTCAATTCGAAGCGTCATCGGATAGGTTTATCTTGCCCGTGTTCGCGGTCACTAGACAGACGCGCTGATTTCCTCTGATTTTTCCATGGCTTACGAAGGACGGATTCCGGGCGTGTGTCTATGTCGCAGCGGCGGTTTCGGCCGGGTCCGAGACCGACAGGACCTGCTTCGGCGCTGATATCCCAAGCTTTTTCAGGATCACGCCAAGGCTGTCGGCGATTTTGGAGCGCTGAACAATAGTCCGCTCGCCGGCCTGATACCGGACCGCCTTGAGCGCCGCCAGTTCATGCGCAATCCGCGCCCACGGCAGCGCGCAGCGGATCTCCGCGGCACGCTGCATCTGCAACGCCAGCACGCACAGCCGGACATGCGCCTCGATCCGCCGCGCCGCCCAATGGAACATCGGGCGCACCTCCAGCCCGGTCTGCTTCATGCGCCGGAAGCAGGACTCGATGATCCAGCCGCCTTTGTATCCGAGCGCCACATCCTCGGCGGTCAGCGTATCGTCGTTCGTAATGACAACGAACTTGCCGTCGAACTTCTCCGCCGCCTTGATCTTCGCGGCATCCAGCCGCGGGCGGCCCAAATAGTCGGTGGCGAGATAACGGCCATAGCGGCGCGATGCCAGCAGTGCGCAGGCCGCCTTCGGATGATCGTCCTCGCGCTCCTGCAAAAGCCTGAGTTCGACAGCCAGTTCAACCAGCACCTGCTCGCGATGCCGCCGCTGCCGCTCCGCTTCCTCGGGGTTGAGGCACAGCACGTAGCGGCGCCGCCGTTCGCCCTCGCCAACCACGACCTCCTTGACCTGGAGATTGCCGGCCACCGCCTTGTAGCGGCCCGGGCGGGTCAGCACCTCCAGCTCGATCTCCTTCACCTTGCGCATCGGCACGGCCAGGATGTAGCGGCCGAGACCGCGCGAAAGTTCGGCCATGTTCTCCGCCGAATACATGCCGGCATCGCCGACGAACACGCAGCGGCCGAGCCGCCAGGCGCGCAAATCATCCTTGATCCGCGCCACGGTGGCGACATCGGCGGTATCGCCCGGCAGCACCCACGAGCGCACCGGCATGCCGTCGCGCGTCACCGCCAGCGCAACGATCACCTGCGGCTGGTTGTCGCGGCCCTCCTTGCTGTGGCCGCGCCGGCGCAATGGCGCAAACAGCCGCCCGCCCCATTCCTCGGGCTGCTCGTCCGCCTCGTCGGTTTCGAAATAAGCCGTCGTGGTGTCGTAGAAGATCAGATCGACATCGAGCCGGAACAGATCGGCCGCCTGAAGGAAGACCTCGTGCTCGATCCGGTCCGACCAGACGGCGAGAAAATCGAGCGCGCGGTAGAGCTGATCGACGGCGAGGCCGGCGGCATCGGGCAGAAAGGCGACATCGGGCAGCCAGCGCGCGGCGCAGGCGAGCTTGGAGCCGGGCGTATCCAGCCGGTTCGCCGCCATGGCGAACAGTGCCGCCTCGTGCGGCGCGGTCAGGCCGGCCTCGGCAATGCAACGGCGGATCGCCGGGCCGATGCCGAGATCCTCCCACAGGCCGCGGGCGGCCAGCACGACGCCGAGTTCGAAGACGTGCTCGATCTCGATGGCGGGCAGATCGGGCGTGCTGCCGGTGACGGTCTCGCCGTCGTTGAGCACGCGGTTGATGCTGTTGACGAGGCGCTGCAGGGCGGCGCGGTCGAGCTGGTCGGCGCGGCCGAAATTGTGCACGACGCGGGCTTCGGCCCGCTTGGCGGCGGGGTTCCACGCGTTCTCGGCGAGCGCATAGTAGGCGACGGTTGACCCGTCCCGGTTCCGGCGTTGCGTCATCCGCAGGTACATGTCCAGCGGATAGCGCGGGAATCGCTTCCGGTCAACGGGGGAATGGACGGGTCGTGTGTCTAGGGTTTGGAGGATTTGCCGCGGCCCGGCCGGGCGGATACCGCTATAAATCAACCACTTGCCCGATGTCCGCCTAAGAGGGGCAAAACCCTGGGCAATTTCAATCGCTGAGCAGATCGGTGCGGTTAGCACTCACGCAACGATGGCGGAAGTCCGCGGTTCGGTCACACGGTGCCGACGATTGCTGCACCTGCTGCCCGGGGTTTTGCCCCGCTTACATGTCCGCAGGGCCAAGTATGCCTAGAGACCGCGAACCCAGGTCTTGCCAAATGGGGTTCGGACTACGGACCTTGAAGCTTGGTGCCCCGAGATCAATGTAGCCCGGCTTCACAAACAACGGCTCGAGGAACCTGGCGGGCCTTGCATTCTCGTCGGCGCAACGCTGGTGGAATCAGAGTTTGGTGAAAGCCGCTCCGTCGTCGGAATCCATATCGCAACGTCGGAAGGACGCCGGAAGCTCGCGACCAAGACGGTCATTCTAGCGTGCGGCGGTCTGGAGACGACACGTTTGTTGCTCGTCGCGCAACGGACGCAACCTCATCTATTCGGTGGACTCAACGGACCGCTTGGCCGCTATTATATGGGGCACATCTCAGGGAAGATGGCATCTCTAGCGTTGGCGCGGCGGTCCGACGCGGAATATTTTGATTTCTTCCGGGAGCCGGGCCGCAGCTTCGTTCGCCGAAGAATAACCTTTGAAAAGCGGACGCTTATTAAGCACGGCATTCAAAACGTGTCGTTCTGGCTTGACAATCCGCCTTTTTATGATGCTGATCATCGGAGCGGAATTCTTTCGCTAGTCTATCTCGCGTTGTTGATTC
This sequence comes from uncultured Rhodopila sp., assembly GCA_903851415.1. Taxonomy (GTDB): domain Bacteria; phylum Pseudomonadota; class Alphaproteobacteria; order Acetobacterales; family Acetobacteraceae; genus Rhodopila. Next base: position 3,632 of record CAINOE010000085.1, on the reverse strand, counting down.
CGCCAATCGGGCGGCGAATCTTGTCCGAGGGTGTGCGCATTATGCATATCGGGCAGCCTCCGTATCGTTATGTTGCCCACGCACGGAATGTCGTCGGCTCTCCTTTGGGGACAGCCTCGTCAGCGCTCCAAATTCTTTACGACCGCTACTCGCCGGCATTACGAAAACCTGGGTTTCTCATTCGAAATTCGGCTGGGCGCTACGCATTACACTATCACGGTGAACAACGTCCAAACGCAGAAAGCCGAGTGACCCTTAGCAACTCGTTCGACGCGCTAGGCGTGCCTCGGTTGAAGATCGATCTCCGGTACTCGAGGGATGACGTTGTCTCAATCATCGCCGCGCATAGTCACCTCGCGGACGCTTTGCGGCAAAGCGGCAAGGGGCGGCTTGACTTTTGGGACGCCCCCCAAGATCGCGCTCGTCGCGTTGAGGACCAGGCCAGCGATGGCTTTCATCAGATTGGCACGACCCGGATGAGCACGCTGCCCGAGGAAGGCGTTACCAATGGCGACTGCCGAGTCCATGGCGTCGACAACCTGTATGTCGCGTCGAGCAGCGTCTTTCCAACGAGCGGCCAAGCGAATCCTACCTTTGCGACCGTTGCGCTCGCCCTGAGGCTAGCGCGGCACCTGTGTCGATAATCTTGTGGGGACCTCATGTGCAACTGTCGTTCGTCGCTACGCCAATGAGATACATTCGCCATCCCGCCTTCGCCGCGCCTATTTCGCGGATCGGCTTCGGTTGCGCTTCTCTTGGCTCGCGAGTGGGCGCCAGAGAAGGTCTCGCAGCGCTGGACCGCGCCTACGAAGCCAGCGTCACGTGGTACGACACCGCGCCACCTTTTGGCGACGGAAGTTCCGAGACAATCCTGGGGCAATTCATCGGTCGCCGACGAGACAAGGTTCAGATTGTCACAAAGGTCGGGATTGTGCCCGCCCGACGTAACGCCGCTCTTGCCCTGGTCAAGCCGATTGCACAGCGTATTGTGGCTGCCGTGCCAAGCCTCCGGCAGACCGTGTCGAGAGTCCGGCCGCAGGCTACGAAAGTCGCATTGACCGGCGAATTTGTCCGCTTGAGCTTGCGATCGAGCCCGACGCGCTTATGGACGGATTATGTGGACGCGCTCGCACTGCACGAACCCACAATGCAGGACATTGACCGCGACGATGTTATAATGGCCCTGGAAGAGGCCCTTGACCGCGGACAGGCTAGTACTATTGGGATTGCAGGATCCTCAGAGATTGGGAGCTTCGCCAGGCGGCGATGCCCGCGCATCGGCTTGCTTCAATATGCAAGCGACCCATTTGAAAATGCCGCGAATCACGCCTCGCACGAAGATGGCCCGATCGTTGTGACGAATAGCGTGCTAGTCCGCCTCAGGGCTCTCTCGGTAGCCCTACAAAATGATGCGGAAACGCGGGTGGCGGTCGAGCAGTTCGGTTATTCCCACGATGTCCGCGTCATAGCCCCTGAACTTCTCGTTGATCTTGCTCTTAGAACGAATCGTGATGGAATAGTGCTGTTGTCCATGTTCGACGCTGGGCATCTCGCCGCCAATGCCTCGCGCGTCGAATTGGACCTAGAACCTCGTGCCATTGAACTGCTTCGGTACGTCTTTACCAGTATCAAGTCGATGAATTGATGGAAACCCCCGTGGTCAGCCTTGCCGTCGTTATCCTTACTCATAACGAGGAACGTCATATTGGCCGTGCGCTCAAGGCCTTGGTTACCATCGCGGCCGAGATCTTCGTTATTGATTCAGGATCGACTGACCAGACTGTCGCGATTGCTCAGGCGCACAGTGCGGTCGTTCTGAAGCATCCATTTGTCAATTACGCGCTGCAGTTCCAGTGGGCACTCGACCACGCGCCGATCACCGCAACATGGGTGATGCGTCTCGATGCCGACGAGATCATTGAATCCGACCTCGCCGAGGTGATCGCGAAACAACTGCCCACACTGGGCAGCGATGTCGCCGGTATCAATCTCAAGCGAAAGCACATTTTCCTCGGACGCTGGATCCGTCATGGCGGGCGCTATCCTCTCGTTCTGCTGCGCATCTGGCGGCGCGGCCAGGGGCGGATCGAGAACCGCTGGATGGACGAGCACATGATCGTCTGGGGCGGACGCTGTGTGACGATCGAGGGCGGGTTTGCCGATCACAACCTCAACGATCTGACCTTTTTCACCGACAAGCACAACAAATATGCCACGCGGGAGGCGATCGATCGGCTCAACAAGACGTTCCGCCTGTTCGCTGGCGACGGCGCTGTCCTTAGCGGCGCCAGCAGCACCCAGGCCCGGCTCAAGCGCCTGCTGAAAGAGCAGATCTATAACCGCCTTCCGTCCGGCGTCGGGCCACTGGGCTACTTCTTGTGGCGCTATTTCGGGCAACTCGGGTTTCTGGATGGACGAGAGGGCCTGATCTATCACATCCTGCAAGGCTTCTGGTATCGCTTCCTGGTCGAGGCGAAGGTGCGGGAATTGCAGCGCGCGGTCTCGCACCTTCACGATCCTCAGGAGATCAAGGCGGAACTCGCCCGTCTCACAGGCCTTGCTCTCGACTGAAGAACTCCGGCAGCCGCTCGTTCCGGGCGCCAACAGCGCGGGGTCCCACGCCAGCCTCTAAGCAACCGTTTGGAGTTCTTGCGGGCGAGCATCCGGCTCCCGCGTCAGTTCCTGAAACAACGCCAAAAGCTGCATAGCATTTGCCTCCAGGTCGTAGCGGCTCAGGAAGCACGCCCGGCCCCGGCGCCCCATGGCGTCGCGTTCCGCCTCCGACAGCGCGCACAGCGCCTGCAGCCCCGCCGCAACGCCGTCGATGTCGTCGTTGACCACGATCCCCGCTCGGTTAGCCTCGATTTCCCGCCAGATGTTGACCTGGTTCGTGATGAGAACCGGCTTGCTCAGCGCCATCGCCTCGGCCACCGCAATGCCGAAGTTTTCCTGATGCGACGGTAACACAAAGAACTCGGCTGACCGGAAAGCCCCCCACTTGACGTCTCCCGAGAGCATGCCCGGCCAGTGGATGCGGCCGGCGACACCGAGTTCTCGAGCCTGTCGCTGGAGCTCGCTCGTCCACCCGGTTTGATCAGGACCCGCGATCACGAGATCGAACTCCGGGAAAGTCCCCGCCTGGCGGGCAAACGCGTTGATCAGGAGGTCGACGCCTTTCTTCGGGTGGATGCGGCTCAGGAAGAGAATGAATTTACGTCCGCCGACCTGTGGGACATGCGCCGCGAACGCGCTGCGATGCACCGCAGGATCGCCATCGACATCCCGGGTGCCGTAACCGACGCCGTACTCTCTAGCGGAGTACGGTGCAAAGGAACCGGACGCGAGCCTGCGTTCCTCATCGCAGGTGAACATCACACCGCGCGCGTCGCGCAGCACCTTGTGCTCGAACAGCTTCCAGAAGATCGTCTTGAAGAATGTCTTGACCGGATAGGCAGTGTTGAACCACGGATCCAGCATGCCGTGCGTGAACATGCGCGGGCCGGCGAATTCGCCACCGGAGGCCGGTTCAAATCGCCACCTGAGGCCGATTGAATTCGCCACCTGAGGCCGGCGAATTCGCCACCCCTTGCCGCAGGCACCGAGCCGTTAGGCGAGGCAGAACCGTCGCTGAC
>CAINOE010000084.1 GCA_903851415.1 uncultured Rhodopila sp. | reverse complement strand
GGCGTTGCCTGGGTCCGCCTTGGCCAGTCGGTCCCTGATCGCCAGGCTGTCGCCGTAGGATGTCAGCGCCCGCGGCAGGTTGCCCTGCGCCACCAGCACGTCGCCGACCTTGATGAACGACACCGAGAGATCGAGCTGCCAGCCGGCGTTGCCGGGGTCCGATTGCGCCAGACGGTCGGCAATCGTCAGGCTGTCGCGGTAGGATTTCAGCGCCTCGGCCAGGTTGCCCTGCGCCACCAGCACGTCGCCGACATTGTTGAACGACACCGAGAGATCGCGCTGCCAGCCAGCGTTGCCAGGGTCCGATTGCGCCAGACGGTCAAAGATGGCCTGACCATCGCGGTAGGATTTCAGCGCCTCGGGCAGGTTGCCCTGCGCCACCAGCACGTCGCCGACCTTGTTGAACGACACCGAGAGATCGCGCTGCCAGCCGGCGTTGCCGGGGTCCGATTGGGCCAGACGGTTGATGATAGCGAACTTGGCCCGGTAGGATTTCAGCGCCTCGGGCAGGTTGCCCTGCGCCACCAACACGTTGCCGATTCTTTCGTTACTGATACCAAGATCATATTGCCAGCCGGCGTTGCCGGGGTCCGATTGCGCCAGACGGCCGGCGATCGCCTTGCCGCGTTCATACTCTGCCGTGGCGGCTGTGAGATCGCCGCGGGCGACACGGGCATCTCCCAGACCAAGTTGCGCCCAGTAGAGTGCCCAATCATCCGTCCCGGGCGTGGCAAGACGGATGACCCGGCCGTACGCCGCTTCCGCCCGGGCGAGGTTGCCTGCTTCGGCCTCAAACCAGCCATGCCAAAGCGCGCCGTCGATATGGTCCGGGTCCAGCCGCGCCGCCTCGGCATAGGCTGCGCGTGCCTTCGCGGGATCGGCGATACCCGCGATCGCACCCAGGTTGCGGTAGGCCGCGGCGGCGACCGCGCTGTCCTGCCTGATGCGGGCGGTCTTCTCCTCGGCAACCGCCTGCAACAGCGGAACGGCATGGGTGACGTTTCCGGCGCGCAGCAGATCGAGGGCCTGTTGCAGCCGCTCGTCACCCTCGGCGGCGCCCCGGGCGATGTCGCCGACGGCTTCGCTCACCCGGCGCCCGGCGTCCGGCGCGGCCTGCGCCGGGCTGAGGGCCGCCACCTGGGCGCGCAAGGCCGCGAGGACTTCGAGGACCTCGGCGTTGTCGCTTTGGGTGATCGTGAACGTGCTGCCTATGACGTTTCCGCCGACCGCGATGCCCCCGGTCGCGGTGACCGTGCGGCTATCCCGGGGTTTGCGCCGGCTGGTCCACCAGAGACGCAGGCTGGCCAGCAACCCGGCGGCCTAATGTTTACCCGGCCGAGGCGGGTTTACGTTGATGGGGCTGTTTGTCGCACTGCCGCCGATTGCGACGCCGCCCCGGTCGGCAGAGACATTGGGCCGCGGGTCGGACCCTTCTTTGCGGACCAGGAACGTGACGACAGCCCAAAGGCCAGCGGCACCGGCGGCGATCCCCGCGCCGATCCATCCGAGTGTGTCGCGATTGGTGGGATCTGTCAGAAACTTCCAGGCAGCATCGAGCATCGCACCGGCCTTACTATCGGCGGACTGGCCAGTTTGGGACGCTTTCGCATCCGACGCAAGAAGGGATTCCGCCGGCCGGGCTGGCGCGGAGGGCACGAAGCGGCTGGACTTGTCCCCGTCGCCATCAGCATCAAGTGCGTAGACCGGGCATCGGCTTCTGCCTCATGGCCGGGACGCGCCCGGCCAACGGTGAGGGCGGGGGCGGTCCGACAAAGTCCGTCTCCGCAATGCCGCCTATCCTGACGCGGAAGCGGTGAGTCCCGGCCGTGACCGGGTCCCGCCAGCCTCGGCCAGTCCCCAGCCGACCATCAGGAAGAACCACCCGGCGTTGGGCACCGTGAACAAGGAGGTGGTCGAGGCAATCGGCCACATCGCCACGCACACGATGACCAGCAGCGCCGCCTGGCGGTCGTTGCGCAAACAACCGCCTCCGCCGCTTATGCCCCGCAGCCAGGTCACCACGAGTGCCCCGAACAGCAGCGTTCCGGTCAGCCCGCAGCTCGTCGCCACCTGGAGCCAGTAGTTATGCGGGTGGATGGTGCAGCCCTCGATGCTGGCGGGGTCGCTGACCGGCAGCCACGGCACGCCGGTCAGGTAGGCGGGGTCCATGCAGAAATTACGGTAACCGTCCCAGCCGAGGCCGAACCACGGATGCGCCTGGATCATCGTCACCGCCCGGCCGAAGATCAGGCCGTAGGGTGACGCCCAGAAATGCTCCATCTGGTAGGTGAAGAACACGACCAGCTTGAGCGAAGTCGGCGGCGAAACCACCGGCAGCAGCGCCAGCAGACCGATGCCGGCAGCGATGGTCAGCAGCACGGGGACGCGAACCTGGCGGAACAGCAGGCCGCTGACGCACAGACCGAGCGTCATGAGCAGAGCCGGCATCCGCTGTCCGATCAGGATCATCGTCAAGGCCGCCACCACCAGCACCCCGAGTCCCGCCACCCTCCCAAGCCGATCGGCGCGCCTGAGCAGGAGGAGGCAGATGGGAAGGAAGGCCGGAAAGAACACCCACAGGAATGTCGGCCCCGCGACCGGCCCGCGGAACGGCCCGGTCAGCGCGCCGTCGATCCAACGCGGGTAGCCGAAAATGTTCAGCCCGAGCAGGTATTGCTGCCACGACTCGACCAGTATCCAAAGCGCGGCGGCAAGGATGACGTACCCAAGCCACCTGCGGGTCCGCTCGCTGGCCAGCACCCCGGCTTGCAGCGCCGGCACCAGCAGGAAGAACCGGATCGAGGCCAGCGCCTGCTGGATCGCCTGCCCGTTCCCGTTCAGCAGCGTGCAGAGCAGCATCCAGCCCCAGAACAGCAGCGCCAGCCGGGTCCACGGGGCACGCAGCCACGTCCAGTCCCGCTCCAACGCGCGCCCGGCGAGGAACAGCACGACGATCGCGCAGAGCGTCGCGTCGCCGATGGCCCGGGCATATAGCAGCGCCCAGGGCAGCAGCAGCGTCAGGCAAGTCGCCGCCGTCGGAAGCCATTGCGGACTGCCGCCGCGGCCCGGCACCGTGCCGGCGCGGTTGATGATCTGAGTCACAGGCTGCATCGGGCGGAACCTCCCCGGGTGTCGAGTCCCCGGCCGGACGACGGGCGCGGACCGCGGCGGGCGGCTTGATAGACCGGCTTCCCGCCATCCGCCAGCCGAGCCATTGCCGATCGGCTTGGGCAACCATTGACCTTTGCGCCCTGCCCGCCGAAAAGCCCCGCCATGTCTGACATCGCCGCCCCGTGGGTCATCAGCGAGGGATTCGCCGGGCTGCGCGCCCAGGCCCTCGGCCTCGCCGAAGCCGCCGGGCTGGTCCCCGCCATCCGGGTCCTGCAACCCTCGGCCCCATGGAAATGGATTCCCGCAAAACTCTGGCCCAACCCGCTGGCCGCGGTTGCCGAGGCGGTGAAGGCCCCCCTGCCCGGCCTCGCCATCGGCTGCGGCGGCATGGCGGGCGCCGTGCTGGCCGCTCTGCGCCGCCCGTCGCTGCCGGTCGTGCAGGTGCAGAACCCGCGCATGGATATTCGTCGATTCGACCTGATCGTCGCGAACACGCATGACGAGCTGATCGGCCCGAACGTGTTCGTCACCCGCACCGCGCTGCACCGCGCCAGTGCGCAGCGGCTGGCGGCCGAAGCGGAGCTCTGGCGCGAGCGATTCGCCCCGTACAAGCGTCCGCTGGTCGCGGTCCTGCTGGGCGGCAGCAATGGCCGCTACCGGCTCGACCGCAGCGTCGGCGCCAGGCTGGCAGCGGACCTGGCGGGGATGGCGCAGCGGGACGATGTCGGCGTGGTGGTGACGCCGTCGCGCCGCACCGATCCGGCGGTGACCGCACAGATCCGAAAGGCTCTGGCGCCCTCCGGCGGCTGGGTCTGGGACTTCACCGGCGAGAATCCCTATTTCGGCATGCTGGCGCTGGCGGACCTGATCGTGGTGACGCAGGACAGCGTGTCGATGATCTCCGAGGCCTCCGCCACCGCGGCGCCGGTGCTGTTCGCGCCGCTGCCGGGATCGTCGCGCCGGCAGGGGATCTTCCTCAAGACGATGATGAACGAAGACCGGATTCGCCCTTTCGCCGGCCGCTTCCTACATTGGCGGGTGACGCCCCTGAACGACACGCCGGAAGCCGCGGCCGAGATGCAGCGGCGCCTGGGGCTGTAGGGAACCGAGACCGATGCTGCAGATCGAGACGTTCGACGCCCGCGCCGGCGGCAATGTCCTCTATAAAGCGCTGGCCCACCCATTGGCCGCGGAGGCCGTCAGCCGCCTGTATGCCCGGCTGGACGGCCCGGTCACGCTGTACGACCCGGACGGAGTCGCCGCTGCCCTGCTCGCGCTGTACCCGGCGTCGATCGACAGCCTGTTTGTCCACGACGTCAGCGAAGTCGGGCAGACCCGCGGCGGCCTGACCGCGCTTCCGCTGACCGACCTGCCGGCGTCCGGCGCGCGGACCGTGCTGGTCGCCGCCTTCGACGCCGCCAGGATCGTCCAACGCATCGCCCCGCTCCTGCCGCGGGGCGCCGCCGTGCTGACCCTGGACGAGGCGCGGCTGCCGGACGCCCTGCTCAGCGTCCGCGGCAAGTATCTGGACAAGCTGAACTTCGCGACGAATTTTGCCTTCTTCCGCGACGCGGACGGGCTGTCCACCCGATTGGTGTCCGCCAATTACTGGGCCAGCTACGGTGCCCGGGACGTGCGCCTGTGGCTGCGGCTGTTCGACGCCGATGGCGCGGTATTGGCGACCTGGGAGCAGGCTTTGCCCTCGGGTGCGGGCGGCTTTTCGATCGACAGCCGGCAGGTGCGCGAGCGGTTGGGGCTCGACCCGTTCACCGGCCAGTTGTTCATCCACGCCATCGGCGTCGCCGGGCATGACGTGGTGAAATACGCGCTGGACACGTATGCCTCCGACAACGGCGCCTCGTTGTCCTGCACGCACGACGCCAACGCCTGGCCGTCCGACCGCTTCGCCGGCCTGCCCGCGCCGCGCCCGGACGAGACGGTGGTCCTGTGGCTGCAGAACAGCCACGCCGCGCCGATACCGGCGGGAGCCGTTGCCCTCGACCGCATGGGCGACAACCAGCCCGTCGCCCTGACCCGCGCCGTCGGCCCCTTCGCCACCGTCGCGCTGGATGTGGCGGATTTCCTGCCGGGGCTGCACTGGCCGACGCAGATCGAGCTGCGCGCCGGGCGCCACGTGGTGCGGCCGCGCTATGAGGTCACCCGAAACGACCGCGTGCGCATCGCCCATGTCAATGTCGAGCGCGACAATCTCCGCCCAGATCCCGGCATCCCGGCGCTGCCCGCGCAGATGGGGCGCGGCTACCTGCTGCCCTTCCCGATCCTGCCGCGCGAGCGGTTCCGCACGGTGTTCCAGCCGACGCCGATGGCGACGTCGCAGCGCCATCTGCCGCTGCGCCTGGATGTGTTCGCCGCGGACGGCAGCAAGCGCGGCGAAAAATTCCTCGGCTGCCTGCCGCGCGACCATGCGCTGGCGATGGACCTCGACGGCTTCGGCGTGGAGCAGGGCCACGCCGAGCTGGTCTACGATTTCCGCGACGGCGGCGAGGCGGACGGCTGGCTGCACGCGCTGTTCCGCTACGAGGACCGGATCTCCGGCCACAGCGCCGAGTCCAGCTTCGGCGCGCATATCTTCAACACCGCGATGACCTACCGGGACGAGCCGCAATCCTATTCCGGGCCGCCCCCCGGCCTGTCCACGCGGCTGTTCCTGAAGCTTGGCGACAACCGGCGGCGCAGTTTCGCGGTGTTGATCTACCCGGCCTCCGGGACGTGGCATCCGCTTTCCGCGACCCTGCTGCAGCTTCATGACGGGATCGGGCGGATGATCTCGGAGCAGCGGCTGGCGATCGCCTGTTCCGGTTCAGGCACCGTGTGGCCGCATGAGCTGTTCGGCGCCGACCTGCTGGCGGCGGCCGGGCCGGATGGGTACGTGCTGGTGCGGGATCCGACCTGCCGGCTGTTCGGCTATCACGGGCTGATGGATGCGGCGGGCGGGTTTTCGCTGGATCACATGTTCGGCTTCTGATGCCCGGTCCCGGCGGCGCCTGTTGCCTGAATGGCACGCCGCGCCGCAGGCACGCCACAGATATTCGCTACCAGCGGAACGAAACTGATTTTGCTGTTGCAGCGGCTCGGACGTTTGCGGCAGAAATAAGGCGCGGTTGATCACGTCGCCGCGACATTGCGGGATTTGCAGCAAGCCCCGCGAGATGTTTTCTTGCCTTTACCAATTTCTTGTCCACAGGGTCAGATCATGCCGAACCAGCCCCCTATCGCGGTTGAAGAACACGTGCATGGCGATACCGTCTGGGTGGCATTGCGCTCCCGCGGCGCCGACTGGTCCTGGCTCACCCCCGAGGAAGCGGTCAGGCTCGGCCGCGCCTGGATCGAGAAATACAGCCCCGCGCCGCGAGCGGCGGAGTAATATCAGCCAGCGATGAGAGCGACTCTCCCCATAAGTCGTCATGGGCGATGTGGTGGACCGTCCGGGCGATTGTGGGCGACGTGCGGTCGGCGAAGCGGGGACTTACGGCTCCACCGCGGACTGGAGCCAAATCCCTCTGCCACGCGCGCAGCGGCGGCCGGTTGAGCCTCGCGCCCGCGCGCATTGCCATCGTCAGGCGCGCCGGGGAAGCGTTGCCTTCGTGTGATGGTTCGAACGCTGGAGCGCGACCATGAGATTTCGTCTCAAGCCGCCGCCTGCGACCGCGACAATAATCAAATTTGCTACAATTCCATTATAATATTCCTTTGCCGGCGGCCAGTTCAGAACGCTGCAATACCGCATTAAAAAATTCTGGCGAACCTGCCACTACGCCGGTTGACGGAGCCGGCAAAAACTGGGCATTTCGCGAAAATCGCTGATCGTGTCTATGAATTCCCCAATTCACCGGACCGCCGGGCGGTCGATGAAAGGCAATAAATGAGTCCAATAATCACCTCGGCCGCCGAGCCCGGAATTCGATACATCGAGCAAAAACCGCGGGCCGCGGGGCAGCCGCGGGTTCCTGCACCGCGGTTTGATCGTTCCGCAATGACCCTAAGGCCCGTCTACGGCCCGGACGATCGCGCCGCGCCGCGCGAGGTGCGGGATCGTCGTAACAATCCGCCCGGGCATCCGGGTTTCCCGAAGCCAACCGGCCGATCGGCCGCGGATTGGCGGTGCAGCGCGGGGGGGCCGGCGGTTCCGTCCCCTCTCGCCAAACAGCAAAGCGGTGCGGCGATGATCGTCCCGGCCGCCGATGCCGCGATGAACGGCCTGCGCGCCTGTGTCCTGGTTGTCGATGACGAGATCCTCATCGCCGAGCTGTGGTGCATGATCCTCGAAGACATGCAGATCGACGTCTGCGGCATCGCCAATAACGCCGCTTCCGCCATAGCGCTCGCGAACCAGTTTCGCCCCAAGGTGGTCCTGATGGATGTGCGGCTGGAAGGCCCGGTTGACGGGGTCGATGCGGCCATCGCCATCCACCGGGCCGTCGGCTCCCGGGTCATTTTCATTACGGGATCAAGGGATTCGCCGACGATCGCCCGGATTCAGGCGGTCCGGCCGGCACGCGTGCTGTTCAAGCCGTTAGGCGACGGGCAGCTTCAGGACGCCGTCGCGGCCGCTCTTCAGGGCTGACTCATCCCACCGGAAAATTGCACTTCGGATTGAGCGGGTGCAGCACCCCGCCGGGAGGGGTCGTGCGGACCAGTTTGTACAGGTCCCACTCGCCCTTGCTTTCCTCCGGCGTCTTGACCTGCCACAAATAGGCCGGGAATTCGCCGCGGCCGTCGGCGCGCACGCGGCCGGGACCGAAGGCGTCGTCATCCGTTGGCAGCGCCTTCATCTGCGCCACCGCCGCCCGGCCGCTGGCCTTCGCCGCCGCGCCACCCATCGCCGCGACCGCCTTCAGGTAGTGGACCGTCGAGCCGTACGAGCTGGCATGCGCCTGGTTGGGATAGTTGTTCTGCCGGGTCCGCTGCAACAGCCGCTGCGTGAAGCCGCGCGTGCGGTTGTTGGCGTCCCAGTAGAACGTCTCCGTGGTCAGCAGCCCGCCGCAGATCTGCGGCCCCAGCGCATGCGGGTTCTGAATGAACATCAGCAGCGGGGCCAGTTTCATGGTCTTGTTCAGGCCGAACTCCGCCGCCTGCTTGATGCAGTTCTCGGTGTCCAGCCCGGCATTGGCGAAGCCGACGACGGTCGCGCCGCTGGCCTGCGCCTGCGCCAGATAGGACGAGAAATCGGTGGTGTCCGGAAACGGATAGCGCGACGATCCCTTGATCTCGCCGCCGCCCTGCCTGACGACCTCGGCGGTCAGGTCTTCCAGCGACTGGCCGAAAGCGTAGTTGGCGGTGATGAAATACCAGGATTTGAATCCCTGCGCGACCAGCGAGCCGCCGGTCGAATGGGCGTTCTCATAGGTGTCGAAGCTCCAGACAATCGTGTTGGGGCTGCACTGAGCGTCCGTCAGCGAGGCGACTGTCGCCGAGGCGTTCAGCATCAGCTTGTCCTTCTCCTTCGCCACCTGGGCGACCGCCAGCGCCACCGAGGATGTCGGCACGTCGGCCGCGACATCGACATCGCCGTCGAACCACTGCCGCGCGATGGAAGCGGCGACGTCCGGCTTGTTCTGATGATCTGCGGCGATCACCTCCACGTCGCAGTCGAGGTGAGACTTCATCTCATCCACGGCAAGCTGGGTTGCCGCAACCGAAGTCGGCCCCGTATTGTCCCGGTACGTGCCGGACAGGTCGGTCAGGACGCCTATCGTGATCCTGGCGCGGGCGCGGGCGCGGCGGGGCGCCAGCGGCGCGAGAGTCAGCGCGGCGGCGCCGCCGATAAGGGTCCGGCGAGTCGGTGTCATGCGGTCGTTCTCCCTGTCGCCGCCGGTTGCCGGCGGCTTGTTTGATCCGGTTGTATCCGGTCTCCGAAGTATCAGCCGAAGCGGCCAGGGCGCACAAATAACGTTTGGCGGCGGGTCGCAGAGTGGTTTGGTTCAGGCGGCCTCCTTCCCGCCCGGCCCCCACCGCGGCTTCGGACTTGCCGACCAGGGCGCGATCAATCGCCGTTCCCGCCGAAGCGCCAGACAGTCAGCCCGGTCGCCGGCGTTGACGGAAAATCCCGGTCCCGCGCCATGCTGTAGAGCTGCCCGACGGCGGGCTGCCAACGCTTCATCAGCTAACAGTCAGCCACGGCGCGTTGCCGCGCCGCAAGCGGCGGGGACAGGATCGAGTGCCAGCCCATGCGCTGAGACCGCCAACGGCGCAGATGCCAGGGTCTGTCAAACAGGCACCGGAAGCGTTCGGCAAACCCGCAATGGCCGCCCTGGCTTTGGTTCACATGAACTCCTCATCCACCGGAACATTCCGGTGGATTGAGGCATACCCGGCGCCTTATCTCATCGAATGATTTCGTGTGAAATAGGTTGCAATTCCTTTAAGTCGCTAAGAGCACGGTTGCCGGAGACTAAACATGTCTGGAGCAACGTTTCCGTTTTGACAGCTCTCCCTTCCGTGAGTAGCCCTTCGCGGATCACGCAGTCGGGAGCATAATTTGTCAGGTACATTATCCACAGCCGCCACCGGCACATTTCACGTCAGCGGCGGCCAGATCACCGATCCGAACGGAGCGCCGTTCGTTGCTGCCGGCATCAATGTAATGGAAGGCAGCCAGCCATCCGCGAGCACGCTACAGAGCGATTTCCCAGGCATCAACTTCGTTCGCCTGGCGATTTACGACTATGCCAGCCCGTCCGCGCTGACCAGCTATGTCGACCAGCTGACCTCGGCCGGGATCGTCGTTGAACTCGAAGACCACAGCAACTCGGACGGAACCGACGGCGGCGGCGACTCGGGCAATATCTTTACCGGCCAGGAACTCAGCACCGAACTGAACTGGTATTCCTCCGTCGCATCGGCGTTCGCCAACAATCCCTATGTCTGGTTCGGCACGGATAACGAGCCGTCTGAAACCGATTCATCCGGCAACCAGAATCCGGCGGCGCTGTCCACCTGGCAACAGCAGACCTACAATGCAGTCCGGGACGCCGGCAACAACAGCCCGGTCATGATCGAAATAAACGGCGACAGAAGCCCTTCCTCCTTCGCCCAGGGCTACACTCCATCGGTTTATTCAAGCATGACGAACATCGTCGGAGACGTGCACTATTATGGCTGGATCACCAGCTACTCAGCCGATCAGTCGACGGTCAGCGGGAACCTGGCGGCCGATATAGCGCAAACGCAACAGACAATCACTACTGCAAACGGAACGTTGCCAATCATTATCGGAGAGTACGGCAACAGCACGACCGGGACGACGATCGATGCGAATGCGAACCAGGTCATCGCCGCGGTGCAGCAGAGCGGCTTCGGCAGCGCTGCGTGGTCCTGGGGCTCGGGCAATCCGGGCGATGGCCTGACCGTGGGCAGCGGCAGCAGCCTGTCCGCCTACGGCCAGCAGATCGCGGCCGGCATCGCGGCATCGGCCGCTACCTCCCCTGCCGCCGTTCCGGTGCCGGTTGCCTCGGCTCCGGCGACGCCGTCAACAGCCGCCCCCACCGCGGCTGCGCCGTCCGCCGGCGATTCGACCCTGGCGGCGGGGGCGGCCGGGTCTGTCACCGACGCCTCCCCGAACGACACGACGGTCCTGGCCGGCTCGACCGGCTCCATCGTTGATGCCAGCGGCAACACCTGGACCATCACCGGCACGGGCCAGGTCGCGGTGAACGGCACCGCCGACGCGACGACGGCGGATGTCACCGAACTGGCTTATGTCGGCAATGCGGTCTGGCAGGAGAACGCCGGCAACCTGTGGTGGGACAAGACAAGCCCCTCCGCGGCGTGGGCGCCTGTAGCGGGAACCGCCACGAGCCCGCTGACCGCGGCAATCACCCTCGACGGCGCCGCTTCCGGCGACACGGTCAGCCAGAGCCAGGTTTCGGTGCAGGCGGCCTCCGGCAACGGCCTGCTGTTCATCAGCGGTTCGGACGATACCGTGACTCTCCCCGGCGGCGCCGGCACGATCACCGACACCGGACAAGGGAACACCTACATCCTGCCGGCGGCCGGCACCGGCACCGACACGTTCACCAGCGACATCACGGCCACGGGCGGCACGCTGGACCTGACGGCGGCGCTGGCCGCGACCAATTGGGATGGTTCGGCTTCCACCCTGCCGAACTACGTGACGGTGGCCGACTCTTCGGCCGGCGCGGTGCTGTCGGTGGCGCCAACGTCCGGCGGTCCCGGCGTGGCGATCGCCACCATCGACGGGGCGGCGACGGCCACGCTGTCAAGCCTGCTGCCGCATCTGATCAGCTGATCCGGCCTCACCCGGCGGGCAGGAGGTCCCGCCGGGCGACGGTCGGCATGCGCCGGGGACATGGCGGGGGCGGCAGCCTTCTGTCACCCCCCGGTTGACGCGCCCGCCAAACCCGGGATTATTCGCCGCCAGCGCAACCGCACCCGGCTGTCGCTGGAGGATCCGTCCCATGACGTTGACTCAGGCCCTCGGGCGGTTGCGGGCGGGACCGGAGTTCCGCGACCTGACCCGCGGGGGATGACGCGGATGCCAACCGGGCGCCGGATCGTGTTGGCGGCGGCGCTTGGGGCGCCTTTCATCCGCACCGCCCGGGCCGAGCCGGTCAGGATGCGGGTGTCGGTGGACACGGCACCGGGACATGCCCGTACGGTTTCCATTGCCGATTTCCTGAAGAAGCTGGAAGCGGCGTCGCAAGGCGAGATCGCGCCGCAACTGTTCGACAGCGGCCGCTTGCTCGCGGATCGCGACGTGATCCGGGCACTGGTGCTGGGCCAGATCGAGATGGCCGCGCCGGGCACCTGGCTTATCGCGGCTTATGTGCCGGAGGCAGACTTCGGGCAACTGCCGGTGTTCTACGGCCAGCCCATCGCTGTGACGCATGGCGCGATCGACGGCATCCCGGGCGACCTGGTGAACGATCAGATCTGCCGCAAGCTGCGGGTGACGATTCCCGGGCGCTGGATCGACCTCGGTTTCACCAACTGGTACGGCACCCGCAAGCCGCTCGCTTCGCTGGATGATCTGCGCGGGTTGAAGGTGCGCAACTCTGGCGGGTTCGCGCAGCCCTGGCGCGCCCGCTTCTTCGGCGCCATCCCCACCACCGCGGACTGGCCGGACGTGCCCCTGGCGCTGGCGCAGGGAAACTTCGACGCACTGCAGAGCACCGCCGAGAGCTGTGCCAGCGCCAGGCTTTGGGATGACGGGCTGCGCTACGGCCTGATCGACCATCAGACCATGTGCGAATACATCCCCATGATCAGCGAAACGTTCTGGGCGGGGTTGCGCCCGGCGCTGAAGACTCTCGTAACCGATCTGTGGGCGGCGAATATCGGAGCCTACCGCGCCAACACGGCCGCGGCTCAGGACAGGGCGGAGAAGGAGCTCCGGGCGCGCGGCGTGAAGCTGACGGTGGTGCCGCCGGAGGACCTGGCCGAGCAGCGCAAGCGGATGATCGCCGATCAGGACGAGGTGGCGCGGGAGATGCGTATCGCCCCGGCTATTGTCGCCCGCGTTACCGAGGCCGTTACCGCGATCAACTGAGCGGCGGCGCCGGGCGGCGGACGTTCCGGGCCAACCCGGCGGCCTCCAACAGCACGACGAACCCGAAGATCAAATCCACTTCCCACCACCGGTGCCCGTGCCGGGCGGAGCGCGGATCGGCGTGGTGGTTGTTGTGCCAGCCCTCGCCGTTGGACAGTACCGCAACGAGCCAGTTGTTGCGGCTACTTTCGCCGGTTGGGTAGTTTTGGTAGCCCCAAAGATGCGCCAGCGAATTGACCGACCAGGTGATGTGCCAGACCAGGACGGTCCGCAGGAAGACGCCCAAGACCAGCAGGCTGGCGCCGAACCGGGCGGATTCGGCGGGACTGGTCCCGGTGAGCAGCGCGGCGGCGAAACCGGCCAGGAAAAAGACCGCCCAGGAACTGATCACGATGATTGGATACAGCAACGTCCGCTCCAGCCGGCGGTAGAACGGATCGCGCAGCACGTCCCTGGCGTAGCGGTCGTAAATGCCCGGGCCGGCGAGGTCGCGGTTCTGTAGCAGCATCCAGCCGGCATGGCCCCAAAGGAAACCCACCAGCGGCGAGTGCGGGTCGTCTTGCCTGTCGGAATGTTCGTGATGGCGGCGGTGCACCGCGACCCAGCGCGCCGGCGTATCCTGCATGGAGCAGATGCCGAGGATGGCGAAGCCGTGCTCCAGCCATTTCGGACAGACCAGCCCGCGATGGGTGAGCAGCCGATGGTAGCCCAGGTTGATGCCGAGGCTCCCGAACACGTAGATTCCGCCGATGGCGAGCGCGACGCCTGTCCAACTGAAGCACCACGGCAGCAGCACCAGCAACGCGAGGGCGTGGTACACGCCGAGGGTGATCGCGTAGGACCAGACGACGCGGTGCCGATCGACCGCGTTCGGCAATGGCAGGCGCGGCGCGGCGGAAAGCGCGGCGGCGGCTTGGTGGCGAATGCTCACGGCGGGTCTTTCCATCGGCTGGAAGACTGGTGTCGCATGAAAATACTGCGCGGCGCCACGGGGTTTCCGCTGACCGGCCAAGGACCACCGGCGCGAAGGCCGGAGACGCCTACGGAAACAACCCCCGAACCTGCTTGGCCGCGTAAACCTTCTCCACCCCGATCGCCATCGCCGCCGTCCGCTGCCCCACCCCGTCCCGCTTCGCCCGTGCCGTCACCTGCCCGAACGCACGGTCGAGGATCTGTTTCAGCCGCGCATTCACCTCGTCCTCATGCCAGAAGAACTGCTGCAAATCCTGCACCCACTCGAAGTAGCTGACGACGACGCCGCCGGCGTTGCACAGGATGTCCGGCACGACGAAAATCTCATCCTGCCGCTGCGCCAGCACCACATCGGCGTCCGGGGTTGTCGGCCCGTTGGCGGCCTCGGCCAATACCCGGCAGCGCAAATCCGCCGCGGTTGCCGCATCGATCACCCGCTCCAGCGCCGCCGGCACCAGGATGTCGCATTCTTGCGTCAGCAGCGACGCCGGGTCCGCCAGCGCCTCCTGCGAAAACCCGGCCAGCACCCGCTTTGCCGCCACATGCCGCAGCAGCGCGTCCACCGGCAGGCCGCGCGGATCGGCATAGCAGGCGGTGTGGTCGCTGACGCCAATCACCTTCACGCCGCGCGCCGCCAGTTCGGCCGCGCTGACCGAGCCGACATTGCCGAATCCCTGCACGACCGCCGTCTTCGGCGTCAGCCCGATGGTCTCCGCCGCGCGCATCGCGAGGTGGACGACGCCGCGTCCGGTCGCCTCCCGCCGCCCCGCCGTGCCGCCGCTGGCGACCGGCTTGCCGGTGACGATCTCGGTCACCGTTTTGCCCTGGTACATGGAGTAGGTGTCCATGAACCAGGCCATCACCTGCTCGTTGGTGCCCATGTCGGGCGCCATGACGTCGGTGTGCGGGCCGACGAACGGGATCATTTCCTGCATGTAGCGGCGCGACAGGCCCTCCAGCTCGCGCAGCGACAGGGACCCGGGATCGACGGTGACGCCGCCTTTTGCGCCGCCATAAGGCAGGCCGGCGAGGGCGCATTTCCAGCTCATCCAGATCGCCAGCGCCGCGACTTCGCCGACATCGACGGAGCTGGAGAAGCGGGTGCCGCCCTTCGTCGGCCCGAGCGACAGATGGTGCTGCACCCGGTAGCCCTGGAACACGGCGGTGGTGCCGTCGTCTCGATGGATCGGGCAGGACACGGCGATGGCCCGCTTCGGATACAGCAGCCGGTCGCGCTGGTCCTCCGGCATGCCGATGTGATCCGCGATGATGTGGAACTGCTGGCGGGCCATGTCGAAGACCGGACCAGTATAAATGCTCATGATTTGGATCCTCCCTTGCGACCGCGGGCCGGGTGGTAACGCCACCGCACGGATTTGGTTCCGTCCATGTGACGCGCGTCACGGCGAGCTTGCATCGCGTGTGGTTTTGTCGCGAAATTACAGTATGGAGGTTGCATGATACGGTCAAAATCTCTCCCGTCGATCGTCCAGCACTTTACCGGCATCCGGACGACCAGTCGGAATATCCTGATAGCGGCAGGGGTGTGCCTGGCCTGCCTTGGACTGGTCGCCGCGTTCGCTACTTTCGCGGGAGAGCCGACGGACCGCGCCCTTGCCGACGCGGTGGCAACGGGCGGGTGAGACGCGGGGTATCGGCCCTGTCATGGCCGGGACGCCCGGCCATGACGTTGAGAGCGGAGGTGGTCCGGCACCATCCACCGCGGCGGGTGGGCCTATCCTGATGCGCATGGGAATACGCAGCGCTTGGCACGCACGCCGATCGTTGCTAAAGTCAATCAAGCAACGATCGGCGTGCCGACAGGAACGCCTCCACCGCCGCCGCCAGCGCATCGCATTCCGCATCGCCGATGGGCAGCGATAAAGCCATCATGCCGCGGCGGGCCAGCCAAATTCCGTGCGACAGCATATCGAAGAAGAACAGCTCCTCGAGCCTCCGGTCCGCCTTCGCTGCATCCGCCGGGCACGTCACCGGACCCCGCGCGGCATGCACCGCCAGCATCGAGCCGATGCCGGTGAACTGCAGCGGCGCATCCCCGCACAGCGCGTTCAGCCTCGCCCGCAGCGCATCGCCGCGCGCGTTCAGGGCGACCGCGGCCTCCGGCGTGTAGACCCCGGTCAGTCCCGCCAGCCCCGCCGCCATGGTCAGCACATTGTTGTTGAACGTCCCGGCATGAGGCAGCGCATCGCGTCGCCGCGGATCGAACCGGTCCATGATCCCTCCGCGGCCGCCGAACGCGCCGAACGACAGGCCGCCGCCGAGATATTTTCCCAGCGTCGTCAGGTCCGGCTGCACGCCCGTAACGGACTGCAGGCCGCCGTAAGCAAGCCGCGACGTCATCACCTCGTCGAAGATCAGCAGCGCGCCGGCGCGGGTCGTTTCCTCCCGCAACATCTCAAGAAAATCGGGTGTTGCGGGAATGCAGCCGCCGCTGCCGATCATCGGCTCGACCAGGACCAGGGCGAGGTTCTCGGCGATCAGCGGCCGGGTCTTTCTAATATCGTTATACGGCGCCACGATGGTTTCGAACGGCACGTTCATCGGCGACCCGCCGCCGGCGAAGCCGAACAGCGACCCGTGGTAGCTGCCGTCGAACACCATCACCGTCTTGCGGCGGGTGAAGATCCGGCCGAGCGACACCGCCAGCAGGTTGGCCTCGGTGCCGGAATTGGCGAAGCGCACACGCTGCAGGCCGAACCGCTCGCAGATGGCCCGGGCGAAGCGCGCCTCGGCCATGTTCGACGCGCCGAGGCTGATGCCGGCGTCAAGCGCGCGATCCACAGCCGCGCGGATCGCCGGATGGGAGTGGCCGAACAGCCCGGCGGTGTAATCGCCGAGGAAATCGATATACGGATGGCCGTCGGCGTCCCACAGCCGGCAGCCCTCGGCCCGGGCCATCGCCAGCGGGAACGGCGCATAGTGCAGCACCGTGCGGGTGTTGCCGCCGGGCATTACGGTTGTCGCTTCCAGGTACCGCGCAAGGCTGAGCGTGTTGCGCGCGAGGTAGAGTTCCTTCGCGTCGTTCAGCGCCGCATCGATCTCGGCAGTGCGGGTGGCGCTCATGTGGCGGCAGTCTGAGGAAACCGCCGCGAAGTTGCAACAGGGGCTGGCGAGGGCGCGCCGCCCGCTCTAGGGTGGCCCGGCTGCTGTAACCCGAGGGACCCGTCGCGATGGACCTGAAAGACCATATCCGCGGGATTCCGGACTTCCCAAAGCCCGGCATCCTGTTTTACGACATTTCCACCCTGCTGCGGGAGGCGGATGCGTGGCAGGTGGCGATGGGCCGCATGGCTCGGGCGGTGCGCAGCTACACACCCGATCTGGTCGCCGGGATCGAAAGCCGCGGGTTCCTGATCGCCGCCCCGCTGGCGCTAAAGCTGGGATGCGGGTTCATCATGATCCGCAAGCCGCGCAAGCTGCCCGGGGAGACCGTCGGGCTGAACTACGCTTTGGAATACGGCGAGGACCGGGTCGAGATCCAGGCCGATGCGGTGCTGCCGGGCCAGCGCGTGGTGGTGGTGGACGATCTGCTGGCGACCGGCGGCACGATGGCGGCCGCAATCGCCCTGCTGCGCGGCGTCGGCGCGGTGGTGCCGGCGGCGGCGGCGCTGATCGAGCTGACCTTCCTGAACGGACGCTCCAGGCTGGACGTTCCGTGCGACGCGCTGGTTTCGTACGACAGCTAACCGGAGCGCCATGCCCATCGGCCGTGCCGATCGGCTGCGGATGGAGCGGGCGCATGTGCGGGCGTGGCCGGCGCTGCGCACGGCGGACATTCAGGGCTGGCTGTGGCGGTGCTCCGGCGGCGGGTCGCAGCGGGCCAATTCCGTCGCCACAATCGACTTCACCGGGACTGATCCGGAAGCGGCGGTGACCCTGGCCGAGACGCTCTATCGCGCGGCGGGCCGGAGGGCGCAATTTCAGATCTTTGATGAAACGTCTCCGCCCGGCCTTGCGGATTTGTTGCGGGCGCGCGGTTATCGGCGTGGCAAGCCGACGGTCACGATGTTCGGGCGGCCCGGGCCTGCCGCCGCCGACCCCGGCGTGGAAATCCGGGATCGCGCGTGGGACGAATGGCAGGAGGTGTATCTGCGCGAGATCACCGAGGACCGCCGCGCCGTGAACGCCGAAATCCTGCAGCGGATTCCACAGCCCAGCGCATTCTTCGGCTGCCGCCGCGACGGCAGGATCGTTTCAACTGCGCTATGCGTTGCCGGATATGGCTGCGCGGTGATCGAATGCGTCACGACCCGAGCCGATGCCCGCCGGCAAGGCTCGGCGCTGGCGGTGCTGACCGCGGTGTCACACTGGGCCTCGGTGCAGGATATCGACCGTATCGGCCTGCAGGTGGTTGCCGACAATGCGCCCGCCGTCGCGCTCTACCAACACATTGGTTTCGTTACGGGGGCTACAAACAGCTTTTGGCTGCTGCAGTAGATGTAATTTGACAGAGTCAAATGATCTGGCGTGGTTCTTGCCTCATTAAGTGCTTCCCTGCGCTGCATACGGAACCTCGAGTCGATGGCTCCTCGCCGGCGCTCGTGGCGTTGATTGATCCGTTCAACCAGAGCGTCCTTGCCTTGCGGTTTGCGCCAACCCAGACACGCCGGTGTGCCATATCGACGCGCAATTCGCCGCGCGTGCTGTCGCGCAGCACGCAACGCGTCCAGGCGCCCGCGCCGAACGCCTTGACCAGGGCCTCAACCGTAACCGGCTCCACCGAAGCCTGCCGCTTCGTCGTCGGGCGCCCGCGGCCCGGCCGGTGCGGCGGAACGGCCAGCTCCGGCGCTCGGTCCAGATCCGCTGGGGCGGGATTGTGATTTTGTCAAATTAGTTTTGTTGAACCCGGGCGCGGCGTATGCTATCAATACGTGATAGCAAATCGAAAGGGTTATTATGGGCCAACTGATCGTTCGGGGTCTGGATGGCCGGTTGATCCAGACGCTCAAGCAAAGGGCGGCCAGGGCTGGACGGTCCGCGGAGGCTGAGCATCGGATCATTCTGGAGCAGGTTCTGGGTCCGGAGACGGAGACGTTCGCTGAAGCGGCCGCTCGGCTGCGGGCGCGGACACCTCGGCAGACGACGAACGCGGCCGATATCATCCGCCAGGATCGGGATAGGGATAGGGATCATGCCGGCGTGAACCGGTGAGGGAGGCTGTGATCGACGCCTCGGTCGCCGCCAAATGGGTTGTCGAGGAGGATTACAGCGCCAACGCCGCCTTGCTGCTCGATTACGACACGCTTCACGCCCCTGCGCACTGGCGGGCGGAAGCGGTGAATGTGCTGTGGGCGAAGGTGTTCAGGGGCGATCTGACCGCGGCGGACGCCGAGGAACGCGTACAGGTCCTGAGCCGCGCGCCGGTTGTGGATGCTGCGATTGCGGGGTTGGTGTCGCGGGCCTTCGCGATCTCGGTGGCGCATTCAGTAACGATCTATGATTCGCTGTATGTCGCTTTGGCGGAGCAGCGGGACATTCCGTTGGTCACGGCCGATGAGCGGCTTGTCCGGCGGTTGGTGGCAGACGCGGACTTGGGCAAGCGGATGGTTTGGGTTGGAGACCTGGCTGGCTACTGACACCAACCAGCACGAACATCGGTCGATAGGGGTTAGCGCTCGGGAGTGTGCGGGGGTATCCGGGATATATCCCTCGCAAACAGGGACCCGAACCGTGACGCTGCGATGATCCCGGCCTGGATGGTCGTTGCGCCGATCAAGGCGATGACGACGGTGCGGTCGATAACGCGTAGCGTGGGTGATCGGCAGAGACGGATCAAGCGAATTTTCGCGCCGCGACTGCTTCGATTATTTGCGCCAGGCTTCGCCCGGTGTCTCAGGTAAGTGCAGAAATCCGGTCACGGACATTGCCATCGGATCTCGGTCCCTGCGCCTACCGCGGGAGTCGGGCTATAAAGTCATAGATCTTTCGATCAAGAATAATGGTGGGATCATTTTCTCGCGCTTCAGACGAGGATGTCTTGGCGTTTTGTACGTCCTTGGCCGAGATCATTCTTTCTAAATCTCCATCACTAAGAAATATCATTAACTTTCCGGAATCGCGCATGGCACCAGCGGCCGCAAGTCGGGCATGCTCGTTAGGTCCCTTCCTACTCAACAAAAAGCATATTGAACGCAGGGCTTTAGTACTCATATAGCGTTCTGTTGTATAGACCTGACCTGGCCCGATCTCATCACCGTAGTTTTTGCATTCAAACACTATGACTCGAGCCCGGAAATCACGAGTTAGTGTTTCCCAAAAAGCATGAGAAGGGTTAACTCGGTAAACGATGTCGAATATATTGAGCCCGTCTTCGCTGCGACATTGAGTCTGCGCTTCTAGCAAAGATTGACTAAAAAGATAATCAATAATGTCGAGACAGATGATTTCATATTGTTTGGCGTCATCTTTTCCAGGCTGCACATTTTTGAGCCTACCAATCAGTTCAGCTCCGCGAACTTGGCAAGACTCCGTCGAGGACTTGTTTCGCTCCAGTTCATCCTCCGGCAGAAGCGTATTCGTCCGCAGCGATAATTCTCTTTCTTTTTGTAGCTTATTCGTTTCTTTGAATAACTCCACGAACTTTCCTGAAAGTTCGTCGTCGGTTTTAGCGTGAGCGATCAGGTCATTCCGATCCCATATCTCTAAACAGAATTCCTCGCGCAGCCAATCCCGATGGACTTTTTCAACACGACCGGAAACCATCAAAATAAATCGATAGCCGGGATTGAGTCGGACATATCCCGAAAAGGGCCCAGCCCAATCGCGCAGTTGCTGAAGACTCACTGGGTCGATGCGGGTCCATTTGACGTCTGCGTAAAGCGACGCTTCATTTTCCTTGGTAGCAGCAATGTCAACCACCGTAACGAGATGGTCCGTTTGGATCAGCGCTTCGCTCTTTACGGCGTAGCCCATCACCTTCAGAAGGTCTGCACAAAGTTGCTCAAATTCACGGCTGCGCACTTGCAGACGGTTCATGGGAGGAGGATTCATGGCGGACTCAGATCATGGGTTTCCAAGACCCTGCCATAACTATTATCGGTTGGCAACCATGCAGTTTGCCATCAAACCGCCTCGTCCAAATCCTCCCCCCACATCTTCTCCAGCGCATACATCGTCCGGGCCTCCGGCTTGAACAGATGCACCACGATGTCGCCCGCGTCGATCAGCACCCAGTCCGAGCCGCCCTTCCCCTCGATCTGCACCCGCTTCAGCCCGGCATCCTTCAGCTTCTCGCTCAGATGCTCCGCCATCGCGCTGATCTGGCGGTCCGCCAGGCCGGAGGCGATTACCATTCGGTCGCAGAACATCGCCTTCCCGGCCAGGTCCATCGCGACCACATTCTCCGCCTTGTCGTCCTCAAGGCTCGTCACGATCACCGCCTGCAGGCGATCAAGCTCCGATGCCTCGGTCTTGACCTTCTTCATGCGCGTCCCCGCGGCCTTCTTCGGCCCGGCGGCGATCGTCTTCTTGCGCGGACTCCCCGGCACCAGCGCGGTATCGGCCAAAACCGGCTTCACCGCCTTCTTGCGCGGCGCCGGCTTATGCCTGGCGGGGGACGATGACTGTGTCGGCGGCTTGGTTATGATACAGGTCCTTTCGCGGCATTGCGTATCGCGGTGGCGGAAGCGGCGGTCTGTCGCACCGGCAGAAACACCCACCCCGGCGCGGCGCCCGGCAGCAGGCAAGCCTCCCGAGCCAACCGGCGCCCTGCCCGTAGCCGATACGCCGCCTGTCCCGCAAGCGCCCGCCGGTTATAATCCGGCCGCGGCAGCACCGCGAACGGCATCAGCCGGGCGATCTCGGTCCAGCGCCGCCAGCGCGGCATCTCGACCAGAATGTCCGCCCCCATGATCCAGACGAACCGCACAAGCGGGAACAGCCGCCTCAGCAGGCGCAGCGTGTCCAGCGTGAAGCGCGTGCCGAGCACCGACTCGATCCCGCTCGCCACCACACGCCGCCCGTCCGCGATCCGCCGCGCCCCCGCCAGCCGCTGGGCGAATGGAGCCATCCCGTCGCGCGGCTTCAACGGATTGCCGGGCGAAACCAGCAGCCAGACCTGATCCAGCCGCAGGCACCTTGCGGCCAGCAAAGCAATGTGCCGATGCCCATCATGCGCCGGGTTGAACGATCCCCCCAACAACCCGACCCGGATCCGCCGCCGGTCGCCGAACCGGGGGATCGGATCAAAGTGGCTCAGGGACGCACCTGGCCGGAGCCAACCACGATGTAGCGGTAGGTCGTCAGTTGCTCCAGCCCGACCGGTCCGCGGGCATGGATACGGCCGGTGGCAATGCCGATCTCGGCGCCGAAGCCGAATTCGCCGCCGTCGCAGAACTGGGTGGAGGCGTTCCACAGCGCCACCGCGCTGTCCACGCCGCGCAGGAATTGCTCCGCCGCCGCGGCGTCCTCGGTGACGATCGCCTCGGTATGCTCGCTACCATGCGCGACGATATGCGCCAGGGCGGCATCCACGCCGTCCACCACGGCGACGGACAGCACCGAATCCAGCCACTCGGTGTCGAAGTCCCCGGCGCTCGCCGCCGGCAGGTCCGGCACGATGTCGCGCGCCGCCGCATCCGCCCGGAACGCGCACCCGAGCGCCCGCAGGTCCGCCACCAGCAGGGGCAGCAACGAGGCGGCGATGCCACGATCAATCAGCAGGGTCTCCGTGGCGCCGCAAATCCCAGTGCGCCGCATCTTGGCGTTCGCCAGGATCGCCCGCGCCATCGCCGGGTCCGCTGCTGCGTGAACGTAGGTGTGGTTCAGCCCCTCGGCATGCGCCAGCACCGGCACCCGGGCCTCACGCTGGACCCGCTCCACCAGCGACTTGCCGCCGCGGGGAATGATCAAATCAAGCAGCCCTGCCCCGGCCAGCATCGCCGCCACAAACGCCCTGTCGGCGTTCGGAGCGACCTGGATGCACGCCTCCGGCAACCCGGCCGCCATCAGACCCGAGCGCAACGCCTGATGGATCGCCCGGGCGCTGTGCGTGCTGTCCGAGCCGCCGCGCAGGATCACCGCATTGCCCGATTTCAGGCACAGCCCGGCAGCGTCCGCGCCGACATTCGGGCGGCTTTCATAGATCATGCCGATCACACCGATGGGCGAGGCGATCCGCCGGATGCGCAGCCCGTTCGGTCGCGTCCAGTCCGCCAGCGTGCGCGCCAGCGGGTCCGGCAGCGCGGCGATCGCCTCCAGCCCGCGCGCCATCGCCTCGACCCGCGCTTCCGTCAAGGTCAGGCGGTCGAGGAACGCCGCCGTCCCCTTGTATGCCGCCACATCGGCGGCGTTGGCGGACAGGATGTCGCGCAGGCCGAGGCGCAGCGCATCGGCCATCGCGCGCAACGCCGCATTGCGGGTCTCGGCGGAACTGCGCGCCAGCACCCGGCTGGCGGCGCGTGCTGCAACCGCGGCGGCTTTCAAATGTTCGGTTTCATCCATCACTGCACTGTGGTTCAGTCAAAAGAGAACTGTGCTTAGGCTATTCGCCGGTGCCGATCAATGCGATAACCTGCGGGCGACGTGGAGGAAACAATGACGCTAACCAACCGGCTTCTCTGGCTCGCCGTTACCCTGCTGGGGACGGTCTCTTTCGGCATCGTCGCCCTGGCCCGAGGCGAGCCGGTCAACGCCGCCTGGCTGGTCGTCGCCGCGGTCTGCATCTACGTCATCGCCTACCGGTTCTACGGGCTGTTCATCGTCAACAAGGTGTTCCGCATCGATCCGGCGCGGCCGACTCCGGCGTATCGCCACAATGACGGGCTGGACTACGTCCCGACCAACAAATACGTGCTGTTCGGCCACCATTTCGCGGCCATCGCCGGGGCGGGGCCGCTCGTAGGCCCGGTCCTGGCGGTGCAGATGGGCTACCTGCCCGGCACGCTGTGGATCCTGGCGGGAGTCGTCTTCGCCGGCGCCGTGCAGGACCTGACCGTCCTGTTCCTCTCGACACGGCGCGACGGCCGTTCCCTCGGCGACATGATCCGCGGGGAGCTTGGGCCGATACCCGGGGCGATCGCCGGCATCGGCATCCTGCTGATCTGCATTATCGTGCTGTCCGTGCTGGCTTTGGTCGTCGTGATGGCGCTGAAAGGCAGCCCGTGGGGCACGTTCACCGTCGCGTGCACCATCCCGATCGCCCTGCTCATGGGAGTTTACAGCCGCTTCATCCGTCCCGGCCGCATCGGCGAGATGTCCGCTATCGGCGTGGTCCTGTTGCTCGGCGCTCTGGTCGGAGGCCAGTATGTCGCCGCGGACCCGGTCTGGGGCGGGTTCTTCAACCTGACCGCGCCCACGCTGGCGCTGATCGTCATCGGCTACGGCTTCGTCGCCTCCGTATTGCCGATATGGCTGCTGCTGGCGCCGCGCGACTATTTGTCCACGTTCCTGAAAATCGGCACCATCACCCTGCTGGCCA
Source organism: uncultured Rhodopila sp. (assembly GCA_903851415.1). Classification (GTDB taxonomy): domain Bacteria; phylum Pseudomonadota; class Alphaproteobacteria; order Acetobacterales; family Acetobacteraceae; genus Rhodopila. Next base: position 58,363 of record CAINOE010000084.1, on the reverse strand, counting down.
TCGGCGTCATCGTCGTGCAGCCGAATTTGCAGATGCCATCGGTGACGCGCTTCATCGACGGCAGCGGACCGGTCTGGGCCGGCAGCGTCTTCCCGTTCCTGTTCATCACCATCGCCTGCGGCGCCGTCTCCGGCTGGCACGCGCTGATCGCCTCCGGCACCACGCCGAAGATGATCGAGAACGAGAACCAGCTTTGCTTCATCGGCTACGGCGCGATGCTGATGGAGTCCTTCGTCGCCATCATCGCGCTGATCGCGGCGTCTTCGATTCACCCCGGCGTCTACTTCGCGATGAACAGCGCCGCCGGGATCATCGGCACGGAGCCGGTGCATGCCGCGCAGGTGATCAGCAACTGGGGCTTCACCGTCACCCCCGACATGCTGACGCAGATCGCGCATGACGTTGGCGAAACCACCATCCTGTCGCGCACCGGCGGCGCGCCGACGCTGGCCGTCGGCATGGCGAGCATCCTGTCCGGCCTTATCGGCGGCAAATGGCTGATGGGACTGTGGTATCACTTCGCCATCCTGTTCGAGGCTCTGTTCATCCTGACCACCGTCGATGCCGGGACACGGGTTTGCCGCTTCATGATCCAGGATCTTGCCGGCAACGTCGTGCCGGCGTTCCGCGCGACGGAATCCTGGGCCAACAACCTTATCGGCTCCGCGCTGGCCTGCCTGCTATGGGGGTATTTCCTGTATCAGGGCGTCCTCGACCCGCTGGGCGGCATCTGGACCCTGTGGCCGCTGTTCGGCACCGCCAACCAGATGCTGGCGGCGATCGCGTTGATCTTCTGCACCACGGTTCTGTTCAAAATGAAACGGCAGCGCTACGCCTGGGTCACCTTGATCCCGACCACCTGGCTGGTGGTCTGCACAGTAACGGCCGGCACGCAGAAAGTGCTCAGCCCGAACCCGACCATCGGCTTTCTCGCCCACGCTCAGCGCTTCAGCGAGTCGATCGACGCGGGCAGGGTGCTCGCCCCGGCCAAAAGCCTTGCCGAAATGAGCCGCGTTGTCTTCAACGACTATGTCGATGCCAGTCTTGCTGGAGTATTCGCGATGATCGTCATCCTGATGGTCTGGTTCGGCGGCAGCGCCTGCCTGCGCGCGCTGACCGAGCCGCGCGTGTCGGCAGTGGAGATCGACGGGGCAGTCAGGGGAGCTGGCGATGACTAGACTGAAACTGGTCTGCGAGCGGGTCGCCGAAACCGCCCGCCTCATGGTCGGCGTTCCCGACTACAAGACTTACGTGGCGCACCGGGAGGCGACGCATCCGGGCAAGGAGATCATGAGCTACGAAGCGTTTTTCCGCGAACGCCAGGAAGCTCGTTACTCTGTTGGTAAAGGGCGTTTCCGCGGCTGCTGTTGACCGCGTCGTCCGGGCAGCCCCGTCATGTCGACGGAGGTCGGCATCCACGCGTTTCCGTGCGAAAACAAGGGCGTGGAGGCGGGGTTTCGCCTTGAATGACGACGGCGGGCGACCTTAGTCTAATCGTCATGGCCCTCCCCCGGCTTATCCGGGGAAGGGCCATGACGGTTTTGAAGCTTCCGTCGCCTTTCCAGTCAGCCGCAACATGCTCTACTGCTTCACCGGAAAGGAAACGCCCATGCCCGATTCCGCCCCGCTCGACGCCATCCGCGCCATTGTCGGCGACCGCGGCATCCTGACGGACAGCGCCGACACCGCCGCCTACACCGAGGACTGGCGCCGCCTCTATCAAGGCCGCACCAGCGCCGTCATCCGCCCGGGCACAACGCAGGAACTCGCCGAGGTCGTCCGCCTGTGCGCCGCCGCCGCGACGCCGATCGTCCCCCAGGGCGGCAACACCTCCATGGTCGGCGGCGCGGTGCCGAACGAGGACGGCTCCGAACTGATCGTCTGCACCGCTCGGCTCAACCGCATCCGCGATATCGATCCGGTGGACATGACCCTGACGCTGGAAGCCGGCGTCACCCTGCAAGCCGCGCAACTCGCCGCGGCGGAGCGGAACTGCCTGCTGCCGCTGTCAATCTCCTCGGAAGGCAGCGCGCAAATCGGCGGCGTCCTGGCAACCAACGCGGGCGGCAACAACACGCTGCGCTACGGCAACGCCCGCGACCTCGTGCTGGGGCTGGAGGTCGTCTTGCCCGACGGCACGATCTGGAATGGATTGCGACGGCTGCGCAAGGACAACACCGGCTACTGCCTGCGCCAGTTGTTCGTCGGATCGGAAGGGACGCTCGGCATCATCACCGCCGCCGTGCTGAAACTCGTGCCGCAGCCGAAGGAAACCGCCGTGGCGCTGTGCGGCGTCGCGTCGCCCGAGGCCGCTTTGGACCTGTTCACCCGCTTCCAGGCGCATGACCCGGCGTCGGTCAATGCGTTCGAGCTGATGTCCGGCCTCGGGATGTCGTTTGTTCTACGGCACATTCCCGGCGCCGCGCTGCCGTTGGAAAACCCCGCCCCGTTCTACGTGCTGGTGGAACTCGCCACGCCGCGGCCCGGGGCGAATCTCCGCGGCATGCTGGAACAGGTGCTGGAACAGGCGCTGGAAGCGGGAACCGTGCAGGACGCGGTGATTGCGGAGTCGGGATCGCAACGCGCCGCCATCTGGAAGCTGCGCGAGGAACATGCCGAGGCGCAGAAGCGCGAAGGCGCCAGCGTCAAGAACGACGTTTCCGTTCCGGTTTCGAAAGTGCCGGCGTTCATCCGCAAGGCCACCGCCGCCTGCGAGGCGCTGATCCCGGGCGTGCGGGCGGTGCCGTTCGGCCATATGGGAGACGGGAATATTCATTTCAATCTCGAACAGCCGATCGGGTCGGACGCGGCATGGTTCCTCGGCCGGGACCACGCCATCATGGATGCGGTGAACGATGTTGTGCGGGAGTTCGACGGCAGCTTCTCGGCCGAGCACGGCATCGGCCGGCTGAAGCCCTACATGATGCCGGATTGGCGCGGCGGGGCCGAACTTGCGTTGATGCAACGCATCAAGGCGGCGATCGACCCCGGCGGAATCATGAACCCCGGGAAGGTGCTGCCTTGTGCCAGCCCGCGTTGAGATGACCCCTCCCCCACCGTCATGGTCCGGCTTGTCGGGGCCACCTGTCGCGGCACCATGCTGGCATGGGTGGCCCGGGCAAGCCGGACCATGACGGTGGGGGAGAGGCAGATGGGAGACGCGGTTACCCCGCAGCGCGAAAGCGACCTCTACGCTCCGTTGAAGTTGCACCTCGAATCCCTCGGCTACAGCGTTCGCGGCGAAGTCGGCCGCTGCGACATGCTCGCCGTCAGTGGAGAAACGATGCTCGCCGTCGAGCTCAAGCTGAACTTCGGGCTGCCCGTGCTGTACCAGGCGCTACAGCGCCAGCCCTCCGTCGATCTGGTCTATGTCGCCGTCGCGGTCCCCGAAGGCCGCGCCGCCCGCCGCAACTGGGATGCGCGCGTGCCGGATGCGGTGCGCCTGTGCCGCATGCTCGGCCTCGGCCTGTTATCGGTGCGCGACGGCTCGATCATTGCGCACGCGGACCCCGGTCCCTACCAGCCGCGCAAGCAGCACAAGCAACGGGCGCGGCTGCTCAGCGAATTCAACCGCCGCAGCGGGGACCACAACCTCGGTGGCACCACCAGGCGCCCGCGCATGACCGCCTACCGCGAGGACGCCCTGGCCTGCGCCAGCCTGCTGGCGGCGAACGGAGCGATGCAAGCCGCCGCGGTGCGGGACGCAACCGGCATCGCCACCGCCGGTGCAATCCTCGGCAACAATGTCTATGGCTGGTTCGAAAAAATCGCCCGCGGCACCTACGCTGTCACGCCGTCCGGGCAAAGCGCGCTGGAACTCCATGCAGACGTTCTCGCCGCGCGGCGGAACGGAACGAGGCCGCACCCCGGCAACGGCGTGCGGCCCCGGCAATAACCGCCCGTCTTAGTTCGCAACGGACTTGTGCACTGCCTCGATCTGCTTCTTCACCGGCTCGAATGCCGCGGTAAACACGGCCGTCGTCAGCTTGGCGATGTTCTGGCTGTCAGCGACGGCGGCCTGCACGCCTTCGTGGATCAGCTTCTGCTGCACCTCGATGAACTCGGAGGGATTCTTCACACCCGACAGGGCATGAATCGCGTCGGCCAGGTTCTTGGCGTTGCGGGCCGCAAGCTCCTGATAGGCTTTGGTCAGCTCCTGGAACGCCGCGGTGGAATGGGCGGCGCTTTCGGACAGCGCATCCGTGCTGGCTTTAACGGCATTCTCAATCTTGGCCATAACGCATTATCCTTTTGGTCTTGAGCGCCGGGGCGGGACCCCGGCAGGTGTGACTGGTCGTCGACGTGGAGAAGCGAAACGAGCAGCCGCAGGCGGCCACCGGCTCACAGTCCTGTGACCCTGGTACGATAATCGCCCTGCCTCGCAGCATCAAGCCATGAAAATTGCGAAACCGCATTTTAGCCGGCGGAAATTTCACGTGTTCGCGAGAACATTCGCCGCCCTCCCTTGCCGCTCACTCGCCGCAATGACAGTATCATCCGGCAAACCGTAACCCCACCGGAATGCACCTACCGGATAACATAGCCGTCCGCAACCCCGGGCAGACGTCCCACCCGCCCCACCTTTGGCCCGTATCAGAAGGGACCGCCCGTGACGCAGGCCTGGCTGAACCGAATCGGCACCGCGGTTCCTCCCTACGATATCCACGGCGCGTTCATCGAGTTCGGCCGCGACACGATCGCCGAAGACCACAAGCGCGCTCTGTTCGACCGCATGGCCGGCCTGGCCGATATCGAACACCGCTACGCCATTTTCGATGCCGCCCCCCGCCCGCGCGAGACGGTGCTGGACACCAGCGGCATCTACCGCCGCGGCGCGTTTCCGACCACCGCCGCGCGGATGGCGCTGTATGAGCCGCATGCGCTGCAACTGGCGTTGCGTGCGGTCCGCGCGCTGGACGCCGATCCGGGGCGGGTGACGCATTTGATCGTCGCGAGCTGCACCGGGTTCTCCGCGCCGGGTCTCGATTTCCAGATCATGCAGGCGGCTGGGCTGCGCGACAGCACGCAGCGCACCCTCGTCGGCTTCATGGGCTGCTTCGCCGCCGTCAACGCGCTGAAACTGGCCGATCAGATCGTCCGGGCGGATGACAGGGCGCGCGTCCTGGTCGTGAACGTGGAGCTGTCCAGCCTGCACTTGCAGGAGGATTTCCAGGACGTGCCCAAGATGCTGAGCTTCCTGCTGTTCGGCGACGGCGCCTCCGCCGCGCTGGTGACGGCGGACCCGCACGGCATCGCCCTTGGCCGCTTCCAGGTGGCGGTTATTCCGCGCAGCGCCGAGCTGATCACCTGGCACATCGGCGATTCCGGCTTCCTGATGCATTTGTCCGGGCAGGTGCCCGGCCGCATCCGCCGCTGGCTGCCCGACGGCGGCCCTGCCCTGCTGCCGCCGCAGCATCCGGTGGTCTGGGCGGTGCATGCCGGCGGCCGCTCGATCCTGGATGCGGTGCAGCAGGGGTTGCATCTGCCGCCGGAGGCGCTGCGCTTCTCGCGCGACGTGCTGCGCAACCACGGCAACATGTCCTCGGCCACGCTGGTCTTCGTGCTGAGCGCGATCCTGAACGATCCCGACGCGCGCGGTCCCGGCATGGCGATGGCGTTCGGTCCGGGGCTGACGGTCGAAACCTTCGCGTTCCACCGCCCATGATGCTGTCCCAGCGCAGCACCCGGGCGGAGCGGATGGACACCGACTGCGCCGATTTCGACGATTATTCCCGGTGTCTGCGCGATCTGTCGCGCGTCAATGTCGTCACCCTGACGCACCGGGCGATGCTTGGCTGGCTGGCGAAGCAGGCGAAGGAGTGTCCCGGCTTCACCCTGCTCGACATCGCCTGCGGCCATGGCGATGCGCTGCGGCGGATCAGGCGCCGCTTTCCGGAGGCGGCGCTGACCGGCATCGACCTCAACCCCTGGGCCAAACGGGCGGCCGAGGCGGCAACCGATCCGGCGGACAAAATCGCATTCATCACTGATGACGCGTTCGCCTACAAGCCGGACAAGCCCTTCGACTTCATCATCTGCTCGCAGTTCACCCACCATTTGACCGACGAGCAGGTGGTGGAATTCCTCGTCTGGCTGCGCGCCAATGCCGGGCGCGGCTGGTTCATCGGCGACGTTGAGCGCAGCATTATAGCGTATTACGGCTTCCCGATCCTGGCGCGGCTGATGTTCTGGCACCGCTTCATCCGCGAGGACGGGCAGATCTCCGTCGCTCGCTCGTTCGTCCGCGCGGACTGGGAAGCGTATCTGCAACAGGCCGGGATCACTTCTGAACAGGCGGAGATCGCCTGGTATTTTCCGTTCCGGCTATGCGTCGCCAGCCGCTGATCATCGGCGCTGGCCCGGCTGGCTGCGCCGCCGCGATCACCCTGGCGCGCGCCGGGCATCAGCCCAATCTGATCGAGCGGACCACCGGGCCGACTGACAAGGTATGCGGCGATTTCCTCAGCGCCGACACGATCCAGCGGCTGGGCGGCCTCGGGGTCGATCCGGCGGCGCTGGGGGGCGCGGCGATCCGCCGGGTCCGGCTGATCCATGGCGAGCGCGTCGCCGAGGCTGCGCTGCCGTTCCCGGCGATGAGCCTGTCCCGCCGCGTGCTGGACGACGCGCTGCTGCGGCGGGCGCAGGCGGCGGGCGCCGAGCTTCGCGCCGGCCGCAGCATCCGCCGCATCGGGTTCGAGGACGGCTTGTGGACGGCGACCGACGATGCGGGCGCGGCATGGATGACCGAGACCGTGTTCCTGGCGACGGGCAAGCACGATTTGCGCGACCTGCCCCGCCCTCGCCCCGGCGGCGGTGCCATCGGGATGAAGATGTATTTGTCGCTCCGCTCCGAGCGGGCGCGGGAGCTGGACGGCACGACCGAGTTGACGTTGTTTCCGGGCGGCTATGCCGGGCTGCAGCCGGTGGAGGATGGCCGCGCGGTGCTGTGCATCGCCGTCCGCCGCCTGGAGTTTCACGCCTGCGGCGGCGGCTGGGCCGGGCTGCTGGCCGCCATCGAAGCGACCAGCCGGCGGTTCGCGGCGATGCTGGCGGGGGCCGCGCCGTTGCTGCCGCGTCCGCTGGCGGTGGCCGGGATTCCGTACGGGTATCAGGCGCCCGCGGCTCCGGCGAACGGCTTGTTCCGGCTGGGCGACCAGGCGGCGGTCATCCCGTCTTTGACCGGCGACGGCATGGCGATCGCGACTCATAGCGGGCGCGCCGCGGCCGAGGCATGGCTGTCGGGCGGTGATTCGGCTGCCTATCAACGCGATCTGTTGCGGACACTGGCGCCGCAGATGCGGCTGGCGGGATGGCTGCACCATGCCGGCATGGGCGGCCTGACGCAGGCCGCGGCGACCCTGGCGGCGAGCTGGTTCCCCGGGTTGCTGCGCCAGGCCGCCAACCACACCCGCCTGCGGCAGCGGGCGGCTGTCGGGGGGTAGGCTCGAGGCTGGCGCGGGTTCATGACAACGAGAGGCTGCAAAATGGCCCGTCCCGACCCGGAATCGGGCCGGTTCAGCCGCCTCCTTCGCGGCCCGGTCGCCAAGCGTTGATGCCGGAGCCGCCGTAGGGGAATCGGGCAGAGTGCCGCAAAGGCAGCGGGCATCTTCGCGCTGGTTTTCACATGCTGTTTCGTCGATGCGATAGGCGATCATCCGAGGAAAGACGTCCGCGGCCAGACCGATGCGAGGTCGCCGTTCGGGGCGAATGATCTCATCATTAGCCTTAATGATCAGGAGGGTCATGTGGTGGCGGTGGTTACGATCAATCGTCCCGATGTCGTCGCTTTGATCGAGGCGGCGGCCGAGCGGCTGAAACAGGGGAACAAGACCGAGGCTGGCGCCATGGCCATGCGCCGCCTGCTCGACCAGAATGCGCGAACGGGAACCTTATTCGCCCACCAGCCGGGATCCGTTCGCGTTCGCGACGGGGTCGACCTGACCGCTCCGGCTTTTGATGAACCGGCTGATGCCGAAACCGGTCGCGAGTTGGAGCATTGACGGACGAGATCCTGTTTGACACGCATATCGCTTTGTGGCTGGAAGGTTGCTCGGTTGCGCCCGGAGACTCTCGGCCTGATCGAAGCCTGCTGGCGGGACGGCGGCACCGTGCTGATCAGCGCGATCACCGTTTGGGAGATCGCACAATCGGTCTACTACGGTCGGATAGAGTTGGTTCGTCCGCTTGACGACTGGATCGAGCGCTTCGCCGATCGGCCCGGTGTTGAAATCTTGCCTTTGGGCCACCGCGCTGCGTTGCGTTCCTATCGGCTGGACCCTCTTGAGCGCCGAGACCGGGCCGACCGCCTGCTCATCGCAACGGCGATCGAACGAGCCTGCCCTCTCATCACATATGACACCCGGATCGTTCGTTTCGGGGACTTACACGACCTCCGGCACGGGTTCACTGCCCGGGGGTGAGCGTGTCGCGGCAGATTGTCTCGCGGTCGGATTATCGCCGAAGCGAATGCCTTTAGCGGCGTCTCGATCACCTTTGGAGCGAACTTCCAGATCCGCCTGCGCCCGGGGCGATAGCCGAATCCTCCCGAGCTGGATGTAGGCCAGCCACAAGAAATCTAAGCCGGCCAGCAACCGGATCCCAAACGACGTCAGCGCATTGATATCGCTCCGGATCATCGGTGCCACAATCCCTGCGAGGATCGAGGAAGGTTGTCGAGCCCGAGCTGCCGGGTTTGCATTCCATGCCTATAAGCCTTATGATGACTACAGTAGTCACCGGGTGATCCCATGATTGAAATCCAGCTCCGCGACGCCAAGGCGACTTTGTCCAAGGTCATCGACGACGCTCGGCATGGGCAACCCTCGATCATCACCCGGCGCGGCCGGAAGGAGGCTGTCGTGCTGAGTTTCGAGGAGTGGCAACGCCTGTCCCGGGTGCCCTCGTTCGGCCGCCTGCTGATGGAGGCGCCGCTCGAACCGGGCGACCTGCCGGAGCGGAACTCCGGCTCGTTGCGCGAGGCGGATCTGTAGCGGCGTGTACCTGGTCGACACCAACGTGCTGTCGGCCGGGGCACCCACCAAAGCCAGGGCGGCGCCGGCGCTGATGGATTGGATGGACCGGAACAGCGGGCATCTATTTCTCTCGGTGGTTACCGTCGCGGAGATCGAGGACGGGATCGCCAAGGCCCGGCGCGAGGGTGCCTCTCGGAAGGCCGATCGGCTGGATGGGTGGCTGGAGACGGTGCTGCATCTGTATAGTGCGCGAGTTTTGCCGCTGGACGTTCCGGTGGCGCGGTTGGTGGGTCGGCTGGCCGATCAGGCGCGCGGGGCGGGGCATGCTCCGGAATTGGCTGATCTGACGATTGCGGCGACCGCGCAGCTTCGGGGGTTTAGCGTGCTGACGCGGACTCTGCGGCATTTCCGGGTGCTTGGGGTTGCGGCGCATGACCCGTTTGAGTTTCTGCCGGCCAGTGCGGGTTGAGCCCGGGCCTTCGACGGATGCCCCAATCCGGTGCATGGGTCGAGACGCTATCCACACATGAGGGGTCGAGTAGCAGCGACGGAACTTCCGGCAATTTGGTGGCGAAGTGTTCCTGCCATGGATAAGAATTAGCGCTGCCGCAACTAAAACGCGCAGCGGTTAAACATTCGTTGAACGGAGTTAGACGGGCTTTCATGCAGTGTGCAAGCGTTCAAGGCATTATTGGCTCCGGCATACGAGCCGATACAGACGCGGCTAACACTGCCCGTTGACCACTCATTGCCGATCAGGCAAACAACGGTTATGTGCAATATCGTGATGACCTTCGCCGCCGCCCGAGCCAGCCGCTTTCGGTCGACCTGTCTCCGTGCAACCGTGGGCTTACTTCTATGGGGCGCCGCTCCGGCAGGTGCGCAAGTGACCGCGCCCGACCCAGATACACCACAGGTCGTCGGACTTTTCCAAACCTGTATGCGTTTCACAGGGGACACAGTGGCATTACGAGATTGGATCGCCTCGCACCATCTTCCGCCAGTTCCTGAGCCTCAAGCTGCATCGTTTTTGGGCGCGATTAGCTCTGGTCAGGTATTCGGTGCCAGCACGGCGTCAGGCAAACATTCACTGGTGTCTTATGATAGTGGAGCGTGTCAGGTGATCGCTCTGTCGGGTGATCTGAGATCAGTGCAGCAGATGTTGCTGAATAAGCTAAGCGGCGAAGGCGTTACCGTAACGCCCTCTTTGGAACGGTCAGAACCGGATGGCAGATCGACGCAGCACATGTTTCGAGCGGAGTTCGGTCAGAAACATTGGGTGCTGTCCATCACGTCAAAGCCCCATACCGACGCTCCCAACCTCCTGCCAGAGCTACATCTGATGGCGACGATTGACAAAGGCACACCGGTTTCAACTCAGTGACATACCAGCGGCGGCGTTGGTTTGTGCCTGTTGCGTGCCTAGCGCAACGGCAGAGCCCTCAAGACCGTTGCCGCCGCGCGAGCTGCGTCGGCATTTTCAAGATGGGCAGCCTTTCGATACCAGCGCAGGGCCTCCGCTTCATTCCGGGGACCGCCGTAGTTCCCTAACGCTGCTTCCCGCATCAGATACTGCGCTGCTGCGTTACCATTTTCGGCCCAACGGCGAACGAGTGGGATGCCAGACTTATAGTCCTGACGGGCGAACGCGGCTTTAGCCGCTTCCACCGCGGCTGCCGCGGTCGGCGCCTCGGCCGCTGTCGCACCAACAACGGTAAAACACGCCATCGACCTTCCTGGCCACGCAATCCCTTTTCGATATTACAACGCCCCGCCGACCGGACGAAACGGGGGGCTGACTGGATCAGTGTCAAGATATGTTGGTAGCCTACCCCGAAGCGTGCACAGGAACCACTATCTCCGGGTCGCCCGGCGCCCTAAAGACGCCGTTCGAAATCCATCCGGCTGTGCAAAATCCGAACGACATCAATCCGGTAAGAATACCGCGTGAAGAAAATCATATGCGACCCAACCGGATACTTCCAATATCCCCGCCGGATGTCGTCGCACGAACGGGCAAGACCGGGCGTAGCCACCAAGCTCTCAACCGCCAGATAAATGTCCCGGACATACCGCTCCGCCTGTCCGCCGCCCCAGCGATCAACCGTGCAATCCCAGATGTCCTCAAGGTCCGCCTGCGCCCGAGGCGGAACCCGGTAACCGCTCACTCCCCCGACGTTCCAGCCCCGCGCTTGCGAGCAATAAACGCCTCAAAATCGAATGCCTCCGGCTCGCCGCTCTCTTCACCCTCGATCAAAGCCGCCCGCAGCGCCGCCAGCTTCGTCTCCTGGTCCTCCAGCAGCCGCAGGCCCGCGCGAACGACATCGCTCGCGTTGCCATACCGGCCCCCGGCAACCTGCTCCTCAATAAACCCGGTAAAATGCTCGCCCAGGCTGACAGACGTGCTCTTGCCCATGATCATGCCCTCCATGACCAAAATACCAAAATCAGGTACTAGCCGCAAGTCTCACCCCAACCCCGCCACCCGGAACGGGTAATCTCCAAACGGATCAGCACAACCCCGACCCGCCCTCCCGTTTCGCTGCCTGCGTTACCGCAGCGGCTTTGCCGGAGCGTGACAGTGGCTGCGCGTGAGCCACAAACCCGCCCATGCGATACCCGACAGGCCGAGTATGGCCGCCGGAGCGATGACCAGCCAATAGGTTTCAAAGCTCATGATGCCCGAAGCCTCCCGAGCACGATGTAGGCCAGCCTAACCGCGCTTCGGGGCCGGTAGCGGCTCGCCCGCCACCTCGGGAAGCTCCCGGAATTCCTTGCGGGCTTGCTCGAGCTGTTCGGCCGGGATGCTATCGAGGGGGCCTTTCCTACCGGCAAGCTTGGCTCGAAAGCCTGCCACAAGTAACGCATGGCGAGACGGGGCCTCCAAACGAGGCCGTGCCGCCATAAACCCCATCGTTATGCTCTTCGCTGCCATCGGCTCATATCTCCAAGAAGCAATATGGGGGCTCCGGGCTCTCCGGCTCAACCTTAAATCCGAGTCGCCGATATGTCAGGAGCGCCGCCGGAAGAGGCCGAAGGAGCCGGATCTCCGCTTTCTCGAGCAACCGCCCGTAGCTGATACCCGCTTCTACCGCGCATTCCGCCACGAATCCCTTGAGCGGGTGGCTCTCGGCCGGGTTTCCCTCCAGGAGCTGCAACGCCAGGTGACTTGGCCCCTTTGACGGCTTCCCGATTGCCAGCCCGCAGAGAACAGGGCCGCTCCAGAGCGCCACCTCGAAGCGGTTGAGGGTTGAACGTAAAGCAAGCCGTTGCTCGCGCCAATTCCATCCGCCGGGCCGGCCGGAGCGGGGCCTCCATTGCTCTTCCCATGCCTGCAATGCCGCTTCGTCAATCAACGAGAGCCTGATGGGAATGCCTATGGCGGAAATCCTGGCGCGGAGCCGCTCCTGGGCGTCCGTGAGGGCCGCTTCCCGCATCGCATTGTAGCGGGCGAGCCACTCCGCCCGATGCCTGAGCCATGCCTTACGCCGGCCTCCTCTCGAAGAAGGAAACCACCGCCTCCCGGCTTGTGCGCATGGACGAAATAAGCGCTCCTATTTGAAGCTTCTTCATTCCTTAATTCTAACGCTTTCCGCCCGGGAATAGGCTTCTTGGCGCAGTGGAAGTAATCGGTTGCTACCGTAAATCCGCTACCCGCATCAACCCTACCCCAACCCCGCCACCCGGAACGGGCAATCCCCGAACGGGTCAGCGCAAATCCGCCCCCCCGACTGGCTGCACAGCCCCGACCCGCCCTCCAGCGTCCGCCGCACCAGATCCCCCAGCGACGCGATAAACCCGGCATCCGAGTTCTGCGTCGGCACCCGGAAATACCCCGGCACCCCCAGCTCGACCGCCAGGTCCCGGTACTCCACATCCAGCTCCACCAGCGTCTCGGTATGTTCCGACACAAAAGCGATCGGCACCACCAGGACAGCCGTCTTGTCCTTCGCCGCCCGCTCGATCTCGGACTCCGTCGACGGATCGATCCATTTCTGCGGCGTCGCCCGCGACTGGTAGCAGACGCTCCAATCCACCTCCGAACCCCACGCCGCCACCACCGCGCCGACGGTCTGCTCCACCTGCCACTGATACGGATCGCCGTTCTTGATGATGATCTCCGGCAGCCCGTGCGCCGAAAACAGCACCCGCAGCGGCACCGCCGGATCCAGCTCCGCCCGCGCACGCGCGTAAGACGCCTTCACCAGCGCCGTCGTCGCCTTGATATACCCGTCATCCGTCGGGTAGCAGCACAGCATCGTCGACTTCACCAGCAGCCGGGCCTTCAGCGACGCCTCCCGCCACGCCGCCACCGAACTCCCGGTCGTCGTGGTGGAGAAATGCGGATACAGCGGCAGCAGGACGATCTCGTCCGGGTCCCACGCCTTCACCGCCAGCGCCGTCTCCAGGCTGAACGGATGCCAGTAGCGCATGGCGATGAAGCATTTCGCATCCAGCTCCGGCAGCGCCGCCTCCAGCGCCGACGCCTGCTCCCGGGTCAGCCCCAGCAGCGGAGACTTGCCCCCCAGCAGGGCGTAATTCGCCGTCGCCCCCGGCACCCGGGCTTTCGCGATCATCCGCGCGAGGAACGGGCGGATGAAGAACGGTACCCGCAGAATCGCCGGGTCCTGGAACAGGTTCAGCAGGAACGGCCGGATCGCCTCCGGCGAGTCCGGACCGCCCAGGTTGAACAGGACGATCGCCACCCGTCGGCGGCGGCCGGACGCCGGCACGTCCGGATCGCCGCCGGTCTCCGGCAATGCGGAGGGCAGGCTGTCGCCCGCGATGAAGTTGCGTTCAAATCGTCCGAATGCACTATCCGGCACGCACGATCTCCAAAAGCGCCGCGACATGCTCCGGCGGCGTCTGCGGCACGATGCCATGGCCGAGGTTGAAAATGAACGGCCGTCCGCGCATCGCGTCCAGGATGCTCTCCGCCTCCGTCTTCAACGCCGCCCCACCGGCAACGACCGCCAGGGGGTCGAGGTTCCCCTGCACCGCGATATGCGCCGGCAAGAGCTCCGCCGCCACGGCGATATCGGCGCCGGTATCGATCCCGACACCGTCCACCCCGGTGGCGCCGTATTCGCCGACCATGACGCCGGCGAGGCGGGGAAAGCCGATGAGCTTGACCCCCGGATGCCGCGCCCGAAGTGCGGAGACGATCTTCGCGGCCGGAGCGATCACATGCGCCCGGAACTGCAAGGCCGACAGCACGCCGGCCCAGGAATCGAACAGCATGAGCGCTTCCGCCCCGGCGAGCACCTGGGCCGACAAATACTCGATCGTCGCATCCGTCAGCGTGTCGATCAGCCGCTGGAACAACGCCGGCTGGCCGTACGCCATGGTGCGGACGTTGGCAAAATCCTTCGATCCGCCGCCTTCGATCATGTAGCAGGCGACGGTGAACGGCGCGCCGGCAAAGCCGATCAGCGCGGTGTCGGCGAATCCCTCGGCCAGCAGGCCCGCGCGGATGCGGCGCACCGTCTCCATGATGGGCTGCACCCGGTCGATGACGCGAGACGGGTCCAGGGCAGCGACCGCCGCCTCATCGCGAAGCGGCGGCAATACCGGGCCTTCGCCTTCCTTGAATTCCAGACCGTGCCCGAGCGCCCAGGGCAGCATCAGGATGTCGCTGAACAGGATCGCCGCATCGAAGCCGTAGCGGCGTATCGGCTGCAGTGTAACCTCGGTCGCCAGTTCCGGGTTGACGCACAGCGCGACAAAATCGGGGACCGCGGCGCGCACCTTGCGGTATTCAGGCAGGTAGCGCCCCGCCTGCCGCATCAGCCAAACCGGCGGCGGCCAGACCGCCTCCCCGTCGAGACTTCGCAAAAACCGTTTCATGTTAACGTCCATTCATCCGAGCCAGGCCGGAGCTGCCTGTCTCCAGGCAATGGACACTCCGGTCAAGCCAGTTCGGTGACAATCTCGCTGAACACGGTCCCCGCGTCCAGCGCAGCGGCGATGCGCGCCATGGGACCGGACCAGTCGCCGGGGTTGTCCTGACGGAAAATGCGCAGACGGGGGTACCATGGGCTGTCGGTGCGGCCGTGCAGCCAGCGCCAGCAGCCGTCGTAGCGATCGGCCAGCAGCACCGGCTTGCCCATCAGGCCGGCCAGATGCACCACGCTGGTGTCGACGCTGACCACCGCGTCCAGCGTGGCGATGATCGCGGCGGTGTCGAGGAAATCGGTCACCCCGGGCATCGCGTCCTCCAGCACCAGCCCCTCGGGTGCCGGCTGCCGCGCGGGCGGCCCCGCCTGCAGACTGACGAAGGTCATGCCGGGCAGCTGCGCGAGCGGCGCGAACGCCGCCAGCCCCGCGCTGCGCCGCCGATCGAGCGTGCGGAAGCCGGGAGCGGTGGGCCGGGCCTGCCCGGCCCAGACGAGACCGATGCGCCGCGGCGGACCCGGCGGCTGCCGGGGCGTTTCCGCATCGGCAGCGTCGCCGTCGACCGCATCTTCGCCGATAACAGCGGCCTCGTCGCCCGGGTTGACGCCGGCCGTCATGGCCCGGCTTGCCCGGGCCACCTCCGCAGGCACCTGCCGCAATAGGTGGCCCGGACAGGCCGGGAAATGACGGTCCGGGGTCGGGGCAGGGGGTAGCGCCCCATCGAACGCCATATCCGGCACCGGCGGGATGGTCGCGACGGTGGTGCTGAAGACCCGTGGCAGGCTGAACATCGGGCAGACATAATCATGTGCCGGCAGCGCAGCGGCGTCGGTCACCACCTCGGCCACTCCCGGGACCAGGCCCATCACCCGCACAAGCTCCCGCGGCACGCAGGCGATCACCCGTGCGCCGAGTTCCGCCAGAAGCGGCAGGTAGCGCAGGAATTGCAGCGTGTCGCCGAAGCCTTCCTCATGCAGCGCCAGCACGGTGCGGCCGGCCAGTCGAAAGCCCCCCGCCAGTGTCGGCAGCAGGCGGGACCGGTCGAATCCCGGCACCGCTGCCAATTCCATGCGGTATTCGTAATCCTGCCATGCCCGTTCCCACGCCCCGGCCTGCAGCAGCGCCACCGCCCGGTTGACGCGGAATTGCGGGTTCTCCGGCTCCAGCGCCACCGCGCGGTCATGCGCGATGATCGCCTTCTGGAATTCGCCTTCCACCTTCAGCACGATGCCGAGATTCGACCAGCTCGCCGCCGCCGACGGGTTCAGCGCCACCGCGATCTTGAAGCTGCTGATCGCCGAGGCGAACCGGTTCAGCTCCGTCCGTGCCATACCCTTCAAATGCTGCGCCGCCGCATCCCCCGGCATGCCCCCCAGCACCGCCTCCGCCGCTTCCGGGTCGTCCGCCTCCAGCAGGAACCCGGCAAAGGCGCGGCGCAGGCGGCTGTCGGCGGGCGCCAGATCGAGGCAGGCGCGGAACTGCCGCGCCACCAGCGCCCGCGGCAAGGGCAGCCGCAGCCGCGCGAGCTCCCGGCAGGGATGCTCCGCCTCCGGCCGGGCCGCGGCGGCCGCGGCGAGCAGCGGGGCGGCGCGCTCCGCTTCACCCATCGCCGCGATGGCCAGCCCCGCCAGTAAATCCCCCTGTGCATCCCCGGGTTCGGCCTCCCGGACCGCCTGCGCCGACGCCTCGGCCTGGAGCCAGCTTCCGGCGTGCAGCAACTGGAAGGTGGCGGCAATCAGGTCGGTCGCAGGCATCGGCGGTCTCTCCGTCTGGAAAGCCGCATGATGCGGGGCAAAACTTAACATTCCGTTAGCGCCGGGGCGCGCGGATCGAATTGCCCGGATGGAATTAACGGGGGGTCGTTGCCCGAAAGGGCTGCGCCCTGTAGCGTTATCTGACATCAGGAAGCCGGATATCAGACTGTTCATGCCCGCCCGCACGCTCCTGGCCGCCATGGTGCTCCTTGCCGCGCCATCGGCCGCCACCCCCCTCCTGGCCAGCCCGCCTTCCCAAGCCGGCACGGACCACCTGACCATCGTCACCCGGGACGACTCGCTGCAGCGGTCGATCCAGGCCGCTTATGTGCAGCCCTTCACCGCGGCCACCCAGGTGCATGTCGTGCAGCAGGTCTGGGAGGGCGGGCTGGATGCCCTGCGCACCCGCCTCAAGGCGCCCGGCAACGGCTGGGATCTGATCATGGTGGACCCGGACGAGCTCGCCGCGGGATGCGACGGCGGCCTGTTCGAGAAGCTCGACTGGTCCGCCATCGGCGGCAAGGAGCATTACGCGCCGCAGGCGGTCAGCGATTGCGGGCTGGGCGCGGTCGTCATCGACACCGCGCTGGCCTGGGACAAGGACAAGCTGCCGATAACGCCGTCCTGGACGGATTTCTGGGACGTGGCGAAATATCCCGGCAAGCGCGGCCTGCGCAAAAGCGTGCGCGGCAACCTCGAGATCGCGCTGATGGCGGACGGCGTCGCGGCGGGCGATGTCTACCGGACCCTGGCCTCGGCCGACGGCCAGGACCGCGCTTTCCGCAAGCTCGACCAACTCAAGCCGTATATCGTCTGGTGGTCGTCCGAGCCGGACGCGGCGAAGATCCTCGCCTCCGGCGATGTGCTGATGACCAGCGCGCCGAGCGGCCAGATCGCCACCGCCGGGGAGACCGGGCACCGCAGCTTCGGGCTGCAGTTCGCCGGCAGCCTGTATGAGATGGACAGTTGGGTGATCGCCAAGGGCAGTGCCGCGCTGCGCCAGGCGGAGGAATTCCTGTACTTCACGGGCATGCCGGCGATCGAGGCGCGCCTGCTGCGGCAAAGCGGCGACTCCGGGCTGGTCAAGGGGCTGAATGACGGACTGCCGCCCGATCTGCTGGCGATATCACCGGCAAACCCGGCCAACCAAAACGGCGCCCTTCGCATCGATTCCGGTTTCTGGCACGACAACCACCCCAAATTGCGCCAGCGCTTTGACACGTGGCTTGATCATTAAGTCCGTGCTGCGCAGCCGTTTGGGCTTGCCGGACGCCTTCGCAGTCGCGAGCGGCATCGCTGTTGACCGTGCTCGATCTGTGCGGACTGAGTTGGTCGTGCTCACGGCCATTCGCCACGGGCCAATCTGATTTCCCACAAACATCAGACGAGGGCCGTATTGAGGGGCCTCATCCCGCACTCTGTTATCCCTACCCATAAACCCCAACCCCCTCCCCCCGCGTCATCCGCTCCACCACCGGAACCCCGGTCAAACAGCACGCCACCGCCTCCGCCACCCGAATCCCGTCCACCCCCGCCGACAAAATCCCCCCGGCGTACCCGGCCCCCTCCCCCGCCGGAAACAGCCCGGGCGTGTTCACGCTGTGCCCATCCGCGCCCCGGACGATCCGTATCGGCGACGACGTCCGCGTCTCCACCCCCGTCAGCACGGCGTCATGCATTGCGAACCCGGGGATCTCCCGGGCAAACCGCCCCACAGCCTCCCGGATCGCCTCCACCGCGAACCCGGGCAGGCACGCCGCCATATCCGCCACCGCCACTCCCGGCTTATACGACGGCACAACCGACCCCAGCGCCCGCGACGCCTGCCCCTCCAGCAGATCGCCGACGGTCTGCACGGGGGCGGCATACGACCGACCGCCGGCCTCGAACGCGCGCCGCTCCCATTCCTGCTGATACGCCACTCCTGCCAGCGCATCGCCCGGATAGTCCGCCGGTGTGATCCCGCAGACGATCCCGGCATTGGCGTTGAACTCGGCGCGCGAATACTGGCTCATGCCGTTGGTGGCGACGCACCCGGCCTCCGACGTCGCCGCGACCACCCGGCCTCCCGGGCACATACAAAAGCTATAGACGGAACGGCCGTTGCTCGCATGGTGCACCAGTTTGTAGTCCGCCGCGCCCAGCAGCGGATGCCCGGCGAACCCGCCGAACCGGGCGCGGTCGATCAGAGATTGCGGATGCTCGATCCGCACCCCGACGGAGAACGGCTTCGGCTCGATATGCACCCCCCGCCGGTGCAGCATCCCGAACGTGTCCCGCGCGCTGTGCCCGATCGCCAGCACCACCGCCGACGCTGAGATCTCCGACCCGTCGGCGAGCACCACGCCGCGCACCCGCCGCTGCCCGTCCAACACAACATCGTCCACCCGCGCGCCGAAGCGATACTCGCCGCCAAGCGCCTCGATCTTCGCCCGGATGCCCTCCACCACCGTGACCAGCCGGAAAGTGCCAATGTGCGGCTTGGAGACCCACAGGATTTCCTCCGGCGCGCCCGCCTCGACGAACTCCGTCAGCACCCGCCGCCCGAGGCCGCGGTGATCTTTGATGCCGGAATACAGCTTGCCGTCGGAGAACGTGCCGGCACCGCCCTCGCCGAACTGCACGTTTGATTCGGGGTCGAGCACGCCGCGGCGCCACAGGCCCCAGGTATCGCGGGTGCGTTCGCGGACCAGCTTACCGCGTTCCAGGATCAGCGGCCGGAACCCCATCTGCGCCAGGGTCAGCGCCGCCATCAGACCGCACGGACCGGTGCCGACGACCACCGGCCGCTCCGGCGGAAAGTCCACATGAAAAGGGAGGCGATACTGCGTGCCGGGCGCCGGGTTGACCCGCGGATTGCCGGCGCAGTGGGCCAACGCGGCGGCCTCGTCCCGCAGCGACGCATCCACCGCATACACCAGGCTTATCGCGGACCGCCGCCGTGCGTCATAACCGCGGCGGACCACCGTGAAGGACAGAAGATCCTCCGCCGCGACTCCCAGCCGAACCAGAATGGCGCCGCGCAAAGCCTCGGGCGGATGGTCGAGCGGTAGCTTCAGTTCGGTAAGACGGAGCATGGCGGCCGCACCGTGTCACGCTCCGCCCGTTCCGGCCACCAAAGAATCCCGCGCCAACGCAGCCGGAGTTAGACTTCCGCCGCGTTGCGCTCGGAAATGAACCAGGTCCCGGCGGCCACAGCCACGATCAGCAGCGCGCCGACAACCAGAAGGATCGAGACCTGGTCGATCCAGCCGAGCGCCGGAACCGTGATGAACAGGATGATGCCGACGACGCAGGTGCGCCAGGAATGAGCGTGCAGGCCGGCGAGGAAGGTGCCCAGCGCCAGCAGCGTGATCATTGCCAGGGAAATACCGTTGGCGTTCAGAACACCCTGCGAGCCGTTGTTGTAAAGCGCGTAGATCGCCAGAACGAGTGCGCTCCAGCTCAGTGCCTGCAGGCAGACCATGCGCAGCTTCGCCTGAGCGCTGGCGAAATGCGACCAGCCGGAAACAATGCTGATAAGCCCGAATATCGGCGTCACGATCAGCCAGTAATTGGCCGGCACCGGGAAGCTGATGCCGGCGAACGCCAGCAGAAGCATGGCGATATGCGGTGATTCCCGCAGGATGAAGCGGCCGATACCCGCCCGGGTCCGGGGCTGGATGACGGGTTCGGTGTTCTCACCCGCGTACGGGTGTTCGGACAGCGAAGCGGATTCGACCATTCCATCCACGGCGGCAAACTCCCTGATGTGAGCGAAACTTGATCCTTGAGTGCCGACGACAACACGCGGAATGCGTTCAGGTTGCACTCTGGCAGACCCGATGCCGCGAACGGCAGGTCCGGCCGTTGCCTTGCCGAGGCAGCCCGTGTAGCTCCGCCTCATGATGGCAAGGTCACATGTGATCGTCGGCCTTGCGGCGTGGATAGCGGCGGCGCCCGTCCTGCACCTGTCGCCGGCAGATCCGGTCTATCTCGGCCTGGCCGCCGCCGGCTCGCTGCTGCCGGACATCGACCATCCGCAATCCTGGGTCGGCCGGCGGGCGCGGCCGGTGTCGTCCGTGATCGCAGCGGTGCTGGGCCATCGCGGCATCACCCATTCCGCGGTGGCGGTGGTCGTGCTGATCGCGCTGCTGGCACACGCGGGCAGCCGCCGAGGCGCGGTGTCCGCCCTGGCGATCGGCTACCTGTCGCATTTGGCGGCGGACATGCTCACCCCGCGCGGGTTGAGGCTGGCCTGGCCCATGCGCCGAACCTGGGGATTGCCGGTCTGCCGCACCGGTTCGCCGGCGGAGACAATCATCGTGATCCTGCTGGTCTGCGGGATCGCCTGGTCGCTTCTGCATGCCGCCGGTCGTGTCGGCGGGCTGCCGTTCAAGGCCATTCACTGGCCGATATATCCGCACCGGCCTGTCGATGTCACGGCCGGCACGGGGCCGCAGGCGCCGAAATAGGGATCCTGTCCGGTCGGATCAGGCCGATCTCGTTGCTGAATTTGGCCGACGGGGTCGCTGCCTACTTCGTATCGTCGTCGGCGATCGTGTCGCTGCCGGTGGTGCCACCCTCCGTCGTAGTATACTGCGGCGTCTCCATGGTCGCGGCAGCAGGGGTGTCGCCCGCCGTCGAGCCCGCGGCTTTCGGGAAAGTGAAATCCGTCGCACCCGCGGCTTGGGGCAGGGTAAAATCAGTCTGAAACTTGAAGAAGTCCGGCTTCTCCGGCGCCACCGGCTCCGGCGCCTGGGTTCGCTGCTGAGGCAGTTCGGAGCCCGGCATGCCGAACGACGGCAGCCCGTAATTCGGATCAAGCACGGACGGTTGCGCCGGCGCGTATTGCGGCGTCTCGTAAGTCTCGGTCTGTGCCAATGCCGGCATCGCCGCGCCCGCCGCCAGCACCGAAGCGACCAAAATCCAAGCCTTCATCGAGCCTCTCCCGGGCCAAACCCAGCTGCGAAGTGCGCGCTTGCGGCATCCGAAAGCAAATCGTTCCTGCGTGATGGCCTGGTCAAAGCAGCGCCTCCCGGCAGATCTCAGCCAGATGCGAGGCCAGCGCCCGATAATCCGCCGCCCGCGGCGCGTTCGGCCGCCATGCCAGCCCGAGCGTCCGCCAGGCCCCCGCCCCCGCCAGCGGCCGCAGCACCACGCCGGTGTCCTCTGCGATGCCGGCCGCGACCGCCAGGCGCGGCAGCAAGGTCACGCCCAGCCCGCTCGCCACCATCTGCACCAGCGTATGCAGGCTGGTGGCCGCAAACCCGTCCTGGTCGCCGCGGTCCCGCCCCAGCAGGCCGCAAACCGCGAGCGCCTGGTCGCGCAGGCAGTGCCCGTCCTCCAGCAGCAGCAGGCGCTCAGTCGTCAGGGCGGAGGCAGGAATCTCCGCCTCGCCCGCCAGACGATGCCCGGGCGGCAGCGCCACCAAGAAGGCATCGCGCGCCACCGGCATCGCCTCCGCCCCCGAGCAATCGCACGGCAGCGCCAGCAGCAGCAGATCCAGCCGGCTCGTGCTCAGCCGATCGGCCAGTTGCGCGGTGGTGTCTTCGCGCAGGTAGAGCTTGAGGCGGGGGAAGGCGTGGCGCAACGCCGGCATCAGCCGCGGCAGCAGGAACGGGCCGATGGTCGGGATGACCCCCATCCGCAACGGCCCGCCCATCGGCTCGCGCGCCGCCATGACCGCTTCCGCCACCGCCTCCAGCGACGCCAGCGCGGTGCGCGCGCGCTCCACCAGTTCCAGCCCCAGCGGCGTGAAGACCACGTGACGCCCGGCGGCGCGATCGAGAATATGCGTATCCAGTTGCCGCTCCAGCGCCAGCAGGCCGGCCGACAGGGTGGACTGGGTGACCGAGCAGGCTTGCGCGGCGCGGCCGAAATGGCGGCTCTCGGCGAGTGCCACGAGGTAGCGGAGCTGTTGCGGGCTGGGCAGCGGAGTCATCGGCTTTCTCGATCAAAATCTCCAATTTCGTCCATTGGCACAAACATACACGCTGTGCCACAACTGTCTGGCAAGCAATCATCCTCTTGGAGAAACCTCACATGTTGACTGTTGGCGATACGTTTCCTTCGTTTGCCGTCAAAGCCGTCAAGGGCGGTCCGGATGGCCTGAAACTGAACACCGCGTTCACCGAGATCACCTCGGACTCCGATGCCGGCAAGTGGAAGCTGGTATTTTTCTGGCCGAAGGATTTCACGTTCGTTTGCCCGACCGAAATCGTTGCGTTCAGCAAGCTGGCGGGCGACTTCGCGGACCGCGACACGGTGGTGTACGGCGTTTCGATCGACAGCGAGTTCGTCCACCTGAACTGGCGCCTGCACCACGAGGATCTGCGTGGCCTGGAGATTCCGATGCTGGCGGACGTGCGGCGCGAACTGTCCACGGCGACGGGCGTGCTGGACAAAACCGAAGGCGTGGCGCTGCGCGCGACCTTCCTGGTCGATCCCGAGGGCATCATCCGCTACGCCGCGGTGAACGACCTTTCCGTCGGCCGCAACCCCGCCGAGGTGCTGCGCGTGCTCGACGCGCTGCAGACCGATGAACTGTGCCCGTGCAACTGGAACAAGGGCGAAGAGGTTCTGCGCCCCGCGGCTTGATTTCCTCCGCATAACCAGGGTGGCCCGTTGCGTCTCGGCGGGCCACCATGCCGTTGCCGTCATCAGCCGGCCAAACCCTCACCGTCATCGCCGGGCGTGTCCCGGCCATCCACGCTTCGACGGGGATGCGCAGATGGCCGGGACAAGCCCGGCCATGACGGTGAGTATCCGTTTTCGCCCGCCAGTCATACCGAAAGACCTCCCATGTCCCTCGAACACCTGAAATCCGCCCTCCCCGACTACGCGAAGGACATCCGCCTGAACCTCGGCTCCCTCGCGACCGAACCGGTGTTGTCCGAGGAACAGCGCGCCGGCGCGTTCGTCGTCTCCGCCCTCGCCTCGCGCAGTCCCGTTGTCACCGAAGCGATCATCGCCGAATTCGGCCCCCGCCTGTCGCCCGAGGCGCTGAATGCCGCCAAGGCCGCCGCCTCGATCATGGCGATGAACAACGTCTACTACCGCTTTACCCACCTCGTGGGCGGCGACTACCCGTCGCTGCCGGCGAAGCTGCGGATGAACGTCATGGCCAAGCCCGGGGTGGACAAGGCGACCTTCGAACTGTGGTCGCTCGCCGTCTCCGCCATCAACGGCTGCGGCATGTGCATGGAAAGCCATGAGCGCGCCGTGCGCCAGCACGGAATAACAGCGGAACAGGTGCAGGCCACGGTCCGCATCGCCGCCGTGGTGCATGCCGTGGCCGCGACACTCGACGCCGAACGGGCGACCGCGCCCGCGCTGGTCGACGCATAGGCTGCCGGTGCGGCAAGGTCCGGGCGCCTACCGGACCTTCAACGCGGGCCGCGCCTCGGTCGCCACCCACACGTCTAGACATCCTGCCGCGCGGCGGCGGTACACCACCAGCCCATCGAATGCCGCTATCGGCCGGTAGCGCGTCCAGGCCCGGGCGAAGGCGGGATCCGATGCACTGAGCACCTTGATGTACTTCGTCGTCTCACGCGTATCCACCACCGCAACGTCCGGGCACCCCGCGATGAAATCATGCGCCACCCAGCGCGCGATCGGCCATTCCTTGTCGGTCGCCGGATCGAACCGGGCGCGCCAGATCTCCCCCTTCAGCGCCCACATGGAATCGAACCGCGACGCCCAGCTTACGCCCGTGTTGTTCACCACCGGGAAGCCGAGGGCGATCCACTCCGAGAACGCGATATAAGTCCGCGCATGCTCATCACGGATGATCTGCTCCAGGCGATCGACCGTGGTCTTTTGCGGTTCGACCGCATCAATGGCTTCGGGTCCCAGCCGCTGGATTGCGGACGCGCAGAATACCGCGACCGCGAGGCCGGCGGCCGCCAACGGCAGCCGCCTGATCGCCGAACGCTTGTGCGTCAGATCCGTAACGCCCCACAATACGAGCGCCAGGGCCGTGGCTACGATGGCCGGCAGACGATGGTAGTACCAGTCCTTACCATCGACGAAACAAATCACCGTGCTGACCGCGGCAAACAGCACTAAAGTTAGCATCAGGCTGTAGTCATGAAGGCTCCGGCGGCGCAGCCACAACAGGAAGATCGCCACCGCCAGACCGGTGAGCAGCACCGCGCTGGCTTGCAGCAGTGCCAGGAACGGAACGTCGGTCGCCTCATACAAAGCCAAAGCCAGCGGCACGGCCCGTCCCAGATAGGCCGGACAGACAATCGCCACCAACCCGGCATAACCCAGCAGAGTTGTGCCGGCCGCCAGGGGCAAAGCCCGCCACGGCCTTAATCCGTATGCCAGCGCCAGGCATTCCAGTACCGCGAACATCCCGGCATAGCGAGGCTTCAACGCGCATCCCAACCCGGCCAGGACCCCGGCCGCAAGCGCGGCGGTCAGCGACGGACGCTTGCCATCCAGCGAGCGGGCGAAGATTGCGAGGTAGGGCAGAAAGGCGGCAACCAAAAGGTGTTCCCGCTGCCCCAGATCGGCCGCCGGCAACAGCAGCAACAGCGAGCCAATGACCGCGAAAACCGGCAGCCGGGCGGCGAAGATCCCGCCCCTGTCGCGCAACAGCTCCGCGGTCCACCATGCGCACCCGAGCACCGCGGCGACGAACACCGGAATCGCAGTGAACTGCGGCGGCCCGTCGAGCCAGCGGGCGATTTCCAGCGGCACCGCTGAAATCCAGACGATCAGCGGCGGGTTGACCTCGACGACATCGACGTAAAGCTCCCGCCCAGCCATCCAGCGCCGCGCGACATACAACAGCCAGGCGATGTCGTCCTTCAGCGGCGACCGCAGGGCAATGAACATCACCACCCCGAGCACGGCCGCCAGCACGAGCATGCTGATGACAGACGTTTGCCACCCTGGAGCAGGACTTGGCTGGCCGGTAGTCCGGCTGCGATCGGACATCATAAAGAGCTGATTCTGGGCCTGATGATTAAAAAGCGTGCGAAAGCCGCACGCTTTGTTGCCACAGCGTTAAAGCTGAGCCAAGTGTTTTAATCGTGTCCGACATCCGCCAAATTGATGAAAGTTCTGCCCGGGGCTGTCGCGCAAGTTTCAAAGACCCGTGATAATGCGGCGCGCGCACTTACCGTCATTCCCGTGCGTGTGTCCACACTCGCCGGAAACGACCCGCGAAGCGCGGAGCACCAGTCCGGAAAAGATGGTAAGGCGGAACGCCTCAGGCAGCCCCGGACCTAGCGTTCCAGCAGGGCGGCGATCCGTCTGGCAACCTGGAGTTGCGAGTACGGCTTATCGATAAGCTTCACGCCGGGAACCTTGATCGCAACGCCGCGGCTGGCATTATAACCGGAGGTCAACAAAACCGGCACGTCCGGGTAATGCGCCCGGAACCATTCCGCCAGGCCGAAGCCGTCCATCCGGCCCGGCATGCGCACGTCGCTGAACACCACGTTGACCGGGCCGGCTTCGCCAACCGCCGCGATCGCCTCCGCGGCGTCGCCTGCCTCCAGAACGTTGTATCCGCAATCCCGAAGGTATTCGGCGATCGGCATCCGCACCATCAACTCGTCCTCGACGACGAGGACGGTCGGCATGCTCTGGTGTGTCGAATTGGTGTGGTTGGGCATGGTCATCATATTCATAGCCGCAGATCTAAGAGCGGCCCCCCCCGAATGGGGGTACGCGGGCGGCAACTTGTCGTGATGCCTCAGTATTTTCGCCGCCGCCCAGCGACGTCATCCAGTTCGTGTTGCGCCCGCCGATCGGCTTCGGCGCGGGCGGCGGCGGTGCGTTCGAGGATGAGGCGATCGACCGTCTCGGCCGCCAGCCGGGCCGCGGCAAGCCGCCCGCGCGCTGCCTCCGAGCGTGCTTCCGCTTCGGCCAGCGCCACCACGGCGCGCTGCCGTTCCGCCCAAAGATGCTGCCGGGTCGCCAGGAAAATGTCGCGAAACAGCATCGGGTCCGCCAGGGCGGCGTCGCTGTCCCGGTCCCGCGCGATCGCCGCGTCGATCGAGCGAACCGTCCCGGCGGCTTCGGTCTCCACCGCCCTGCAATCCGCCAGCTCCAGACGCTGGCGATCGACCTCCCGCCGGCGCAGTTCGTGCAGAGCCTTCAGTGCGTCGCGGGGCATGCCTTAGGCGCCCAGCGCGCGCTTCAGGCGTTGGAAGGAGTCGGCAAACCCGGTGGTCTCGTCCCTTGCCTGCCGCAGCACGTCCTCGATCAGCGGTGTCAGGCGCAGCGCCTCGTCCACCGCCGCGTCGGTGCCGGCGCGGTAGGCGCCGAGCCGCACCATGTCGGCCATGTCGGCCTGCAGCGCCAGGACCGCGCGGGCCCGGCGCACCATATCGGCTTCATCAGGGTCCAGGATCGAGGCGGCGGTGCGCGACAGGCTGCGCAGCACGTCGATGGCCGGGTAGCGGCCGCCCTCGGCGATGCGGCGGTCCATCACGATGTGCCCGTCGAGAATCCCGCGCACCGCGTCGGCCACCGGCTCGTTATGGTCGTCGCCCTCGACCAGCACGGTGAACAGCCCGGTGATCTGGCCGGCGCGGCCGTCCGGCAGCGGCAGGCCCGGGCCGGCGCGCTCCAGCAGGCGCGGCAGTTCGGCGAAAACCCCGGGCGGATAGCCGCGCGTCGCCGGCGGTTCGCCGAGGGACAGGCCGATCTCCCGGAGGGCGAGGCAGAAGCGGGTGATGGAGTCCATGAGGAGGAGAACGGATTTGCCCTCGTCGCGGAAATGCTCGGCGATGGTCATCGCGGTGTAGGCGCATTGCCGGCGCATCAGCGGCGGCGCGTCGGAGGTGGCGACGACGACCACGGCGCGCGCCAGGCCATTCTCCCCGAGGTCGTCCTCGATGAACTCGCGCACCTCGCGTCCGCGTTCGCCGACAAGCGCGAGCACCACGACATCGCAGGCGGTGCCACGGGTCAGCATCGCCAGCAAGGTGGACTTGCCGACGCCGGACCCGGCGAAGAGGCCTAGGCGCTGGCCCTCCCGGCAGGTCGCGAAACAGTTCAGCGCCCGCACGCCGAGGTCGATGCGGGGGCCGAGGCGGGCGCGCAAGGTGGCCTCCGGCGGCGCCACGCGTGTCGGGCGCAGTTTTGCGCCGCCGAGCAGGATGCCTTTGCCGTCGAGCGGCGCGCCGAGCGGGTCGATCACCCGGCCGAGCCAGGAGGGCGCGACGTCGAGCATGCCACTGTACTGATTGACCAGTGTGGCGCGGGCGCCGTGCGCGAGTCCGTCCAGCGGAGCGAACGCCATCGCCTGCAGTGCACCGTCCGAGAAGCCGATGACCTCCGCCGGAATGCTGCGCCCGTCGCGTGCCTCCAGCACCAGCCGATCGGCAATGGCGGCGGCGTTGGTGAGGCCGTCGATGTCCACGCGGAGACCCAGAAGGTTGGTGACTTCGCCCGTGTGGTGAGCGGTTTCCAGGCGGCGCAGGCGGGCTTTGGCAGCGATTACTCGTTCATCGAGACTCGGACACATTATTTATATACTTTCATCTCTTTATACGGGATTTCGTGCCTGATTTGTATCTAAACGCGCGAATACGTCTGTATTCCGAGAGAAATACCCGTGTAGGATGAAAATTAAATAGCAAAAGACACGCTATGGTGGTATTCATTGATTCACTTTTGATTAAGGAGGGGCTATGCGCGTCCTGCTCGTTGAAGACGATCCCGTCGCGGCTCGGACCATCATGCAGATGCTGAAAGCGGCCGGCGCGGTGGCGGACCTGACCGAGGGCGGTGAGGACGCACTCGAGCTGCTGCGCCATTATGAGTACGACATCGTTGTCCTGGATCTGGCGCTGCCGGATATCGAGGGCCTGGAGGTCGTGCGGCGCATGCGGATTTCCCGCAACGACACGCCGGTTCTGGTGCTGTCGGGGCTGACGATGCCGCAGGCGCGGGTGAAGGCCCTTAGTCTGGGGGCGGATGATTTCATCATCAAGCCGTATGACAAGGCGGAATTGCTGGCGCGGATGCAGGCGATCGTCCGGCGCAGCAAGGGGTTCAGCCAGCCGACGGTGCGGATGGGGCGGCTGGCGCTGAATCTGGACAGCCGGGAGGTCTCGGTCGATGGCCGCGATGTGCACCTGACCGGGAAGGAGTATGCGATCCTGGAGCTGCTGGTTCTGCGCAAGGGGATGGTCCTGACGAAGGAGGCGTTCCTGAACCATCTTTACGGCGGGATGGATGAACCGGAGGTTAAGATCATCGACGTTTTTGTATGCAAATTGCGAAAAAAGCTGGCCCGGGCAGGGGCGGACGGGATCATCGGCACGATCTGGGGCCGCGGGTATATGCTGCGGGAGCAGGCGATGCCGGATTTGTTCGCGCCGGCGTATGAGCAGATCCGGCTGGGGCCGGAGCTGGCGCCGATGGTGTGAGGGCTTGGGTGGGTCCGAGGGCACGCGCCGCTCCGCCAAGCCGAGCTATTGGGGCGGTGCCGGCGGCGAAGCGGCCGGGGGAGTCGCCAGCCTGGCGAATAGCAGATGTGTGTTGCTTGAAGGCGCCTCGGTTGAGGCCCATGTTGCAGGTGCGAAGGCGTGCAAAGAATGCACAGATTCAAAGCCCTCCCTGCCGACGCGGGCATATGGAGACCCCGATGCTAACCTTCTTCCTCACAGTCCTCGCCATCTCCGCCGTCATCGGCGCGGCCGGGTGGCTGACGGATGCGGTTCGGCATACGAAGCAGTATTGAGACACAGAAACCGCCGCATGGGGCGCGGTTTGGTGGGCTGCTTCAGGCCGGGCGGTTGCCATGGTTTCCGGCGTCGGCAGTTGAACGACCGCGTTTGCTTCGACCCCGCCTCGGCCGCCTATATCGCGGCCTCGGTCAGGCGCGGCGGCGGATACGGTCGTATGCGTTCCAAATCCTTTAAGGCCAAATCCTTTAAGGAATGTGGTCATTCATGCCGATGAGGCGAGCAGCGTGAGGCGACCGCCCGCGTCGGCTATGAGCATCAACCGTCTCTCAGGGCAGAACGTGGCTTCTTCGTTCGGGGCGAACTGCGGGCATCGCTGGGATCGCCGTCCTCAGAGGCAAGCGCAATCTCCGGCCACCACCGAGCAAGCCGACTCCGGATGCTTAGCATGATATGGTCGGTACCGGCAATCGAGCTCAGAATTTCACGAGGGACTTCCGTGAACGCGTATCGCGAGAGCGTCTCGGGATCAACGCGAATAAAGGTTTCGATTCGCACGGGCGAGATGTCCCGTGCCCCTGCTACGCCAGTCTCGTCCGGCCTGGCAGGCCCGGTCGAATTGTCTATATCGAACACGCAAATAAAGGCGTTCAGGGAACTTGCCGGGGCCCCCTCCAGAACGCTAAAATCGCTGTCTGTAGACAAAAGCTTCGGAGCCCCGAGAAATGGTTGCCAGCTATCCCACACCGCACGGGGCAGAGCCAAAACGGTTCCAGCCGCGGCGCCTCCACCAGACAGCTGAAACTTAACAAGCATCTGATAAAAAGTCCGTTTGAACACATTCGCTATGTTAGGACCCTCAACGCCTCGTCCTGCCCAGGACGGATTCTGCTGCAGAGTCGCGGGAAAATCGTCGCCATGGAGATCCAGGGCATTATTGAGTGCGGAAACCGCACCTTTGTAGCTGCCGTGGAAATCCATTGTCTGGACTTCCATAATGCCGTAGCGACCCAAGCCAAATTTCCCGTTCGCATTTTGCAGGACTTCGACGATCGTGACATCAAACGACATCTCGGGACTTTTGGTAGTCCCGCTTAACGAAATTTCGCCGCCCAATCTGTCCTGGAAAAAAATGAAGCCCCGGCCGGTTTCCCGCACTTCCCTCTTGAGAATCTCGAGTTTGGATTGATCCGCCAGAGCTGAGACAGGGACTGGGAACTTACCAGCACCATCGGCACCAAATATCTTGGCACAGCTCTCCTTCACAATGGAGGTGTGAATTACCCGATGAGGACACGCCAGCCAGTCCTGACGGAGACCGTTGCTTACGGCGCTAATCGTGCAAACACCTCTTGAGTTTGCAGCCTTCCAACAATCAGTTTTTGTTGACAGCATATCGCTAAGGAACGGGCACATATCCTTGTTTACACCGGCGATGCCGGTCGTTCCGTTGAGCCGCACAACGGGATATATTCGCCTGCCAAACCACTCGCTTATATAGTTACCTGTGTCCCGCGCCTCTTTTTTTGCCGTCCGAGCCATCACATCCACCTTAATTTGGGCACCCTTTTGGAACCCGGAGAATTTTTCAAAGCCAACACTTCGACGACCGAATTCCTGGGCGATCTCCAGGGCGCGCCCAGTGCCGCAGAACGGGTCGAGGACAACACCACCGGGCGGTGACGAGGACAATATACGAGGAATAATGAGATTTCTTGGAAAAGTAGCCGTATGACCTTCCTCACCCGGAGCGACGTTGACCGTAACTACGTCGGCCTGCCTCGGTTCTGTCGCGCGGGCGTCATAGAAATAGGTCGCGCGCCCGTCTTTCGGTTTTTTAACGAAATGAAACAGGTGTTCGTGTGTCATTTTTAGCCGGTCGCCTTCGGGCCTGGGAGTAGCGTTCGGTTTGAACCAGATCAAGTCGTTGCGCAGTATCCAATCTGAGTCCTGCATCGCGATGGCGAAGCGGGACGGTATAAGAAGCAGCTGCTTCTCCTGGCGGAACCCGCCCATCGGGGTCTTTCGGCGCAAGCGCCCTTCGTCAGCCAAACCCTGGCGGCCGTTTTCGCGTATGCTAGCCCACCGGGCGAAATAGGTGTCTCCGATGTTGATCCACATGGACCCGCTCGGTTTCAGGCATCGCCATGCTTTCATGAGGATCTCAGATAGGTGCTGTACGTACCACTCAGGATATGGTTCAAGTCCAAGTACACCATTCTGGGATCTATACGACGCATAGCCAGGCGATCTGACCGCAAAATCGCGCTTAATCGTGGCTATGTTGTTAAACAAATCCCAATTATGCTCAAGTCCGTACTCGCGATGGCCCCAATAGGGAGGAGATGTGATAACGAGATCGATAGACTCCGCCGGGAGCTGGTCAAACAGATCGTATGCATCGCCGAGACGGACCTGTCCGATCCAGTCGGAGAGGCCAAGAGTCGATTCAAGCGTCGGTTGCAACACGGTGAGGCGCTTCAAGCTGGTCTCCATATATACGCACCCGAATCGGACTAAGAATTTATCATTCTGGAATGAACTCTTGAACGGCTGCTCGTCAAGCTCCTTGGGATGATCGCGAACCGCGTAGGCGGTAATTTGTACACGCTTTGTTCGTGAGAGGGACTCCGCTCATATCCTGGTATTCGCGGTCAGCTTTGAGAGACCAGCAGCCGGCCAGCTAACCAGTCCAGGTGGGTCAACAAACGCCGCTAATTGTCGGGATACAGCCTGGTGGAGGGGGTTGGATTCGAACCAACGTAGGCGCACGCCAGCGGATTTACAGTCCGCCCCCTTTAGCCTCTCGGGCACCCCTCCGAACCGGGAAGCGGGGACTAAAGCCAAACCCCCTCCCGTGTCAACGCGAGACTCGCGTCCCTCCCCTTGACCCGTCCCGCCTTTTCCCGCCACCTGCCGAAAACGACGGGGAAACCAACCAACCTCCTGCCACCCCACGCATCGGCGCCCCCTCCCCATCCATGAGCAGCCTCACCACCACCCGCGCCCACCCCAGTTGGCTGCCCACCCTGCTCGGCCTGTTCATCGCCGTCGGCCCGGCGGCAACCGACCTCTACCTCCCCGCCTTCCCCGCCGTCGAAGCCGCCTTTGGCACCGCGCCCGGCACCGCGCAGCTCACCCTCGCAACCTGGTTCGCCGGCCTCGCCCTCGGCCAGATGACCCAGGGCAGCCTGTCCGACCGCTACGGCCGCCGCCCGCCGCTGATCGCGGGCTTCGCCTTGTTCACCCTGGGCAACATCGGCTGCGCCCTCGCCCCCAGCCTCACCGCGCTGGCCGTCTTCCGCACCATTGCCGCATTCGGCGCCTCCGCCGGCATGGTGATCGCCCGCGCCACGGTCCGCGACCTCGCCGACGGCGAACAAGCCGCGATCATGATGTCCCGCCTGGTGCTGATCATGGGCCTGGCGCCGATCCTCGCGCCGAGTATGGGCGGCGCGATCCTGCTGGTGGCGCAATGGCGGGTGATGTTCTGGGTGCTGACCGCCTACGGCGCGGTCTGCGTGCTGATGGCCTGGACGCTGCTGCCGGAGACTTTGCCGGGCGGCCGCCGGGTCCGCCTCGGCTTCGGCGGCCAGGCAACACGCTACTGGACGATCCTGCGGGAGAGAAGCTTTCTCACCCACGCCGCCATGGGCGGAGGCGGCACGTTCTGTCTGTTCGCCTACCTCGCCGGCTGCGCCCCGGTGTTCGAGGACGGGTTCGGCCTCAGCCCGTCCGGGTTCGCGCTGATCTTCGGGCTCTGCGCCTGCGCGATGGTGGCGTGCTCGCAACTGAACGCGATGCTGCTGCCGCGCTTCGGGCTGTCGCGCATGCTGACGGCGATCCCGCTGATCGGCCTGGGCGGCACCATCACCCTGGTGGCGGTGGCGTTCGCCCGGGTGCACGTGCTGTGGGCGGTGGCGGCGCCGCCGGTGCTGGTCATCGGCAGCCAGGGTTTCACCAGCGCGAACACCACGGCGGGGGCGATGTCCCGCCACGCCGCGCACGCCGGCAGCGCGGCGGCGTTGCTGGGCACGCTGCAATACAGCCTCGGCGCTCTGGCCGGGATTCTGGCCGGCTGGCTGACGGACGGCACGCCGCGCGGGATGGCGGCGCTGATGGCTTGTGGCATGCTGGGGGCCGTCATAGCCGATAGGTTCCGTTGATGATCGTGGGAATACCCGTCTGCCTGAAAACCGACGATCGTATGCCGATCCACCGGACTCCGGCACGATATGCGGAGGCCGTGCTGAACGCGGTGGGTGCCCTGCCGGTGCTGATCCCGCCGCTCGGGGAGCGCATGCTGGGGCTGCTCGACAGCATCGATGGCCTGCTGGTCCCTGGCAGCCCGAGCAACGTGCACCCGGACCATTACGAAGGCGGCGAGTCGGAAACCCCCGATTTCCATGACCTGGAGCGTGACCGCACCACCCTGCCGCTGATCCGCGCCGCCATCGCCCGCGGCATACCGCTGCTGGCGATCTGCCGCGGCATCCAGGAGCTGAACGTGGCCCTCGGCGGCACGCTGATCCAGCGCGTGCATAGCCGCGACGGGCGGCTGGACCATCGCGGCGGTGCGGGGGAACTGGAGGTTCGTTACGGCCCCAAGCATCCGGTCGCGGTCACCGGCCAACTGGAAAAAATCCTCGGCACAGCCATCATCATCGTCAACTCCATCCACGGCCAGGCGATCGATCGCCTTGCCCCCGGACTGGTCGCCGAAGCCAGCGCGCCTGACGGCACCATCGAGGCCGTTTCAATGCCGGACGCGCCCGGATTTGTACTGGGCCTGCAATGGCATCCCGAGTGGTCCTATGCCGCCAACCCGCACAGCCTTGCCATCTTCAGCGCTTTCGGCGATGCCTGCCGGGCGGCAAAAGGATAGCACATGGATCTGCAACTAACCGGCAAGACGGTCCTGATCACCGGCGGCTCGAAAGGCATCGGCCGAGCAACCGCGGACGTGCTGGCTGAGGAAGGCTGCAACCTCATCCTGGTCGCGCGCGACGCGACACTGCTGGACGAGACCGCTGCCGCGATCCGCGCCAAACGCCAGGTCAACGTCCGCACCATCCCGGCGGATCTGTCCCGCGACGCAACGGTCCGGCAGGTCGCGGCGGAGGCGGGCGAGATCGACATCCTGGTCAACAACGCCGGCGCAATTCCTCCCGGCGACGTGCTGTCGGTCGATGACGAGACATGGCGCCAAGCCTGGGACCTGAAAGTCTTCGGCTACATCTCGTTCTGCCGCGTGATTTACGCGCAAATGAAGGCCCGCGGAACCGGCGTGATCGTCAACGTCATCGGCGCCGCGGGCGAGAAATTCCCCACCAACTATATTGCCGGCGCGGCCGGCAACGCCTCGCTGATGGCGTTCACCCGGGCGCTGGGAAAAGGCGCCCCGGCCGACGGCCTGCGCGTCGTCGCGATCAACCCCGGCCCGGTGGAAACCGACCGATTGATCATGCTGCGCCGCGCGGAGGCGGCGCAAAAATTCGGCGACCCCGAGAAATGGCGCGACCTGACCGCCACCATGCCCTTCGGCCGCGCCGCCACCCCGCGGGAGATCGGCAACGCCGTCGCCTTCCTCGCCAGCCCGCTGTCGGGCTACACCACCGGAACGGTCCTGACGATCGACGGCGGCGGCTAATCCGCCACCTTGTTCCGCTGCCAGTCCAGTTCGAGCTGCAGGACATCGGGCGTTTCGATTTGCACGTCCAGCCCCATCGCCAGCGCCGCCATGGACATGCTGTGCGCGACAAGCAGGGCGATATCGACGATCTGTGGCGGCGCGAAATGAGTATGCATCTGCTCCGCCACCCGCGGGGGCACCCGGCGTCCCGAGGTGATCTCGAACGCATACTCGCATAGCGCCCGTTCGGACTCCGGCAGGTCGCGCGGCGTGCGGCCTTCCCTCATCCGCTCCAACTGGTCGTCCGTCACCCCGACGCCACGGGCCAGCGGTGCATGATGCGTCCAACCGTAAGGAGCGTCCCGCACCGCGATGACGATGGCGAGTTGCCTCTGCCGTTCGGTCAGCCCGGAGTCACGCCTTGTATAAGTGTCCAGCGCGGCGAACGCGGCCAGACCGTGCGGTGCCAGCGCCAGCGTCTGCATCAGGTTTGGAACAAAGCCCCGGATGTCAGCGATTTGCTGAAGCGTTGCATCCAGTCCCGCTTCGTCGTCCGCGGAAAGCATATTCTTGTCGCTAATGGGGCGAACTCCGTTTCAAGATCGCTATAAGAGCACGGAGGGCGCCCCCGGTCCAGAGGGATCGGCCGGATCACGCTTCGCCGGCCCGGCGGAGATAAGGGACACAAAAATCCGCCCGTCGTTAACCGAATTTTCACCATTCCAGGACAAACTCCCTCCGCCGGGGACCGCTGGCAACGAAAACCGTTACGGCGCTCCGGTTCCCGTAACTCCACCGCGAGGGCGGCATCAACGCCAGCCCAACGCTCCATCGACCAGGAACCGTGCGATGCCGCTAACCAATCCGTCGTCCCGCCTGCCCGCCATTGCGTGCAGTCTTGCTTTTGCTCTGAGCGGCTGCGCCGCGGTTCCGCTCGCCGAAATGGCCGCCTCCCGCATGACGCTCCCGGGGAATGCCAATCCCGCCTGCGCCGAGGGTACGGGCTGCGGGACCAAAATCGCCGGAAACGGATTGCCCGATCAGCCCGGGAGCCTCGGGGACGCATTTCACGCCCTGACCGGTTCGGCATCGGGCGGGCACGAAACCGCGGCGGAAGGTTCGGCACAATAGCCGCGCCGGCGTCACGGCAAGCGAGCCGCCGCGGTCTCGATTGCTGCAACGGTCGCGGCGGCCCTCGGGTCGTCCATGTCGCGCAGCGCCTCGATTGCATCGGCGGCGAGGCCGATCCGCTTCTGGGCGATCCGGCCCAGCAGCACGATGCATGCGTCGTCCGCAATGCCTGAACCGCGTGGATGACCTCCGCCGAAGGCTGCGCCGCCAGCAACCGCAACAAAATCGGCCGTGCCTCGCTTCGTCAGCCGCCTTCGGCAGGCCAGAACGGGCTGCTCCAGGCGCGCCTGCCCACCGCATCCGTCACGACGATGCGGCCGTATCCGCCTGGCTTCAGGCAATCCAGCTTCAGCCGCGCCTGCCGCAACTCCGAGCCGAACACAACGGCGGTGGCCGTCGCCCGGCCGAGCAGGATCACGGAACTGGCCGGACTGCATTCGATGGTGACATCCTCGCCGTCGATCGCAATGGCATGGATCTCGGGACCTTGAGTCGCATAGCTATGCCCGGCGAGCAGCGCGGCAAGCAATGCCTCCGGCTCCAGCGAATCGGCCTTCACCATCATCCAGCCGCCGAAGTAGTCGTTGCACTTGAAGTGCGCGTCGTCCGTCGCGCAGGCGGTCAGCCGATGACCGCGGGCCAGCATCGCGTCCAGCAATCCCCAGCCGTCGCCGCGATCGGTGCGCACAGCGCTGGTATGGTTGTAGACCTCGATCGCATGTGCGCCCGGGATCGTTTCCGCGTCCGCGATTGTCAGGCCGTACCACGCCGGATGGGCGATGGTGACGAACGCCCCGGCCGCGGCGCAGCGCGCGGCCAGCGCCGGCCCGCTCTCGCCCGTCGCGGTCGGCTCGAAATCCAGCGGCAGGCCCACCGACAGGATGTGCCAGAGTTCGCCAAACTCGGTTGCCGGCGCATGCACTTCCGCGCCAATCAGCGTCGTGAAGCCCTTGCTGCGGAAGGGCCGCGTATCGGTGATCGGAAAGCCGAATTTCTCGAGAAAATGGTCGGTCAAGGCGAGGAAGTCGTAGCCGGCCTCGCGATAGGCCGCGCAAACATCAACCGGATCGAGGGCCCCGTCCGAGCGCGTCGAATGCGTATGCAGATTGCCCTTGTAGAAGCGTCCGGGCGCGGCGAATGGGGCGAGCAGGGTCATGATTCGGTCTCCATCCGTCTACTATGGCCGCGATTCCGGCGGTCCCAGAGACTTTTGCATGAAGATCGTCCCTCCCAGCGGTGTCTCATAGTACGGCTGTACGGTCTCAAACCCGAGCGACCGGTACAGGCCCTGCGCCGCATTCATCTCCGGCAGGGTGTCGAGGCACATCCGCGCGTAACCCATGCTCCTCGCGGCCTCGATCGCCGCGACTGCCAGCGCCCGGCCGACACCGCCGCCACGCTGGCCGGACCTGGCATACAGCCGCTTCATCTCGCAGGTCCCGGGATCGGAGAGCTTGCGGACACCGACGCAGCCGATGGCCTCGCCCGCGGCGGACACCGCGATCAGCAACACGCCTGCGGGCGCCGCATATGCGCCGGGCAATCCCGCCAGCTCGGCTTCGAACCCCTGGAAGCACAGGTCCACGCCGAGCGCCGCGGCATACTCGCGAAACAGCGCCGCGACCGCCGGAGTATCCGCCGCGACAGCGTGCCGGATCGAGATGCCGCCCGGCATCAGCGTGAGGCGAAGTCGATCACGGCGGCAAACCCGGTCTCGCTGCCGACAGCGAGCTGCGTCCCGTCCGCGCTCCAGGCCAGCGCGCTGATCGGCCCGTGCTCCGGCGGCACCACCGGCAGTATCCGGGCGGAATCGATATCCGCCACCACCACCAGCCCGCCGGCAAATCCCCCGGCAACGACCTCATCCTTCGGATTGCAGGCGACCCGGGTGCAGAGAATGCTGTCGCCCCCCGCCAGTTCGATCGGAGACTTGCCCATCGGGCCGCCGCCAAAGAACGGCCAAAGCACCATCGTGTCGGCGCCGCTGGTCGCCAACCATTTGCCGGTGCGGGTGAACGACAGGCTTTCGGTCTTGGACGGGTAGCCGCTCATGCGCATGTGCTGGCCATCCGGCAGTTTCCAGCCGTGCAGCGCGTTCTCCTGCATAGCCGTCACGACGGCTTCGCCCTCGGGATGGATCAGGATGGCGGTGTGGCTGCCCTTCCATTCCAGCTTGCGCGGCGTGTCGGTCTTCGCCGCGACGAACCAGAGCGAGGCACCATTGTAGTGCGACGCCCCGATGCGCTTGCCCTTCCCGTCGAACACCAGCCCGGTGACGGTGGAGGGATGAGTCAACTCCTTCAGCAGAGTCCCCGACTGATCGAACAGCCTCACCAGCTTGCCGGCACTGGCGGCGATCAGGCCCCTGCCTTTGTCCAGAGGGTAGGTCGCGACGCGCTCCACCCACTTCATGCCGAACCCGGCGATGTCGGACACGCTGCCGTCGGCTCCGATGCGCCGCAGCTTGCCGTCGTCGCCGCCGGAGATGAAGCCATCGCCCGAGGGATCGGGCGCGAAGTCCAGCACCGCGCCGTCATGCACGGGGACGGACGTCCAGTCCTCCGACGATCGCACCGGCGCCAGCCGCACCGTCCCGTCCCCCAGCGCGAACCCGGCCGTGCGGCCATCGCGGGAGAAGCGCGCGGCCACGACGAACGCGTCCAGTTCGCGCGAGGTGCCGCGGGTTTGCAGCATGAAACCGGGTCGGATGGCTGCGCTCATGATCTATGCTCGCTCGGTCTTCAAACGCCGCAGTTCCTGAAGCATGGACTCGCGCAGAACCTTGTTGATCCGGGTCTGGTAGCCGGGTCCCTGAGCCTCGAAATACGCTAGCACGTCGGCATCGATGCGTAGACTCTTGAGCTTTTTGATCGGCTTGTAAAACCGCCCGCGGACCGCGCCCGACCAGTCAAGAACCTCAGGCGCATCCGGATCTGAGAGGTTGATCTGATCATCAGGCAACGAAGCTACGGCACGCAACCGAGCCAACGATGCCGGGTCAAGATCCTCGGGAGTCATGGCACGAGGCTTAGAAGTCACCTTGCTCATAAGCCTTCCTTTCGTGGGAGGTGGCGTTTCTGACGCTGACAATCCGACCGACTTCGCGGCCATCCGCAAGTTCCACCGGGTCAGTATACACAACGAACAGCAAGACGACGCCCGCCGCCGAACCGATCAATTGCCAACGATCGCCGTCCGGGTGAGGATCCGGCCTGGAAACCGCAAGCGGATCGGAGAGCGCCGCAATACCGTCGGCCAACGAAAGGCCTTTGTGATTTCGCCGGTTGAGCCCGTCCTCTTGAGGATCCCAGGTCCACTCCGGCACCCTCGTCGGCCCCCCCTTGTACTACAACATTGTAGCTACGCCCATTTAGGACGTCAATCCACTGCGCAACTCTCGAACCCGCGCCGCAACTGCGGGCGGTTCAGGTTGCGGCCGATGAACACCAGCCGGCTGGTCTTCGGCTCGCCCTCCTTCGCCGGACCGATGAAATCCCCGTCCGCGATCATATGCACCGCCTGGAACGCGAACCGCCGATCCTCGCCGGCGTAATGCAGGATGCCTTTGGTCCGCAGCAGGTCGGCCCCCTTGTCCTGCAGCAGCACCGCAATCCAGGCGTTGAACTTCTCCGGATCAATCGGCTTTTCGACCTCGAAGCTCATGGACGACACATCTTCGTTGTGCTCGTGCGCGTCGTCCCCGTCGAGGAAATCCGGATGCAACTCCAGGATGCGAGCCAGGTCGAACGACCCGCGGTCCAGCACCTGCTCTATCGGCAACGCCGCCCGTTCGGTCCGGTGGATCACCGCGAAACGGTTGATGCCTCGGATGGTCGCCTCGACCGCCTCCAATTCCTCGGGGGTCACCAGATCGGTTTTGTTCAGCACGATGACGTCGGCAAAGGCGATCTGGTCCGCCGCCTCGTGGCTGTCGGCCAGCCGCGCCGGCAGGTGCTTCGCGTCCACCACGGTCACGATCGCGTCCAGCCTTGTCTTCGCCCTGACGTTGTCATCGACAAAGAACGTCTGCGCCACCGGAGCCGGGTTGGCCAACCCGGTCGTCTCGATGATGATGCCGTCGAACTTGTCGCGCCGCTTCATCAACCCGCCGACGATGCGGATCAGGTCGCCGCGCACGGTGCAGCAGATGCAGCCGTTGTTCATCTCGAACACTTCCTCGTCGCTGTCCACGACGAGGTCGTTATCCACGCCGAGTTCGCCGAACTCGTTGATAACCACCGCATATTTGCGGCCATGGTTCTCGCTCAGGATGCGGTTCAGCAGAGTGGTCTTGCCGGCGCCCAGGTAGCCGGTGAGCACCGTCACCGGCACCTGAATAGTCGCGTCAGCCATGATGGCAGGCTCCTTCGCTGTTTAACCGAGCAATATAGGTGTCATGCCACCCGTCAACCACTCAGCACCTCCCGGCGCAGCCCTGCCAGTCGCGCCGCGATCGCCGGCACGTCGAACTGCTTCGCGCGCTGCCGCCCGGCCTCCGCCAAGGCCGCCTGGCGCGGTTCGTCCGTGGCCAGCGCCCGGATCGCCGCCGCGATCTCCGCCGGCCGATCGGCGTCGGCGTAGAGGGCGGTGTCGCCGGCGACCTCGGGCAGGCCGCCGCGGGGGGAGCAGATCAGCGCGGCGCCGCTCGCCATCGCCTCCAGCGCGACCAGGCCGAACGGTTCCGGCCAGCGGCTCGGCACCACCACAATCGCGGCGCGGGTCATGGCGGCCAGCACGTCCGGGTGGTCGCGATAGCCCAGCATGCGGACGCCGGCACGCTCGGCCGCGCCGCGGACGATGTGGACGAACGCGGTGTCGGGACTGTCGTAGCTGAACCTGTCGGCGCCGATGATTTCCGCGATCCAGCCGGGCAGATGCGGCAGCGCCTCGGCGCAGGCGGCGACAAAGGCGTCCGGACCCTTGTCGCGGACGACCCGGCCGGCGAACAGGATCAGCCGCTCGCGCTTGCCCGGGCGCGGAAGCTCGCTCAGGTCCAGGCAATTCAGCAGGACTGCCGGCGGCCTGGCGGGCACCGTGACCCCTTCCAGCAGCCGTCCGCGCAGATACTCCGAGGAGGTCAGGACCAGCGCCAGCCGCCGCAGCATGCCCGTGCGTTCGGCCGGCGTGACCGCCTCGCGCATCCCCTGCGGGTCGTTGTTGAGAATGAGCGTCACCGGAGTCGCGGGCAACCGGGCGGCGATTGCCAGGGCGATCTCCGGGCGGTTATGCACCTCGACCAACGCCGGCTTCAGCGTCTTCAGTGTCCTGGCGACCGCGACGGCATAGCGGATATTGGTATTGCCCAGCGCCCGGAGTGTCGGGGCGACGGAGCGAAAATCGATGCCGGGGAAGACGACCCCATCCTGCCTGCCGCCGAAAACGACGGTGCTGAACCCCGGCGTCTGCACGAGGCGGCGGGCGAGCAGGCCGATGGCCCCGGTGCGGCCGGGTCCGAAACCTTCCCGCGGCGGCAGCACGACGGCGACAAGGGGGAAGGCTGAGGACATCGCAACGGTTCATACATAAGCTTCGGCCGGAGCGCCATCCGTGCCACGAGGCGCTGCCGGACCGGCGGCCCGGTGCTCCCCGTCATAGCCAGCCGACCTGTCCAACCCAACGTTGAAAAGGGCCCAACGTTGTAAAGCGCCACGAGGTGGCGGATATTTGCCCCGCCGGATGGACGGACGGACGGTCCGGGCATCCGGGCAATATAGGACCAAACACGGAGCGCCGGCGACCAAACATTCAACGAGCGAAGACAAATGGAGGAAATCATGTCGCACTACCTTTACCGTTGGCAGTGGAAAGACATATCCACCAAGGCGCTGACCGAGACGCCGCAGGACCGCACGGGTCCCGCCCGCGAAGTGGTGGAAGGCTTCGGCGGCACATTGCTGTGCTACTACTTCTCGTTCGGCGAGTACGATGGACTGGGGATCTGCGAGTTTCCCGACAATGGCTCGGCCGCGGCGTTCTCATTGAAAGCCGCGTCCAGTGGCGCGTTCGCCCGTTTCGAGACCACGCCGCTGCTGACCGCGGAGGAGGCACAGGCCGCGATGCGGCAGGTCAAGAACGGTGGTGTGCATTACCGCGCGCCCGGTTCGTAACACCGGCGAGACGGGGTCGCACGCACCCGGGTGACGGCGGCCGCAGGCCGGGACCGGGGGACTCCGGCGCCCTCGGTTTCGGCGGCTCGCCCGGCGCGGCCGCCGCGTTCGAACCGATTGCCTTCCGTCAGGCCGCCGCGACAGCCTCAATTTCGATGAGGAAATCCGGGCCGTATAGCTTTGAGACTTCGACCAGCGTCACCGCGGGCGCGGCCGGTGGGGAGGTCGTCGCAAAGAACCGGTTTCGCGCCTCTCGATACGACGACAGACTATCCATGTCCCGTAGAAACACGGTCAGCTTGACCAGGTTACCGGCCGTGCACCCGACCGATCGGAGAGCACAGCCGAGGTTCCGAAAAACCTGCTCGACCTGGGCGGCAAAATCACCCCTGCCGACCAGTTCGCCGTCTTGATCGAGCGCCGTCTGCCCCGCGATGAAAACGATCCGGCCGGCGCGCACTTCGACCACCTGCGAATAGCCTGGCGGGGCGCCAAGTTCGGGCGGGTTTATCTGTCTGATTTTGGTGCCTGAATCATTCATGTTCGCTTCCTCGGCCAGACGGGCATGGCTATCGAGACTGGCCGAGGCAGCCCGGGTCTGCAACCGCTACCCAATGACTCTATAAGCTTTACACCGGCGGTACGCCGTGGCGCAGGCGGTGGCCGCCCCATCGGGAGCGCCGTTATTGTCATGACAAAACAAACGCCCGCGCGCGGGGGATCGGCTTATACACCGGCCACCACCAGCCGGAGACTACCCATGGGTATCGCGTTCGCCGTCATTGCCGTCATCGTGCTGATCATCCTGGCACGCTCCATCCGGATCGCCTCCGAATGGCAACGCGCGGTCATCCTGCGCCTCGGCCGGTTCGACCATGTGGCCGGTCCCGGCCTCTACCTGGTCTTCCCGGTCATCGACGCGGTCGCCCAGGTCATCGATCTGCGCATCCGCACCACGGTCATCACCGCCGAACAAGCTTTGACCCGCGATACCGTCGCCGTCGGGGTGGATGCGATCGTGTTCTGGCAGGTCGAGAACGCCGAAACCGCCGCGGTGCGAATCGCCGACTACCAGCAGGCCATCGAGCAGGTCGCCCAGACCAGCCTGCGCGAGATGATCGGCGCGACCGACCTGTCCAGGCTGCTGTCCGACCGCAAGACCGCGGACGAGCAACTGCGCCGGACGATCACGGACAAGACCTCGACCTGGGGCGTCACCGCCCGCAGCGTGGAGATCAAGGACGTCTCGATCCCCCGCGAATTGCAGGACGCCATGAGCCGGCAGGCGCAGGCGGAGCGGGAAAAGGACGCCCGGGTAACCCTGGCATCAGCCGAAAAGGCGATCGCCGAGCAGATCCTGGACGCGGCCAAGCTGTATGGCACCGACCCGAACGCGCTGAAACTGCGGCAGATGAACCTGCTGTATGAGATGAACAAGGAGCGGGGAACGACGGTGCTGATTCCGACCGACATGGCCAGCAGCCTGGGCTCGGTCGTCGCGCTGTCGCGGGCGACTCGGGTGGACGTGCCGTAAGTTCGGGTCGTCTTGGCCCCGACAA
Organism: uncultured Rhodopila sp.; assembly: GCA_903851415.1. GTDB lineage: Bacteria > Pseudomonadota > Alphaproteobacteria > Acetobacterales > Acetobacteraceae > Rhodopila. Next base: position 14,675 of record CAINOE010000084.1, on the reverse strand, counting down.
GCCGGCCTATGACGCCCCGGAAAGGTCCGATGTGGCGGATCGGCAACAGGAACACCCGAGATTGCTTATATACGATGCGCCTCGGCGGAAATCTCTTGAATGCTGCACCTGCACAGGTCACTATTTAGGCAGCAGTCTGCGCCGTTGGCGTGCTGCTTTCTTGGACGTTTCCTCCCTAAACTTCGGCGGTGCCTTCGGGCGCCGCCGTTTTTTTGCGTCCGGATGTCACAGGACTCAAAAAATTGTGCGGTGCAGCAAAAAACGCTTGCATGCCGCGATCGCGAAGGCCATTCTCCCTCTCGCAGACCGCGCTTAGGCGCACTGCTTTCTTGGACGTTTCCTCCCTAAACTTCGGCGGTGCTTTCGGGCACCGCCGTTTTTTTACGTCCGGAGCAGCATGAAAAAATGGCCCGGGCGATGCCGGGCCATGTTCAGATCTGGCTAGAACGTATCGTCGGAACCGCCACCACCGCCGCTATCCCAGCTTCCGCCGCCGTTATCCGACCACGACGAGTTGTCCGGCTGGCTGGGCTGGTCCCAGGTGCCGTTGTCAACGTAGTCCTGGTTGGCCACCGGCGCGGCGCCGCCGCCCTGGTCCCAGCTTCCGGTATCGGCGTAGCCCTGATCCGGCGCCGGAGTCGCCCACGGGCTCGCCGCCCCGCCGCCGAACCCGCCGCCGCCAAAGCTGCTCTGATGCGGGGAGAACAGGCTCATGAGCGCGTTGCCGGCCACGACGCCGCCGGCGACGCCCGCCGCCGTGGTCAAGGCCGAACCGAGGAAGCCGGAGCCCTGGCGCTGAAACACGCCCTGTTGGTAATTCGGCGGATACTGCGGCGGAGGCGGCGCCGATTGCGGATAATATCCTTGCTGCGGCTGTCCGCCCTGGTTCCACGGGCCGGCTCCGGGAGGCGGTCCCGCCTGCTGCTGCCGCCCGCCGCCGAACAGGCCGCTGAAGAAACCGCCTCCACCGGAGGGAGCCCCGCCGCCCTGCCGGGCTGCCGCCTGCGCCTGTTGCACCGCCTGCTGGGCCTGCTGCAGCTCCCATTCCAGGCGCTTGATGCGGTTCTGCGCTTCGACCAGCGCATGCTCCTGCACGAAGGCAAGCTGGGTGATGCGGTAACGGGCCTCCGGATACTGCGTGAACGCCTGGCCGATGAAGGCATCGGCGTCCCGGTCTACCGGCGGCAGCGCCGGCTGCGTTGCCGGCACCGAGCCGGTCGCGAAGCCGGATTGCGGCGACCCGCCGCCGACACGGGCGATGAACTGGGAGATGATGTCGCGTTCTTCGTTCGTCATTGAGGTATCCCCTCCAGGTCAGGAAAGCGACCTTAGCGCCCGCAATGTGGCTCTGAACCCGGTTTGGTTCAATGGTGAGTGCGTTTCGCCCTGAAACACCGGATTCGGCCGGTTTGCCATGACCGTCAAAGCTGCGACACCAACTCCGTCACCAGCCGTATGACCTGTTGCGCCAGAGGCGTCGGCCGCTTGGTCGCGGAGACCGCCACGCACAGCACGGTCACCAGCGCCGGGTCCACGATCGGGCGGAACGCAAGCTCCGCGGCGCGGGCCGAGGCGGCCACGCCGCTGGCGCTGAGCACCGCGTGGCCGTAGCCCGCACACACCAGGTCAATGATTGATGGCACGCTCGACACCTCCCAGGCGATGTCGAGCCTGATGCCGGCGAGCGCCGCGCGGGTTTCCAGCAGGCGGCGGATCGCATGGAACCGCTCCGGCACGATCAGCTTGTAGCCTGATATCTCCCGCATCGGCAGCGGCGCGCCGGAGGCCCCCTCGCCGGCCGGGCCGACAAGGCCGAGGGGTTCCTGCAGCAACGGCGTGATCTCCAGGCCCGGCTGCGCCTCCGGGTTGTAGATCAGACCGACATCGACCCGGCCAGTGGTGACCCATTCGACGATGTGGGTGGACAGGCCCTCGACGATGGCGAGCCGCGCGGCGGGGAAGCGGGTCTTGAAGCCTTCAACCAGGGCGACGGTCAGCTGCCGGCCGGCGCTTGGCGGCAGGGCGATGGTGACCTGCCCGGAGGGTTCGTCCCGGGATGCGCCCAAGTCCTCGCGGGCCTGCTCGATCAGCCGCAGGATCGCCACGCTGTGGTCGAACAGGCGCTTGCCCGCTTCGGTCAGCGCGACGCCGCGTCCATTGCGGACGAACAGGTAGGTGTTGAGTTCGGTTTCCAGGCTGCGCACATGCCGGCTGAGCGCCGGCTGCGCGATATCGATAACACTGGCGGCTTTACTGAAGCTGCCGATCTCGGCAACCTGCACAAAGTATTCGAGTTGCTTGAGATTCATGCGGCGGGCGTGTCCTGCGATGTTCGGAAAGCACACCAAAAGCATTTAACATGCATCATCGCATCCCACACCGAGTTTGTATTTCCCACATGTACGGCTTGCCGGACAGCCGGCCGCCTGAAACGTCCGGAGAATAATTTTTTCGAACCCATTTTGCACTGGCGCCGCGGGACTATTCTTGCTAAATTGCTCCTAGCTAAAAAATTAAATGCGAACAAAGGCGCATTCCCTCGGGGGGAAAATGGCTGTGGGTACCGAAACATTCTATGACGTTATCCGTCGGCAGGGTATATCCCGCCGCAGCTTCGTGAAGTTCTGCAGCCTGACCGCCGCGAGCCTCGGCCTTGGTTCCGCCGCCGCCAGCGAAATGGCACATGCGCTGGAAACCAGGCCCCGGACGCCGGTGATCTGGATGCACGGGCTGGAATGCACCTGTTGTTCCGAAAGCTTCATCCGATCCGCGCATCCGCTGGTCAAGGACGTCATCCTGTCGATGGTATCGCTGGACTACGACGACACCATCATGGCCGCCGCCGGCCATCAGGCCGAAGCGATCCTGGAAGAAACCAAGGAAAAGTACAAGGGCCAATACATTCTGGCCGTCGAGGGCAATGCGCCGCTGAATGAGGATGGCATGTACTGCATCGACGGCGGCAGGCCGTTCGTCGAAAAACTGAAATGGATGGCGGCCGACGCCTCGGCGGTTGTCGCCTGGGGCGCCTGCGCATCCTGGGGCTGCGTGCAGGCCGCCAAGCCGAACCCGACGCAGGCCGTGCCGATCGACAAGGTCATTCTCGACAAGCCGATCATCAAGGTGCCGGGGTGCCCTCCAATTGCCGAGGTGATGACAGGGGTTATCACCTACATAACCACATTTGGCCGGCTGCCCGAACTCGACCGCCAGGGTCGGCCGAAAATGTTCTATTCCCAGCGCATCCACGACAAATGCTACCGACGCCCGCATTTCGACGCCGGACAGTTCGTCGAAGCCTGGGACGATGAGGGCGCGCGCAAGGGTCATTGCCTGTACAAAATGGGCTGCAAGGGGCCGACGACCTACAACGCCTGCTCCACGGTGCGGTGGAACAACGGCGTGTCGTTCCCGATCCAGTCCGGCCACGGCTGCATCGGCTGTTCGGAGGACGGATTCTGGGACAAGGGAACGTTCTACGACCGCCTGACCACGATCAACCAGTTCGGCATCGAGGCCAACGCCGACCAAATAGGCGGTACCATCGCCGGTGTCGTCCTTGCGGGCGTGGCGGTGCATGCCGGAGTCACCGTCGTGAAGCGGATGTCCACCAAGCGGGATGAATAACGCGGACGATCCGCTCTTTCGGCCCGTGCCTTTGCTTCAAGGAAGTCGTGTCGCCGGTTCGCCGGGACTCGGCCGGCGTTATGAATTGCCAGGGAGGACTCGCCGTGCCTGATTCAACCTCTTATCCATTCCGATTCCAGGAACAGATCATCCCGGGCGTCGCCGATCTGGGCGGCGACCTGAACGGCGAAATGGTGATCACCCGCTCGACGGTTTACGTCTATGAGGCGCCAGTCCGCGTGTGGCACTGGGTGAATGCGCTGGCGGTCATGGTTCTGGTCGCAACGGGCTTCCTGATTGGCAGGCCTTTGTTCAACGTGCCGGGCGAAGCCTCCGATCATTTCCTGATGGGCTATATCCGCTTCACCCATTTCACCGCGGCGTACGTGATGGCCATTGGCTTTCTGCTGCGTCTCTATTGGGGCTTCGTCGGCAACCACCATGCGCGCCGGATCTTCTATCTGCCGTTGTGGAGCAAGAAATGGTGGCGCGGCGTGATCCACGAAGCGCGCTGGTATGCGTTCCTGGAAGAGGAGCCGAAGAAATACATCGGCCATAACCCGCTGGCTCAAATCTCGATGGTAACGATGTTCACGTTCTTCTCCGTGGCGATGATCGTGACCGGCTTTGCGCTCTACTCTCAGGGGGAAGGCGCGGACAGTTGGCAGGCCAAGGTTTTCGGTTGGGTGTTTCTGTTGTTTCCCAACAGTCAGGACGTGCATACCTTACACCGCCTGGGCATGTGGGTCATCGTCACGTTCATTATCATCCATGTCTACGCCGGGCTGCGCGAGGACATCATGAGCCGGCAGACCATGATCTCCACCATGTTCTCCGGCGAGCGCCAGTTCCGCGACGACCGGGAGGTTTAGCACTGCTCAATGCGCGGATGAGGGGTTCGGGCGTGCGGGTGGTGGAGGCGTTCCATCTGGTCTGCCCCCCTCTCCTCCGGGAGGCTGACCATGACCGGGAGAGGGCGGTGCCGGTTCCGGGTCGTTCGGCCCGCCTTGCACCGGCACCCGAAGGTGCAACACTTATCGTCGGATTGCTTACACTGATGTGGTGTTTCCGACAATCCCGTGCTCCGGAAAGGCCCATCGCCGCCCGGCTATAGCCTTGAAATGCGGGTCTTTTCGAAGCGCTTTTGCACTGGCGCCCCGGCATGAACCTTGCTATTTCCTCTCAGAGACAACACGACAAGCGAACGAGCGTGCATCGTTCAGGGGGAAGCATTGGGTTTAGCCACCGAAACCTTCTACGACGTTATCCGTCGGCAGGGGATCTCCCGCCGCAGCTTCGTGAAGTTCTGCAGCCTGACCGCCGCCAGCCTCGGCCTCAGCCCCGCCGCCGCCACTCAAATGGCCCACGCGCTCGAAACCAAGCCCCGCGTCCCGGTGATCTGGATGCATGGCCTGGAATGCACCTGTTGTTCCGAAAGCTTCATCCGGTCGGCGCATCCGCTGGTCAAGGATGTCATCCTGTCGATGATCTCGCTGGATTATGACGATACGATCATGGCCGCCGCCGGCCACCAGGCCGAAGCGATCCTGGAAGAAACCAAGGAAAAGTACAAGGGCCAATACATTCTCGCGGTGGAAGGCAATCCGCCGCTGAATGAAGACGGCATGTACTGCATCGATGGCGGCAAGCCGTTCGTTGAAAAGCTGAAATATATGGCCGCCGACGCGTCCGCGGTTGTTGCCTGGGGCGCGTGTGCGTCCTGGGGCTGCGTGCAAGCCGCCAAGCCCAACCCGACGCATGCAGTGCCGATCGACAAGGTTATCCTCGACAAGCCGATCATAAAGGTGCCGGGGTGCCCTCCGATCGCGGAGGTGATGACCGGGGTGATTTCATACATCGTCACCTTCGGGCGCCTGCCCGAACTCGACCGCCAGGGGCGGCCGAAAATGTTCTATTCGCAGCGCATCCACGACAAATGCTATCGCCGCCCGCATTTCGACGCCGGGCAGTTCGTCGAAGCCTGGGACGATGAGGGCGCGCGCAAGGGCTATTGCCTGTACAAGATGGGCTGCAAGGGACCGACGACCTACAACGCCTGCTCGACAGTGCGTTGGAATAACGGCGTGTCGTTCCCCATCCAATCCGGTCACGGCTGCATCGGCTGTTCGGAGGACGGGTTCTGGGACAAGGAATCGTTCTACGACCGCCTCACCACCATCAATCAGTTCGGCGTCGAAGCCAACGCCGACAGGATCGGCGGCACCATCGCCGGAGTCGTTCTGGCCGGCGTGGCGGTGCATGCCGGTGTCACCGCCGTGAAGCGGCTTTCCACCAAACGGGATGAATAACATGGGCGTCCAGACCCCGAACGGCTTCAACCTCGACAACTCCGGCAAGCGGGTCGTCGTCGATCCGGTCACCCGCATCGAGGGCCATCTGCGCCTCGAAGTGAACGTGGACAGCAACAACGTCATCCGCAATGCCGTGTCCACCGGAACGATGTGGCGCGGCATCGAGGTGATTTTGCGCGGCCGCGATCCGCGCGACGCCTGGGCGTTTACAGAACGAATTTGCGGCGTCTGCACCGGCACCCATGCGCTGACCTCGGTGCGCGCGGTGGAGAACGCGCTTTCCATCAATATCCCGGAAAACGCCAACACGATCCGTAACATCATGCAGTTGACGCTGCAGGTGCACGACCATATCGTGCATTTCTACCATCTGCACGCGCTGGACTGGGTCGATGTCGTTTCGGCCCTGTCGGCGGACCCGAAGGCGACCAGCGCGCTGGCGCAGTCGATTTCGCCCTGGCCGCTGTCGTCGCCCGGCTACTTCAAGGATCTGCAGACGCGGCTGAAAAAGTTCGTCGACAGCGGACAGTTGGGTCCGTTCAAGAACGGATACTGGGGCCATCCGGCGTACAAGCTGCCGCCGGAAGCCAATCTGATGGCGGTGGCGCACTACCTGGAGGCGCTCGACTTCCAGAAGGACATGGTCCGGATCCACACCATCTACGGCGGCAAGAATCCGCATCCGAATTGGCTTGTCGGCGGCGTTCCCTGCGCGATCAACCTCGACGGCACCGGCGCCGTCGGCGCGATCAACATGGAGCGGCTGAACCTGGTGTCCGAGGTCATCGACCGGATGGTGACGTTCGCCAACCAGGTCTACCTGCCGGATCTGGCGGCGATTGCGTCGTTCTACAAGGACTGGACCTACGGCGGCGGGCTGTCGGGCAAGTCGGTGATGTCGTATGGCGACATTCCGGAGCACGCCAACGACTATTCCGCAGCCAACCTCAAGCTGCCGCGCGGCGTGATCCTGAACGGCAACCTGAACGAAGTCCACCCGATCGATCTGGGCGACCCGTCGCAAGTTCAGGAATTCGTCAGCCATAGCTGGTACACATATAGCGACGAGTCGAAGGGGCTGCATCCCTATGATGGCGTCACCGAGCCGAATTACGTTCTCGGTCCGAACGCCAAGGGCACGAGGACGTCGATCGAGGCGGTGGACGAAGCCGCGAAATATTCCTTCGTCAAAGCGCCCCGCTGGAAGGGCAACGCCGTCGAGGTCGGCCCCCTCGCCCGCTGGGTCGTCGGTTACGCGCAGGGCAAGCCGGAGTTCAAGGAACCGGCCGACAAGCTGCTGACGGATCTCGGGCTGCCGGTGACGGCGCTGTTCTCGACCCTCGGCCGCACCGCGGCGCGCGGGCTGGAATGCCAGTGGGCGGCAGGGCAGCTTCGTTACTTCCAGGACAAGCTGATGACCAGCCTCAAGAATGGCGATCTGTCCACGGCGAACACCGACAAGTGGAGTCCGGACAGTTGGCCGCGCGACGTCAAGGGCGTTGGCTTCACCGAGGCGCCGCGCGGGTCGCTGGCGCATTGGGTGAAGATCAAGGACGGCCGGATCGACAACTATCAGTGCGTCGTGCCGACAACCTGGAACGGTTCGCCGCGCGATCCGGCCGGCAACATCGGCGCATTCGAGGCGGCGCTGCTGGATACGCCGATGGCCGATCCGCAGAAGCCGCTGGAGATTTTGCGTACGATCCATTCGTTCGATCCGTGCCTGGCCTGTTCCACTCATGTCATGTCGCCGGATGGCCAGGACATGGCGACCGTCACCATCCGTTAAGCGGGGGATTCGCCTTGCCCACTACCACGCGTCCGAGCAAGTTCCAGGAGCAGGTGCTTGCCGGGGTCGCCGATATCGGCGGCGCGCTGAACCGGGAACTGCCGATAAACCGGCCGACGATCTATGTGTATGAGGCGCCGGTGCGGCTGTGGCACTGGGTCAATGCGCTGTGCATCATCGTTCTGGCGGTCAGCGGGTATTTCATCGGCGAACCGTTGCCGACGCTGTCGGGGGAGGCTTCGGACCACTTCCTGATGGGCTATATCCGCACGACGCATTTCACCGCGGGCTATATCCTGGCCATCGGGTTTGCCATGCGGATCTACTGGGCGTTTGTCGGCAACATCCATGCACGGCAGATTTTCTACCTGCCGGTCTGGAGCCGCAAATGGTGGAGCGGAGTGCGCCAGGAAGCGCGCTGGTACCTGTTCCTGGAAAAGGAGCCGAAGAAATACATCGGCCACAACCCGCTGGCGCATATCTTCATGGTGCTGATGGTGACGTCCATCACCATCGGCATGATCTGCACGGGCTTCGCGCTGTATTCGCAGGGCGAGGGCAACGACAGTTGGCAGGCGAAGGCGTTCGGCTGGGTGTTCAGGCTGTTTCCCAACAGCCAGGACGTGCACACGTGGCACCATATGGGGATGTGGGTGATCATCACCTTCGTCATCCTCCACGTCTATGCCGCGGTCCGCGAGGACATCATGAGCCGGCAGACGATGATCTCGACGATGATTTCCGGTGAGCGGCAGTTCCGCGACGACCGGGAGGATTGACGGTGACGGTGCTGGTCCTCGGCATTGGCAACATCCTGTGGGCGGATGAAGGGTTCGGCGTGCGGGCGGTGGAGGCGTTCCACCGCCGGTATGAACTGCCGGATGATGCCGTGCTGCTGGACGGGGGCACCCAGGGCCTGTATTTGGTGAACTATCTGCAGGACGCCGATGACCTGCTGGTGTTCGACGCGATCGACTACGGGCTGGAGCCCGGCACGCTGAAGATCGTGCGGGACAAGGAGGTGCCGAAGTTCACCGGCGCGAAGAAAATGAGCCTGCACCAGACGGGTTTCCAGGAAGTGCTGTCCGCCGCCGACCTGCTCGGCGCCTATCCGAAACGGCTGGCGTTGATCGGCTGCCAGCCCGTCGATCTGGAGGACTGGGGCGGTCCGCTGACCCCGCCAGTGCGTGATGCGATCGGCGCCGCGGTGGAGGCGGCGGTGGCGGTGCTAGCGGAATGGGGTCTGGCGGTGCGGATGCGGGCGGTGCCGCTGCGGGAGGACGAAGGGCTGCTGAGTAACGATATCGGTCACGCTGCGTACGAACGGGCTTCCGCATGAACAGGTGGACAGCGGAACGGGCAGCACGGCATCCCCTGCCCCCGCACGAGTCATGGCCCGGCGGGCCCTCCTCGTCATGGCGCGGCTTGTCCGACCCACCTATGGCGGTAGGTGCGGGCGACAGGTGGCCCGGACAAGCCGGGCCATGACGAGGGGGAACAGCCATGACCCCGGAAGGTAGCCGCTGACATGTGCCTCGGCCTCCCCATGACCGTGCTGACCGGCAGCGACGCCTGCGCCTTGTGCGGACGCGGCGAGGAGCTGCGCCAGGTCTCGCTGATGCTCATCGGCCCGCAACCGGCCGGCACGAAGGTGCTGGTGCATATCGACACCGCCGTCCGGGTACTGGACGAAGAAGAAGCCGGCTCGATCGACCGGGCGCTGGAAGGACTCGCCGCCGCGCTCGAAGGCCGCGCTTTCGAGCACCTGTTCCAGGACCTGATCGACCGCGAACCCGAACTGCCCGCGCATTTGCGCGACTGACCACCAGAGGAACACCCGGCATGTCATCGCTGATCGCCTCCCTGTCCAGCCGGCACGGCCTCCCGACGGTGGACGAGCACAGCATCGACGCCTTCCTGGCGCCCGCCGCGGGCGAACCGCCGAACACGCTGCTGTTCTTCACCGGCGACCCGGCGCAACGCAGCGAAAGCCACGACGTCGCCGTCGTGCTGCCGGAACTGCTTGCCGCATTCCCGGGCCGCCTGCGTGCCGCGGTCGTTGCCCGCTCGGCCGAAGACACGCTGAAAACGCGCTTCCATGTTCAGATCTTACCCAGCCTCGTGGTCACCCGCGGGCCGGCGCCGTTGGGCGTCCTGCCGCGCATCCGAGACTGGTCCGATTACGTGGCGACGTTGCAGACCCTGCTCGCCCCCGCCGCGCCGGAAATGGCGGCTCCGGTGCGTCCGCAGGTCGAGTTCCGGCACACCAACGGCAGGGGCGGCGCATGAAACCGGGTATCCAGGTATCGCCGGAGTGGGCGGAAAGTCCCGTCGTGCTGCAGCCCGCGGCCGGCGACAGGAAATCCGGCACCACCGGCACGGGGGCGCTGTCCTTCCTCGCCACCACCGGCGCCGAGGCGATGGTCGCGCGCTGCCCGGGGGTCGCGGCCCTGCTGCCGCGTCTGGCCGAGGCGCTGGAGCATCAGACCGCCAGCGCGCCCGGCATCCTGTTCGATCTCGGCGAACTCGGACCCGAGGAGGTGGCGCTCGTCGGCGAAGTGCTGGGGGAGGGCGAGGTCAACGCCCTGGCAGCCCTGCCGGACGGAGTCCTGGCGCAGGTGCAGGAGAGCGTGATGACCGGCCTTTGGCGCGTCCGCTTCACCGATGCCACCGGCAGGCTGATCGCCGACTATGCCGAGGTCTCCGCCATCCCGCAGGCGATCCGCCGCGCCGCGGCGATGACGCTGGCGGATCTCGCCTTTGGTGAACCGCCCGAGGGCGCGATGAACGTCATGCCGGTGCTGGCGGAAATCCGCGACCGCGTCCGGCGGCGGCAGCCGGGGGACGAGGCGCACACGATTTCCTTATCGCTGCTGCCGATGACGCCGGAGGACATCGGGTTCCTCCAGGACTCGCTGGCCACCGGCCCGGTGCGGATCGCCTCGCACGGCTATGGCAGTTGCCGCATCCAGGCGACGGCGGTGCATGGCGTCTGGTCGGTGCAGTATTTCAATTCGTCCGATACCATCCTGCTCGACACCGTGGAAATCTGCGACGTTCCGATCGTCGCGTGCGCGGCGGAGGAGGATTTTCGCGATTCCGCGGTCAGGCTGCGGGAGATCGAGGAGGCATATTTCCGATGAGCGCCACCGCGGCATCCCGGTTCGAATGCGGGGTCTGCTGGCAGGAGTACAATCCGGAGGCCGGCGATCCGGTGTGGCAGATCCCGGCGGGCACGCTGTTCGAGGAACTGCCCGAGGCGTGGTGCTGCCCGAACTGCGATGCGCCGCGGACGAAGTTCCTGCGGGTGACGGATGATGGTTGAGGCGCGCCCCCCCGTGTCATGGCCGGGCCAAGCCAGGCCCCATAGCTCTCAGGATAGGGTGCAGCCGGAGAAAAGTTTGGCCGAGGCGTCGCTCTTTCATCGTCATGGCGCGGCTCGTCCGGGCCACCTATGCCAGCACCCTGCCGCGATAGGTGGCCCGGATAAGCCGGGCCATGACGGTGGGGGAAAAGCGGTGCTCCGCACGACCCCTTATCCTGACAGCTATGGGGACAAGCCCGGCCATGACACAAGAGGATCGGCCCGCGCGGTGCCGCTCGATCCCGCCCCCCGTCTGGCCGCGCTGTGGCAAGCCATCGCGCCGCACATGGCCGATCTGCCGATATACAATCCAAAGCTGACGGTGCAGATGACAGAGTTCCGTCGCCACGGTCCCTGGACCGTCGGCGTGGCCGTCACCCCCTGGTTCATGAACGTCGTCGCCATCCCGGACGATCCGGCAGCCGTGCCGTTGCCCGGCGGCAGCGTGGCCATCGCCTTACCGGGTGCCGAGATCGAGGCGACCGTCTCGGACCTCGACGGCTTCGGCCGCATCGCCAGCGCATCGCTGTTCTCGCCGATGGACGTGTTCGACGACCCGGCGGTCACCGGAGTCACCGCTCTGGCCGCGCTGAACGCACTGTTTGGCCTACAGGACGAGCCCGCCCCCGCGCTCGACCGCCGCCGCCTGTTTTTCGGCAGTCGATGAGCGGGATTCGCGAAGGGGAAATATGCGTCACCGCGTTCCTCGCCGGTGACACGGTCAGGCGTGTCGCCATCGCCTCGGAACGCCCGGTATCGCTCGCCTCGGCCATGATCGGCCGCCCGGCTGCGGTCGTCGCCGAGGCCATGGCCGCTTTGCATGGCCTGTGCGGGCAGTCGCACGCCGCTTCGGTCCACTTTGCGGCCGCGGCGGCAAAGGGCGCCACCCTGCCCCGCTCTGAGATCGGCCGCTGGATGATCCGGCTGGCCGGCGAACGGCTGGCCGAGCATCTCCGCACTCTGTTTACGGACCAACATCGGACCAGCCGATGGGCCGGCAACCTTGCTGCGTTGCGCGATGCGATCGCGACGGGACAGAATGCGGCCAGGAGCGGAACCGTTCGCCCCGATGCTGCCTCCCGGCTCGCCGACGGGCTCGCCCGGCTGGCTACGCCAGGCGTGGATGGCGGCCCTGCGGCCGCCACGACGGGGCGTACAGGCCGGCTTGCCGACGTGATTTCCCCTGCGGACGATGAGGCGATCATCGCCGCGCTTGCCGCTGATACAGGTTTTATCCGGGCGCCGCAGCTGCCCGGCCGCGTCCCCGAAACCGGCCCCGCCGCTCGCCACGGGATATCCGCGGCCGAACCGGAAGCGGCGGCGGGAGCGCGTGCGGCGGAAATTCGCGAGGCCGCCGCGCTGCTGCTCGACCCGGAAGCCGCATCCCCGGGCGGTTGGATCTCGGCTGGTTCCGCCGGACCGGATGCGGGCTATGCGGCGGTGGAAACGCCGCGTGGGCGGCTTTACTATCGCCTCGTGTTGGATGCAGACGGCAAGCTTCTGGACGCGCGGGTGCTGGCCCCGACGGAGTGGAATTTCCATCCTGCCGGCCCGCTGGTGCTCGCGCTGACGGGATATCGTCCGGGCACCGATGCCGTGGCCGCGATCACCCGCCGCGCCGCCGCCTTCGATCCCTGCGTCGCGCTGCGCGTCTCGGTTGAAAGCGCCGCCGATGCATGAAATGGCGCTGTGCGAGGGGGTTGTCGGCCTGGTCGAGGACGCGGCTCGCAAGCAAAGTTTCTTGCGCGTCAAGTCGATCACCCTGGAAATCGGGGTGCTCGGGCATGTCGCGCCGGAGGCGATGCTGTTCTGTTTCGACGCGGTCAGCCATGGTACGATCGCCGAGGGGGCGACGCTGGTCATCGAACGGACTCCCGGCGCCGGCTGGTGCCTCGACTGCGGCAAGACGGTGGCTTTGCAGGAACGGTTCGGCGCCTGTCCGGACTGCGGACAGCACCACGTGCAGATGACGTCGGGCGATGAACTCAGGGTTCGCGAACTGGAGGTTGAGTGATGTGCACTGTCTGCGGCTGCGGCACGGAAACGATCGAGGGGCGGGCGGCACCCGGGCCGCATCACCATCATCACGACCATGATCACGAGCATGACCATCACCATGACCACGGGCACCATCACCACGACCACGCGCACGAAAGCAACGGCCTGATCGATGCCGGCGCCGGGCTTGCGGGCGTGCATGTCCCCGGCCTCAGCCAGGAGCGGATCGTCCGCATCGAGCGCGACATCCTGTCGAAGAACAACGACTACGCGCGTCGAAACCGCGAGCGTTTCGCCCGCACCGGCACCTTCGTGCTGAACCTTGTCTCCAGCCCCGGGTCCGGCAAGACCACGCTGCTGTGCCAGACGATCGCGGCGCTGAAGCAGCGTTTGCCGATAGCGGTGATCGAGGGCGACCAGCAGACCTCCAACGACGCCGAGCGCATCCGCGCCACGGGGGTCAAGGCGGTGCAGGTCAATACCGGCAAAGGCTGCCACCTTGACGCCCATATGGTCGGGCACGCCCTGGACGGGCTGGGGCTGGAACAAGGCGGCGTGCTGTTCATCGAGAATGTGGGCAATCTGGTGTGCCCCGCGGCGTTCGACCTGGGCGAGGCGCACAAGGTGGTGGTGCTGTCGGTGACCGAGGGCGAGGACAAACCGGCGAAATACCCGGATATGTTCGCCGCGGCGGATTTGATGCTTTTGACCAAGTCGGACCTGCTGCCGCACCTGGACTTCGACGTCGGGGCCTGCCTGGCCGCCGCCTTGCGGGTCAACCCGCATCTGCAAATCCTGACCGTGTCGGCGAAGACCGGCGACGGGCTGGCCGCCTTCCTCGCCTGGATCGAGGCCCGCGCGGCGCGGCGCGTCACGGCCTGACGCATGGGCGCCCCCCAACGCATCCGCGTGCGTCTGAGCGGAGCCGTGCAGGGCGTCGGGATGCGGCCGTTCGTGCATCGGCTGGCGCATGAGTGTGGCTTGTCCGGCTTCGTGCATAACGGCGCGGGCGGGGTGACGATCGAGGTCGAGGGGGCCAGCATCGCCGCTTTCCTCGACCGTCTGTCCGCCGAGGCGCCGCCGCTGGCGTCGATCGATGCAGTCGGCATCGACGCGCTGGCGCCGTCGGGCGAGGCGGGGTTCTCCATCCGCGAGAGCACCGGCGGGCTTGTGGCGACGCGGATTGTTCCGGATGCGGCGACCTGCCCGGCCTGCCTGGTCGACCTGTTCGATCCGGCGAGCCGCTTCTTCCGCTACCCGTTCGTCAACTGCACGCAGTGCGGCCCGCGCTTCACCATCACCCGCCGGCCGCCCTACGACCGGGCGAACACCTCGATGGCGGGTTTCGCGATGTGCGCGGACTGCGCCGCCGACTACGCGGACCCCGCGAACCGGCGCTTCCACGCCGAACCGATTGCATGCCCGGTGTGCGGACCGAGGCTGTCGGTGCGGCCGGACGGCACGCCGGGTGAGTTGCCGGGCGGCACGCAGGGTGGGACCGAGTCGCCGCCCTGTCCCCCCGTGTCACGGCCGGGCTTGGCCCGGCCATCCACGACTTTGCCAGCCCGACCGCCGCAAGTCGTGG
>CAINOE010000083.1 GCA_903851415.1 uncultured Rhodopila sp. | reverse complement strand
TAACCCCACCTGATGTCCAGGACGGCCCGCTGGGGTGGCAGCCCGATGCGGTCGGCATGTTCGACAGCGACCAAGGCGCTACCGAGGGCGCGGTCCTGGATGCGCGCACGGCCAAGAAGCTGGGGCTGGAATCGTATTTGGCCAGCACGTCATGGATCAATACCGGGAAGAGATTGGAATGGAATGACAGCCTGCGCGCGTTCCAGTCGCGTCACCCGACCGGCAGCAAATACCTGAGCCGGGAATATTCGGGGCGGTCGTCGCTGTATCGCCCCAAGACGCGGACGATGGTGCGGCGTGACGAAGCGGCAACGGCCAGTGCGTTTTTTAGCAACGAGGATGTGGTTTCGATCCAGCCGGGCGACCCGGACGACCCGAAACAGGCCGCGAGCGCCGCGATCATCCAAGAGCTTCTGCAGTACCGGCTGACGAAAACCATTCCCTGGTTCCTGACGCTGGTCGGCGCACGGCAGGATGCCGAGGTCATGGGTATCTGTGTGGCGCATGCCTATTGGGACTACCAGGAGGAATACAGCCACACCGAGCACTCGATGCAGGCGCAGGAGAACGGCGGCTACGCGATGGAAGAGCGCGACGTCATGCGCAAGATCAAGGATGAGCCGTGCATTGATTTGGTAGAACCGGAAAATATCCGCTTCGAGCCGGGCGCTGACTGGCGGCATCCGCTGAAATCCTCGCCTTACGTGATCCATCTGATGCCGATGTATATCCAGGATGTGCTGGCCAAGATGCAGCCTGGGCCGAACGGCGAACCGCCTGAATGGAAAAAGGTGGCCATGTCGGCGCTGCAATCGGCGACGGACTTGGATGATGATGTGACCCGACGAGCACGGGAAACGGGCCGCGTTCCGGGCAAGGACCATGATGCGTGGAAGCCCCGGGATTTCGATATTTGCTGGGTGCGGCGCAACATCATCAAGTGGGGCGGACAGGACTGGCATTTCTACTCGCTGGGCTCGGCGGGGGAATTGCTGACTGAGCCGGTGCCATTGTCGGAGGTGTGTTTGCACGGCGAGCGGCCCTATGTGTCGGGTTTCGTGGTGCTGGAAACGCACAAGACCTACCCAAGCGGCAAGGTCGAGATCATCAAGGACTTGCAGCGGGCGAGCAACGACGATTGGAACCTGCGCTTTGACAGCGTGAAAATGGCGCTGAACCCGCGCCAGTTCGTGCGTGCGGGGCTTGGGATCGAGTTGAACGATTTACAGCGGTTCGCGCCTGGCAAGACGGTGTTGGTGAACAGCAAAGCCGGCGAGCCGATGAACGCCGATATCATGTGGGATCGGCCGCCGCCGCCGGATGCCAGCGCCTATCAGGAGCAGGACCGGATCAACTTGGACTTTGACGACCTGACGGGGGCTTTCAGCAATTCGTCGGTGCAGTCGTCGCAGATACAGCAGCAATCCGCGACGGGCATGAATTTGATGTCCGGCGAGGCGTCGGGCATGAACGAGTATGAGTTGCGGGTGTTCGCGGAAAGTTTCGTCGAGCCGCTGATTCGGCTCATGGTGAAGATGGAACAGGCTTACGAGACGGACCCGACGATCCTGGCGCTGGCCGGGAAGAACGCGGGGTTGTTCCAGAAATACGGCATTTCCGAGATCACGGACGAATTGTTGAATCAGGAAGTGACGTGTCGGGTGAATGTGGGCATCGGCGCCACGAACCCGAAAATGAAGATGCAGATGTTCCTGAGCGTCGGCGAGGCGCTGGGCAAGATGTTCGGGCCTATCGCGGCGCAAGCGGCGAATTTCCAGGAAGTGGCCAAGGAACTGTTCGGCCTGGCGGGCTACAAGGACGGTTCGCGGTTCGTCAATCAGCAGTTTGATCCGCGCGTGGCGATGCTCCAGCAGCAGTTGCAGAAGCTCCAGGGCAAGCAGGGCGCAGCCGGCGCGGTGCCGGATCAGTCCAAGGTGCAGTCGGCGCAGATTACGTCGCAGGCCAAGCTGCAAGAGCAGCAGATGCAATCGCAGTCGGACATCGAGATTGCCCGGATGGAACAGCAGACCGCACAGGAAAGCGAGGCGGCCGAGAACTGGCGGGCGTGGCTGGCGATGCAGAAGGACATGATGGCGATGCACCATGCGTCGCAGCAGGCGGCAATGCGGCCGGCTCCGGTGGCGCGTGTCTGACATTTCCGACGCAGCCCTGGAAGACGCCCTCCGCGACCGGCGCGTCCGTGCGGTGGAACTGTCTTTTCAGGCCGGCGAATATCTCCGGGAAGGCGCGCCGCTGCATGCCGTGATGGCGAAACTGCGGCGGGATGCGTCGGCGGCGATGGCGGAATTTGC
>CAINOE010000082.1 GCA_903851415.1 uncultured Rhodopila sp. | reverse complement strand
TAACCATTTTTTAACCTTTCCGAGCGAAAATCCCGTCTTGGTATCTCCAAGGCGGGATTGGTCATGTCTACGCTCGGTATCCCATGAGCCTCGAATCCGCCCTGTCCATCGCGTCCGGTGGGCTGGCGAACATCAACGCGCAGTTCGCGCTGATTTCCCAGAACGTCGCGAACGCCGCCACGCCGTCCTATGCCGTCGAGGTCAGCACCCAGACGGCGCTGACCGCGGACGGAATGCCGCTGGGCGTGCGGACCGGACCGGCGACTCTGCAGATCGACCAGACGCTGCAGGCGGCATCCCTCCAGCAGAATGCGACGGTGACTGGCCTGCAGACCACTCAGACGGCGTTGCAATCAATCGACGCCGTGCTCGGCACGCCCGGATCGGGCACGGATATCGGCAGCCTGCTCGGCAACCTGAAGAACAGCTTCTCCACCCTGCTAACCGACCCGGGCAGCCAGACGCAGCAGAGCGCCGTGGTGTCCGCGGCCTCGACCCTGGCAAACGGCATCAACAGCCTCAGCGCCGCCTACACGGCCCAGCGCCAGGCGGCGCAAACCGATCTGGGTTCGGCGGTCAGCACGCTGAACAACACGCTGGCGACCATCGGGCAGCTCAACAGCCAGATCGTGACCATGCGGCAGGCGGGGCAGAGTACCGCGGATCTGGAGAACCAGCGCAATGCGTCGGTTGCGGCACTGTCGAAACTGATCAACGTGCAGACGGTGCAGCAGCCCGACGGCAGCATCGACTTGTACACGACAACCGGTCTGAGCCTGCCGGCGCAAGCCGGCAGCACCACCGGCACCAGCGGCCCGTTCTCCATTGCGGGAGGCAGCGCCCAACCAGGCGCCTACTACCCCGGCGGCGGCCTGCCCGGCATCGCCTTGAACGGCGCCGATGTCACCAGCCAGATGCAGGGTGGCCAGATCGGCGCCGACATCACGCTGCGGGACACCACGCTGCCCACGGATCAGGCCGAGCTGGACGAGTTCTCCTATGGCCTCGCCAGCCAGTTCGCCGCCCAGGGCCTGACGCTTTTCACCGATGCGAACGGCAATGTGCCAGCCGGCGGTGGCACCCCGGCGCAGTCGGGCTATGTCGGTTTCGCTGCGACGATCCAGGTCAACCCGGCGGTGACCGCCGCGCCGAACCTGGTGCGCGACGGCACCACCGCCATCGCCGGCAGCGCCACCGGGGCTTCCGCATTCACGCCCAATGATCCCGTGACCGGCCAGGCCGGCTTCACCACGCTGATCAACCGCGTGCTGAACTACACGTTCGGCACGCAGGCCCAGGCCGGAGTCAGTCAGCCGGCGCTCAATACCAACGGCCTTGGCGCCACCGGCACCCTGACGGCGCCATTCACTTCGCCGCAGTCGCTGTCCGACTACGCCACCGACCTGGTTTCAACCCAGGCGCAGACCAGCGCGACTACGACCGGCAACCTCGCTACCGAGCAGACAATGCAAAGCAGCCTGAACGCCAGGATATCCTCCGTCAGCGGGGTCAACATGGACACCGAGATGTCGCAGATGATCGGCCTGCAGAACGCCTATGGCGCGAACGCCCGGGTGATCGCCGCGGTGCAGGCGATGTTTCAGCAACTGTTACAGGCCGTGCAATGAGCGGCAGCATCGGCGGGATCGGCACCGGATACGGTTTCCTGGATACGCTGATCGCCAACGCCAACACCGTGCATCAGCAACTGAATACTCTGACCGAGCAGGCCAGCACGGGACTGGTTTCGCAGACCTATGCCGGCCTGGGCAGCGGCGCCACCGTCTCGCTGAGTCTCAACCCGCAGTTGACCGCGCTGCAAACCTGGCAGAGCAACATCAGCCAGGCGACCGGGACGATGCAGGTCACACAGACGGCTATGACACAGGTGCAGCAGATCGCCTCCACCTTTGCCGCGGACATGCCGACCTTGACCGCCGGCAACGCGCAGGAGGTGGAAAGCATCGCATCGCAGGCGCAAACGGCCCTGGTGCAGGTCGCCGGGCTGCTGGATACGCAGGATGCCGGCGTTTTTGTCTTCGGCGGCCAGGACTCGTCCAACCCGCCGGTTCCGTCGCCGGATTCGATCCTGACCTCGGGCTTCTACACCCAGATCAACGCCACGGTTTCCGGACTGTCGGCCAACGGCGCGGCCGTCACCGCCGCGACGACCCTTGCGATCGCCAGTTCGAATGCGACCGGCACTTCGCCGTTTTCCGCCTATATGTCGCAGCCGGCGGCGAACATCGGCCAGCAGGTCGTGCAGACCGGGGACGGGACCACGGTGACCATCGGCTTGCTGGCGAGCGCCAACACCAACGTGCAGTCCACGGGGACATCGACGACCGGATCCTACATGCGCGACCTGATGCGCGCCCTCGCCACGATCGGCTCCCTGACCAGCGCGCAAACCGGCGATCCCGGCTACACCGCCCTGATCCAGGACACCACGACAAGCCTGAACGGCGCGGTGTCCGCCATGGCGGCGGACGTCGGGGCGCTGGGCAATACCCAGTCGACGCTGACCGCAACGCAGACCCGGCTTTCGGACACCGCGACGGCCCTGACCGGGCAGCTTTCGTCGGTCCAGGACGCGGATGAGGCGACCACCTTGTCGGACCTCAGCGCCATACAAACGCAATTGCAGGCGTCATACCGGATGATTACGAGCGAAGGCACGCTTTCACTCGCAAATTTCTTGCCCGCCTAGCAAAAAAACTGCATTCGATTCATAAACTGTTAACTTTCTTGCGCCATGATTTCTTCGACCCCGCAAAAAGCGGGCACAGGATTCAACCCAAAGGGTAGCAGTCATGACCTTGAATTCAGTCAACACCAACATGGGCGCGATGGTCGCGCTGCAGTCGTTGAACGCCACCGAAGCTCAGCTTGCCTCGACGCAAAAGCAAATCTCGACGGGCTATCGCGTCGCGGACGCTACCGATGACGGTGCGGCGTACGCCATCGCCCAGGGCATCCGCTCGACCGTCGGCTCCCTGACGACAGCCAATCAGCAGCTCGGCAACGTGCAGGGATTGCTTTCCACGACATCGTCGGCGCTGAACAATATCAACACCACGATGGCCAGCATGCGCAACGTTCTGGTCGATCTGGCAACCAGCAGCGTGACCGGCGACCAGCGGACGGAATACGAGAACCAATACCAGTCGATGCTTTCCAACGTCCAGAGTTTCATCCAGGACGCCTCCTACGAAGGCAAGACACTGATCGGAAACATCACCGGCGGCTCCGGGACGTTCGGCTCCGCTGCGGTAACGCGCAATGAATCCGGTGATCTGTACACGATCGCCACGATCGGCGGCTCCGCGCTGTACGGGTCGATCAACGTCGGCACCAGCGTTCTCGCCAGTGCGACCCAGGTCCAGGCGCTGCTGACCACCACCGGCACCTTCCTGAACATTCAGGCCAAGATCGGCGAGGCGCTGAATACCGTCGGCAATTCCGTCAACTACGTGAATAACCAGATTACCTACAACAACACCAAGATCGACGCCCTGAATAGCGGATTGGGTTCGCTGGTCGATGCCAATCTCGCGCAGGAATCGGCGCAGCTCACGGCGTTGCAGATCCGTCAGCAGCTTGGCACCCAGGCCCTGTCGCTGGCGAACCAGGCGCCACAGACGCTGCTCAGCCTGTTCAAGTAACCAAGGCGCGGATACGGCGGATTCTCGATGGGATCCGCCGGTTATCCCGGCCGCGGTCAAAGCCGCGGCCATGACGTCTGTCACGTGCTCCACGGAAGGGACACCATGTCTAATCTCGTTCTGGAGCTGCGCCAAGGCGAAGTCATGATCGTCAACGGCGCCCCGATCCGCTTCCGCACCCGGTCGCGGATCGAGCTGACTGCCAAGGCGCGGTTTTTGTTCGGCAAGCAGATCATGCCCCCCGACCAGGCCGACAGCCCGGCGCGGCGGATCTATTTCGCGCTGCAATCCGCCTATATCGGCAGCGAGACCGAGCGCGAGGCCGGACTCGAATCGGCGCGCCATTTCATTGCCGAGTTCCAGGAAGCAACGACTTCGGATCTGGTCCGGATGATCCTCGACCAGGCGCTGGTCGCCGCCGAGGAAGACGATTGCTACCAGGCCCTCAAGCTGGTGCGGCGCATCATCCAACATGAGGACTCCGTCCTCGGCAAATCCGCGGACTTTACACGACCGAAAGGGAGACAGCAGTGCCATGCCGACGACGAGCCAGGCCATCCAGGCCTATAGAGCCACCAACCGGTTCCGCTCCCAGCGGGAGCAGGAGGCGGACGTTTTCCGCACAGTGACCGCCGCGCTGAAAACCGCCCGCAACGGTTCGGCCATCCAGCAGGTCCGCGCCCTCGCCGATAATCGGCGGTTGTGGACCATGGTGGTGGATCTGATGGCCGATCCGCGAAACGCGCTGCCCGAACCGCTGCGCGCGTCGATCATGTCGGTGGGCATGACCGTGCAACGGGAAATGGACGGCGACGATCCGAACTTCGAGTTTCTCATTTCGATCAACGAGAATATCGCCGCCGGACTGGCCGGACAGCCCTGACGCGGGGAAGACGCCGCCATGAGCACATCCTTGAGCTACCTGACCACGCTTTACAGCAGCAGCACTACGTTCGACGCCGGCACCAGCTTGCTCGATACGATCTACGGCATCGGCGCCTCGTCATCGTCCGCGTCCGGACAGGACCCTGTCCAGGCACTGCAATCCGCCGAGCAGAACCAGACGCAGGACATCAAGGCAACGGCGGCCGAGCCGCAGGTCAAGGTCGCGATCGCGGCCTTTACTCAGGCGGTGAAGTCCGCCACCAGCGTGACGCAGCTTCTCTCCAATCCCGCCGTCATGAACGTGCTGCTGACCGCGAACGGCATGAGCGACCAGATCGGCTATACCGCTCTCGCAACAAAGACGCTGACCTCGAACCTCAGCGATTCGAATTCCCTGGCGAATACGCTGACCGACACGCGGTGGAAGACGCTGGCGGAGACTTACAACTTCTACTCCAACGGACTGTCGTCGATCCAGAATTCCGCCGCCATCGCCTCGATCGCCAACGCTTATGCGACAGCGACGTGGCAGAACAACGAGGATCAGGTGACGCCCGGCCTGTCGAACGCTCTGTCGTTCAAGGCGCAGGCATCGACGATTACCTCCGTGGACCAGATCCTCGGCAACCCGACGATGCGCACCGTCGTCACCACCGCGCTCGGCATACCGGTGCAAATCGCCTTCCAGCCGCTGGAGGCGCAGGAAAAGGCGATCAGCAGCCAGGTGGACATCACCCGGTTCCAAAGCCCGGCCTTCGTCGAAAGCTTCATCCAGCGCTACCTGATCGCCAACAGCGGCACCGCGTCCGCCACCGGCAGTTCCGCAACCGACCTGACGTCGCTGGCGATTTCGGCGCAGGGCCTCATCGCCTGACTGTTTCTTCAACGGCTCAAAAGGAGCCCCGTTCCATGCATACCATCGAAGTTACGGCCGACGGCCAAACGCTTTGCAAGCGCGTGGCGCAGCTTCTCGACAGCGGCCGCATCGGCGCGGCCAGGCCGCTTCTGGCGGCGGCAAGGCGCTTGTCTCCCGCATCGCCGGAGCTCGCCATCCTCGGTGCCCGCCTGGCCGTCGCCGAAGGCGTGCCGGAGCTGGCAACGGCGGAGTTGGACGGCGGCATCGAGGTGTGGCCGTCCCATGCGGGCCTGCACAAAGCCCGCGCTGCTGCGCGCAGCGAGACCGGCGATATCGAGGGCGCGGCGCGGGATGCCGCAGAAGCCGTGATCTTCGACCCGGTTGACCCGCAAGCCAAAGCAATTCTGGGAGCGGCGCTGCTGGCGCTCGGCCGGGCGGCGGATGCGGTGGCCTGCCTGTCGGAAGCGATCCAAGCGGGACCGGCGCCGGTGATTTACCGCGAAACCCTGGCCAAAGCGCTGGAAGCGGCCGGCGATGCCGGCGCGGCATTGCGGGTCCTATCCGAAGGCATCGCGCTGTCACCCGGCAGTGTCGCCTTGCGTAATGCCGCCATCCTGATGTGCATCCACCGCCGCGACTTCACCGGGGCCCATCGGCTGGCCGAACAGGCGCGGGCGGCGGGGATCGCCGATGCGTGCACGTTCGGCATGAACGGCCATGCCCTGTCCAGCCTCGGCCGTCACGACGAGGCCGCCGTCGCCTATCAGGATGCCTATAAGCTCGGCCCGCACGACCCCTATGTGCGGCACCTCGTGATCGCGTCGGGCGCCCTGCCCGATGCCAGGCGCGCGCCCCCCGAGTATGTCAGCACCGTCTTCGACGGCTATGCGGATCGCTTCGAGGCCCACCTGATCTCGCTCGGCTACAGCATTCCCGGCGCGATCCGCGCGGTGCTGGTGACGCATCCGAAGGTGGCACGCGGCCTGCCGGCCGGGCCGGTCCTGGATCTCGGTTGCGGCACCGGACTCGTCGCCCTCGCCACCGCCGACCTGCCCATAGGCCCGTTCACGGGTGTCGACCTGTCGCGCAAGATGCTGGACCACGCCCGCGCCAAGCAGCTTTACGATGAACTGCGCGAGGTCGACATTGCCGCGGATCTGGCCGCCGGGGCGCATTCCTGGCCGCTGATCCTGGCCGCCGACGTGCTGTGCTATTTCGGCGCGTTGGACGAGCTGTTCGCCCTGGCGCGTGCCCGGCTGGCCCCCGGCGGCTGGTTCATCTTCTCGGTCGAGGAACTGCTGCCGGACTACGATGGCATCGTGCCGGGCAACGGGAGCTGGGCGCTGCAACGCATGGGGCGCTACGCCCACGCCGCGGACTATGTGCACGAGGCTGCCATCGCAGCCGGGTTCCGCATCCTGCGCACCGACCGTCCGGTGATCCGGCGGGAAGCCGGAGCCGCCGTGCCGGGCATCATGCTGACCCTTGAGCGCCCCGGCCATGACGGTTGACGTCCTGCCGGGCCGCGGCGACAGGCTCGCGGCCGATGGCATCGCCTTCCTGGCGGACGGGCGCTTCGAGGATGCACTGGCCCCACTACGCCTTGCCCTGTCGCTCGGCGATGCGCAGCCGGCGACGATGCTCAACCTGGCGATCGCCGAAGATCGCGCCGGAGAGCGGGATCATGCAAGGCGCCTGATGCGCGCCGTCGCGGTCCGGCTGCCGGAGTGGGACGAGCCGTGGCTGCGCCTCGCCGAAAGCTTCCGCGCCACCGGAGAGCATGCCGCCGCCGAGGACGCCTACCGGCAGGTTCTTGATCTCAATCCGAAGCGGCCCGAGGCGCTGATCGCCCTCGCCGGCCTGCTGCTGATGCGCGGACGGCCGGAGGAAGCCCGCGACCTGCTGCTGCGCTGCTGCGGCATCGCTCCGGATAACGCCGAGGCATGGAACACGCTCGGCCTGGCGTGCAAGGCCATGGGCGACGCGGAAACGGCGTTGACCGCGTTCGTCCGGGCGCAAACCCTGCGGCCATCGGTGGCGGCGTATTGGGTCAACGGGGCGGATGTCAGCCTGGAGGCCGGCGTGGCGGACGCCGAACTGGCCCGCCTGGCGGTTGCCTGCGAGCAGCATCCGCTCAATCCCGCGGTCCATATCGGCCTCGGCATGCTGCTTGATCGCCTCGGTCGGCGGGCGGAGGCGATCGATGCGCTGGAAGCCGCGACCGAACTGGCTCCTGATTCGCCCGGCCCGTTGATGCTGCTCGCCGCCGTGCTGTCGCGCACCAGCCGGACGAAGCAGGCGGAGGCAATGCTGCGGCGGCTGAGCGCGATGGACCTTGGCAATGTGGCGGTGCAGAACGACCATGCCGCCGTGCTGATGCGCCTGCACCGCCATCCGGAAGCGCGGGCGCTGCTGCTGGACGTGCTCGATCGCTCGGAGCAAACCGTTGTGCTGCTGAGCAACCTGGCGAATGCGACCGCCTGCGTTGGGTTGCAGGAGGAGGCCGTGGCGGTTGCGCACCGGGCCGTTGGCCTCGACCCGTCGGCGGTGCTGCCGCGGCGGGTGCTGTGCAACACCCTGGCCTATCGGGACGGCGTCACGGGCGAGGAATTGCTGGCCGCGATGCGCGACTGTTCCGCCGTGCTGCCGCGCACCAGGCTGCCGCCGCTGACCAACCGCATCGATCCGGACCGGCATCTGACGGTGGGTCTGCTGTCGGGCACGCTGCGGGCACACCCGGTGGGATGGCTGACGGTGGCGGGGATCGAGACGCTCGATCCGGAGAGCTTCAGCGTGGTGTGCCTGTCGCAGCAGACGGTGCCGGACGATCCGTTCGCCCGCCGCTACCGCGCGGCGGCGCGGGACTGGGTGGACATTGATGGGATGAGCGACGTGGCTTTGGCGGAAGCCGCGCGGGCGCGGGGAATCGACATCCTGATCGACCTCGGCGGCTACGGCGATGCCGCCCGCATGATCGCCTGCGCGCACCGGCTTGCCCCGGTCCAGATCAAATGGGTGGGCATGCAGTCGCACTCGACAGGCATGCCGGAAATGGACTGGTTCCTGACCGACCGGTGGGAGACGCCGGAGGGGTTCGAGCAGTTCTACAGCGAGAAGCTGCTGCGCCTGCCGGACGGGTATGTCTGCTACAGCCCACCGCCGTATGCGCCGGATGTGGTCCCGCCGCCGGCGCTGGCAAACGGCTCGGTCACGTTCGGGTGCTTCAACAACCTGGCGAAGATCACGCCCCGGGTGATCGCGACCTGGGCGGAGATCCTGCGTCGGGTGCCGGGGTCCCGGCTGGTGCTGAAGACGCACCAGTTGAGCGACGTCGCAACGGCCAACGCCTGCCGCGCCGCCTTCGCGGCCGAGGGCGTTCCCGCGCATCGGCTGGAATTTCGCGGTCCGTCGGGGCACCGGGCGTTCATGGCGGAGTACGGCGACATCGACATCGTGCTCGATCCCTTTCCGTACTCGGGCGGCCTGACGACATGCGAGGCGCTGTGGATGGGCGTGCCGACGATCGCGCTGCCGGGGGAAATCTTTGCATCGCGGCACTCGGCCAGTCATTTGAGCAATGCCGGGCTGGCGGATTGGGTCACCGGTTCGGTCGATGGATATATCGGAATGGCTGTTGCCCGGGCGGGTGACGTTCAGGCGCTGGCCGCGCTGCGGGCGGGATTGCGGGAGCGGGTGCGGCGCAGTCCGCTGTGCGATGCGCCGCGCTTCGGCAGGAACCTGGGGACGGCGCTGCGGCATGCCTGGAGGGCGTGGTGCGCCGAGAGATGACGGATGGTCAATGCTTGGCGCATTCGGCCTGGCGGGATCGGAACCGTTCGAATATTGGCAGATGATATGCTACAACGGTCATAGTTTGGGAATGCGGATGTGGCGTTGCAGCCTGGTGCTCTGAGAGACGCTTTGGTGGATGCGGGCGCCTCGCAGGCGTCCGCGGCCAAGGCCGCGGAAGAAGTCGCCGGGTATGATAACCGGATCGCTGCGATCGACACCCGGCTCGCTGTCCTGATGGTGATGGTTGGTGGTCTTTACGTCATCGGCGCCCCCGCCGTCAGGCTGATCGTCCGAGTTGCCTTCAAGGTGGGCGCCTTGGGTTAATGCGGGCCTATCCAGGGTGCTGGAGGGTAAAGCAGCTGTAAGTGACAGCGAATTTCCGGATTTGACGCTGATCGGACGCCAGCAGCGGCAGATTCTGAATGAGTTGGGGAGCATCCGCGATGACGTGTCGTTGCTGACGGCCATTGCCCGGCGGCAGGACTCGACGCTGACGACGTTGCTGACCGAAATTCGTGCCGTGCACTCGAGCACGGCCGCCTGACGAACCCGGGGGCGGGATTTGGAAACGGCTGCCGAACCAAAGATCCGCTAAGGCCAGGGCATCGGAGTTACCGCCAGCACGTTCCGCATCTGGTATCGACGTTCGCAAACATTTCGGACCATTAAATTATTTTTGGTCGGCCGCTAAACCTCCATTTCCACGCACACCGGCACATGGTCCGAACTCTGCGGCCAGTCGCGCGCATCCTTCAGGATCGTCTGGCTTTTCAGCCCCGCCTTCAGGTCGGGCGTCACCCAGACATGGTCCAGCCGCCGCCCGCGATCGGACACGCGCCAATCCCGGTTGCGGTACGACCACCACGTGTACAGCTTCCGGTCCGCCGGCACGAAATGCCTCACCGCGTCCACAAAACCGGCGTTCATCCAGCCGAGCAGCCCCTCCGTCTCCGGCGGCGTGTGGCTGACCACGTCGAGCAACTGCCTGTGGCTCCAGACATCATGCTCCAGCGGCGCGATGTTCAGGTCGCCGACGACAACCGACCGCGTCAGCCCGGTCCGGGCCGCGAACCACAGCTTCGTCTCGGCGATGAAATCCAGCTTGTGGCCGTATTTCGGGTTCTCCGCGCGATCCGGCACGTCACCGCCGGCCGGGACATAGAAATTGTGCAACTCCACCGGCCCGCCCGGAGTTTGCAGCGCCGCGGCGACGTGCCGGCAGTCGCCCTTGGCGCACCAGTCGGGCGCGGCGTCATGCACCTCCAGCGGGACGCGCGACAGGATGGCGACGCCGTTGTAGCCCTTCATCCCGCGGAAAACCGTGTGCGGAAACCCCAATGGCTGCAAGGCCTCGGCCGGGAACAGCAGGTCCGGAACCTTCGTCTCCTGCAAACAGATCACGTCCGGACGCAGCGCGTCCACCAGCCTGTCGAGCAAGCCGACGCGGAGACGCAACGAATTGATGTTCCAGGTGGCGATGCGGAGCGACGGCATCAGACGATGCGCGTCCTGACCGTGCCGACGCCCTCCACGATGCCTTCCAGCACGTCGCCCCGTTCCACCGCCGCGACATTTTCCGGCGTGCCGGTAAAGATCAGGTCGCCGGGCGCCAGGGTCACCAGCCCGGAGAGGTAGGCGATGGTCTCCGGCACGGACCAGATCATCTTCGACAGGTCGGAGCTCTGGCGAACCGTGCCGTTCACCTTCAACTCGATCAGCCCGCTGACGGGGTGGCCGATGCGGGAGGCGGGCGCCATCAGGCCGATAGGGGCGGAGTGGTCGAAGCCCTTGCCCATGTCCCAGGGCTTGCCTTCCTTCTTGGCGGCGTTCTGCAGGTCGCGGCGAGTCATATCGAGGCCGGCCGCATAGCCCCAGACGTGGCTCAGCGCATCGGACTCGGCGATATTCGCACCGCCAATGCCGATGCCGGCGACAAGCTCCATCTCATGGTGCAACTGGTTGCTTTGCGGCGGGTAGGGCATATCGGCGTCCTTCAGCAGCAGCGCATCGGCAGGCTTCATGAAGAAGAACGGAGGTTCCCGGTTCGGATCGCTGCCCATTTCGCGCGCGTGCGCGGCGTAGTTGCGACCGACGCAAAACACACGGCGAACGGGAAATGCACCGCCACCGGCAACAAGCACAGACGTAATCGCCGGCGGAGTGAAGACATAATCAACCGTTCGGTAACACCTTGTATTCAATGCGCTCATCGGCGACGATATCGGCCAGATGCTGATAAGCGATGCGAGGAAATCCGACAATGGCAGGCACAACGTCGAAATCAGCCAAAGGGCTGTACATCCAGGTCATCATCGGGGTCGTCCTGGGCGCCACGCTGGGACACTTCGTCCCCGACCTTGCGGTGAAAATGCAGCCGCTCGGCGACGCCTTCATCAAACTGGTGCGGATGATCATCGCGCCGATCGTGTTCGTCACGGTGGTGGTTGGCATCGCCAAGCTGTCCGACGCCAGGGAAGTCGGCCGCATCGGCATCAAGGCGGTTGTCTACTTCGAGGTCATGACAACCATCGCCATGTTCATCGGCCTGGTCGTCGCGCATGTCTTCCAGCCCGGCGCCGGGCTGAACATCAATCCCGCCACGCTCGACGCCAGGGCCGTCGAGAAATACGCCAACGCGCCGCACCAGGATGTCGTCACCTTCCTGATGAACATCATACCGAACACCGTCGTGGACGCATTCGCCAAGGGCGAGATCCTGCAGGTGCTGCTGTTCGCCGTGCTGTTCGGCCTTGGCCTGTCGCGGCTGGGGGAGCGCGGGCGGACCGTGGTGCATTTTCTCGATGAGGCCGGAGCGGCGCTGTTCGGCGTGATCGCGATGATCATGCGCGTCGCTCCGCTTGGAGCGTTCGGCGCCATGGCCTTCACCATCGGCAAATACGGCATCGGCGCGCTGGCGCAGCTCGGCTTCCTGATGCTGTGCTTCTACCTGACCTGCATCATCTTCATTGTCGCCGCGATGGGCAGCGTTGCCGCCATGATGGGGCTGAACATCTTCAAGATTCTCCGCTTCGTGAAGGAGGAGTTCCTGATCGTGCTCGGCACCTCCTCCTCCGAGGCGGCGATGCCGACACTGATGGAGAAGCTGGAGCTTCTGGGCTGCGGCAAGTCGCTGGTGGGACTGACCGTGCCGCTGGGCTATGCCTTCAACCTGGACGGGTCGTCGATCTACTTCACCATGGCGATCGCCTTCATCGCCCAGGCGCTGAACATCGACCTGAGCTGGGCGGATTACGCACTGATTTTGGGCGTTCTGTTACTGACGTCGAAGGGCGCGGCGACGGTGACCGGCGGCGGGTTCATCACCCTGGCCGCGACCCTGGCGACGATGAACGGCAAGGTGCCGGTGGCGGGCATGGTCCTGGTTCTGGGCATCGACCGGTTCATGAGCGAGGCCCGCGCCATCACCAACCTGTTCGGCAACACCGTGGCCACGATCTTCGTCGCGTGGTGGGAGGGTTCGCTCGACATCAACCGCGTCCGCGCCGTGCTCGACCGTCCCTCGGGAGTCGAGGCGGCGGTGCTGGAGCCGCGGCACAAGGCGGCATGAAGCCGGGCGCGGCGTGCCCCGGGGATTCCGGTGGCACGCCGCATCACTTCGCGATCAGCAGCAGCACGGCCCGGGCGCACAAGCCGTAATTCGTTCCCGGGCCGCCGATAAGGCTTTCGTTGCCCGGTGCGGCGGCGGTGTCGGGACCCTCGGCCCAGTTGCAGGTATCGGTCACCCGGTACCAGCTCTTGCCGCTGCCCGGCGGCGGCAAGGTGAAATTCACCGCGCCCGACCAACCGTTATAAGCAACATAGATAGCCGAGGCGGGATCGCCGAACCCTGTGCCGTCTATCTGCCAGGCGATCGCGTGATTGCCGGGGTCGTTCCAATAGGTCTGGTCCGCGGCAGTCCCGGCCGGGGTATACCACTGGAGCTGCGCCGTTCCGATGCCGCTGGCGTCCGACCCGGAATACCAGGTCTGCGGATGCAACGACGGATGCGCCTTGCGGAAGGCGATCATGCGTTGGACGAAGATATCAAAATTCGCCTGGTCCGCGGTGAAGCTGTAGCTCAGCCAGTTGCCGCTGGAGTCGAGGTCGTACGGGTTGTTGTTGCACTGTAGCGAACGCAGGTGCTCATCGCCTCCGGTGATCATCGGCGTTCCCGCGGATAGCATCAGGAACGCCAGCCCGGTCCGGGCGGCGCGGCGCTCGTCCGCCGCGGCGCCGCCCTGGTCCCAGCTATCGTTGCTGGTGCTGCCGCCGTCCGACGGCCCGAACGGCCAGGGCTGCTTGTTGTTGGGGCTGTTGCACGAATACAGATCCTTCAGGGTGAAGCCGTCATGCGCCACCATAAAGTTGACGGAGTTCCAGGGTTGGCGGCCATTGTTCTGGTACAGGTCCGAAGACCCGGAGAAGCGCGTCGCCAGGGTGGCCGCGCTGACCGGAACGACGCCCAGCTCGTTTTGCGCCTTGCGCATGGAGTCACGGTAAAGCCCGTTCCATTCCGACCAGCCCGACGGGAAACCGCCGACCTGGAAGGAGTTGCCGCCGATGGCCCAGGGTTCGGCGATCAGGTCGACTCCGGACCCGCCGGCCGCCGGACGCGGCTTCAGCTCGCGCACGATCCGATTGAGCGCGGTATTCGGATCCATCCTGTCGAAGTTGTAGCAGCCGTGCTGGCATGTGTTGCCGAGCACGGAAGCCAGGTCGAAGCGAAACCCGTCGATGCCGATGACGTCGCGCCAATAGGCCAGCGAATCGACGATCAGGTTCTGCGCGATCGGATTGTAGGTATTGAAGTTGCCGCCCACACCCGTGTTGTCCCACGAATATTGCAGGTCCGCCGTCAGCGAGTAATACGTCGGATTGTCAAGGCCGCGAAAAGAATACAGGTTGTATGTGGTCTTGTCATTACTGTTCCATGCACCGCCCTCGCCGGTATGGTTGTAGACCGCGTCGATGAAGACCTTGATCCCGGCGTCGTGGAACGCCTTGATCATCGCCTTGACCTCGCGGGTCGGTCCGCCGGGCGAGCGGTCCGACGCGTAGCGCCGGTCCGGCGCGAAGTAGTTCAGCGTTTCGTAGCCCCAGTAGTTGACCCCGTCCGTGGTGTTCGGCCTGAGGTCGTTGGCGTCGTTCTGGGTTTCCTGCAGCGGCAGAAATTCCACCGCGGTGACGCCGAGGCTGGCGAGATACCCGGCTTTCAACGCGGCGCCCCGATAAGTGCCGCGATATGCCGCCGGAACGTCCGGATCGTTCTCGGTCAGGCCCCGCAGATGCACCTCGTAGATGATGTCGTCCTTTTGCGCCCCCGCCGGCTTGGTTCCAATGCTGGAGCGGCCGATGGGCAGGACGATCCCCTTCGGCGCCGCGGGCCCGCTGTCGCGCGTGCGGTAGTTCGCCCCGGAGGCAAAAACCGTCGCGTCGCTGCTGTTTGGATTGATCGGGTCGTGGCTGAGTTCAAGCGCGTAAGGATCGAACAGCAGCTTGTTCGGATCGAACCGGTTGCCCGCCGCATCGACATCGCTGATGAACCCCGCGGCGGACCCCTTGGTCCAGGCCGGATCGTAGGGCCAGTTCGGACCCCAGGCGCGGTAGCCGTAATAGACCGTGCCGGTGATGCCCGCGGCGCGCAGCGCGGAGACCGGCACTTTGACAGACCAAACGTCGCCGGCGTCCTGCGTCAGGACGTATGTGGCGGCCTCGGGCGCGCCTAAACTGACGGCGTAGAGGTCAAGCTCGACCCGCGTTGCGCGCGAGGAATAGACCCGAAACAGAATGCTGCGCTGGCCGGCATCGTAGCGCGCCCCGAGCTGCTGTGTGCCGATGTCGGCCCGCGCGGCGCCGGCGGGCGCGGCGAGGCTGGCGGCCGCCAGCAGCAGGACGACGAATTTTCGTGCGGCGATCATCATCATTGTGTCCTCACGCTATGGCACCGAGCCACAGGCCGTTGCATTTCTGGATGTTTTCCGGCCGGCCCAATGCCTGAACTCAATCCAACCTTACAAGGATACGGTTAAGGCACGGGTGACCCTGGTCACACATCCGGCGGTCGGAACGTGCGCCGCCGGTGGGCTCCCGGGTGCGGGACACATTCTTGCTCAGCGGCCGAATCCGCCACCCGTTCGCACCGATCTGGCCAAATCATCCACAGCGTGCGAAATATCCGGACAGGTCCGGCACCCGGCGGGATCCGGGACGGCATACCACATCAGGGACACGAGCCATGGCGAACCCGTTCGTTTACGTCGAACTCAAGACAGCTGATCTCGGTCGCGCAAAGGATTTCTATGGCACCTTGTTTGGGTGGCAGATCGACGACGTCCATGAATCGCCCCGGCAGCCCTACGCGATGATCCGCGTGGGCGACGGCACCGGCGGGGGCATGATGCATCAGCCGGCGGCCGACGGGCCGTCACAGTGGACCCCCTATGTCGCCGTCGCCGACATTCGTGCCGCCACCGAACGGGCGCGCGCGCTCGGCGCGGATGTGCTGACGGAGCCGACGGAGATGAAGCATGCCGGGTGGCTGGCGATCATCCGGGATCCGGCGGGTGCGGTGCTCGGCCTCTGGCAGGAGAATCCCGTGCAAGCAGCCGATTTGCCGATTGAGATCGGCGTTTGACCTGAGACGCGCCCGGCGCATGGCGCCGCCCCGGCAAAAGCTGCGCCGGGGGAACGGATGAGCTTCTCATTCCCCCGCCTTTGGTAGAGAAAGGCGGCCATTGATCCGCGACCGTCCGGGATCACGGACCCGGTGGCCGCGGTCCATGCGCCGAAAGGACAACGACACGTGACTGAACCGACTTACGACATCCTGGGCATCGGCAACGCCATCGTCGATGTCGTGGCGCAGGCCGAGGACTCCTTCCTGTCGCGCCACGACATGCACAAGGGCGCCATGCAGCTCATCGACGCGGAGGCGGCCGATGCGCTGTATGCCGCGATGCCGCCCGGGCTGGAGAGCAGCGGCGGGTCGGTTGCGAACTCCTGCGCCGTCGCCGCGGCGCTGGGGGCGCGGGTCGCCTATATCGGCAAGGTCGCGGACGACCAGCTCGGGCAGGTGTTCCGGCACGATATCAAGGCCGTGGGGGTGCATTTCCCGACCGCGCCGCTGGCCGGCGGCGCACCGACGGCGCGCTGCCTGATTTTGGTGACGCCGGACGGCCAGCGCACGATGAACACGTTCCTGGGCGCCTGCGTCACGCTGGATGCGACGGACGTGGATGCCGATCTCGTGGCGGCGGCGAAGGTGACGTATCTGGAGGGCTATTTGTTCGATCCCCCGGCGGCGCAGGCGGCGTTCCACAAGGCGGCGGAGGCGGCGCATGCGGCGGGGCGGCATGTGGCGCTGTCGCTGTCCGACGCGTTCTGCGTCAACCGCCATCGCGATGCGTTCCGCACTCTCGTCGCCCGTCATGTGGACATCCTGTTCGCCAACGAGGCTGAGATCACCAGCTTGTATGAGAAGGACTCGTTCGAGGAAGCGGCGGAAATGGCCCGCGCCGATGTCGCCCTGGCGGTGCTGACCCGCAGCGAGGACGGCTCCGTGATCCTGCGCGGGGAGCAGATCGTGGTGGTGGAGGCGGTGCCGGCGCGGGTGATCGACACGACCGGGGCGGGCGATGCGTATGCCGCCGGGTTCCTGACCGGGCTGACCGCCGGGAAGTCGCTGGAGGCATGCGGCCGGATGGGCAGCATCGCCGCGGCGGAGGTGATCAGCCATTACGGCGCGCGGCCCGAGGCGGATTTGAAGCTGCTGGTGGCGGATGCGGGGTTGGACTGAGGGGCTTGCCCCGATACGCGCTAAAACAAGCCGGTGGTCGGCGGCCCGTCCCATTGTGTCATGGCGGGCTCGTCCCGGCCATCTGACACCGTCGTTCCATCGCGGTCCATGCCGCGGGAAAGAGCGTTGAAATCGCTGAATTCATGAACTCGCAAATCCGTGAGCGCTCCTCCCATCCTGCCAAAGCCGGCGCCCGCGATTCGTGGAATCGGCGCTTTACGGCGCAAGGAAGCCTAACCCGTAGCAGACGCCCGCTCATTGCCGGTTGATTCGGCTTCGGTATGCGGCGCAAGGGCGTATTCCTGCGCCAGCACGCCGATCGGCAGTGATAGCCGATCGGCAAGCCGGCGAATAATGGGCAGCGTCAGAGGCCGTTTGCGACTCATGATCAGGGACGCGGATGCCTTGTTGCCGAACGCATCCAGCAGGTCGGTCTGCTGCAATCCGAGATCGTTCATGCGCGACTGGATCGCAAAAATGGGATCCGGCAGATCTAAAGCCCAATGCGCATCTTCATAGCTGCGGATCAGAACGGCCAGGACGCCGAGGTGGCTATCCTCTTCCGGGCTGCGGTTCGCACCCTTTTCCAAGAGCCGAACCATCTCGGCCTGCGCCGCATCCAGTTCAGTCTCGTTGGTGATCAGTCTGATACTGTCCATAATCCGCCCTTATAATTTGTCGTATTCAGTGTGGGAGCAAATCCACACGAGGTAAACGATCTCATGTCTGTAATCGATGTTGGCGATGATCTGCCATTTGTGGACCCGCACGGCCCGGGACATCGCTTTGAAAGCGCGCAGGAAAGTCCGGCCCGGGCTCTTCGGCGCAGCGCCGGCCATGAGCGGCCTAATCGGGCGACGACGCCCCATAGGCGTTATAATAAGGGCTCGACCAAGGGCTGGCGGCGCGGATATCGCCCCGTGTCATGGCCGGCCTTGTGCCGGCCATCCACGACTTGCGGTGCTGATGGAGCCAAAGTCGTGGATGGCCGGACTAAATCCGGCCATGACACGATGGGACGGGCCGCCGACTTCCAGCTTATTCGAGCGCCTATGCGACGACGCCCCCTCCCGTCATGGCCCGGACAACAAGCGGGGCCATGACGCATCGGGACTCACCCGGCCGTTGCCGAGCACAGCGCATGCAGCGCGGCGAGCAGCGCGGCAAGGATATAGGCCGCAGGCGGCCGGCGCCGCAATGACAGCGGCGGCAGCAAACAAAATACCAGCGTCAGACCGCCATCGCCGATCGGCAGATGGTGGGTCAGAAATAATGTCAGCAACAGGATAGTCATCACCGGACTCCTTTCGTATTGTGTCCGGCAAGTTCAATGATCTTCTGGAACGGGCGCATGCAAAGGCGTTCACGCGAAACATGAGGCACGATGCGCAGGGCGCCGAACAGGATGCCAGCCGCGTTCAGCCATTCCATGTCCTGTTCCAGGAACACCTGGAACGCGGAACCCGGGCCGATCAGCCCGCAGACGACCCGAGCCGGCGCAGGTGGAAGCACGAGGACTTCGCGGACCAGGTCAAGCGCACGACGCGCGCCGTCACCAACTGGAAGAATGGCTCGCAAGCCCCGGGACGAGCCGATTGCGACAGAATCTGCGCCCTGCTGTTCGGCGATGGTCCGCAGCACGCGGAAGCCAGGGCCGAGTTCCTGACCGCCTGGCAGACAGCCGATGGCCAGCGCGGCCTGCCCGGACGCCGAACCAAACCGGCAGCGTCCGGCGCCGCCACTCAACCTGCCAGACCCGCCGCCGCATGGGTGCCGGAAGAACCCTTCACCCTCCGGGAGGGCCTCGCCCGCCTCTACATCCATCGCAACCAGGGCGAGGCGGCGGGGGACGTCATCGCGTTGGACGTCACCGTCGAGGCGGGCCGCCGATATCTGACGATCGAGGCAACCGCCGACACGCCCATGGTGAGCACGACGTTTGCCGTCTCGGCGGCCGAGATCGTTGTCGTCAAGGACCTGAATGTGACGCTGCAGCGCGGCACGACGCTCGGCACCGCGGATGTGCCGCATCCGAACGTGACGTTCGCGTCCTCCTGGCACCTGAAGGTGCCGTTGGCCGCGGATGGCATCCCGGGCGGCTATGTGCTGGAAAACGAAACCCTGCGCCGCTACGCGACCGCCAGCGGGCTGCCCTATGGCATCCGGATCGAGTTGCGTTGCCGCGACATCGACCTGAAGCCGATTGATGAAACCGTGTTGCCGAACGTCAGCGCCAAGCAGCTCGCCGTGCTGCGCCGCCTGTTGCAGACCCGGGACGCCGATGCGGAAACCGGCACCATTTGCCTCGCCCGAACCGAGCTGTGCGCGGAACCCGGCGGAGTGAAGTGATGAGCCTGACCGCAACCGCGCAGGCGATCCTGCGGGCGCGCGACGCCGATTTCGCCGCCCTGGCGCGCCTCGCCGGGCTGGACCCGAAGCGGCATTTTCGCGGTGCCGACCTGCGGGGGGTCGAGTTCGGCAATGACGACCTGAGCGGGTTCGACTTCCGGGACGCGGATCTCTCCGGCGCCAACCTGCTGCGCGCCCGCGGCGTGGAGCCGGCGATGTTCCTCGGCTGCCGGTTCAACGCTGCGACGCGGGCGCCGCCGGGCCTGCTCGGTCCGGCCAAACCGGACTGGGCCGATACTATCGGCCGCGACGACTATGGCGTATTCGTCACCATCCAGGTCCCCGCCCTGCGCGGCAAGCCCGTGACCCAGCTTCTGCGCTGGATACCCCCGGGGCGTTTCACGATGGGGTCGCCCAAGAACGAACCGGGGCGCTACCCACATGAGGGGCCGGCGCATGAGGTGACTATTGGCCAAGGGTTCTGGCTGTTCGACACGCCCTGCACCCAGGCGCTCTGGCGCGCGGTGATGGGCAAAAATCCCAGCCGATTCAAATCCGCCGACCGGCCGGTCGAGACGGTCAGCTTCAACCGGGTGCAGACCTTCCTAACCCGGATCAACAGGGCGATGCCGGGCCTGGACCTGATCCTGCCGTCGGAAGCACAGTGGGAATACGCCTGCCGCGCCCGAACCAAAGCCGCCACCTATGCCGGGCCGATGGTGATCGTGGGTGAGCGCAACGCACCGGTTCTGGACGCCATTGCCTGGTATGGCGGCAACAGCGGCTACGTGTTCGAGCTGAAGAATGGGCGCAATTCAAGTGGCTGGCCCGGCAAGCAGTATCCGCACGACCGCGCCGGGACCCTGCCCGTGGCGTTGAAAGCCCCAAACCCATGGGGGCTCTACGACACACTGGGCAATGTCTGGGAATGGTGCCCGGACCATTGGCATGACCGATACGCCGACGCGCCCATTGATGGATCCGCCTGGGTCGACCCCAGCCGCTCAGGTGCGGTGGGCCGCGTCATCCGCGGCGGGTCGTGGTTCAACGACGCGCCTAGCCTACGCTCGGCATCGCGCATCGCTGGCCATCCGACGTACTGCGATGACGACCTCGGCTTTCGCTGTGCCCGAGTACAGGCGTAAGCGCAGTGAGGCGTCCGGGCAAGCGGTCCGGGCAAGCGGGGTTGGGGCGGAGCACTCCAAACGGTCACGTAGGTGTCAACTGAGTGACTGGCGGCACGAACGTGAGAGTGTCAGATCCTTTGTGTAAGTCGGATTCCGTGGCTTCCTTAACCCGAAGGGAGTTTCATGATGAGAACGATCCGACCCGAACTGCTGGACGAACTGCTCGCCAACTGCGACAAGCCCTCCGACCTGATCGGCGAC
>CAINOE010000081.1 GCA_903851415.1 uncultured Rhodopila sp. | reverse complement strand
GTCGCCGATCAGGTCGGAGGGCTTGTCGCAGTTGGCGAGCAGTTCGTCCAGCAGTTCGGGTCGGATCGTTCTCATCATGAAACTCCCTTCGGGTTAAGGAAGCCACGGAATCCGACTTACACAAAGGATCTGACACTCTCTGTCAACTGGACCAGGTCAGCAGCCTGATCGCCTGGATTAACATGCACGTTACAATGAACTATCAAACATCTACGGACCAAATTTGCACACCGTCAGTCTCGGCGTTGCCGGGTAGCTTCAAATCCGGCAGGCTCCGGTTGCCGGGAAACTTCGGCGACATGAAAAAGATATAGCGGTGCGTCTCCGTGCGCTTGGCCATCTTCTCCAGATCAAGCGCCAATTTGCGGTTGTTGTGCGGGTCGACCGCCGCAAAGGTTTCCGCGCCGACAAGGCCGTCCGCCTCGCTCATTATGTCAAGCGGCTGGGCAGCGTGGGCGCCGGGGGCAAGTCGGTAGCCGCCGGCCTCGGGGTGCAAATCCAGCAATTGCCGCGCCGCGGCCAGTGCTACCAAGTACGTCCAGGTCTGGTTGATCTGCTCGACAAGGTTCAACGCGTAGCCGTCGATCGGGTGATATCCGACCGCATCGAATTTCATTCTTCGCAGCGTGTCGAGCGGCTCGCCGACCTGTTCGCTCATCCAGGCGCGCACATCGAAAGCGGCCTGGCGAACCCGCGCCAGATAGCTATCGATGTCGCCCTGCGTCCGGACTACCAGCATGCTCGACCCCACCCCGCATGAGGCGGAATTATCACGTTCGGCGGACGGGTGCAATCGAACGGCAACGAACAGAGGCAGAACATTGTTTGCCCGAAGGAGGTTTCTCGCTGGAACCCGCCGTCTCGTCCTTCAGTCGGACGGTTGATCCGGTTGGATGACACCGACCTTGTTGTCAGGAACTGACAAGCCCGGTAAAACGACTTCGGGTCGCTTCGTCCAACCAAACGTACGGCATCGGCGGTTCATCGACGCGCTCTTCGCCATGGGCGACAAAAGCGAAGCGCGTGAGGCCACCGGCGACTTCATCGACATCCGCGACCAGGCCCATCTGGACGACGAAATGCAGCAGATGCTCGATGACGCAGTGAAGCGCGGCCGGGCGCTGCAACGCCGGTAATGCCTGACGATCGATCTTAGCGGCGTAGGACTATCGGTTCGACGCTTACGGCGAGGGGGCCGCCGTACGGTAGGCCGATCTGATCACTTAGGCCATCGACGGCTTCGCCAAAAAAGGCCCCGCCGACTTCACGCCTCGGGCTTATCATCGCCGTGGTTATCTCGCAGCAGCCCGGCGACATAGCTCACAAACCGGCTCGCAGTCGTTATAGCCAAGGCCGCACGTTCAGGCGCTATTTCAGCGCCCGGCCCGGTTTCGTAATCCGCTGTCGCCTTAAGATTATACGCTCGTCCAAGAAACGAACGGAGCTCGGCGCCGCAATCCGGATCCTCTTTGACCAACTTCCCGAACTGCGCCCGGACGCCGGAGTGGGTCTTGGCGACGGTGCCGGTCCGTTCAAAAATCAGCGCCTGTGCCGCATGAAACGCCGCGAGGTAACTCGCACGCCCGGCCTCGTCGGGCCAATGCTCAAGCACCTCCCGCGCTTTGACCAGAAACTCCCGCGCCTTGAGCAAATACCGTTCGGCCTCCGGCGTCATAGGTCAACGCCGTCTTTCCTGACCTCATGCATCAATGGCGTGCGGTCACGGTAGGCGCCGGCCGGGTAAGCCATCGCATGAACGAACTTGCCTTCATCGTCCAGGATCTCGGTGCCGATGTCCGCGAGGCGATCCATCTCGCGCCACCGGTCCGACAGATCGCGAAAGAAGACAGCGACATCGTAATCGGAGTCCGCCCGGGCGTCCCCCCGCGCCCGGGAACCGAACAGCACCACCCGCTCGATTTGCCCGCCGTATGCCTCATCGAGCGCCGCCATGAAGCGCTTCAGGACCGGATCGTCAATTGCCTTTACGCTCATCTCAAACTCCCGGGATGACAACCAGTAACCGCCTGCCCTGCACCGGCGACGGCTATCGTCTCAAGTAAGGCGGCGGCAACTCATGCTCGGTGTCCCAACTAGCGACCCGGGCGGTCACCGCTTCCAGGGAACACACCCTGCCGGCCGCGACCGAGGCCGGCGCTTGCGCGACCATATCAGCCTCGCGGCGAAGACGCTGCTCCGCTTCAGCCGCGGTTTCCACATCCGGCGTCAGCGAACCGATGACAGAACTGCTTTCCTACATGACCCGAAAGTAGAGACTTTCGTTGAAACCCGCCACTATTTTCCAGGCGTCGCCGCATCCGCACTGACCAATCCGGCGTCCGCAGTTCGGCTGCCTCAATCGACGTTGTCAGCCTTTGGCAATTTTTCTGAAATCCAGCGACACCGTCGGCGGTCCGCCTACCAACGGGTTGGCCCGCCGTCGTCGGTGGGCAGATTTCCCGAAACGCCTGTTGGGAGGCTCCCACTTGGCCAACGATGGCCGCAACCTCAGTCTGACCGAGCGGCACCGCCGCTTCATCGGCGCGCAGGTCGAAACCGGTCGGCATGCCAGCTCCAGCGAGGTCGTGCGGGAGGCCCTGCGCCGCTACGAACGCGACATCGAAGCCGAGCAGGCGGCGGTCGACGCGCTGTTCGCCATGGCTGAGAAAAGCGAAGCCGGTGAGGCCACCGGCGACTTCATCGACATCCGCGACCAGGCCCATCTGGATGACGTGATGCAGCAGACGCTCGATGACGCCGTGAAGCGCGGCCGGGCGCGCCAACGCCGGTCAATGGCAGCCATCCGGCTGCTCGGCGGCGCAAGACGATCCATCCTGGCCGCGTTGGACTACGCGTTCGAGCAATACGGCGAGAAAGCCACCGTTCGGTACGCCGCCCCGATCAACCAGGCCATCGCCGACTTCGCCAAGAACCCGGGCGCCCGGACGATCCGCCGGATCGAACACCCCGGGAAGGACAAGATACTCCTGCGCGACGACCTTGCGCCGAGCCGGAACAACGTCCCGCCGGACGTCGGCGAGGTGGCGAATCCCCGCCACTTTCTCGTCGGCCGTCTGGAGGGCGGCATCTTGCGCATCCTGTTCCTTGCGCACGACCGGATGAAGCCCGAGAACGTCCTTCGGCGGTCGCGCCCCAGCGACATCAACGACGACTGATCGACATCGGGCGCAGCAAGTCAGACACGATCGAACGAAACGGAGGACAGCATGGCAACGGTGCGCCTATGGACCGACAGCGAAGCCGACAAGGACCCGGCGGTGAACACCGTGTTCGACGACATCCGCCGCACCCGCGGATCGGATTTCATCAACAATTTCTGGCGCGCCCTGGCCAACGACCCGGCGAACCTGAAACGCACCTGGGAGACCCTGAAGACGATCATGGCCGGCGAAGGCCCGCTCGATCCGCTGACCCGGGAGCTGATCTACATCGCCGTCTCGGCCGCGAACAACTGCACCTACTGCATCCATTCCCACACCGCGGCGGCGAAACAAAAAGGCATGACGGCGGCGCAGCACAGGCACCTGCTCGCCATCATCGGCATGGCCTCCGAGACCAACGCTCTCGCCACCGCCATGCAGGTTCCGGTCGATGGGGCGTTCCTGGTTGGCGAGTGAAGCGCATGAGGGCCTGCCGTTCGCAGCCGGGAGCCATTGCCCCCTCGCACCGACCCGAACGTCGCCGCCCCTATGACCCGGCCGACCCTGATACTCCGCCTGCGTGCCGAACTGCGCGATGCCGCGTGGCTGCGCCGCGGACGGGTCATCGGTCTCAGCGGCGCCTTGCTGGCTGTTCAGGCGATTTTGCTCGCCGCGGTGGTGGCGTGGGAGTCCGGCGTCTTCGGCCCGTCGCGCTCACCCTTCGTCAGCGACTTCCCGAGCTTCTACGCCGCCGGCAGTCTGGCCCTGCAAGGCCTGCCCGAACTGGCCTACGACGAAACCGCCCACTGGTTCGCCGAGCAGGCCCTCGGCGGCGATGGTCCGTATGTGTATTTCTTCTACCCGCCTCCTTTCCTGCTGCTGTGCGCGCCGTTGGCGCTGTTGCCCTATTGGGTCGCTCTCGTTCTGTTCGAGGCGGCATCCCTGGCAGCCTACGCCCTGGTCGCGTGCCGCATCGCAGGCGCTGCATGGTGCCTTCCGGCCCTGGCGTTCCCGGCGGTGTTCTGGTGCGCCGGCCTGGGCCAGAATTCGTTTCTGACCGCCGCCTTGTTCGGTGCTGCCACGTTACTTGTCGATCGCAGACCGGTCTGGTCGGGCGTGCTGTTCGGCTTGCTGTGCTACAAGCCGCATTTCGGCCTGCTGGTGCCGATAGCGCTCGCCGCCGGCGGCCATCGGAGGGCGTTTTGCGCCGCGGCGGCCACACTGTGCACGGTCGTTGGCGCGACCATTGGGCTGTTCGGGTTCGAAACATGGCTGCATTACCTGGACGCACTATCCGCCGCGGCCCGATTGTACGGCTCCGATACGATTTTCCTCGCGGGCTACGTGTCGCCGTTCGGCGCCGCGCGACTGGCCGGCATGGCGGCCGGGCAGGCCCTGACGCTGCAACTTCCGGTCAGTCTCGCGGCCGCGTCCATTGTCGCCCTGCTTTGGCGCCGAAAGACCAGGCAACCGCTCCGCGCCGCGGTCCTCATCGGCGGCACGCTGCTGAGCGTGCCCGTGGCACTGCTATATGACCTGACCCTTGTGAGCATCTGCATCGCTTGGCTTGTGCGGGACGCCGCCGATCAGGGATTCCGTGGCGGGGAGAAATACCTTCTGGCATTGATCTACCCGCTTGCGTTTGCGACGCTCGGTACTGGCTGGATGGTTCACTTTTCCGCCGGCGTGCTCGCGCCTGCGATCATCCTCGGATTGTCCCTACGGCGCGCCGGAACGATCGCTGCATGAATTTCCCCGGGGAGACTGTCTACGCCCGGCACCCGGTGATGGCGCCCGCATTTTCGGCTGGACACGTGTCTCCGTCACCGTGCCGCACGAATGCGTGAAAGCAACGACTTGCGATATGACAACCGCAGGGGCATGGCCGAAACTGTCGCCGTGACAGTATGAAGGCAAGCAAGCCATGGTCGCGCGGCGTCTGCTTTTCTTTGCGGCGGTACTCCTCAATTTCATGACCGCGGCAAAAGCCGATCAGCTATCGTTTTCGTGTCCGAAAGCGGGTACTGTGGAAGAACGTGGCGTTTCTACCTTGAAATACACGGGCGCCTCGCCGGCGGACCCGTATGTCTGCACCCGCCTGGATGCCAGATCGAAACCGGAACTGCGGATGTTCAATCTGTACGCGCTGTCCGACAGCAACAATACCGCCGCCGCCAACACCGCTGCACGGGCGGGGATGATCGACCTTCTGTCCGGCCGCAAGACCACCGTCAGTTTTCCCTACACGGCCTTCAACGGCTACATCCAGCAGGATACTTGGACTCTGCTTCGCAGGGAGCCGTATTCGATCAACGGCAACACCGTCGAGGTGCTGGTTCTCGACCATGAGGTCGCCGGCGATGTCAGGGGAACCAGCGCATTTCACGGCCGCTACACGCACTGGCTGGACCCGAAATCGGGCGTTTGGCTGAAGACGGAGCTGGCCGTAATCAGCGGCTCCGCCAATTTCTGGCCGCAAGCCTACCGTGTGCGCTCGGTCAGGCTACCGTAGCCCATTTTGCGGGATGGCGGGGCTCAGGGCCGGGCGGGGCGGGACGCCGCGCACAAAAAATTGCAGGCAAAACGCAGCAGCGGCCTGCTGCGTCCTCGGGCCGCTTACCTGGCAGCCCTGGACCGCGACTCGCCCCCCCGTTCCGCCCCGGGTTCGGTCCGCCGGACGCGCACTGATCGCAAAGGTGCGCGAAACCTCGGCGATCGGAATCAATCCGCGCAATGAACCCAACCACGGCAGTTGACGCCGCACTAATCTATCCTACTTTAATCTTAGCGCGCGCAACGGTTTAGCGCAGCGCACGGTATTGTGCGCATCCAATCAGCCGGGTAATGCGACAGGGATGCCTGAACAGTTGCACATTTCGCCCGGGTGCAGTGCGCGGGAAGGACCGGATCGGACACGAGCTTATGACCGAAGCAAGCCACATCCTGGTCGTTGAAGACGACCCCCTGGTGTCGGAGGTCATCGAGGCCTCGCTGGATGATGCTTACCGCGTCACCGTCG
The DNA here is from genome assembly GCA_903851415.1 of uncultured Rhodopila sp. Classification (GTDB taxonomy): domain Bacteria; phylum Pseudomonadota; class Alphaproteobacteria; order Acetobacterales; family Acetobacteraceae; genus Rhodopila. The sequence goes on along the minus strand of CAINOE010000081.1, from coordinate 10,657 downwards.
TGGATAGCGCAACCGCGGCAATGGGGGTGCTGCGCCAGGGCGGGGTCAGGCTGATGCTGCTGGATTGCACCTTGCCCGGCGGGGTCGACCACGATCTCCTGCCCGAAGCCGATCGGCTGGGAACGGCGGTGATCATGATGTCGGGCGACCCCGGCCGGATGGACGCATTATCCGGTCAGCCACGGCCCTTCGTGCTGAAACCGTTCACCCTTGGCGGACTGGTGGCCACCGTCGAGCAAGTGCTCGCCTCCACGGCCGCCCGCGTGCCGCAGAGCTGACCCGTTCGGCCGGTTGCCATGTCAGCGCAAAGCGTTCAGCCGGTGGCGCAATCGTTCAAGACTGTCATGAAAAGTTCCTCCGCAATATCGGTTGCCGCGCCGCGCCGCGGACGCCGGGCCGATAACATCCGCGGGTCCGGATGAGCCGGCACCCGTCACGCCGCCAGGACGATCTGCCGGACTCCGCCGCTCCGTCTCGCCTCGCCGGCGCCGAACGCTCGGCCTTTGTCGGCCGCCTGCAAACCATCCTCACCCACTGGCCAAGCGCCGATCGGCTGGCGCGGGCGATGGGGGTGTCGCCGTCGGCGTTCCGCAAATGGCTCAAGGGAGAGGCCGAACCGAGCCGCGAGCGGCTGGTGGCGCTCGCGCGCGCGGCCGGCGTCGGTGTCGCCTGGCTGGCCGAAGGCGAAGGGCCTGCACCTGTCTTCGAAGCAATGTCCGGATCGAGGCGCCGTCAGCGCGCACCGGAGCCGGAGGCATCGTTCGACCCCGCCCAGTTCGTGCTGTTACCGAAACACCCTGAGGCCGCCGCTGCCGGTGCGGCAACTCCCCCCGCCCCGCCGGCGGCGGGCTTCATCGCGCTCCGTCACGACTGGGTGCGCTCCGCCTGCGGGGTTGATCCCGAGAACCTCCTGCTCGAGCTCGCCGCGGGAGATTCGATGCTGCCGACGATCAGGCACGGCGACACAATGCTGGTGGACACCGGCGACCGCGGGGTCGGCACCTTCGGCATCTACGTCCTGGAGATCCACGGACAACGCCTGGTCAAGCGGGTGCAGCGCAAGCACGACGGCAGCCTGGTGCTGATCAGCGACAACCCGGTCTATCAGCCGGATGTCGTCGGCAAGACCGAGGCTGCCAGCGTGACGGTCATCGGCCGCGTCGTCTGGATCGGCGGGGCGATCTGAGCACGCTACTTCGCAGACTCCCGCACCGCGTTAGGATCTTTCCCCGACTGGCGGATGATCACGTCATTGACGCCGTTCGAGGCCTCGGTCGCGACGACCACCGCGACGTCGCCCCAGTAGTGGTCCAGCGTGCCGGCCGGGATCTCGTTCAACTGCACCACGCGGCCGCGCTCGCCGCCCGAGGCGGTCTTGACGCTCCATTGGATTTCCACCCGCTCCTTCCGCCCGGGTATCGGCACCACCCTGACGTCGCCCTCCACCTTGAAGTCCGCCCCCGCCGCCGTGGTCAGCACGACCGGACCCAGCACCGCCAGCCGGGCACGCATCTGCTGCGTCAGAGCCTGGTTTCCGTCGCCGGGAGCGCCCGTCACATCGGCCACCAGGACGCGCGCCGGGCGGTTGTACAGGCTGCCCGGATCGGCCTTGTCATGCGCGATCCGGATGCTGGTCAGCACCGCGCCGATTCGCGGCGCCGCTTCCCCGGCGACCTGCTGCATCAGCGCCGGTGATGCGCCCGCCCACAGATCAAGCGGTATGGGCTCGCCTTCCGCCGTGCCCTGCTCCTTGCCCTGCGGATCCTGCACGCTGAATATCGGCTTCACCACGCCGCCATCGCGCTGGGCCCGGGTGATCAGCCGCCAGTCCGTCGGCTGCGGCGCGCGCACGATGGCTGGCACCTCGGTCGCCTGCAGCGCGGTGGCGATCTGCACCGCGAGATCCTGGTTGGCGGCGTCCGGCAGCATGGTGTCGGACCCCGGCGGCACCGCGAGCAGCGGAGTCAGCGGCTGGGCCAGCCGGCGCGCGGTCGCGCCGGGATTGCCGATGAACGGCTCCGGCAGATCGCCGCAGGCGGAAAGGGCGAGGCAAACCGGCAGGACAAGCCTGAAGAGTCGGGAAACGATCATTCCGCGGCTTGAAGCAGAAGCCGGCGGGCGCCGGAAGGGGCTTCGTTCCGCCGCGCCGTTCACGCCCCCCGTATCACCGAGATCTGGTGGCCGATCGGCCCGCTTTTGGCGAGGGTGCGGCGGCGGTGGCTGAAGAAGCGGTCCTCGTCCGCCAGCGTGTCGACTCCGGTCACGATGATGTGCCCCACCCCGGCGGCGCGCAGCCGGGCGGCGCAATACCCAGACAGATCGAACTGCCAGCGATCTTCCCGCTGCCCCGCGCCAAAAAACGCCGCATCGGCCGCAGACCGAGCCAGCACCGCGTCGCGCAGGTCGGGGCCGACCTCGTATGATGCCGCGGCGATGCAGGGGCCGATCGCGGCGGTGATGCGGGGGAGTGAGGCGCCGAGGGCGGTCATCGCCGCCACGGTGGCCTCCAGCACGCCGAGCACCGCGCCGCGCCAGCCGGCATGCGCCGCGCCGACGATGGCGCCCGCCGAATCGGCGAACAACACGGGGGCGCAATCGGCGGTCACAATGGCCAGCGCGATACCGGCCCGGTCCGTCACCATGGCATCGGCCTGGCCGCCCCGGCCCGCCGCCCAGGGTTCGGTCACCGTCACCACCCGGTCGCCATGCACCTGGGTCAGCCCCAGCAAACCGGCGGGATCGACGCCCAGCGACCGTGCGGCGCGGGCGCGGTTCTCCAACACCGCGGCCGGGTCGTCCGCGCTGGAGAGGCTGCAGTTGAGGCTGGCAAACGGACCCGCCGAGACCCCGCCGCGGCGGGTGAAAAAACCATGCGGAACGGGCAGCCCGTCCGCGGTCAGCGCTTCAGCCATGTCGAGTCGCCACCCTGGAAAATGCGAAAGCGCGATGTGCTGACTAGGCTGCCGGCGGTCAACTGATGTTACACTCTTGCCATACCGCAAGGCGGCCAGGTCTCCGCCATGCATGCGACCCGGGAGGACAACGAATATGATCGGTGTGGATTGGGGCACGACCAGCTTCCGCGCGTTCCGGGTGGGGCGCGACGGCACCATCAGGGATCGCCGCGCGAGCCCCCGCGGCATCATGAATGTGCCGGATGGCCGCTTCGGTGACACATTGCGCGACGAAATCGGCCCCTGGCTCGCGCTCGGCGAAGACAAGGTCCTGCTCTCCGGCATGATCGGCAGCCGCCAGGGCTGGAAGGAGACGCCTTACCTGCCCTGCCCCGCCGGACCCGCGGAACTGGCGGGCGCGCTGGCGGATATCGGCTTCGACTGGGCGAAGGTGAAGCTGGTGCCTGGCTTGTCCGGCACCGACGAGTCGGGCGTGGCGGAGGTCATGCGCGGCGAGGAGGCGCAGGTGATGGGCGTGCCGGCGCTGTTGCGCGACGGTTGCATCGCCTGCCTGCCCGGCACCCACTCCAAATGGGTTGGGGTCGAAGGCGGCCGCATCGCCCGCTTCACCACCCACATGACCGGCGAGGCTTTCGCCGCGCTGCGCGGCCATACCATCCTGGGCCGCATGATGCGCGACGGTCCGGCCGGCGGCGCGCCGTTCGACGCCGGCGTCGCGCGCTCCGCGGAGCCTGGCGGCCTGCTGCACCATGTGTTCGGCGTGCGCGCCCTCGCCCTGGCCGATCGGCTGCCTGAGACGGAGTCGCCGGCCTATTTGTCGGGGATCCTGATTGGCCACGAGGTGCGCGCCGCGCTGGCGCAGTCGCCGGGCGCGATCGTCCAGGTGATCGGCGCTGCGGACCTTACGGCGCTGTATGCCCGCGCCATCGCAGCTTGCGGCGGCTATGCCGAAAGGCACGACGGCGAGGCGGCGGCGCGCGGACTTGCGCTGATTGCGCAGCACGCCGACTGGGCCTGAGGGGCCGGCAGACACAGTCCCGCCGCCGGGGCGCGCCGCCGTCCCGGTAGACGGTTGCATTCGCAACAAACATCACATTTTCGTGATCGTATTACCGTCGCGTCTCTTTTTTATGATTTCGGCAGCACACAAACCGTTACGCCCGACGCATGCCCGGAACGGTTCGTATAGAATGAAACCGTTATCTGCAACGGAATGACCCTTTGATATGAGAAACCGCCGCAGACGTAACATCCTGTTTCGTGCAAACAAGGAAACCGCCCTGGATTAACGCAATCTTCTCTTGTCGTGCATGTGCCTCGGTTCCGCGGCAAATCCCGGCGCAAAAATGGAACGCCGCGCCGCCGGCGCTGAAATATTGCACCCCTGGAAGCACTTTCTCGTGCGTGACAACAGTGGCGCAGCGCGCATCGGGCGGGCATTTCCGGAGGGTATGAAACAATGGCATCAGTCACCATCGTTGGAAGCGGCTCGCAGTCGATCAGGCTTTCTTTCGACGCAACCGCTAACTATGCGTTGGCGCAAAAGATCGCGCAGCAAATCAACCAGGGCGTCGCGGGCGGCAAGATTGTCACTTCGACCGATGGCACGGTGCCGTTAGCGCACGGGGTCACCGGGGCGTATCTGCAAACCCTCCCCGGCTTTGTTTCGCTGCCAACGGGCTATACGTCGGACCTCATCAACGTCGCCAACTTCGGCTCGGCCGACGTCTTCAGCTTCAGCGGCGCCGCCGGCCAGAAGATCCTGTCGGACGAGAACACCGACCTGACATTCACCGCGCCGACGGGTTCGGGCACCGTGGTCGCCGGCGGCGGCAACAACCAGCTTCGTGTCGGCGGGCCCGGCAGTTGGTCGCTGAACACCGGCAGCGGCAACGATATCATCGCCGCGACCGGCAGCGGCAACAACACCATTGAGGCCGGAGGCGGCAACAACGCCATCTCCCTGGGCAGCGGCCACGACCTGATTATTTCCGTTGGCAACGACAGCATTCTGGGCGGCTCCGGCGCCGAAACGGTCGATGCCAGCGGGGGCGGAAAGGACTATGTCCAGGGAGGCGCCAGCGATCTGCTGTTCGTCGGCGGCTCGGCGGGCGCTACGATCTTCGGCGGCTCCGGCAGCGACACTTATTTCGGCAGCACGGGCCTGCACGTCGGCAAGCAACTTGTCGTCGGCGGCTCGGAGGGCAACAATCTGCTCTGGGCCGGCAACGGCGCCGCCACGCTTATCGGCGGCGGCAACAAGGACCAGCTCTTCGCCTACGGCCAGCAAAACCAGGTGCTCACCGCGGCCTCCGGGAACGAGACGCTGTCGGCCGCCTTCTCCAGCGGCAATGATTCGCTGCAAGCGGGTTCGGGTTCGGATCAGCTCATCGCCGGCACCGGCGCGGACACGTTTGTAGGCGGCAGAGGAGCCGACACGGTCAGCGCCGGCCCGGGCGCCGATGTCTACGCCTTCATCAAAGGTCATGCCGGCGGCACCGAGTTTGTCCAGGGCATCTTCGACCCCAGCGCCATACGGATCAGCCTGCAAGGCTACGGACCCCGGGAGGTGGCGGAAGCGCTCGCATCGCAGCACGTCACGGCGGGGTCGGTTACCATCGGCCTGTCGGACGGAACCAAGATCACCTTCCAGAACGTGACCGCTCTGCACCAGACCAACTTCGTCTGATCGCCGCCGCCTGCCGGGTCAGCACACCGCCTGCCCGGCAGCCGCGACCACACGGCCGATGAAGTCCCGCGTATTGCCGAGGCACCGGACCGGCCGCGACAACTGACCCCGGGGCAGTTCGACCGACTCCCCGGGTTGGCCAAGTTCCTTCGAAAGCAGCGAGAAGTTGCCGCTGTCAGCGCGCCAATAGACGAACGCAAAGTACTCGGTTTACGCGATCAGGACGTGGTGGCCGACACACGGCGCCACGTCCTAGTCGCGCGACCCGATCAGCACGCCGGTTCCGCGGCTGGAGTCCTCCCGGCATTCGCCCGGCACGCGGATGATGCAATCTTTCGGGCCCGCCGATCGGCTCGGCAGCATTTTCCTCCCGTGTCGGTTGTGTTTAGCTGGCCGCTCCGGAGATCGGAGGGGAGCGAAACATGACAAGCCTCGCAGGAAAAGTCGCCTGGGTCACCGGTGCGGGATCGGGCATCGGCGAGGCCGCGGCTGTATCCTTGGCGGAAGCAGGCGCCACGGTGGTCCTGACCGGCCGGCGCCCCGAGCCTTTGGAGGCGGTCGCGCACCGCATCGGCAGCAAGCACGTGCAGCCGGCGGATTTGACGGAGGCCGCCCAGGTGCGGCGCGTCGGCGACTATATCCGCTCGATTCTCGGCCGGCTCGACATCCTGGTGAACAACGCCGGACTGAACATCGTCGAGCGGCACTGGAGCCAGTTGACGCCGGAGGGGATCGATACGGTGCTCAAGGGCAACCTGAACGGCGCGCTGTATTGCGTGACCGTTGCTCTGCCGATCATGCGGGCGCAGAAGGACGGCCTGCTGATCCACACCGCCTCGGTGGCGGGGCGGTTCATCGGCAACCTCAGCGGGCCGATCTATACAATTGCCAAGCACGGGATCGTGGCGATGAGCCATGGTCTGAACATGCAGGAATGCATCCACGGAATTCGCTCCACGGTGTTCCTGCCGGGCGAGGTGTCCACGCCGATACTGGACAAGCGGCCGGTGCCCGTCAGCGCGGAGGAACGGGCGCGGATGGTGCAGCCGGCCGATTGCGGCAACCTGATCCGCTATATCGCCTGCCTGCCGCCGCATGTGGTGATGAACGAGGTGCATCTGTCGCCGACATGGAACCGGATATATGTCGCGGCTTTGGAACGGGGGTTGTGAGGCTTCGGGCGGCCGCCGCCGGGATTTCCGAGCGTGTTGGAGGCAGCTGGAACACCGCGACCCGTGCATGCAGCCAAGGCGGCCGCTTCGATGCCCAATCCTAGGCGACCGGCCACGGAAGCGCGACGCCTTCGCGTTCGCAGACCGACATCAGCTTGCCTTCGGCGGCCAAAAGCAGTTCCAGGGCGTCCTCAAGTTCCGCGTTCAGCTCATCATCAGCATATTTGCGGGCCGCATCCAATGCACCTTTGAGTTGCGAGACAAGCGCATGAATGCTGTCGCCTTGGAAAACAACGCCCGGGTACTGCCTGCCCGGCAGTTGCACGACCGCGTAATTCTCGGGGTCAGTCAGTAACTTAGCGCTGCCGTCCATCAGAATGTCCTCGGCGTGAACGTGATGTGTGGTTGCGTCATATCAACCGGCTCCGGATGGAAGTCCTGATTGCGCGGTTCGCCGAGGCCGCTCGGCCCGGCAGGCAGAGACCCTTTGAGACTATGACGGTTTCTAGCTGTACCTCCGCTCAAAACATAGTCGTAGTCCGATGTGGGTCCGGCGGTTCCCTTCGCCCGGCTTCCGACCACGGTAATCCGCACCCCGACTCGATCGGCAGCATTCTGAATGCGGGTCACGTCTTCCTGCGAAAGGTGATCAACGCTTGCTCCTCCGCCTGCCACCGGATACCGGATCACTGGATTTTCCCGCCGACAAGGCTGTAGATAGCCGCTTATGAGCGAAAAGACGATTCGAAGTCACCTCATTACCGAAGCGGCTGACCAGAATCCCGGTCTCCCGGAGGAGACTGCGGCGCAAACTACGTTACGTGACTCCCCACCATCCGTGCTTGACTCCAACAACCCGCACGGGCTTGTGTCCCGCCCCTGACAGCGCCGCCTCCCAAGCGGCGGATCTTTCGCGGGATACCGACTCATGCACGCCTATCGCACCCACACCTGTGGCGAACTCACACCGTCGCACGTCAGTAGCGTGTCGGCATCAGGCATGACGAGTGACCTGCCACCGGTCAGGCTGTCAGGATGGGTCCATCGCAAGCGGGACCACGGCGCGTTGCTTTTTATCGACCTAAGAGATCACTACGGCATCACACAATGCGTGGTTCCCGCTGGATCCGCGGCATTTGCCGTTGCTGATGCCGTCCGCCCTGAAAGTGTAATCACGGTGACTGGTCCAGTAGTCAAGCGCTCTGATGACACCATTAACCCGCGTATCCCAACGGGCGAGATCGAAGTGTTCGTAAATGATCTGATCGTGCAATCCGCCGCCGAAGTGCTGCCGATGCAGGTCGCGGGGGACGAAAAATTCCCCGAGGACATCCGCCTGAAATACCGCTTCATCGACCTGCGGCGGGAGAAGCTGCACCGCAACATGATCCTGCGGTCGAACGTCATCACCTCGGTTCGCCGCCGCATGATCGAGGCCGGATTCCTGGAATACCAGACGCCGATACTGACGGCGTCCTCGCCGGAGGGGGCGAGGGACTTCCTGGTGCCGGCGCGGCTGCATCCGGGCAAATTCTACGCCCTGCCCCAGGCGCCGCAGCAGTTCAAGCAATTGCTGATGGTCGCCGGGTTCGACCGCTACTTCCAGATCGCCCCGTGCTTCCGCGACGAAGCCTCGCGCGCCGACAGGTCGCCCGGCGAGTTCTACCAGCTCGATTTCGAGATGAGCTACGTCACCCAGGAAGACGTCTTCAACACGATCGAGCCGGTGATCGCCGGGGTGTTCGAGGAGTTCGCCGGCGACCGCACGGTGACCAGGCCGCCCTTCCCGCGCATCCCCTACGACCAGGCGATGCTGGAATTCGGCACCGACAAGCCGGACCTGCGCAATCCGATCCGCATTGCCGACGTGACGGAGCAGTATGCCGGCTCCGGCTTCGGCCTGTTCGCCCGCATCGCCGGATCCGGCGGGGTGGTGCGCGCGATCCCTGCCCCCCGCGCCGGATCGCAGCCGCGCAGCTTCTTCGACAAGCTGAACGAATGGGCGAAGGCGGAAGGCGCCGGCGGCCTCGGCTACATCACCTACGATACGGACGGGCCGAAGGGTCCGATCGCGAAAAACCTGGAAGCCGACCGGGCGGAGGCGATCCGCGCGGCGTGCGGGCTGCAGGCCGGCGACGCCGTGTTCTTTGTCGGCGGCAAAAAGGACACCGCCCCGAAGTTTGCGGGAACCGTTCGGACGCGGCTGGCCGATGAACTCGGGCTGATGGAAAAGGGCACGTTCAAATTCTGCTGGGTCACCGACTTCCCGATGTTCGAGCTCAACGAGGAAACCGGCCTGGTGGATTTCAGCCACAACCCGTTCAGCATGCCGCAGGGCGAGCTGGAGACGCTGAACTCGCAGGACCCGCTGACCATTAAGGCCTACCAGTACGACATCATCTGCAACGGCATCGAGCTGTCCTCCGGCGCGATCCGCAACCATCGCCCGGACATCATGATCCGCGCCTTCGAGATCGCCGGCTACACCGCCGCCGACGTGGAGGCCCGCTTCGGCGGCATGCTGAACGCCTTCCGCTACGGCGCTCCGCCGCATGGCGGTTCGGCGCCCGGCATCGACCGCATGGTGATGCTGCTGGCGGACGAGCCGAACATCCGCGAGGTCATCCTGTTCCCGCTCAACCAGCAGGGCGAGGACCTGATGATGGGCGCGCCGGCCGAGACCACGCCCGCGCGGCTGAAGGAGCTGTCGCTGAAGCTGGACATTCCGCCGCCCAAGCCGCGGGTCACGGGTAGCTGAGGCGGCGGCAAAACAGCACGCAGGGGTGGCGGAATCGGCGCGCCAACCTTATTGTCGAGGGTCGGATCGCGGCGACCTTGTCCCATGGAGTCTTTGAATGCGCCTTCCCGCCGCGCTCGCAGCGCTGGTTTTGTCTGCCGGTGTAACGGTTCAGCCGGCCCTGGCCGCCACCAGCGCCCCATCGCCCGGGCCCGCTTCGGCCACCAGCGCGCTGATCGCCCATCGCGCACTGTACACGCTGACGATGGCCTCGGCCAAGAGCGGCGATGTCGTCGCGGCGCGCGGGACCATGGGGTACGAAGTCACCGATGTCTGCGACGGCTGGGCGGTGCGGCAGCGGCTGCGCATGACCATCACCAACTCCGAGGGCCAGGATATCGAGATGGCCTCGGACTACACGACGTGGGAATCGAAGGACGGGCTGAGGTTCCGCTACCACATGCGGCAAACCACCGACACCGCGGTGACCAGCCAGACCGACGGAGAGGCCTCGCTTCAGAAAATCGGCGGTCCGGGGGAGGCGCGATACACGTCGCCGCATGACACTACCAGCGTCCTGCCCGGCGGGACGGTGTTCCCGATGGCGCACACCGCGGCAATCATCGCCGCCGCGCGCGAGAAGAAGCACTTCCTCAGCCTGCCGCTGTTCGACGGCACCGATGAGCACGGGGTGGAGGACAGCTTCATCGTCGTGCTGGACTGGAAGCAGCCGACTCCGGCGAAGTGGCCGGCCTTATCCTCCTTGCCGAGCACGCGGGTGCATCTGTCGTTCTTCGACCACGGAGCCGGCGGGATCACGCCGACATACGAAGTGGCCATGCGTTATTGGGAAAACGGCGTGGCGGACGACATGAAGATGGATTTCGGCGATTTCGTGATGGACGCCAAGATGAAGGAAATGGCGCCGCAGCCGCATAAGTGCTGACGTAGGCGCGCGGCCTTACGTCATGGCCCGGCTCGTCCGGGCCACCTATCGCCGCACGTGCTGGCATAGGTGGCCCGGACGAGCCCTACCAGATTCACACATTCCTGAAACATTCCAATATCCCATCCCTCCGCTCTCCGGGCCGAAAGCTACAAGGCGCACGCGATCCGATATCCCGTCTTCAGGGTGGTGAATTGG
>CAINOE010000080.1 GCA_903851415.1 uncultured Rhodopila sp. | reverse complement strand
GCAGGTTTCCATTTCGTGAAAATTCCGCTTGACGGCGGGATTAAATCGCGCTATTGAATTGCCTGTCAGCCGGGATCAACCGGCGGCAAGATGAGGAGAGCGAGAGATGACGAAGGCAATGGGCGAAACTTGGCAGGAGTTCCTGCCCGAGGTCGGCGCCCCGATCATGGATCGCGTCCACCGGCTGGCGAAGCTGCGGCGCGATCTGGAGATCGCCGAGGAACGCCTGGACCGCGATATCCGCCGCCAGTGGTCAGCCGACGAGATCTGGGCGGCGAAGTGCGCCGCCTTCCCAAACCTGGCCGACGCCGAGCAGGCGGAGGGATGACAGATGCAGATCGAACTGTCCGAGATCGAGTTGCGGTTGACCAGGGACGCCGCTGCCGCGGGCCGGTCGACCGAGTGGGTTGCGGCCCGGCTGCGGGCTGCCGAGGCGGCGCGTAAGGCCGGTCTCTAACGATTTCGATCCCAGACCAGACGGCCCGGCTGGTGTCGGACCGTCGAGCCTGCGATCGGGATCAGCCGGCGGCGGGATGAGGAGAGACGATGATGGCGAAGTTGAGCGCACACGGGCGCACCGAGAAATTCCGGTATTTCAGCCCGAAGCATCGGTGCTTGCTGGCATTCATGAGCGACGGCGTGATCCTGCGGCGTACCGCGTACAGCAACGGCTGGAAGGTTGCCGGGAAGTGCAAGATCCCGGTTGACCAGCGTGTCGCCCATATCCAGGCGACGATGGAGAAGTGGCCGAGCTGGCTTTGCGAGATCAAGACGCTTCCGAGCGTCCGGACGCTGGAACGCTGGCTTCATGAAGACGGCATGTGCGAGACGCCTTCGGGCGACACCGTCGAGCCGGACGGGACCGGGTCGGATGGTGCGCCTTCGTGGCTGCGTCTTCTGCGCATGATCTGATCCCAGACGGTAGCGTCGGGCCGTTGGCATTCGTGCCGGCCTAGCGCCTCCGCCTGCGATCGGCAGGGGTAGTGTCACCAAAGCCGCAGTGAAGCGGCGAGAGAGAGGAGAGAGATGATGAGCGTTGAGGGCAAGATTTTGAAATACGTCAAGCAAGAAGCGGCGGAGCTGGGTGACGAGCCGTTGCCGACTCTGTTCGTTGCGTTGCGTGAGGCCGAGACGCACGCTGAGGTGCGCGCCCTGGGGCACGCGCTACTGTGTCGGATCTACGCCCTGTCCGACCCGCCTTACCGCATCGGCGGCGAGCGGTGCGACCCCCGTTTGACCGAAATTGCGGCCGGGCTGGGCTGGACCGCCTGATATATTTCCCTCACGCGATGGAAATAGCCCTTGACCGCCTGTTTCCATCGCGCTATATAAATGACGTACCGGGAGAAACCCGGATAACCCAGAGGAGAGACGATGATGACCTACGAATTTGGTGGTTCCCTGTATTGCAATGCGGCCGAAATGTACCGCGACATGGCCGGCACGTGGCTGTCCGCGAACGGCTTGAACGGTCGCGATACCCAGCTCGAATTTCTCGCCACCAACACCGACGAGGCGCTTGCCCGCGAGCTGATGACCGAGTGGCACCCGGACGATGGCGAGTATTCGCTGTCCGAGCTGACCGATGCTTTCGCCGCAGTGCGGGCCGAGCTGACGGCGCCCGCGGCGGACAAGGAGTGAGCCGCGATGACCATTGATTACGGCACGACCACCTACAACGGCGTCACGCTGACACTGACTCAGTACGCCTATCTGGACGGTCCGGACGGCGACGCCGTTTACACCGCGACCGCCAAGGACGCCGCCGGCAACCTCTGGCGCGTCGAATGGGAGATTATCAACTACGACTGCGACGATGAAAGCAACGCCTGCGACTGGCATGCGCCGGCGGATGCGTGGATCATCGAAACGGCGGACGAGGAGTGATCGCGATGAGAACCTATTTCCTCAACCGGATGCGCGGTTTCGCCAACGAATACCGCATATGCGTCGCCACCGGCCCGGCCGCAGTGACGAATTATCTGATGCTCGGCTACGAGCGGATTCCCCGCGCCGAGGCGATGCGACGGCTGGCATACGACGGGCCGGGGCTGCAGGCCCGGGTCGCGGTGGAGATCGACGGCGAGCCCGAGGACCCGAAGGCGACGCTGCGCGCACTGAGGCGCGGATGCGGGGAGTTTGCCCGGTTGCCTGCCGCGGCGGGCCGCTAACGTCATAACCCCGGCCGGGGCGTGGTGCTCCGGCCGAAGCATGGAGGAGAGAGAAATGGCACACGCAGACACGCTGCCCCCGATCGAAGCCCGCTACGGCGTCGACCGCTGGCACATGAACAATGGCGGCCGTGTCCGCCGGCTGGCGATGGGTCGCCGCACGGCGGCCGAGATCGCGGCAATTCGCGCCGAAGGACTGCCCGCAGCTTTGCGCGCCATCGAGCATTTGGGCGGCGTCACGCAGCCGGTCGGCTTGGCCCGGTCGCTGGTGGCGGTTTGCCGGCGGCTCCCGGAGGCGCCCGCAGCGCGGCGGATCATCGACCATCAGGCGTCGGACTGCCTGCAGCGCGTGGTGCTGGTCCCGGACATTTCCTGGCGCTGGCACGGGCACCGCCAAGTCGCCACGGTCGGTGAGTGCGCGATCATCGCCGTGCGGCTCACCGGCGCCCGCCCGTCGCGCGAGACCGCGGGGGCCGCATCATGACCGCCCTGCTGGCTTTCCCCGCGCTGGCGGCCCTCTGCTGGCTCCTGGCGCGGGGGTGCGTGGCTGTGATCGTCAGGATGGGGAGGGCTGGGTCGTGAGCGTTACCGTAAAGCTCGCCGGCCGCACCGTGTCGCTGGATCAGGACGGCATCACCTGGGACCGGAGCGGACCGCAGATGGTGGCGCTGGTCCTGCTCAACGCGCCCGTCAGCGGCACGACGATCGCCCGGCTGTGTGTCGACGGGCAGCTATACGGCTGCCGCGACGTGAATCCCGGCCCTGGTCATGACGAGTGCGTCGCGACGTGGATCAACACGTCTCACGTGCCGGTCATCAACGTGCGGGGGGTGTCATGACCGCCCTCTCCGATAACCCCCCCCGCCGTGGCTGGCTCGTGTGGAGCGATGCCGAGCAGCGGGCGGCGTCGATGCCGGGCTCGGTGTCGGTGCGGTACGACACGCGGATCGAGGCGACGGCGGCTGCCCGGGGGTGGGCAGCCGGTCAGCCCGGTCGCGTCTTCCGCCCCGCGCGCTCGGACGGGTACCAGATCGTCGAGTGGGGCGAGGCCGTGCCTGTCGTCGAGGCAGCCCCTACGCCCGGCACCCCCCGCCGTGGCCGTCCCCCGGTCGGCGAGGCGGCGATGTCCCCGGCCGAGGCGCGGCGTCGGTATCGCCAGCGGCTGCTCGAGGCGCGCGATCGGCTGGCCGCGGCTGAGGCCGAGCTGGCGCGGTATCGGGAGCGGTATGGGCCGCTGGGGTGAGGTGCGTGGGCGGGCGTGAGAAGCCGGGACCGAGGGGTTCCGGCTTTTTTAATGGCTGGATCTGATGCGATAACGGAAATTTTGGCTGTTATCACGGAAAATCCGTGGTGAATGCGTGCCCGACCTCGCCGAACCCGTTTGCCCAACCTTTCCCGACCTCAGGCCGCCTTGCCCAACCTCCCCGAAAAGGTTGGGTAGAGACAACCCACTGATTTAAAATACGTTTCCCGACCCTCCCGGCCCTCCCGACCATTTTCGCAAACATTTTTTCTCTGGGGGAATCCCCCGACCTATTCTACACGTTTAACCCTGTAGAACCTT
>CAINOE010000079.1 GCA_903851415.1 uncultured Rhodopila sp. | reverse complement strand
TCTACCCGAAGGGCATCCAGGTCACCAAAGAGGAGATGGCAACCCTCAATATCACGGGCGACGCATTCCATCCGGAATGGAACTACACCGTCTCACCGAGGGTGCCGCCTTGAAGCGATAGTTTTTGGGCGTCGCCTAAGCTGAAGTTCCCTACCCTCGTCATGGCCATCGCCCTGGCTGTCCAGTCAGTCAAAGGCAAGGCCGCGACCGAACTCAAGCGCCAGTTGGGGGTCGACTACAAGACAGCCTTCGTCCCGCTACACAAGCTCCGTGAGGCCATCGCCGCTCAGCGCGAAGACCTCAAGCTGGACGACGTGGTCGAGATGGACGGGATGTACGTTGGCGGCCATATCCGACCAGAAAACAAAGCTGAGAAGCGGATCGACCGACGCCTTGCGGAGGCCCAGACCGGCAAGCGGATGGCGATTATCGCGATCCGCGAACGGGGCGATGGCAACCGCACACTCGCGGCCGCCGCACGCGACGAGCGCGGTGACGTGGCGTGGCATCTGGTCAGGAACCACGTTCGGGACGGCGCCGAGCTGCGCGCCGATCAACACAAGTCGTATGACAAATTAGTGGGCCTCGCCTCAATGGTCCGGAACGACCATGGGAAGGCATACGTCGAGACACCGGACGCGAGCACCAACCAAGCGGAGAGCTTCTTCTCGCGGGCGCGGCGCGGCGAAATCGGTATCTATCACCATGTCGCGGGAAAGTATCTGGATTGGTACGCCGCCGAATGGGCATGGCGTGAAGACTATCGGCGGATGGACATCCGGTCGTTGGCAAAAGGGCTGCTCCGCCAAGCATTGGGGCAACCTGTGAGCCGGAATATGGCCGGGTACTGGCAGCGGCCTAACAAGCGCGACCAGCCGTTGGTCGGCTGGAACCCGTTGTCCGGCATGCAGACCGCGCCGACCGGATAGCAGCAGGTCAGCGTGCAATCTCCCACAGCACCTGCCGTCCATCACCGTTCGCGGCTCGGCGGACCTGCCCGCTCCCGATTTTCTGCCACAACAGGGCGGTGACCTGAGTGGAGATCTGCCCCTGCATCGGGTCGTCATCGTCGATCCCCTTGGCCGCCAGCATGGCGCGGGCGCATTCGGCCGAAGAGGCCGGACGGTTCAAGTCCCGCAGCACCGCTAACGCGGCTGCGGTCATCTCGAGGTTAAACAGACCGTTTCGGGCCTGGCCACGGCGGTTGTCCGTCCCGCTTCGGGCTTATAGTTCGCGTCAAGCATCAGAAGCACCGCGTCTAGCGACTTGATTTTCCGCTTGGCCTCTGTCAGTTCATCCTTCAGTGCTCGGCATAGGGCGACCTGTTCCCGCCGCATCGTCACCAACCGCTCGGTCTCGCCCATCGCCGCTAACCCCATGAAAATCGTGGGGGATCATAACGCAATCAGACCCACCTTGCTTGGTGGCAACTGCTCCATAAGCCGCACCGGTCGCGTGCTGCCGATACCACTGCCTGGCCCACAGGTCGTACACGTGGTGGAGGTAGAGATTCGCCAGCAAGCTGCCTGCCCCGGCGAAGGCCGGGGGCGAGATCACCGCCCCTTGCGGGCTGCCGACCGTGGCCGGCTGCCGTTCCCCCGTTTCGTCCACGATTCCGGCCGTCAGCCATTTGCGGACCAGTCTCAGGATGCGGCGGTCGCCGATACGATGTTCCAGGAACCGCATCATCCACGCATGATCGATGCTGTCGAAGAACGCCCGGATATCGGCATCCAGTATCCAGTTCACCTTGCCATTGCTGATGCCCGTCGCCACGGCGTCAAGTGCGTCGTGCTGCCCGCGTCCCGGCCGGAAGCCGTACGAGCAGTTGAGGAAGTCTTCCTCATAGATGGCGTTCAGTATCTCCACCACCGCGCGCTGGACAATCTTGTCCTCCAGCGACGCGATGCCGAGCGGCCGGAGCCGCCCGTCCGCTTTCGGAATGAAGTGCCGACGCGACGGTTGGGCGCGATAGCTGCCACGGTGCAGGCGATCCTTCAGATCCGCCAGCCTGCCGTCCAGCCCTTCGCCGTAATCCCGCCACGTGACCCCGTCCACCCCCGGCGCCGCGTCCCGCTTGAGTTCCCCGTAGGCGAACCTCAGCATCTCGACATCCAGGCAGGTCATCAGGGTCGTGAATTTCTCCCCCTTTCTCATGCGTGCCACTTCGCGTACGCGGTCCAGCCCCGGTACCACGGCTGCCCGGGCCTGTGCCCGGACCGTGCGCGCCTTGCCCGCGTTGCCCTCGGCCCCCGCCCTTCGCTCCGCCCGCTCCATGGAGGCTTTCGCCTGCACGTTCACCGGTTTCATCGCTACTACGGCGGGGTCTGACTTCTCGGTTCCACTCATCGGCGGGTACGGCTCCTCACCTTTCCACCGCGGGCCGCTCTGCTTCGCTTGGCGCTCAGCCGATCGGCCGGACCCCGAGACCTCCCGGTTCCCGGACAAGGAGCGTCTGCACATGCCAGGGTCTCTGACCACGCCGGACCGGTCCTTTGCTCGCATAACGCTCGGACCGTGTTGCCTTCCAGGCACAAAACCCTGTCGGCATCCGGAGGTAAAATTCTTTCGCGGCTCAATGGCTGGCCTATGCACTCCCCTGTCAACGCTTCGCCTGGGCCCTCGCGGGCCGCTGCGCATGACTCGGGGCCAGTGTGGGTTGCTAGTACACCTTGCCGGAAGTGGCGACTCGGTTAGCCCGCCCACGGCAAACCGAGTCGCATTTGCCACAGTTGCCGCAAGAATGAGATTTCGCCGCCCCGGGCCATGGGCGGGACTCCATGCGCCTTGCGAATCGTCCTC
>CAINOE010000078.1 GCA_903851415.1 uncultured Rhodopila sp. | reverse complement strand
TCGCCGATCAGGTCGGAGGGCTTGTCGCAGTTGGCGAGCAGTTCGTCCAGCAGTTCGGGTCGGATCGTTCTCATCATGAAACTCCCTTCGGGTTAAGGAAGCCACGGAATCCGACTTACACAAAGGATCTGACACTCTCCCTTGCACAGGGTATCCATCAAACTTACGATAAGATACGCTACAACTCGCGTGTAATGGCCAGACTAAATTCGGCCATTACACGACAGCTAAGCTTCTTGCATAGCACGCAAGCTAACAGTTGTACAGGCAACGCAATCTTACCCCGCCGCGTATCTCTCCCGGCTCCGCGCCTCCTGCACCTTAAACTGCCCGAACCGGGGCAAAAACTTATCCCAATCGATGATATGCGCATCGATCTCCGGCCCGTCGATACAAGCGTGCTTACGCACCAACTTCCCGTCCAGCACCACCGGCACCATGCAGGCCCCGCACATCCCCGTGGCATCCACCATGATCGAGTTCAAACTCGCCACCGTCTTCACCCCGAACGGCCGGGTCATCTCGCTCACCGCCCGCATCATCAGCGGCGGTCCGATCGTCACCACCTCCGCCACCTTGATCCCGGTGCCGGCCTTAGCCGCCTCCAGCATCGCCAGCAGCGGCACGGTCACAAACCCCTTTATCCCGAACGAGCCGTCATTGCTGGTATAGATCACATCCAACTGATCCCCATACTCAGCCTTCAACTTCTCAACCCGCTCGTCCTTGCCCACCCAGAACACCAGATCGGCCGAACGGAAACCCGCAATCAGCGTCACATGATTTCCAAGCCGCAGATGCTCGCGCATGATCGGATAAACCGGAGGCAACCCCAGCCCGCCCGCCGTAAACACCACCGTCTCGCCCGCGGGATACTTGTGCAGATCGCTCGGCTGCCCCAGCGGCCCGGCAATCCCGGAGAACACCTCTCCGACCTTCATCGCATTGATCGCCAGCGAACTGGTGCCCATAGCCTGCACGACCAGATCGATCGTCCCCGCCTTGACATCCCAATCCGCCAGGGTCAACGGGATCAGCTCCCCCTTGTCCCAGGCCAGCACGCGGACAAACTGCCCGGCCCGCGCCGCATGAGCAATCAGCGGCGACCGCACGACAAACTCCTCGATCCCCTCGCCGAGATGGATCTTCTCGACGATCTCCTGAGGCGCCTGTCCCAGCGAGGAATACCGGTCCGCCTTCGCAACCAGATCGCGCACCTCCGCCGCCGTGAACGTGTTGCCGCCGACGATCTCCCGCGCCGCCGCCTGCCCGTCCCCCGCCGCCCGGATCGCGGTCGAACCGCCCCGCGCCGCGTCGCCGCCGGAAAACACGCCCTCGATCGAGGTCGCCTGCGACCCTTTGCCGGCCACGTCGATCGTGCCCCACTTGGTGGTCTTCAGCGTAGGCTCGGCGTCCTTGACGATCGGGTTCGGCGTATTGCCGAGCGCCATGATCACCAGATCGACCGGCATCCGCTCGGTCCGGCCCGTCGCCACCGGCGACCGCCGCCCCGAGGCATCCGGCGCCCCCAGCTCGATCACATCCAGCGTCGCGGCGATCACCACATTCGTCGCCGCGTCGCCGATGAACTCGGAGGGCGCGCGCAACTGCTTCAGCGCGATGCCCTCTTCCAGCGCGTGATGCAGTTCCTCAACGCGCACCGGCATTTCCGATTGGGTGCGGCGATACACGATCGTCACGATCCCGCCCAGACGCTTGGCCGTGCGCGCCGCATCCATCGCGGTGTTGCCGCCGCCGATGACGATCACCTGCTTGCCCGCCGTCTCCGGCAAAGGCGTTTCGAACCCCGGCCGCATCGCCTGCATCAGGTTGACGCGGGTCAGGAACTCATTCGCCGACATCACATTCAGCAGGTGCTCGCCCGGAACGTTCATGAAGCGCGGCAGCCCCGCGCCGGTGCCGACGAAAATCCGCCAGAACCCGGCCTGCTTCAACTGCTCCAACGTCGCCGTCTTGCCGACGACGAAGTTCTTCACGAACCGGCCGCCGAGCATGGTGATCTTGCCGACGACATCGTCGATCAGTTCGTTCGGCAGGCGGAACTCCGGAATGCCGTAGCGCAGCACCCCGCCGAGTTCATGGAACGCCTCGAAAATCGTGACCGGATAGCCCTCGGCCGCGAGCAGATAGGCGTTGATCATGCCAGCGGGACCGGAGCCAACCACCGCCACCGGCGGCTTATCGGCACGTTCCCACGGACTGATGTAGCCAACCGGCGCATCGGCGAAAACCGGAGCCTCGCCATAAGCCTTCGCGCGCTGCGGCAGGAACCATTCCAACTGGCCGATCTCGATCGGACGGCCAGTATGGGTGCAGACACCCTGGCACTGCAATTCCTGCGGACAGACGCGGCCGGTGACATTCGGCAGCGGGTTGCAGCTCTCGATCAGCTCCAGCGCCTCCCGGAACTTGCCGTTGCCCAGCAGGTCCAGCATCTCGGGGATGTGGATCTTCACCGGGCAGCCGCCCTTCGCCTCGCGACCGGCAACCGGGATGCCGATTTCGCACGGACGATCCTGGCACTGCTTGTCGCGCAGGACTTCCAGCCAGACGAACAGGTCCACTTCGCGGGCGCTGTAGCCCAGGTTCATGTAGCCAAGGTAGCCCTGGTTCACCAACCCGAAATCCTGCGCCCGCTCGCCGGCAGGGCGCATATACGGCGGGATGCCGTTGTCCCCGGGCCAGCCTTCCGACAGGCCCTTGAACATCGGGTAGCGGTCCGACAGGTGCACGTCGATCGCCCGGATGAACTTCCGCTTGAAGCGCAGCGGGATCGCCCAGATGAAGCGGAGCAAAATCGTGCTCATGTCGTCGTTGCGGGTCAGCAGCTCCCACAGCGTCTTGGTGAACTGAGCGCCCAGCTCCTCCTGCTGGAACTCCCACGCCACCGCCTGGATGCCGTCTGCGATGAACATCTGGCGGAACGCGTTCGGCTCCGCCAGCAGCCGCCGACGCAGCAGGGCGATCTGCTTCTGGAACAGATCGACCTCCGCGCTGGTGGCCAGTTCCTCCAGTTCGCTGCGGGTGGTCTCGTAGGCGCTGCTCGCGTGCATGAAGCGCACGAGCTCGCCGCCGGGCGGGGCGATATGGGTGCTCATCGAATGATCTCCGCATCGCAGTTGGCCGCCACGCGGGCGATCCGGCTGAGCAGCTCCGGCGTCACCGTCACATGCTCCAAAGCCCCCGGGATCAGCCGCCCGACTTCCTTGGATTCACCGTTGACGACGATCCGGGTCTTTTCGAACAGCTCGCCCAGATCCTGGTAGCAGGTCTTGCAGTTCGTGCACTTCGCCTGGTCTTCCTCGGCCAGGGTGACGATCGCCCCGTTGCTCTTCGCCGCGGCCGGAGCCGCGACCTGGGCCGGCGCCGCCGGGGCGCCAAACGCCGCCCCGCCAAGCTGCACCGTCGGCGGCGCGTTCGAAGATGCAGCGAGTTCCGACATCGCCCGCGCGATCCGATCAATGGAACCTTCCCGCTCTGCCACCGATTGCTGGAAGCGCTCCTGTAGTTCCGCCATCGCGGCGCGGTGCTCGGCATCGGTGCGCTGCACCGGCAGACCCGCCAGATGCTGCAACGTCCGCCAGTACTTCCGCCGCTCCTCCACCAGATGCACGATCGGCGCATCCAGCTCCAGCCGGATCAGGTGCTTGTCGTCGTCGGTCGACCAGACGAACGGCGTCTTGCCCTCGCGGGCGGCCGGCGACAGCGTCACGTACTCATGGATCGGCACGCCCTCCACACCGTCCGCCAGCTTGCGGAAGTGCTTCTTGAACCGCGACTCGCCGCGCGCGAAGTCGGCCGGGGTCATCGGAATGTTCAGCAGCTTCATGGAGCCGTCGGCATCGACATACTCGATCGTCGTGCTCGCCCAGTCCTTGTCCGGTTCCGGGTTGCCCTCCAGCGAGAACCACTCGGCCAGCGAGTCGCCGCGCCGCGGGTCATGCACGAACACCGGGCTCATGCGGCTTTCCACCGCCAGGCGCCCATGCTCCGACGCCGCGGCATCGGCGATGCCGTGCTCGGCCTGGCAAGGCGTGTAGACGTCCAGCACCGCGGGCGAGTCCGAATAGTTCAGGAACGCCAGCATGTTCTTCATGAAGTGGCCTTGCAGCGCCGTGCTGGTCTGCACCACGAAGACATTCGGATGGAACGCCGCGATCAGCCCGAGTTCCTTGCGATCCTCCTGCTTGCCCGACTGAGCCTTGCCGAACCGCGTCAGGTCGGAATCCTGCGACGAGTAGCTCGCCGTGGACGCCTGCCCACCCGTGTTCGAATAAACCCCCGAATTCAGCACAATCACCTTGATCGGCGTGTCGGTGACCAGCAGCCGCGACAGCGCGCCGAAGCCGATGTCGTAGGTCGCGCCGTCGCCGCCCATGCTGATGACCGTCGGCAGCAGGCCCAGCTCTTCCTTGGTGAACTGGCTCCAGCGGAAGAACTTGAAGAACGCGTCATGCGCCACCGGATCATAGGCGTCGTCGAGTTCCAGCCGCGCCGTCCGCAGCGCCTTGAAGTCAGCCACGGCCGAGGCGCTCAGTCCTTCGAAGATGCCCTTCGCCACCGGCGCGGAATCCTGGAACAGGCTGTTCACCCAAGGATCGTTGTACGGGTTGAACGGGAAGGTCGAAGCAAACACGCTGCTGCAGCCGGTGGCGTTGGCGATCACCGCATTCGCCGGGCCATTGCCGCTCGGGCCGGCTTCGAACAGGTACAGCCGCTTCTCCAGGGTATCGATGGTGCGTTGGATGCGCTCCGCCCGCACCTTATCGTCGCCGATGGTGGTCAGCTTGCCCTGCAGGTTGTCGATCAGGTTTCCCAGTTCCCGCACATGCTCGCGCCTGCGCGGCTCATGCAAAGCGCGGTTGGCCGCGACCACCAGACGGATCGCCGTGACCTCGCCGCATCCGCGGCAAGCGCCGTGGCCGCCGGTCATGGCGTAGTAGTTGTCACGATCCAGCAGCAGCCGCTTTGCGTCGCCACTGGCATCGGTCGCGCCATCGACGAAGCGGTTCGGGCTGCTCGGCGTCCGGCTGAGGAACTCGAAGCGCTTCTGCAGGGTGTCCAGCAGTTCCGCGTCCTGGTGGCGCTCCACCAATGCGCCGGGTCCGCAGACCTCGATGCATTCCAGGCAGCCGCTGCACTTCCACGGATCGACACCGACGGAGAACAACCCGCCGCTGCCCGGCTGCGCCTTTTCCATGGCATCGAAGAACGGACGCGTGCGCGCCACCGGGAAGCCGGCCAGCACCTCCGCCACGCGGCCGAGGTTGCGCTTCAGCACGGCATTATCGACATGCAGCGCGTTGACCGCGTCCGAAACGAGATGGTGGAACGGCTTGCTGTCCTTCTGCGTGCGATACGCCTCGCGCAGCGTCTCGGCCAGGCCGAACACGGTGCCGCGCAACGCCTCGCGCTGCGCTTCTGCGACATCGAGGTGCTTGATCGCGGTCAGCAGCAGGTCGTGGATTTCGTGCACGGTGTTGGGGATCGCCGCGTCCGGGCAGACCAGGGCGCATTCCATGCAGCCCGTACACTTGTCGGCGTCGAACTCCGGCACGTTCAGCCGGAACAGCCCCTTGTCCTTCCAGGCGGCGCTGCCAGCCGGCATGAACAACCCGGTGCCCGGGATGACCGGTGCCTCCGCGACCGAACCGTCGCGGAAATGGCTGGCGACAACATCATCGTAGTAGTCGCGGTCGAGGAAGCCGGCCGCCGAGGCCGGCGCCGTGGCGCGGCACATGGAGGCGGATATCGCAACGCCGCGAGCAGTCGTGGCCGCGACAGCCTTTTCCACCTCGGCAAAGCCGGGCTTCTCGTAATCGACGCGCCTGGTGGCCTCCAGGCCCTCGCGCATCACCGCCATGTTGCCTTCGACGATCGTGCCGCCCTTGGCGCCGAACTTCTTGCTGATCTGCTGGCGGATCTTCTCCAGCATCGCCGATTCCGACGCATCCGCGACGATGCGATCGACGTGGCCGCAGACCGCGCCGATGAAGGCGATGCCCATCATGCGGGTCTGCAATTCCGGCGTCGGCGCGTGCCTCAGCGCAACCGCGAAGGCGTCGACGGTGTAGAAGCGGATCTTCTTTTCGCGGATGGTGTTTCGCGTACGGGCCGGCAGATTGGCCCACACATCCAGCGGCGCGTCGCTGCTCTGCAGGATGAACGTTCCGCCGACCGTCAGCCCGCGCAACGGGTCGGTGTGGCTGAACACCTTATGATCAGCGGAGACGACAATTTCGACATCTTCCAGCTCGGCATTGGTGATCTTCACCGCCTCCGGGCTGAGCGTGATGTAATAATTCGTCGGCGCGCCGCTCTTTTCGGAGCCGTATTTCGGCGCCGATTTCGAATGCAGGTCGAGCGCCCCGGCCAGGATGTCGGTCAGCAGCTTGCCGGTCGCGACGGTGCCGTAGCCGCCGACGGAATGGAACCGCACGCGGAACGCGCCCGGCGGCAGCAGATGCGGATTCTCCTCCGTTTGCAGAGCCATCAGCCCGGTCTCGGGATAGGCCGCCCTCAGGCGATCCTGCAGCGCCTTGACGCGCGGCGACGTCGATTCGTCGAAGAACTGCGAGCCGAGATAGACAAAAGGCGCGCTGTCCGTTTTTTCCATATTGGCGAACGCCGCGATCAGGTGCCGCGGCTGCAGATCATGCGCGCCGAGGCCGAAGATCGCCGTGGTCACGCGCGGCAGCTTGTCGATCGCCGGAATGCCGACATGGCGCACGCCATCGGCGTTTTCCCGCGCCCGGAACAGCGCCTGGGTGACGAAGCCGGTCAGCGCGGTGACGTCGGAGCGTTCCAGCACCGTTACCGCGGTCTTGCCACGCAACGCCTCGACCAGTTCAGCCTCCGGGAACGGCTGCAGCAGCTTGACCGAGATCACGCCGACTTTCTTGCCCTTGCTGCGGAGATACGTCGCCACCGCCTCGGCATCGTCGGTCACCGAACCCAGGCCGATCACCACATGCTCGGCATCATCGTTCAGGAACGTATGGATCGGCTTGTAAACGCGGCCGGTCAGTTCGGCGTATTCCGCCATCGCCTGGCGCACGAACTCCGGCACCGCGGCGACGAAATGGGTGCGGTGATCCGCCGAACCGGCCTGGAAATCCGGCTGGTTCTGCACGCCGCCGGTCAGGCCCGGATTGTGCACATCGACGAGAGCCGGGACGCGAGGGCGGGTGCCCTTCTGGAAGGCGTTGAGCCACTGCCGGCGCCATTGGCCGTGCAGTTCCTCCGGCACCCAGGCGAGCGTGTTGCCCACCAGCTTGCCCTCGTTGTCGGCCTCAACCTGCTCGGCCACCGAACCGAGATAGGTCCGCAGCTCGTTGATATCCGTCGGCGCGAAGTCGGCTTCGTGGCGGGCAAGGTATTGGCGGAGCTGGAACACCCGGCCCTTGGCGCCGAACAGCATCTCCTGCGCCACCGTCGGCGACGGGATCCGGCCGGCCGGGTCGCCGAGGAATTCCTTCAGCAGTTCCGGTTCAGGAATGTGCGCCTCGCACAGCATGTGGCTGGTGGCAAAGCCGTCCATCGCGTTGGCGACCGGGATCAGCGACGTCGCGCTGACCTTATACGAAATCGCCGCGAGATCGGCCGCTTCCTGCGGATTGCTGCCGAACAGGATGGTGTAGCCGGAGGACAGCAGCGCATAGACGTCGTCGTGGCCGGCCATGACGTTCAGCGAGTGCTTGGAAACGACGCGCGCCGCCACCTGCAGCACGAAACCGCCGACCTTCTTGCCGACGGTGACGTAGTGCGATTCGAGGCCGTAAAGGATGCCCTGGCTGGACGATGCGTTCGAAACATATTTGCCGCCGGTCAGCGCCGCGCCGAGCGCGCCGCTCTGGGCGGAATGTTCGCCCTCGGGATGGAAGAAGAACGGGTGCTGGCCCCAGACGTTCTGGCCGCCGCCGGCCCTGAAGGCTTCATAGAGCTCGGAAATTTCGGTCGACGGCGTGATCGGGTAGCCGATGACGCCGCCGCAAACCTGCTCCATGACATGGGCGACCGCCCCGTTGCCGTGAATAACGACGGGGATACCGGGGTATTTGAAACTCATCTGCTACATCCTGGACCTTGGTTTCTATTCTCTACGCACGAACGGGCGCCCGCACCGGACGCAGAGGAAGACGACACTATCCGCGCCATTGCTTCTCCTGCCCACGGAATTTGATGCATGACGTTCGCATGGCTGACCTTCACCAAAAGGAGTCTATGCTTTATGTAAAGCAGCTACCTTCTTGTAAACTGGTTACATACGTCGTCTCCTCCAGGTTCGCGCTGCCGCGACGAGACATGTCTGCGCCGGTTCGTTGCCGATCGGCTCCCCGGGCGCGGAGCCGGCGAAACAACCGGACGGGACGGCAAAAGCTGCCGGGCCGTCTTGCGCAACGGCGGGAAAGCGGCAAGCTTCCCCGGTTGACTGTTAGCCGCATACGTGATCGCTCCCGCAAACCCCGCCTTGGGGTGAGGTTTACAGCCCAATCGGCCAGGAGAGTTTGACATGCCTCAAACCGGACGCGTGCTTTACCGGAGCGCCAACGGCGACAATTGGACGCTGGTCCGCGACGATGCCTCCGGCGTCCCGCAGGTGCTGCACGAACCCAACCAGTCATCCGGAGGGCGGGCCTCGCGCAGCGGCATCGGGGACTTCCTGTCGCGCGACGCGCACGGCCCCCAGCATGCCGAGTTGCTGCGCCTGATCGGGACGCTGGTTGACGCTGACGGCGGCTGAGAGCCCTGTGTGTCATGGCCGGCCTTGTGCCGGCCATCCACGACTTTGGCAGGTCTAGCACCGCAAGTCGTGGATGGCCGGACTAAATCCGGCCATGACACAGGGCACACCGGGTGCACGGGCTGGACCGGGTGCACAGGGCGAACATGGTGCTACCGCGCATCGCCGCACGGTTCCAGGAAGCACGCATCCCCATAAGAATGAAAGCGATATCCCGCCGCGATGGCGTGCGCATACGCCGCCAGCGTGCGCTCACGGCCGGAGAACGCTGACACCAGCATCAGCAGCGTAGATCGCGGCAGGTGAAAATTGGTCAGCAAACAGTCCACCGCCTTGAACCGGTAGCCGGGCAGGATGAACAGCGCCGTCTCGCCGAGGAACGCCCGCAGCGTCCCGTCCGGCAGCGCCGCGCTCTCCAGCAGGCGCAGGCTGGTGGTGCCGACGGCCACCACCCGTCCGCCGCCGCGCCGCGCCGCGTTGATCGCCTCTGCCGCCGCGGCGGTGATTTCGCCGCGCTCGGCGTGCATCCGGTGCTCGGCCACGTTTTCCACCCGCACCGGCAGGAAGGTGCCAATGCCGACATGCAGGGTCACCGTCACCCGCCGCACCCCGGCCGCGTCCAGCGCCGCCAGCAGCGCGGGGGTAAAGTGCAGCCCGGCGGTTGGTGCCGCCACCGCGCCCTCCCGGGCGGCGAACACCGTCTGGTAGTCGGTCGCGTCGCTCGGCAGGGGACCGTCCGGCCGGTTGATATAGGGCGGCAGCGCCAGCGCCCCGGCCCGGCCGAACGCCGCCATCAGATCCTCGCCGTCGAGGTTGAACGACAGGCCGATGCTGCCGTCCGGTTCCTTGTCCACCACCCGGGCGGTCAAAGCGTCCGCCCCCTCGATCGCCAGCACATCGCCAACCCGCAACCGCCGCCCGTTGCGCGCCAGCGCCTTCCACGCCCCGTCCGCCCGCGGACGATCCAGCGTAATGCCGATGCGGGCGGCTCCGCGCAGCGCCTGCAGTTGCGCCGGAAACACCCGGGTGTCGTTCGCCACCAGCACATCCCCCGGCCGCAGCAGCGAGGGCAAATCGCGGACCAGCCCATCGGCCAGCCGATCGGGACGAATGTGCAGCATGCGCGCCGAATCGCGGGGCCGGGCGGGTTCCTGGGCGACGTGGTCCGGCGGCAGATCGTAGTCGAAATCGGCCAGGGTCAGCGGGGACGGTTCGGCCGCCACGTCAAACCCGGCAAAAAAGAATAGCAAACACAAATAGGCGTTGCCGACACGCACCGAACCGTGGGCCGCATTCTATTTGTGTTTGCATTTTCTTTGGTCAAACAGCACTCACCGCGACTGGTAAGAAGAAATCTCCACCAAATTCCCGTCCGGATCGCGGCAATACACCGACATGATCTCGCCCAGCGCGCCGGTCCGCGCCACCGGGCCCTGCAGGATCTGCACGCCGTTGTCGTGCAGATGCCCGACCACCTCATCCGGAGGAACAGCCGTGATGAAACAAATATCCGCGGCACCCGGCTCCGCGCAAACGCCGGTCGGCCACGTCCCGGCATCCGACTCAATCGGCCGCAGATTGATCTTCTGGCCGCCGAATTTCAGCGCCGTGCGGTGCTGCGGGCCGAAATCTTCCCGCTCCATGCCGAGAACGCGCTGATACCAGGCCGCGGTGATCTCCACGTTCTTGCAGTTGATCACGACGTGGTCGATGCGGTCGATAGTAAATCGCATTTATTCCAGCCCATCGTAAAAATCGTTTCCCTTATCGTCCATTACGATAAAGGCCGGGAAGTTCTCGACCTCGATGCGCCAGACCGCCTCCATCCCGAGTTCCGGGAATTCCAGCACCTCGACCTTGCGGATGCAGTCCTGCGCCAGCCGCGCCGCCGCGCCGCCGACACTGCCGAGGTAGAAGCCGCCATGCGCCTTGCAGGCATCCTTCACCGCCTTCGACCGGTTGCCCTTCGCCAGCATCACCAGCGACCCGCCGGCCGCCTGGAATTCCTCGACATAGCTGTCCATGCGGCCCGCCGTCGTCGGACCGAAGCTGCCCGTCGCCATGCCCGCGGGGGTCTTCGCCGGTCCCGCGTAGTAAACCGGATGATTCTTGAGGTAGTCCGGCAACGGCAGCCCGTTATCCAGCCGCTCCTTCAGCCTGGCATGCGCAATGTCGCGCGCCACCACCATGGTGCCGGTCAGCGCCAGCCTCGTCTTCACCGGATAGCGCGTCAGGGTGGCGCGGATCTCCGCCATCGGCCGGTTCAGGTCGATCGCCACCGCGTCGCCGCCCAGATGCTCATCCGTCGTCTCCGGCAGATACTTCGCCGGATCGGTTTCCAACTGCTCCAGAAACACCCCATCCGGCGTAATCTTCGCGAACACCTGCCGATCGGCTGAGCAGGACACGCCGATGCCGACGGGCAGGGAGGCGCCGTGGCGCGGCAGCCGCACCACCCGCACGTCATGGCAGAAATATTTGCCGCCGAACTGCGCGCCGATGCCGAGATTGCGCGAAATCTCCAGGATCTGCTGCTCCAGCTCCAGGTCTCGGAATGCGTGCGCCGACTTGCTGCCGGACGTCGGCAACCCGTCCAGCCATTTCGTCGAGGCCAGCTTCACCGTCTTCAATGTCAGCTCCGCCGAGGTGCCCCCGATGGCGATCGACAGGTGATAGGGCGGGCAGGCCGAAGTGCCCAGCGTCTTGATCCTGGTCTCCAGGAACTTCGCGAGACGCTCCGGCGACAGGATCGCCCGCGTCTCCTGGAACAGGTAGGTCTTGTTGGCGCTGCCGCCGCCCTTGGCGACGAACATCAGATGGAACTCGTCGGCGTGATGCTCGCCGGGAGCGGCCATGATGTCGAACTGCACTGGCAGGTTGTTGCCGGTGTTGACTTCCTCGAACATGGAAAGCGGCGCCATCTGCGAGTAGCGCAGATTCGTCTCGGTGTAGGTGCGGTGGACGCCATACGAAAGCGCCTCCTCCTCATCGCCGTCCACCCAGACGCGTTGGCCCTTCTTGCCGAACACGATCGCCGTGCCGGTGTCCTGGCACATCGGCAGCACGCCGCCGGCCGCGATGCAGGCGTTCTTCAGCAGATCGAATGCCACGAACCGGTCGTTCGAACTGGCCTCCGGGTCGTCCAGGATTTTCCGCAGTTGCGCCAGATGCGCCGGCCGCAGCAGATGCGCGACGTCATCGAAGGCGCGCCGCGCCAGCTCGCTGAGCGCCTCGGGGGCAATGCGCAGAACCGTCTTGCCCTCCACGCTGATCGTTCGCACGCCCTCGATCGGCAGCTTCCGCCACGGCGTGGTGTCGGGGCCGGGCGGGAACATCGGGGAATAGAGAAAATTGGCAGGCCGGTGGGCTTGGGTGTCCACGAAACTGTCCTTTCAATGAGGCAGGCAGCCTAGCCTTGAGGCGTACGGCGGCGAAATGCATCCAGACTGACCACCTGGCCCGGCTCAGCCGGAGCCGCCGGCTCCTGCGGTTCCGGTCCGGCAGCCTCCGCCGTTGGTTCGGCGGCATCGCCCTGGTCCAGCGGCTGGAACCGCAGCCCGTAACGGATGTGCGGATCCGCGAACTCCACCACCGCGTCGAGCGGGATGATCAGGGTCGAGGGCACGCCGCCGAACGACAGCCCGACGGTGATCGCCCGGTTCGCCCGGTCATAGGCAAGGTCCCAGAACTGGTGCTGCAGGACGATCGTCATTTCCTGCGGATATTGCGCGCGAACGCGCTGCGGGATCGATACCCCCGGGAAATCGGTGCGGAAAGTGATGTAGAAATGGTGCCCGCCGGGCAGGCCCTCCGCCGCAGCGTGCTCGATCGCCTGCGCCACGACCTGGCGCAAGGCCTGCTCGATCCATCGTTCATACGGGAGCAGGCTCTCCGGCCGCTCCTTCTGATCATCGTCCATCGCCTGTCCCCGCGCTTTGGAGTGCGCCACTCGGCGCCACCCATAGCGCGTAGCCGCTTCATGGCAAAGAGGGTTGATCGCGGCGCGTTGCGATGGCCCGTGCCGCCCGTCAGCTTAGTTCCGGAACGACCCAGAGCGGCGTCTCGCCGCGGAGCACCCGCTGGCAGTTGTCGAAGGCGTTGCGGAAGCGGGTGTACTGGTTCTCTTGCGTCGGGCCGGCGAAATGCGCGCTGAGCACAACGTTGGGCAACGCGAACAGCGGATTGTCCGGCGGCGGCGGCTCCTGCTCGAACACGTCCAGACCCGCGCCGGCGATCGTGCCGTTCGACAGGGCCTCGATCAGCGCGGCCTCATCCACCACGGGGCCGCGGCAGGTGTTCACCAGATAGGCGCCCGGCTTCATCAGCCGGAGCTGTGCCGCGCCGATCATATGTCTGGTGTTCATGGTCAGCGGGACGTGCAGCGAGACGATGTCGGAGGTCCGCAGCACTTCCTCGAACAGCGCGAACGTGACCCCCAGATCGTCCGCCTGATCCTCGCCCAGCCGGATCACGTCATAATACTGCACGGTCATCCCGAACGCGCGGGCGAGGCGGGCGGTCTTTTTCCCGATCCTGCCCAGGCCGATAATGCCCAGGGTGCGGCCTTTCAGCTCAAACAGCCTGACGTCGCTCACCGCGTTGCCCCGCCAGCGGGCGGAGGCGACGTTGCCGTGCTGCCAGACGAGGCGCCGGCACGCCGCCAGCATCAGCAGGATCGCGTGCTCCGCCACCGCGGTCGCGTTGGCGCCGCCGTTGTTGCAAATCGGCACGCCCGCCCGGCGCGCGGCTTCGATGTCGCAGCGATCGTATCCGGCGGACAAAAGCTGCACGAGCTTCAGGTGCGGCGCCGCGCGGTAGAATGAGTCGTCCATGAAGGGTTCGCCGAAGCCGACGAGGCAGACGGCGTCCGCCAGCGCCGCCTGGAACTCCGGTGTCCCCGGACGCGCCACGACCGCGTCGAGTTCGGCCGGCAGGATTTCGCGGGCGACCGCGGCGTCGTTCAGCGGGTTATCGGCGATGATGATCTTGGGCATTCGTCTCTCCGGGCACCGCAAGCGGGGGCGATGATAGGCGGGTTTTGCCGGGGCGCCAAAAATTGCCCGCCATCCATTCGCACAAGGATTGGGCATTCCGGCAACGAGGGTCGCACGGAAACGTTGGCGATTTTCTAGGCAGTTTGGTGGCTTGAAGGGAGCGGTGGGCGGCAAAGCGGTCCGGCTCATGGCTGATTCTTGGCCACCGGCGGTGGCACGTGGGTTGCATGGTTGGGTTTGCCTCCGCCCGGCGGGGAAAACCGAAATAATCAAACGACGCACAGGAACCGGCACGCATGTCTCTGGACCAACCCTCTCTTTCCCGGCGCGGACTGGGCCGGCTCGGCGTCGCCGCCGCGACCCTCGCGGCCATCGGCACGGTCGAAGCCACCGCCTCCCGCCCGGCCGCCGCCCAAACCTCCGGCGGCACCATCAAGGTCGGCATCCTGCACTCCCTCTCCGGCACCATGGCGATCAGCGAGACCACGCTGAAGGACGTCATGCTGATGCTGATCGAGCAGCAGAACGCCAAGGGCGGCCTGCTCGGCAAGAAGCTGGAGGCCGTCGTCGTCGATCCCGCCTCCAACTGGCCGCTGTTCGCGGAAAAAGCGCGCCAGCTTCTGTCGGTGGACAAGGTTGCCGCGGTGTTCGGCTGCTGGACCTCGGTGTCGCGCAAATCCGTGCTGCCGGTGTTCGAGGAGCTGAACGGCATCCTGTTCTACCCGGTGCAGTATGAAGGGCAGGAGTGCAGCCGCAACGTCTTCTACACCGGCGCCGCGCCGAACCAGCAGGCCATCCCGGCGGTCGAATACCTGTGGAACGAGAACAAGGTGAAGCGCTGGGTGCTGGCCGGCACCGACTACGTCTATCCGCGCACCACCAACCAGATTCTGGAAGCCTACCTGAAATCCCGCGGCGTGGCTCAGGAGGACATCCTGATCAACTACACGCCGTTCGGCCACTCCGACTGGCAGAACATCGTCGCCGAGATCAAGAAATTCGGTTCCGCCGGCAAGAAGACCGCCGTGGTGTCCACCATCAACGGCGATGCCAACGTGCCGTTCTACAAGGAACTCGGCAACCAGGGCATCAAGGCGACCGACATCCCGGTCGTGGCGTTTTCAGTCGGTGAAGAAGAACTCGCCGGCATCGACACCAAGCCGCTGGTCGGTCACCTCGCCGCATGGAATTACTTCGAGAGCGTCGATACGGCGCAAAACAAGAAGTTCATCGATACGTGGAAAAAATTCACCAAGAATCCCAAGCGCACCACTAACGATCCCATGGAGGCCCACTACATCGGATTCAATCAATGGGTGAAGGGGGTCGAGAAGGCGGGGACAACCGATCCGGATGCAGTCATCGACGCGCTGATTGGCGTTGCCGTGCCGAACCTGTCCGGCGGGTTCTCGACGATCATGTCCAACCACCACATCACCAAGCCGGTGCTGATCGGTGAAATTCAGGGCAATGGTCAGTTCAACATCGTTTCACAGACCCCCGGTCTGTTGGTGGCCCAGGAATGGTCGCCCTACGTCGCGGATACGAAGGACCTTATCGGCGACTGGCGGGCGCCTTTGAGATGCGGTGCGTTCAACGTGAAGACCGGCACGTGCACCGCCGGCAAGAAGGTCTGAGGACCTGACTTGCCAAAAAGGGGCGGCCGTTTCCTCCCGGCCGCCCCTTTCTCTTTTTTTCAAGGTTCTCCCATGCCGCGTCTGATGGCTCTGCTGCTTCTCGTGGGACTGTGCTGGCCGTTTGCCGCGCGCGCCGATGACCCGTTGGCCGAGCTTGCGTCCGGCAATTTCAGCACCGTGCGGCAGGGCGTCGCGGATCTCGCGCTCTCCGGCGATCCGCACGCCGCGACAATCATTTCAGCACTGCAGAACAGCCGGCTTTACTACATGCCGGACGGCACGCTGCTGATCAAAGCGGACGACGACAGTTTCACCAACGCCGTAACAGGCGCGCCTTTTGCCGACCCCGACGATGAGGCCAAGGCGGTCCGCGTCAACAATTCGGTTCGCGGCGCGATCGACGCTGCATTGGGCAGTTTGCGCCTGTTCGACAAGGATGCCTCGGCTCGCCAGGATGCGGCGGAGGCGGTCTTCAACGCGCATGATCCGGCGGCCATCCCGGCGCTCGACCGCGCGCTTGCTCAGGAAGCCGATCCGTCGGTGAAGCGGCGGATGCAGCAGGCGCGCGCAGCGGCGGTGATCGCCGATCCCGATGCCGCGGAGAAAGACCGCCTGGCGGCGGTGTCGGAACTGCGCGCACGCGGCGATCAGGCGTCGCGCAGCCTGCTTTCATCGCTTTCCGGCCAGACCGGACCCGTGGCGGACGCCGCGGCAGCGGCGGTCAAGTCGATCGACTGGGTGCTGCAACTCTGGAGCGTCGGCGAAAGCGTCTTTTACGGCATCAGTCTTGGATCGGTGCTTCTGTTGGCCGCAGCCGGGTTGGCCATCACCTTCGGCGTCATGGGCGTCATCAACATGGCGCACGGCGAGATGGTGATGATCGGCGCCTACACGACCTTCGTCGTCCAGCAGTTCATGCACGCCTACGTGCCGGCCTTGTATGAGATCAGCCTGCTGATCGCCGTGCCGCTGGCCTTCCTCGTCTCCGGAGGTGTCGGCGTCGCGGTCGAGCGCAGCCTGATCCGCTGGCTCTACGGCCGGCCGCTGGAGACTTTGTTGGCGACGTGGGGATTGTCGCTGGTCTTGCAGCAGGTCGTCCGCTCGATCTTCGGCGCCAACAACCAGCAGGTCGATACGCCGGGCTGGATGAGCGGAGCGATCCAGTTGGGCGGGCTGACGCTGACCTTGAACCGGCTTTATATCATCCTGTTTGCGTTCCTTGTCGTCGCCACGCTGATGGCGTCTTTGCGGTTCACGCCGCTGGGCCTGCGCATGCGGGCGGTCACCCAGAACCGCCGCATGGCGGCTGCCATGGGCATCCGCACGCCGTGGATTGATGCCCTGACGTTCGGCCTTGGCTCGGGTGTCGCCGGGATCGCCGGCGTGGCGCTGTCGCAGATCGACAACGTCTCGCCCAACCTCGGTCAGGGTTACATCATCGACAGCTTCATGGTCGTCGTGTTCGGCGGCGTCGGCAATCTGTGGGGCACGACGCTCGGCGCGCTGACCCTTGGCATCGTCAACAAGTTCCTGGAGCCGATAGCCGGAGCGGTGCTGGGCAAGATCGTGGTGCTGGTGCTGCTGATTCTGTTCGTGCAACGCAACCCGCGCGGGATGTTCCCGCTGAAGGGCCGGGCGGTGGAGGCATGAAGCTCGACCTGACAGGCTGGATCGCCATTACCCTGGTGCTGGGCGTAGCGCTGGTTCTGGCGCTGTTGAACCAGATGACGGTACCGGGTTCGGCGCTGCATGTCCCGACCTATGTGGTGGCGCTGGCGGGGAAGTATCTGTGCTTCGCCATGCTGGCCCTGGCGGTCGATCTGGTCTGGGGCTTTGCCGGGATTCTGTCGCTCGGCCATGCCGCTTTTTTCGCCCTGGGCGGCTACGCAATGGGCATGTACCTGATGCGCCAGATCGGCACCCGAGGGGTCTATGGCAATCCGCTGCTGCCAGACTTCATGGTCTTCCTTGGCTGGGACCATCTGCCCTGGTACTGGTACGGTTTTAGTTGGTTCGGTTTCGCCATCCTGATGGCGATCCTGGTCCCC
This sequence comes from uncultured Rhodopila sp., assembly GCA_903851415.1. Taxonomy (GTDB): domain Bacteria; phylum Pseudomonadota; class Alphaproteobacteria; order Acetobacterales; family Acetobacteraceae; genus Rhodopila. The sequence continues at coordinate 11,074 of CAINOE010000078.1, read as the reverse complement.
GCGGTGCTGGCAGGCGTGTTCGGCTGGCTGGCGTTTCGGTCGCGCGTTACCGGAGTCTACCTCTCGATCATCACCCAGGCTTTGACCTATGCGCTGCTGCTGGCATTCTTCCGCAACGACATGGGGTTCGGCGGCAATAACGGCCTGACCGACTTCAAGGACATAATCGGCTTCAACGTCCAGGCCGACGCAACCCGCTCCGCTCTGCTGGTGATTTCGGCCCTACTGCTGTGCGGGCAGTTCCTGCTGGCCCGCTTCGTCGTCGATTCGCGTTTTGGCAAAATTCTGATCGCGGTGCGCGACACCGAAAGCCGCACCCGCTTCCTCGGCTACCGGCCGGAATCCTACAAGCTGGTCGTCTGGGTGCTGTCCGCCATGATGGCCGGCATCGGCGGCGCCCTGTATGTTCCGCAGGTCGGCATCATCAACCCCAGCGAGTTTGCCCCGGGCAATTCCATCGAGGCGGTGATCTGGGTCGCCGTCGGCGGCCGTGGGACACTGGTAGGCGCGATCCTGGGCGCCATCCTGGTGAATTTCGGCAAGACCTGGTTTACTGGCGCGCTGCCGGAAATCTGGCTGTATGCGCTGGGTGCGATGTTCATCTTCGTCACGCTGTTCCTGCCGCGCGGCGTGATGGGACTGTTCCGTGCCCGCACCCGCAAGGAACCACAGCCGGAAAGCCCCGCTGCTGCTGCGGCGCACGAGGTGACCGGGTGACCGAAACCGACACCCTGCTGTATCTCGACGGCGTGACGGTCACCTTCGACGGCTTCCGCGCCTTGAACGCCCTGTCGCTGCGGTTGAGCGAAGGCGAGATGCGCGCCGTCATCGGCCCGAACGGCGCCGGCAAGACCACGATGATGGATGTCATCACCGGCAAGACCCGCCCGGACAGCGGCAAGGTCGTTTTCGGGCAGGCGACCGATCTGACCAGGCTGGACGAACCGGCCATCGCCTCGCTCGGCATCGGACGCAAGTTCCAGAAGCCGACGGTGTTCGAGCCGCACTCGGTCTGGGACAACCTGCTGCTCGCCCTGGCCGGAGACCGCCGCCCCCGCTTCACCCTGTTCGCCCGCGAAACCGCGGAGGAGAAGCGCCGTATCGAATCGATCCTGGAGACGACGCGCCTGACCGACGCGCGCCGCCGCATTGCCGCCGATTTGTCCCACGGCCAGAAGCAATGGCTGGAGATCGGCATGCTGCTGGCGCAGGAGCCTCAGTTGCTGCTGGTCGATGAACCGGTCGCCGGCATGACCGACGCCGAGACCGAACAAACCGCCGTGCTGCTGCGCGAGATCAACCGCACCCGCAGCGTCGTCGTCGTCGAGCACGACATGGCGTTCGTCCGCGCTTTGGACGTGAAGGTTACGGTGCTGCACGAGGGGTCCGTGCTGTCGGAAGGCTCGATCGACTTTGTCAGCGATGATCCGAAGGTCATCGAAGTGTATCTGGGGCGCTGATGCTTAACGTCGAAAAGGTCGATCTGTACTACGGCGCCGCCATCGCGCTGCGGAAGGTGTCCATCTCGGCGGAGGTCGGGGCGGTGACCTGCCTGCTCGGGCGCAACGGCGTCGGCAAGACCTCGATGCTGCGCGCGATCGTCGGCGCCCACCCGATCGCCTCCGGTTCGATCAAGTGGGAAGGCCAGGAAATCTCCCGCCTGCCGATGTACGAACGCGCCCGCCGCGGCATCGCCTGGGTGCCGCAGGGCCGCGACGTGTTCCCGCTGCTGACGGTGAAGGAGAACCTGGAGACCGGCTTCGCCGTCCTGCCGCGCGGCCAGCGCAAGGTGCCGGACGAGATCTTCGACCTGTTCCCGATCCTGAAGACGATGCTGCGGCGGCGCGGCGGCGACCTGTCCGGCGGCCAGCAGCAGCAACTGTCCATCGCCCGCGCCCTGGTGATGAAGCCCCGGCTGATCGTCCTCGATGAGCCGACGGAGGGCATCCAGCCCAGCATCATCAAGGATATCGGCCGCGTCATCGCCCTGTTGCGCGCGCGGGGCGATATGGCCATCCTGCTGGTGGAACAGTATTTCGACTTCGCCCGGGACCTCGCCCAGACCATGGTGGTCATGGATCGCGGCGATATCGTTCTGGCGGGGCGGCGAGAGGACCTCGACGAGGCTGATGTACGACGCCGCCTGTCTGTCTGACCCGGTTCGGCTGCAACGCGCGGTCGGGGAGTTGCGCGTCGGCGTCAAGCGATACGAAGACCGGACGGTGTTGGACGATTTGCGTCAGGCCGGGTGCCTGAAGGCAAGGTTTCCGCGGCGGGTGGTCTCCGGCTGGATGGATGTCGTCACGCTGAATACGGGAGGCGGCGTCGCGGCCGGCGATCGTCTGGATGTCGCCGTTGCCGCCGCCGCGGGTTGTCAGGTCACGGTCTCCGCCCAGGCGGCGGAGCGGTTCTACCGCGCCCTGGACCGCGATGCGCCATCCCGGGTGCGGACCTCGCTGACGCTTGCCGCGGGCGCCGCTCTCGAGTGGCTGCCGCAGGAAACCATCCTGTTCGACAACTGTGCGCTGGACCGCCGGCTGGAGCTGGACATGGCGGCCGATGCGCGGTTCCTCGGCGTTGAAACGCTGGTGTTCGGTCGCGCCGCGATGGGCGAGACGGTCCGCCAGGCATGGTTGCGCGACCTGATCCAGGTGCGGCGTGGTGGCGCATTACTGCTGCACGACGCGATCCGCCTGGACGGCGCTGTCGATGGTTTGCTGGCTCGGGCGGCGATCGGGAAGGGCGCCCGTGCCCTGGCGACTGTCGTTTCTGTGGCGCCGGATGCGGAGCGTCTGCTGGACCCGTTGCGGCAGGCGCTGGGAACCGCCGAGGCCGGAGCGAGCGCCTGGAACGGCATGCTGATCGCCCGCATTCTCGGGCCGGACGGCGCCTGCGTGCGGCGTAGCGTGGTCGCGGCACTGGATGTGCTGCGGGAGTCTCGTCCGCTGCCGCGGGTTTGGCTATGTTGATCGTGTAGAGGAAAGACCGGCATGAACCTGACCCCGCGCGAGAAAGACAAACTGCTGATAAGCATGGCCGCGATCGTCGCCCGCCGCCGGCTGGAGCGTGGCGTCAAGCTGAACCACCCGGAGGCGGTGGCGCTGATCACCGATTTCGTCGTCGAGGGCGCCCGCGATGGCCGCAGCGTCGCGGACCTGATGCAGGCGGGGGCGAAGGTGCTGACCCGCGATCAGGTGATGCCCGGGATCGCCGAGATGATCCACGACGTTCAGGTGGAGGCGACCTTCCCGGACGGCACGAAGCTGGTGACGGTGCATGAGCCGATTCGCTAGCACATGTCAGGCGTTGTCGAGTTTTTCGGCCAGCCACGTCTTGATCAGCGACTGGTATGGGACATCCCGCTTGTTAGCGGCGATCTTGATCCGTTCCAGAAGCGGCACGGGCAGCCTCAGTGAGATCGCGGCACTCGAGGGCTTCAGGTTGGGCAGGCGGACGCGTTGCGCCTTGCTCCAATCGACATAGTCAGTCGAATCGCGCGTTTCCCAGAACCGGCGTTCGTCCGCTTCACTGGCAAACGCGGGAATCGGCTTAAGCGTCTTGTTCATAGCGCGTTCTTTCCTTTCGGTTCATGTCGCGGGCGGAGATGACGCGGATCAGCCGGCCCTGGTCGCGCAGTGTGAAGGTAATGTGGAGGAAGCGGTTGTCATCGGTATATCCAAGGGCATTGAAGCGCGCTTCGGTCTGGCTGTGCCGAACGTCCCCGATGAGCAGAAGGGGTTCGTTGAAGAATGCCTGCTCGGCTTCGCTTTGGCTGACATTGTGCTTATCGGCGCTTTTGCGGCCGTTGCCTTCGTCCCATTGAAAACCCTGAATGCCCGACAGGTTGATCATCGTATCTGTATATTATGGACATATACGCCCATCGGCAATACACTTCCGCAAGGTGACCGATTATAGCTTGTTCCACGAAACCGCTGCCCATAGGACCGCTGCATGATCCCCGGTGAACTTCTCCCCGAACCTGGCGACATCGAGCTGAACGCCGACATGCCGCGCACCGTCCTGACGGTCGCCAACACCGGCGACCGCCCCATCCAGGTCGGCAGCCACTACCATTTCGCCGAAACCAACGCCGCGCTATCGTTCGACCGCGCCGCGGCCAGGGGACAGCGCCTCGACATCGCCGCCGGCACCGCCGTGCGCTTCGAACCCGGCCAGACGCGCGAGATCACCCTGGTTCCCTATCGCGGTACCCGCCACGTCTACGGCTTCCGCGGCGATGTCATGGGAGCACTCACCTGATGGCCCGCATCACCCGCGCCGCCTATGCCGACATGTTCGGCCCCACGACCGGGGACCGAGTGCGCCTGGCGGACACCGACCTGATCGTTGAAGTGGAAAAAGATTTCACCTGCTACGGGGAGGAAGTGAAATTCGGCGGCGGCAAGGTCATCCGCGACGGCATGGGCCAGTCCCAGGCGTCGCAGGCGCAGGGCGCGGTGGACACCGTCATCACCAACGCGCTGATCATCGACCACTGGGGCATCGTCAAGGCTGACGTTGCGATCACCAACGGCCGCATCGCGCATATCGGCAAGGCCGGCAACCCCGACGTTCAGCCCGGAGTCGATATCGTCATCGGTCCGGGCACCGAAATCATCGCCGGCGAGGGCAAGATCCTGACCGCCGGCGGCATCGACTCGCATATTCATTTCATCTGTCCGCAACAGGTGGACGACGCCATCGCCGCCGGCATCACCACGCTGGTGGGCGGCGGCACCGGCCCGGCCACCGGCACCGCGGCCACCACCTGCACGCCCGGCCCCTGGCATCTGGCGCGCATGCTTCAGGCGGCCGAGGGGCTGCCGGTCAACCTCGCCTTCGCCGGCAAGGGCAACGCCTCGCAGCCGCAGGCGCTGGAGGAAATGCTGCGCGCCGGGGCATCCTGCCTGAAGCTGCACGAAGACTGGGGCACCACCCCCGCCGCGATCGACACCTGCCTGTCCGTGGCGGATCGCTTCGACGTCCAGGTGATGATCCACACCGACACCCTGAACGAATCCGGCTTCGTCGAGGACACCATCGCCGCCTTCAAGGGCCGCACCATCCACGCCTTCCACACCGAAGGCGCCGGCGGAGGACACGCCCCCGACATCATCAAGGTCGCCGGGCTGGCCAATGTGCTGCCAAGCTCGACCAATCCGACCCGCCCCTACACGGCCAATACGCTGGACGAACATCTGGACATGCTGATGGTCTGCCATCACCTGGACAGCTCGATCCCGGAAGACGTGGCCTTTGCCGAAAGCCGCATCCGCAAGGAAACCATCGCGGCCGAGGACATCCTGCACGACCTCGGCGCACTGTCGATGATGTCGTCCGACAGCCAGGCAATGGGGCGGGTGGGCGAGGTCATCATCCGCACCTGGCAGACCGCGCATAAAATGAAGACGCAGCGCGGCTCGCTGCCCGGCGATACCGAGCGCAACGACAATGCCCGGGTGAAACGCTACATCGCGAAATACACCATCAACCCCGCCATTGCGCAGGGTTTCGCCAATGAAATCGGTTCCATCGCCGCCGGCAAGCTGGCGGATCTGGTGCTGTGGTCGCCGGGATTCTTCGGGGTCAAGCCGGATCTGGTGATCAAGGGCGGCGCCATCGCCTGCGCCCCGATGGGCGATCCGAACGCTTCCATACCGACGCCGCAGCCGGTGCATTACCGGCCGATGTTCGGCGCCGTCGGCCGCGCGCTGGCTGCCACCTGCGTCACCTTCCTTTCAGCGGCGGCGCTGGAGGCCGATATCGGCAAGGCGTTGGGCCTGCAGCGCCGGCTCGCCGCGGTGGGCAACACCCGCGGCGGCATCGGCAAGAAATCGATGATCCATAACGACGCGACGCCAGTGCTGGAGGTCGATGCCGAAACCTACGAGGTCCGCGCCGACGGGGTGCTTCTTACCTGCGAGCCGGCGACGGTGTTGCCGATGGCGCAGCGGTATTTCCTGTTCTGATGCGTGTCGAAACCATCCTGACCGCCGGAAACTGGGACCCGGAGAAGCAGATCGACAAGGTCCGTATCGACTATGACCGCCGTTTCCGCCGCCGCATCGTTCTGGCGACCGAAGCGGGCGCGGAACTGCTGATCGACCTGCCGCAGGCCGTCCGGTTGCGCGACGGCGACGGGCTGGTTGTCGCAACCGGGGTCGTCTGCGTTTGTGCCCAGCCGGAAGACCTGATGGAAATCCACGCGCATGGGGATGGCGACCTGGTCCGCATCGCCTGGCACCTCGGCAACCGCCATCTGCCCGTGCAGTTGCTCGGCGATCGCATTCGCATTCGCGCTGACCATGTCATCGGAGACATGGTCGCGGGGCTGGGCGGCCACGTCGAACGGATCAAGGCGCCGTTCGACCCGGAGGCTGGTGCCTACGCCGGTGGCGGCCACCATCACCATCATGACGGCGATGACAACCACCTCTGACAAAGGGCCACTATTGCATCTGCTGGTCTGGCTGTCGCCGGCGTTTCCGACCGGTGGCTTCGCCTACTCGCACGGGCTTGAGTGGGCAATCGAAGCCGGCGACATCGAGGACGCCGATACGCTGCGGGACTGGCTGACCGATGTCGTCACGCACGGCTCCGTTCGGTCCGACACGATCCTGCTGCGGCACGCCCACCGCAATGTCTCCGATCCAAATGCGCTGCGTGACATTGCCGCACTGGGACTGGCCGCGGCCCCGTCGCGCGAACGCCGCGACGAGGCGCTGAATCAAGGCCGGGCCTTCGCGCTGGCCGTGGGACCCTGGGCGCAGGTGCCGGACGACATGCCATATGCCGTTGCGGTCGGTGCTGCCGCGGCCGGCAAAGGCATCCCGGAAGACGACACCGCCGCCGCCTATGTGCAGGCGTTCGTCACGAACCTGATCTCCGCCGCGGTTCGCCTCGTTCCGCTCGGCCAGACCGCCGGTCTGCGCGTGCTGGCGGCACTGGAACCGGTGATCCTGGCAACCGCCGAAGAAACAAAAACCGCCAGTCCCGACGACCTTGGCGGCTGCGCGTTCCGCTCCGACATCGCCGCCATGCGGCACGAAACCCAGTACACGAGGTTGTTCCGCTCATGACCAAATCTCCGCACGGTCCTCTGCGCGTTGGCGTAGGCGGCCCCGTCGGCTCGGGCAAGACCGCGCTGATGGATGCGCTGTGCAAGCGGCTGCGAGACCGTTACGAAATCGCCGCGATCACCAACGACATCTACACCAGGGAAGACGCCGAATTCCTGACCCGAGCTGGATCTTTGCCGATGGAGCGCATCATGGGCATCGAGACCGGGGGCTGCCCGCATACCGCGATCCGCGAGGACGCATCGATCAACCTGGCCGGCGTGGCCGAACTCCGGCGGAGGTTTCCTGATCTGGATTTGATCCTGATCGAATCCGGCGGCGACAATCTCGCGGCAACCTTCAGTCCTGAACTCGCGGATCTGACGATCTACGTGATCGACGTTTCGGCAGGAGACAAAATCCCCCGCAAGGGCGGTCCCGGGATCATGCGCAGCGACCTGCTGGTCATCAACAAGATCGACCTCGCCCCCTATGTCGGCGCCGATCTCGGCGTCATGGACCGCGACGCCCGCAAGATGCGCGCCGATCGGCCGTTTGTGTTCGCGAATGTTCGCGCCGGCCAAGGCGTTCACGAAATCGCGGAATTCATCGAGAAACAGGGCGGCCTCGCCGCGGCCTAGGCAAGCGCCCGGGGTTGGACAACACTACTCCTGTCAGAACGGAGGGTGGACGATCATGGCTGACGACAGACGCGCCCGGGGCCAGGCGATGCGCCGCAGGCTGATGGGCGATGCCTATGCGGATAAGCTGGATGACGGCCTGTACAAGCACCCGATCATGGAGAAATTCGCCGCCTATACCCAGGAGGCGATCTTCGGCACGCTCTGGACCCGCCCCGGCCTCGACCTGAAAACCCGGGCGCTGATCTGTGTTATTTCCGACGCGGCTCAGGGCCGCGTGCCCGAACTCAAGCTGCACCTGCGCTTCGCGGTCAATCAAGGCTGGACTCAGGACGAATTGTCGGAGGCGCTGCTGCACCTCGCCGGCTATATCGGCGCGCCGCTGGTGCGGGAATCGCTGCTGACCGCCATTGATGTGTTCAAAGAGGTCGACTCTGAATAAATCGCCATGCGTGACCTGACCGGCAAGACCGCCCTGATGGCAGGCGCGGCCGTCCGGCAGAGGGCTTGGCATCGCCAAGACCCCGGCGCGCGCAGGAGCCAACATTGTGCCGGCGGATCCCGGCATTGATTCTTGTATCACCGGAATGAAGGATCCGGCCGGACTCAAGCTATAACGGGCCTTGCTTGCGCGGCGGGCCCCACACCATTGCGCGCCTTTAACCCTGTGGCCAGGACCGGGCCGAGCTGCGGCGGCATGACGCGCCACTTCAGCCCGCACTCCCGGTTGCTACGACCGGGCCGTCCCGGGCAACCCGATCGTGACTGCGTCCGTATCGATGGGGGATGGACATCCCCACACGCTTCGGCAACGGAGACCTGCCCGGCCAATGGTGGCTGGCGCAGCGGTGGGACCCGACGGTGAGGCGCTTTTTCGGATATGTTCTGGCGGCGGGATTCACAGCAGCCATCGCACTTATCCTCCTGACGCGGAATGACGCGCCCAAGCCAGCAGGACCGCCGCCGGGCGTTCACGATGACCGCGCCGAACTGCGCCGGGCGGCGGAGGCCGGTATCAGAGTGACGGCGAAGGACCCGGATGCGGTGCGCTTCCGCGGCGAGCAGGTCTACATGCAGGCCGTCGCCGGCCAGGTGGCCGTTTGCGGCCAGACGAATGTATTCGGCGGGGCAAGCCAGTCGTTCGTTCCCTTTGTCGCCCTCATTGCTGTCAACGCCGGGACCGAAGACCCGGCCCAGCGATACCAGGTCGTCGATATCCATGTCGCGAGCTCCCCCGGCGAGGCGGACCATACCTACCTCCAGACGGTCGCGCGCTGCTACGACGGCGGCGGCCCCCAGATCCATGCCGGTGTCACGCCCGTGCCGCCGCTGCCCGAACATTCGAATGCGGTTCAGCGGGCTGCCGCGGCGCCTCCCGCCCCGCCGGCGCGCGCCGACACGACACCTCGGCCGCCCGCTGCCGCACAGCCGCAGGCCGACGTCGCGGGGACGGTCGTCGCGCCGGTGCCCGACCCGCATTCGCCCTCTGTCGGGGCAGTGGAGGCTGGCGCGGTTGCGGCGGCCACCTCCAGGACGGTGACGATGCGGCAGAACGGCAACATCCGGTCCGCGCCGCACGGCGACACGATCCGGGTCGCGCCGAAGGGAACTTCAATGCGCGTGTTTGCCGAAGCGCCCGGAGGGTGGCTGGAAGTCGGCGACGCTACGGCACCGTTCGGCTGGGTGCATGGCAGCATGGTCGAACACTGACCCGGCCCGCCCCGGCGCATGCTCAGCAATCGATGCGGCTGGGGCCTGTGCGGCATCGGCTTTGGCGGCGGCGCCGAAAACCTGCCCCCTCCCTCGCGTGCCCGGCCGCCCGCCGGACTCCGTTTCGGCCCTGTTGGCCCGCACCTCCGGATGCGGCTCGCCGTTCAGGAGTCGCAAGCGAAACTGGCGCTTCGGCGCCCGCGCGCCCAGTCTCCGGGCAGTTCCGGCGATTTTGCCGGGGGCTTGAACGAAGGGGGTTGCATTGCCCGGGGAGGTTGGTAGATACCGCCCCTCGTTGGTGCGGGCGCTTAGCTCAGTTGGTAGAGCAGCTGACTCTTAATCAGCGGGCCGTAGGTTCGAATCCTACAGCGCCCACCAATGTTTCCTCTCATTGCCAACCCTTTAAGTCAAATCCGGTGTCCAGCGGCTGACTTTGGGCCCTGAAACGGGACACCATCTGGACACCTCGCAAATTTGTTGACGGCCGGGACCGGTGGGCCGGCGCCCATATAAGAGCGCCAAGAACCGCGTCTCATGCATGCACCCGGCGCAGGGGTGAAGACCTTTCCCCATCCGGAGGTCATCCTCATGCAGCCGATCACCCATTCGCTCGCCGATTCCGCCGTCGCGAAGACGCGCGCCCGCCGCGCCATCCAGGCCGCCACGATTTCAGACGCTGCCGGTGACGCGCCGGACGGCCAGCAACTCGCCGCCACTGAGGCCAATCCTCCCATCATTGACCGCGACGGCCGGAAGCATGCCGTCAAATCGCTGACGGAGAGTGAAGACGGCTCCCTGCTTGGGATCGTGGACATCGATGGCATCCCGTGCACCTTCAAAGCGCTCCGCTTCAGCACTTCGGACGGCGAGACAATCGTTGGCAGCAATCCGATGGGGTTGCGCGAAATACCTCGACACCCGGGAGGCGTTCGATGGCGGCAGGTGCCCAAGCACGCAGGCCGCAGCAGTCAAAACACGCCGACGTGATGCGCGCACCGCCGCCGCGAAGCTCGATGCCGACGTCGCCAGGATCCAGGCCGCACATGATCGGCACGTCGTCAACACCGGAACCCGGCCGCCGCTCACGCGCCCTGTCGTCTCGGCCGCGATCCGGCGCGCCGAGCAGTCGGCTGCCGTACCTCAGCCTGCTCGCCTGGGCTTCATCATGATTGGCGCAAGCCCGGGCCAGCGCGGCGGCTGACCGGGGGATCCGCGGGCGCCGCAACATTGGGCCGGGTCTGTTCCCACACGGCCATGAGTCGCTTCGGATCGCCCCTATTTCCCAACTGCATCCGCAGACTATAGCCGGTGACGGGACGGTTCTGCGCCAGGATCGCCTCGCCAGCTCCGCCGATCTCCTCGGCGCTCACGGTCAGGCGTTGCGACACCGATTCGCGTTTTGCAGGCAGGATTCGACGGCGGCTGAAGACCGTTTTCAGCTCTCAGGCGGATTGCGCCGCCAAGCGGCAGCGCCACGCGGCAAGACGGTTTCGCTGGCAGGCCGGCCCATGCCGTGGCGTTCCAACAGATCATTCAGCGCTCGGCCGATCAGCGCTTGGACAGAGGTTCCCTGCTGCAACGCAACCATCTTCAACGATTGCGCGACGGCCGGATCAAAATAGCCTCCCACCCACGCCGTGCCGATGCGCGAGCGCTGCGCCG
>CAINOE010000077.1 GCA_903851415.1 uncultured Rhodopila sp. | reverse complement strand
CAGGGTCATCAGGTGCAGGCACAGCGCGGCGTTGGCGCGCAGCAGATTGAGGAACTGGCCGCGCTCGATCACCAGCAGGGTGCAGTCCTCCTGCGCGGTGACGTCGGCGCTGCACGGCTCGCCGTCGAGCAGCGACATTTCCCCCAGGACCTCGCCAAGCCCGAGCACGCTGAGCGTCACCTCCTTGCCGTCCTCGGAGATGACGCTGACCCGCACGCGGCCGGACATGATGACGACCATGCCACCGTTCGCATCGCCGCGCCGCAGCACGACATCGCCGCGGGCGACGCGGCGCACCGTTGTGCGGGCGAGGATCAGATCGATATCCGCGGGCTCCAGCGCCTGGAAAAGCTGCGCCCGCACGAGGGCGGCGCGTTTGGCCTGGGCGTCTATTGGTTTCATGGAACAAAGTTCCCCCGGAAATTTCGCCGCCGGGGATTGATGGGTCAAGCGGCGGGTGATGGAAAGCTCGCTGGCGAGGACTATCGAAAACTTGTTATCAGATCGCCGCCGCCGTCATGCCGGCGCAGGCCCGCCATCCATGCCTTGGTCTAGAACAAGCAGCGGGCGTGGATGCCGACCTGCGCCGGCATGACGGGGCCCGGGGCCGGATAGTTGTCATCACCGCGGACCGAACTCAGGCTTCCTCGCCGATAAGCCGCCGCGCGCTCATTTCTTCCAGGTCCAGCTCCTGCTCCAGCGTATGCAGCACCGTATCATGGATCTCGCCGGCACGGTGCAGCCGCAGCAGCTCGGCGCGTCCCGCGGCGATCGCGTCCAGCACGACGGAGAAATGCTCGTGGCGATGGACTAGCAAATCCGCCTCCGCCTCGCTGAAGCGGCTCGCGGCGCGGGCGCGGTAGCCGTATTGCTCCAGCAGCCGCGGGTGGCGCTGGGTGCCGTCCGGGTTCCGCGAGCGCGCCTCCACCGCGGCCAATTGCCGCGCCGCCATCCTCGCCCGGGCCGCCGACTCGGACAGCGTCTCCGACGGCGCCGCCCGGGGCGTGCCCAGCCCGAGCGACAGGATCAGCGGCGCCAGGGTCGCGCCCTGGACCAGCACCGTCGTCAGGATGACGGCAAAAGTCGTCACCAGAATGAAGTCGCGGCCGGGGAACTGCGCGGGCAAGGCGAGCGCCGCCGCCAGGCTGACCACGCCGCGCATCCCCGCCCAGCTCATGACCACCGGCACCGACACGGGCGGCAGCGGGTCGCCCCGCCGCAGCGCCGGAACCAGCCAGCGCGGCAAGTACACGGCGGGGAAAATCCAGGCGAACCGCGAGAGGATCACGGCGGCAACCACCGCCGCCATGCCCGGCAGCAGCGCCAGCGCTGCCGCGGCGCCCCCGGCGCCGGCCGCCCCGAGCCGCTCCAGCACCGCCCGCAAGGACAAGCCGATGAGGATGAAGACGAGGGATTCCAGGACGAACACGACGACCTGCCACACCACGCGGGCATAGGTCCGCGTGGCCGCGGTCAGCACGGTATGCTGCTGCCATCCCATCACCAGCCCGCAGGCGACCGTGGACAGCACTCCGGACACGCCCACTGCGTCCGCGACGATATAGGATGCCCAGGCCGTCAGCAGGCTGCCGATGATCGCCAGCGTCGGATCGCGCAGCCGGCGCAGCAGCCACGAGGCCGCGAAACCGAACGCGACCCCGGCCAGCGTGCCGCCGATGGCCAGGCCGGCGAAGCTCAGCGCCGCCTCCCCGGCGTTGAAGGTCCCGGTCAGGCTGGCGGCCACGGCGAGCCGGAACAGCACCAGTCCGGAGGCGTCATTGACCAGGCTCTCGCCTTCCAGCAGCACAACCACCCGGCGGGGCAGCCGCAAGCCCTGCAGCACGGCCTTGGCAGCCACCGCATCCGGCGGCGAGACGATCGCGCCGAGCGCGAAGCAGGCGGCCCACGGCAGGGACGGGACGACCAGATGCGCGACAACGCCGACGACCAGCGTGGTGAACGCCACGGCGCCGACGGCCAGTTGCAGGATGATCCGCAGGTTGGCGCGGAACTCCCGCCACACCGTGAAATAGGCGCTGGACATGATCAGCGGCGGCAGGAACAGCACCAGTGCAAGGTCCGGATCGAGCTCCAGCGGCGGGGTTTGCGGGATCAGCGCGAGCGCGATGCCGCCGAGCACGATCGCGGCGGCGGGCGGCAGCCGCAACCGCCGCGCCGCCAGATCCAGCACGACGATGACGGCCAGCAGCGACAGGACCAGTTCGAAGCGTTCAGCCAGGCTCATGCGTTCAACCCGCCAGCCTCGCGTGGATCTGCGCCACGACCGCAGCACCCTCGCCCACCGCGGCGGCGACGCGCTTGGTCGAGCCGGCACGGACGTCGCCGATGGCGAACACGCCGGGCTTGCTGGTCTCCAGCGGCAAAGCCTCGGGCCTGGCCGCCGCCCCCGTGACCACGAACCCCTTCTCGTCGAGGTCGACACACCCGTCCAGCCAGCCGGTATGCGCATCCGCGCCGATGAACAGGAACAGGTAGCGCAGCGAGCACGTCCGCTCGGCGCCGGTGTCGCGGTTGCGGAACGTGGCGGCGGACAGGCCGCGAGGCCGATCGCCTTGCAGCGCGACGACCTCGGTGCGGGTGTGCACTTCGACATTGGGCAGGGCGGCTATGCGCTCGATCAGGTAGCGCGACATCGAGGCTTCCAGCCCGTCGCCGCGGACGATCAGGTGCAGCCGCTGAACCTTCGGGGCCAGATAAACCACCGCCTGTCCGGCGGAATTGCCGGCGCCGACGAGCGCGATCTCCGCCCCCTCGCACAGCTTCGCCTCGATCGGCGACGCCCAGTAGGACACGCCGTTGCCCTCGAATTCAGAGAGGTTCGGGATGTCCGGCTGCCGGTAGTGCACGCCCGAGGCGATGACAACGGTGCGGGCCTGGACGTGGTTGCCCGTGGTCAGTTCCAGCTTCAGCGTCCGTCCGGCTTCGGCGCAATCGAGGCTTTTCACTTCCAGCGGAATCGCCAGTTCGGCGCCGAATTTCTGCGCCTGGTTGAAGGCGCGGCCGGCCAGCGCCTGGCCGGATATGCCGGTCGGAAAACCCAGGTAGTTCTCGATGCGGGCCGAGGCGCCGGCCTGGCCGCCGATGGCGCGCTGGTCGAGCACGACCACCGACAGCCCCTCGGAGGCGGCATAAACCGCGGTGGCCAGGCCGGCCGGACCCGCGCCGACAACGGCGACGTCGTAGACCTTTTCGGGATCGATGTCCGGGGTGATGCCGAGGCAGATCGCCGCCTCGGCCTCTGTCGGGCATTTCAGCACCTCGCCGTTCGGGCAGATCATCACCGGCAGGTCATCCGTCTGCACCCCGAGGCGGCCGATCAGCTCCCGGGCGCCGGACGGGGAGTCGTCGTCGGCGTCGAGCACGGTGTTCGGGTAGCCGTTACGGGTGAGAAACCCCTGCAGCCGGACCATGTCGGCCGAACCCGGATGCCCGACGAGCACCGAGCCCGCGCCTGCCGTCTCGATCAGGCCGACACGGCGGAGGATGAAGGCGCGCATGATCGTCTCGCCGATATCGGCCGAACCGATGACCAGAGCGCGCAAGTGGGCGGCGTCGAACGGGACCGCGGTGCACCCTTCCGGCCCCGCGCGGCCGGCGGCGAGCGAGGCGCGGCCGGCGAGCTGGCTGACCTCACCCGTAAGCTGCCCGGGGCCGTGCGCGATGATCGGCGTTTCGTGGCCGAGGCCGTCGCGGCGCACCACCTCGATCGTGCCTTGCAGAATGAGCCAGGCGGGCGCGTCCCGCTGGCCGACGTCGAAGACGATCTCCCCGGGGGCGAAGCCGCGGCTGTCGCCGCTGGCGAAGCGCCTTGCCGCGGCGATGTCACGGGCGATCAGAGTCGGGAACATCTGATCGTGGCGGGCGTCGAGCAGGGTCATCGGGTCACTCCGCTGTGTGGGCCGGTTCGCTTATCTGGGCGTTGCGCTCGATTTAGCCACCACCGGCGGCGGATTGCATGGGCTTGCCGCCTTGCCTAGACTTACCGGGGAGTAGGAGGAGACATCCGAATGGATCTTCGCTTCACCCCGGAAGAGCGCGCCTTCCGCGAGGAGGTGTGCACCTTTATCCGCGACAACCTGCCCGCCGACACGCGCGACCGCATGAGGCTAGGGCATCCGCCGCGCAAGCAGGACACCGTCCGCTGGCAGCGCATCCTGAATGCGAAGGGCTGGGCGGCGCTGTCCTGGCCGAATGAATGGGGCGGGCCGGGGTGGACGGCGATCCAGCGGATGATCTTCCTGGAAGAGAACCTGATGGCCCCGGCCCCCGAATTGCTGTCGTTCAACATCACCATGATTGGACCGGTGCTGATTCAGTTCGGCACGGATGAGCAGAAGCAGCGCTTCCTGCCGCGGGCGGCGAACCTGGACGACTGGTGGTGCCAGGGATTTTCCGAGCCGGGTGCGGGATCGGACCTGGCGTCGTTGAAGACGGCTGCTCGATTGGACGGCGACCATTACGTGGTCAACGGGCAGAAGATCTGGACCTCCACCGCGCATCACGCCGACTGGTGTTTCGTGCTGGCGCGCACCGATCCGAAGGCGCGCAAGCGGCAGGAGGGGATTTCGTTTCTGCTCGTCGATATGAAATCTCCCGGCGTCACGGTGCGGCCGATTATTTCCATTGATGGCAGCCATCATCTTAACGAGGTGTTCTTCGACGATGTGCGCGTGCCGGTGTCGCTGCGGGTGCATGCCGAGAACAAGGGCTGGGATGTGGCGAAATACTTGCTGGGCAACGAACGCACCGGCATCGCGCGGCTGGGCAAGTCGCGTGAGCGGGTGCAGGCCGCGGTGGCGATGGCGCGGGAGGTGAATTTCAACGGCGCGCCGCTGATCCGGGACCCGGCGTTCCGCCAGCGTGTGGCTCAGTTGCAGGTGGATATGAAGGCGCTGGAGATCACCCAGTACCGTGTCGTTTCGGCTTACGACAAGGCAAAGGGTGCCGGGCGGGCGGATCCGCTGTCGTCGGTGCTGAAGGTGAAGGGGACGGAGTTGCTGCAGGCGGCGACGGAACTCGCGGTCGATGTCACCGGGCCGCTGGCAACGCCGATCTGGGCGCGGGAACTGGAGGCGATGAATGAGCCGGATGAGCTGATGGAGGCTGGCAGCGCCGGCACCGCCAGCTATCTGATGCTGCGGGCCGCCTCGATCTATGGCGGCACGAATGAGATCCAGAAGAACATCCTGACTAAAGCCGTATTGGGGTTGTAATGGACTTCGAACCGTCGGACGACCAGAGGCTGCTGGTCGAAAGCGTCTCGCGCATGCTGCGCGACAGCTACGATTTCACCCGGCGGAGGTCGTATCTGGCGCTGCCGGAGGGATATTCTCCCGCGGTTTGGTCGCAGTTCGCCGAACTCGGCCTGCTCGGGCTGCCGTTCGCCGAGGAATATGGCGGGTTCGGCGGCGGCGCTCAGGAGGTCATGCTGGTGATGCAGGCGTTCGGCCGCGTGCTGGTGCTGGAGCCGTATTTTCCCACCGTGGTGCTGGGCGGGGCGGCGGTGAACCTGGCCGGTTCGGCGGCGCAGAAGCAGGCGATCCTGCCGGCGGTGGCGGAGGGCGGGCTGAAGCTGGCGTTCGCCCATGGCGAGCGGCAGGCGCGGTATGACCTGACGGATGTGGTGACGACGGCGAAGCGCGGAGCCGGCGGCTGGGTGCTGGACGGGTCGAAGACGGTGGTTTCGCATGGGGAGGCGGCGGACAAGATCGTGGTCAGCGCCCGCACCGGGGGGGAACGTTACGACGAAGCCGGGATCACGCTGTTCCTGGTCGATGCCGGCGCGGCGGGGGTGGCGCGGCGGGGTTATGTCAGCCGTGACGACACGCGGGCGGCGGATATTTCGCTGTCGAACGTTGCGGTGTCCGATGCCGGCGTGCTGGGCGAGGTCGGCGGCGGCCTGCCGGTGATCCGGCGGGTGATCGAGGCGGGCATTGCCGCCACTGCGGGTGAAACCGTCGGGGCGATGGAAGCGATGAACGAAATGACTTTGGAATACGCGAAGACCCGGGTGCAGTTCGGCCAGCCCATCGGGTCCTACCAGGTGGTGCAGCACCGGCTGGCGGACATGTTCATGGCTCAGGAGCAGGGGCGCAGCATGGCGATGCTGGCGACGATGTCGATCGACAATCCGGACGATGGGGCGCGGGCGCACGATATAGCGCTCGCGAAGGTGGGCGTTGGGCAGGCCGGGCGGTATGTGTCGCAGAGCGCGGTGCAGGTGCATGGCGGGATTGGGATGACCGAGGAGTATGCCGTGGGGCATTACTTCCGGCGGTGCATGGTGATCGAGCGGCTGTTCGGCGATCCGGCTTACTACCTGGCGAAGCTGGCGGAGGGGGTGGGGTAAGGCTGCAAATCTAGGTGCCCGAAGCCGATAAATACGGGTATTGCGTCAATAGCGCTGTCGGCCGTCTCAACCGCGGTAGCCGCGTATCTTACGCCCACCGCAGCCCCCTTTCAGGTTCAGCGCCTGCCACCGTGAATTTGCAAATGCAAACAAACACCGACGGCCGCCGGCAACGCTCTGAGCCATAGCGTAAGGGATAGATCTCATACCGGGAACAAATCAGGACAGACTGAATTCATGGTCAAAGCGAACTGCATTCTCCCGAGAAATTTGGGCTTTGACACTTAACCACTTCGGTGAATGTAACTCTCACTTCGGCGAAATTGGCAAGCCCCCCGGTCACAGGAAGTCCTGTCAAGGGAAAAAGCACCGACCGACCGCGCGGATTTCCCTCATAGACATTTAACGCGTAGTGACGGATGGGGGATCGTACCTGGATGTAACCTACATAACCCACCTGCCCCGGCTGGCCATTAGGCAAATCCTGAAGCGGTTGGTGGCCAAGTGACTCATACCCGATGAACCTCACGTTCATGCACCCCCCAAGAATCCCAGTTCTCTTACCTCTCCATACCTTCATTCTGTAGTCGGTATTCGGCTGCAAGTCCTTTATCTTAATTGCTATGCAATGAACGCAGTGGGGTCCGATGCAGCACATTCTACTTTCTCCCGAAAAATCAATCTTGTTTCTTAAACGGCAAAATGGATTGATTAGCCCATCTTATTCACCGCATAGCAGGGATTCGCTGGCGGGCATGGTACAACCATCTGGAATTGCGTAGAGATTGGGTGCTGACACCAACTCTGACATCCGGACAGAATCCGCCATGCCCGCCGATGCCGACGATACGCT
>CAINOE010000076.1 GCA_903851415.1 uncultured Rhodopila sp. | reverse complement strand
GGGTTCATTGAGACCCCCAAGTTGGTGAACATATAGTACAGGCACCCTCCTTGCCGAGGCCTTCGGGCCTCGGGTTCATTGAGACAACAGCACCTGGCGTACCTGTTAGGATTACCTGCTTGCCGAGGCCTTCGGGCCTCGGGTTCATTGAGACCAGTCCCATTCGCAGGAGTGCGTTTTTACCTTCGGCTTGCCGAGGCCTTCGGGCCTCGGGTTCATTGAGACATATTTTCTTTCTCTCCCGACACCGAGTAGATGGACTTGCCGAGGCCTTCGGGCTTCGGGTTTATTGAAACTTAACCTAAATTTTTGATGTACCGATTTTGTCGGCTTGCTGAGGCCTTTGCGTCGCGGCATCAACCGCCCCCGTCCCCGCCGCGACGCCCGGTAAACCCGCACGTGGAACCCGCGGAATATTCCAGTGCCGGTGCTGCACTGGACGCTCGTGCTAGGCCCTTGCCATGAGCATTCTTCAGTCCCTCCTCCGCCGCCTTGCCGGACAGGCTTCGACCCGGACCACGTCCGGCCACTGCCGCCAGCCCGAGGCCCTGTCCGCGTTTAGTGTGCCGGCGCTAGAGCGCGCCTTCTTGCGGGTGCGCGCCAACAATGGCGGCCCGGGCGGCGACGGTGTTACCATCGCCGCGTTCGACCGAACGCGGGCGGAGCGGCTGCAGGCGCTGTCGGCGGCGCTGATCGCCGGGGTTTACCGGCCCGCGCCCTCACGCCGGCTGATGCTGCCGAAGCTCGGCGGCGGACGTCCGCTGCTTATTCCCGCGGTGGCCGACCGCGTGGCGCAAACCGCATGGCTGCTGGCCCTGACCCCGGCGATCGATGCGCGCATGCATGCCGCCAGCTTCGCCTATCGGCCGGGGCGCGGCGTGCGCGATGCCGTGGCGGCCGCCCGCGCCCATGTCGCCGCCGGTCGCGTCCATGTCGTCCGGGTGGACATTGTGCGCTGCTTCGAAACCGTGCTGCATGGCCGCCTGCTCGCGGAGCTGCCACGGTGGATCGACGATCCGCTGCT
Source organism: uncultured Rhodopila sp. (assembly GCA_903851415.1). Classification (GTDB taxonomy): domain Bacteria; phylum Pseudomonadota; class Alphaproteobacteria; order Acetobacterales; family Acetobacteraceae; genus Rhodopila. Next base: position 4,263 of record CAINOE010000076.1, on the reverse strand, counting down.
TCGCGCGGCGGCCGTACATTGGGTGCGCTCCACCTCGGCTGCCGGCCGTGGCTTGGCGCAAGGGGCGCCGCTCTCGCCGCTGCTCGCCAACATCTATCTCGATCCGCTGGACCGGGCGCTGGATGCAGCCGGTGTGACGTTCGTCCGCTACGCCGACGACATCGCCGCCTTCGCCCGCACCGGGAAGGAGGGGCAGGACGTCCTGGCGCTGATCCAGCGGACGCTGGAGACGCGCGGGCTGGCGGTGAACGCCGGCAAAAGCGGCGTCGCGCATGCCCGCTCGGGCGTGGCGTTTCTTGGGATGCCTTTAGCCGATCGGCGTCTCGGATTGGTCGCCATCCTGGCCGCCTGGTGGCGGCAACGGCGGACGGAGCGGCTGGCCGCCTGATGCGTCAGGCTGTTCCGGCGGTTGGCAGCGCCGGAGGCCGATGTTACACCCTCGGTATGATGCCGGTTTGCTCCGCTACGCCGACCGCCTTTCGATGGCGCGTGACCGGTCGCTCGCCGCTGCCGGTCACGCAGGCCTTGCCCGTGGCCTGTGCCGCCCGGAATGCGCTGATGCGTGCGATGAACCGGTTGGGCGTGGCGCGTCTGCCGGACGATTTCCACCATGCGTTCCGCGGCCGGGGCCATTCGGCCTACTGGCTGCCGGAGGATGCCGACGGCGACGGGCTGATCGACCATGTGCTGCTGGTCCATCTCGATGGGCTGCCGGAGGCGCTGATCCCGGCAATGGCTTTGGGCGGGGAGATCGGCTTTGGCGGCGGGTGGAGCTGGCGGCTTGCGCCGGTGTGGATGGGGACTGCCGGGCCCGGCGGATTGTTCGGCCCGGCGCGGTGCTGGATATCGCAGACTCCGTTCGTGACACCGCTGCCGGCGGATCGCCAAACGGGACCGGGGAAACCCGCGAGGCCGCGCGCCAGCCGCGCTCTGGCGGAGCAGATCGTGAAGGCGCTGGGCCAGGCAAGTCGGCCTGTGCCGGTGAACATCGAGGTGTTCACGGCACGCAAGATTGGCGGCACGCTGATCGTGCCGGCGAATTTTGCCTTCGACGGCCTCGGGCACAGGCCGCCTCCGGCCGGAGCCGAGACCGCGTTCGTCATGCTGCGGTTCGGCGAAGCGCTATGGGGACCGATGGCGCTGGGCTTCGGCGCGCAATCGGGGCTAGGTCTGTTCCAGCCGATGCAGGAGTCTGAACCAGCCAAACACTTGACGGCCGAAGCCACCGCCGACAGTTGATCTCATCGCCGCCGCCAGGCGAAACAGACGTCCGTCGGCACTACACGGCGGTCTTCAGTTCCTTGGCCGGCCGGAACGCGATCTTCCTGCTCGCCGCGACCGCGACGGATTCGCCCGTCCGCGGGTTGCGTCCGGTGCGCGCCGGCCGGTCTCGCACCTGGAGGATGCCGAGGCTGCTCAGGCGGATCTTGTCTCCCTTGACGAGTTGCCGGGTAACGAGCGCCACGAAATCGTCCAGCACGGCTTCGGCAGCCTTCTTGGACAGGTCATGCGCCTCCGCCAGTTCGGCGGCGATGTGCTTCAGCGTGATGGTGGCTTGCGGCACGGCCTTCGCCGCTGCCGCCGTCTCGGCCGGTGCGGCGGCCTTTTTCGCGGGCGCAGCCGCCTTGCCTGGCGATGCGGCGGTTTTCCCGGTGGCCGGCACCGCTGTTCTTGCGGCAAGCTTCGCCGGCGCTGCGGTCTTCTTGGCGGCAGGGGCCGGTTTCTTGGCTGGCGGCATCATGATCTCCCGGGAAAGGCTTGCATCGCGGCAACCTGCTCGCATCGCTCCGATTCGGACAACCACGGCCGCCGCCGCGCCCAACCCGGGATTGGCCTGATCGCCGGTATTTTCCCGGCATCGCGGGCAACGAGGGCGCAGATCGTCATCAATCCGGTCGATGCAGCCCCCGGCGGGTTCGGCTCCCTCGCTTCGAACGGTCCCGCTCTCAAGCCGCCCGCCCTCGCCTCATTGCCGCATCGGCTGCACGCGGCCCGGCAGGGCGGGACCGCAAGCCGGCCACTTTGGCAATTCGATCCGCCGAGAGTATGATCACCCGTCAACGAAAGCAAACGCCGTGGCATCTGGCAGGCTCTCCGACCCGAAGACGGCTGAAGGCGATGACGCGGACACCGGAATGCGGCGGGGTCTCGGTCTTGAAACGGCTTCCGGCCCGGACCCGGTGGCACCCTGGTCGAACGATCAGATCATGACCGCGCGCCAGGCCATCCGGTTGCAGGCCGCCCTGGATCGTGCGGAACGTGAGCTTGTCCATGCCGAGGCAACCATCCAGGAACTCCGCACCAGGCTGCACCACGCGCACCGGGAGAAAGACGCGGCCCTGGAAGCGGCGCGCCTCGCGACGGCGGCGAAGCTCGCGGCCCAGCGCAGCGTGCTGGAAGCCGAGGCGTCGCGCGACCACAGCGAGCGGGCGCTGCGGGAGGCTCTGGCGGCCAACCGCGCTCTGCAAGCGCAATTGGACGGCCTGGTCCGCGGTGTCGCAACCGCAAAGGCGGAATCGGCGGCTGAGCGCGAGGCTCGGCTGAAGGCTGACAATTCACGGCGCGAGGCGCCGGCCGCAACAGCACCGGACATCCTCCCGCCTGCCGGCCACGATGACGCCGTCATTCAAACGATCCGGCGACCGGTCGGGAGGCCACGCAAGACGGCGTCGCCGCCTGCCCCGCCGTCGAACAAAACCGGCGGAAAATCCATGGCTGCTGATGAGATCATCGCCGCGAAGACATGCAAGCTTGACAAGCCGGCCCGAAACCGACCGGCTGCCGGGCAGGAACCGGTTCAGTGGTGGGTCGAGGGTTGGAACGGCCGGAGATCGTAGGCAGCGGAGATGCGAAGGCGTCCGATTGAGCAACAATGCCACTGCATTGGCCAGCCTGTCGCCGGTCTTGGTTTCGCCCGCGGAGAGCCCTGATGTCCCGGCACTCCGGGCGATGCCGCCGTACTACCGTTCGGGCCGCAGCGCCGTGTTCAGCATAAAGGCAAGCCGCACACCGGCCTTGCTGAGCTGGATGGTCACGTCGCGTGTCGCCATGGCGATGTAGGCATCGGACAGCCGGAAGCGCCCGCGCGCATCCGGCGGGGGAAGCCGGCCGTACGCATCGTCCCGACCCATCCGGAATGTCTCCAGCGCCCAATCGGACGCTTCGCCCCGAGACCATGCCTGCGCCCCATCCTCGGAAAGATGTCCGAGCAGGTTGGCGGCAATCGTCGCGGCATCCGATCCGAGCCGCCCGACAAACACCGCATCCCAAAAAGGCATTGACCCAACAGTCGTTTCACCAGCCGCCAAATCGGGAAATACCTCCAAAATTGGGGGCTTTTGGAGGCCGATGCGGCGTGATGGGCGCACTTTTGACATTTCGCCCGCTGAACCAGGCCGGGCCTGGTAGGTCAAACCCGCAGGATGCCGTGGTGCCGGGCCAGAACTTTTTACAAAACACGCCATTCGTAAAAAGTCCGGCCGCTCGAAAAGCCTGGATCAGCCTGAAACCAGCCCGATATCGATTTGGCGGCTGGTGACACGACTGTTGGGTCTAGGCCCCATAGGATCGCCGGATGACTTGGTTCGCCTGGCCGGACGACCGTCGGATGGGCCACCGACCGGGACGAGACCGCCGGTTTCCGCCCCGAGCCGGATCAGCTGGCCCTTGGAGAGCGATACCGCCTGACCGTTCGAATTGTCGCCTCGATTCGTCATGGATGGCCTTGCTCACCTCTCACTGCCGCCGCCAACTGAAACAGACGTCGGCCGGCACTACACGGCGGTCTTCAGTTCCTTGGCCGGCCGGAACGCTATCTTCTTGCTTGCGGCGACCACGACGGATTCGCCGGTCGCCGGGTTGCGCGCGGTCCGCGCCGTCCGATCTAGCACCTGTAGGATGCCGAGGCCGCTCAGGCGGATTTTGTTCCCCTTGACGAGTTGTCGGGTGATGACCGCCACGAAATCGTCCAGGATGGCCTCGCGGCCTTTTTTGACAGGTCATGCCCCTCAGCCGGTCCGGCGGCGATATACTTCATATACCGCAACGGCTTGACACTCGGAACAATCTGCACTGCACTCTTGCCAGATATCGCGCAGGATCCCTTATGCTGACAACCTCCGCTAGCCCATCTTATTCACCGCATAGCAGGGATTCGCTGGCGGGCATGGTACAACCATCTGGAATTGCGTAGAGATTGGGTGCTGACACCAACTCTGACATCCGGACAGAATCCGCCATGCCCGCCGATGCCGACGATACGCT
>CAINOE010000075.1 GCA_903851415.1 uncultured Rhodopila sp. | reverse complement strand
GCGACGGTTCCTCCCGCCCCGCGGCCCGGCCGATCTACCAGCCAGGGGGTGGCGAATTCACCGGCCTCAGGTGGCGATTTGAACCGGCCTCAGGTGGCGAATTCAATCGGCCTCAAGTGGCGATTTGCTCCGGCCCGTGCATGCGGATCGCTCAGCAGCGCCGTGGCGCAGACGGCCAGCGCCTCCGGGTCGCTCAGGATCTGCGCGGTCACATCGCAGGGATTGCGCGACGATCCGAACTCCGGAATGCGCGATTCCAGCACCGCGCGGACTTCAGGCACCGGCTGCGGCATCAGCACACCGTGCTGCTCAGCCCGGTCCGCCGCCATGATCGCCGCCCCGCCGGACGCCGCGACGATTGCCGCGCCGGCGGCTTTCGGCGGCGGCGCCTTGGCGAAGAACGCGGCGGTCTCCATCAGTGCTTCGAACTCATCCACCACGATCGCGCCGGCATGCCGCAGGATCGCGCGATACGAGGCGTTGGACCCGGCGAGCGAACCGGTATGCGACAACGCCGCCGCCGCGCCCTGCTCGCCGGTCGCCATCTTGAAGACGATCAGCGGCTTGCCGGCCGCGCGGGCGTTCTCCGCCGCCAGCAGCATGCGGTCGGGCGTGGCCATGCCCTCGAATACGCAGGCGACCGACCGCGCGCCGGGATCGGCTGCCAGATAATTGACGAAGTCCGCCATGTCCACGTCGCAGGAATTGCCGGAGGTCAGCACATGGCTGACCGACAGCCCGCGCATCACCCCCTGCGCCAGCGCCATGCCCAGCGCGCCGGATTGGCTGATTATACCCACCGCATGGCCGTTTGGCCGGGGAATCGGCGTGATATCCATGAAGGTGGCGCGGCTGTCGAGCAAGGCGTTCGCCACGCCGATGCAGTTCGGCCCGACGATGCGCAGCCCGGTGTCCCGCGCGATGGCAGCCAGCCGGTCCTGCTGGATGATGCGGTCTTCCTTTCCGGTTTCCGCGTAGCCGGAGGCGAAGATTATTGCGCCGCCGGCACCCGCCCTGGCGCAGTCGAGGACGATCTCCTCCACCGCTTCCCGCGCGGCGCAGATCACGGCGCAGTCCGGCGCTTCCGGCAACGCGCGCACGTTCGGGTAGCACGCCCGCCCGTCGATCGTCTCGTACCGCGCGTTCACCGCATACGATCGGCCGGTGTAATGCGCCATGTTGGCGAGCACCTGCCTGCCGAACGCGCCAGGGCGCGTGGAGGCGCCGATCACGGCGATGCTGGCCGGATGCAGCAGCCGGACAAGCTGGTCCCGGCTGAACACGCCGGACCGCCGGTATTGGTTTTTCATTGCTTCTGCCTGACGGACATTCCCTGTCCACGCAGAATACCCGCCGGTAGCGCCGCGGCAAGGCACGCGCGTTTGCCGGCTTTCAACAATGCGGCAGAAGGGCAGGGGCGAAATGAGAAGCCGTCCCGATATCCGGTCCGGAAATGACTGTGCCGGGCGCCACGGTCCCGCTTGCGCCGGGCTGCCGCATGAGCGGCGAACTCGCCTCCGGACTGGCGCTTGCTTTGTTCGAAGCGATTCTGATCATGTTGGCGGTGGCGTTTGACCCCGGGACAGGTCAGGCCGTGAGACGAGGCCCTTGAACCGGTTCGCCTTGTCGCCGCGAGCAATCAACGGCGATCTCGTCGAGGTTTGACGAACCGGGGTCCCCGCATGACGCTTTTCCCGCTGCCCCGTCTAATGCAAACTACCAGTGCCGCCGCGCAACATCTTCTGCATCCGGCTTTCCACCTCGGCAAGCTGAAAAGGTTTCTTTAAAACAAAGACATCGGCCAGCGATGCGGGCAGATCCGCGGCGCTGCCGTATCCGGTACTGAATGCGAACGGAATACCCCTCTCGCGCAAAGCCATCGCCACCGGCCAGGACATCTCGCCGTCGAGATTGATATCCAGCAGCGCCGCATCGATCCGCTCGGTCTGCGCCAGCGCGAGTGCCGCGGGCACCCGCGTCGCCGGGCCCACAAGCTCCCATCCCTGGTCTTCCAGAACCTGCTCCAGCAAAAGCGAGATCAGATACGAGTCCTCAACAATCAAAACCCGCGGCCGCGACTTCCGGGGCACGGCGGGCGGCTCGGCATCCGGCACCCGCGCGGAGGCCTTCGCCCCGCTGTCCGGCAGGGCGCCGGCAATCGACGATGCCGGCAACACGATGTCGCATTGCACGCCGCCGTCCGGGAAACGGATCATCGAGCGGCCGCCGGTTTCCATCATCAGCGCCTGCTCGATCAACCGCGAGCCGAACCCGCGCTGCAGCGGCGGCGAGACGGCCGGTCCGCCGGATTCGCGCCAGGACAATTCAATCCCGCCGTTCGCCACGGCGCCCCAGCTCACCGCCACCACGCCCTGAAGCGTTGACAGCGCCCCGTACTTGGCTGCGTTGGTGGCGAGTTCATGGACCGCCAGAGACAGAGCCAGCGCGGCTTTCGGCGCCAGCACCAGGTCCGGTCCGCTCAGCGTCACCGCCGCTCCGTCCAGCCCGTACTGATCGAGTTCGTCCCGCAGCAGCGCGTGGATTTCGACCCCGGTCCAATGGCTGCGGGTCAGCAGGCTGTGCGACTGCGCCATCGAGCGGATCCGCCGCTCCAGCCCCGTCACAAACTCCGTCATCGACGTAGCCGATCGGCTGGTCTGCACCACCAGCGACTGGATGACGCCGAGCGTGTTCTTCACCCGGTGATCGAGTTCGGCAATCAGCAGCTTTTCGTGTTCGCGCGCGCGTTGGCGTTCGGCTGCCGCGGCTTCGATGCGCCGCAGCACGACTTCCAGCAGCGCGACGCGCAGATCGAGCGCCGCATCGCGGTCGGATGATGTCCAGGGCCGCGACCGCCCGTGCAAGGTCTCCTTCCAGGCATCGAACGACGCCCGCGGACTCAACCGGTTGGCGTTTGGCCCCCGGTTGACCGGTTTGGTTGGATCGCCGCCCCAGATAACGGTGTGAACGATCTCCCGCCGGAACCACAGGATGAAACGGCGCGGCTTCCGCGACACCAGGATCGCCAGCAGGCCTGAGGCGGTTTCGCTGTATGACCGGGCAGCGGGCCAGACCTCGCCCAGACGGTCGGTTGCGAACACGGGATCGTCGCTGTCCATCCTTTGGCTCAGCCAGGCGATCAGCGCTGCGAGGTCCGCGGGCGGCGGGGTGCGGCCAAACGAAACCGGATCGCCGCCGGCGTCCTCGAAAAGGCACAGACCGTCCGCCTGGATGTAGCCCAGCAGCTCGGACGCCCGGTGCGCGATGCCGGGCGCGTATGCGTCTTCGACGGCGAGATTCAGGATCATCCGTTGCAGGACGTCCCGGCTCTTCAGCCTGTCGCCGAACTGTTCCCGGCCGAGCTGCACATCGAGCTGAAGCGACAGCATGGAACCGAACAGCTCGCACACGGCGCGAAGGTGGCGCGGCAGCCGCAGCGGGGTGCCGTGGTGGCAGGCAATCAGTCACCACAGCCTGCCCTTCAGGATGATGGAAACCGACATGGATGCATCGACGCCCATGTTGCGCAGATACTCGCGATGTATCGGCGAGACGTCGCGCAAGGTGGAGAAGCTCATGTCGAGCGGCTCACCGGTCAGCGGGTTTTCCGCCGGAACCAGCGGCGCCGGCTGGTAATTCACCTGAGTGATCAGCCGGAGCGGGCTCTTCAGGTACAGCGCCCGGGCCTGCCGGGGGATGTCCGATTCCGGATAGTGCAGGTCAAGGAAGGACATCAGGTCCTCCCGCTTGCTTTCGGCAATGACCTGGCCGGATTCATCCTCCTGGAAGCGGTAGACCATCACCCGGTCGTAGCCGGTGACCCGCCGCACGCGCTCGGCCGCGGCCTGGCAGACCGCCGCGACGGACGGCGCGCGATCCAGGCCCTCCAGCATGCCATGCACCGCCAGCAGCGGATCGGTTGCGAAGCGGTCAGCCGGGTTCGCGGCCTCCAACTCCACCACCAGCAGCGCGCCGGACCGATAAACGCTCGCATCCACCGGCCGATCGGCTGCGACGCGCAGGGCGGGGTCGAGCAGATAGCGGGGCCGGGTCAGACCGGGTTCGGCACCGAGGCTGCGCAGCAGGCCGATTTGTTCCGGCCGCAGCAGCGTCTCCATCCCGCGGCCGGGCAAGCCGGCAAGCGGCTGGTTCAGCAGAGCTTCGGTATCTCCGGCGGCCTGGAGCACGGCCAGCGAGCCGCAATCCAGCACCAGCATCACCCCATGCGGCAGGATCGCCCCGGGGACATGGATCGGCTCGCGGTCGCAGTTGGTGAGGTCGACCTGGACATGGCTCGAGTCAGCGTCCGGCATCCGTCACGGCCTTCCAGTCCAGCCAGTTTTCGAACGACGCGAAGGTCTCGACCGCCGCGGCGATCATCCCGGCGCGGGCCGCGCCGTCCTCTCCCGCTGCATCCAGCGCATCGGCAAAAGCGCGCCATGCCTTGCCGGTGTCGGCATCGCGGCCGCTGAAGAAGCAACGGCCGGCACGGTCGTCCCGGCCGAACAGGTGATCGAGGCGCTTGGAAAGCTCGCGGCCTCCGAGCGTGGACCCCTCGACGACATACAGGGCGCCCAGCCTGCGATACGGCGTATCGAGCCGGGGCAGGGACGGGCACAGCGGCAGCGCTGCGATCGCCTGCTCCGTCAGGCCGAGCGCGCGCATATCGTCTGCCAGCCAGAGGCTGCGTTCCGGGCCGATCCCGGCGGCGGTTTCGAACGGGAGGTGGAAGCCGTAGAGGCGGGTGAGAAGCGCGCGATAGCACGCGATATCGATGGTTCCGGCCTGAACGGCGCCAAGGACCGGATGTGTGTGCAGCCGCGTATGGACGGCCCGGGTCGCTTCCCTCAGCGCATGCCGGGCCGTGACCGGCGAGGGCGCCGGCGGGGCCGAGCGGTCAAGGGCGACTGGTCCAGCGGTTGTCATGCGAAGGCGAGCCCCGTGCGGTTCGACTTATGTCAGCCGGGTTACGGCCCGGTGTCACAGCTTAGAGGGTTTCTTTGTCGCTGTCTCATCGCTGCAACGCAATCCCATGGGGTTAACAGAAAGCGGCAAAGTAAGATATGCATTTGGCGGGGGAGCGGCGCTGGGGCTATGCATGACCGGCGGCTCGCCGCTGCAACGTCACGGGCTGGCTTGTCGCCACGAGGGGCAGCGTGGCCAGGGATCATCGCCACCGTCATGGCCCGGCTTGTCGTCCGGTCCAGCCGTGTCCGCACGTGCTGGCAAAGCTGGCCCGGACAAGCCGGGCCGTGACGGCGGCGTAGCTCTATGGTGGGTCGCTCTCAGCGCGGCTGGTATCAGAACACGATCAGCGTATCGACCCCCCGCTCCCGATCGGGCGGCGCCAGCAAATCGATCGCCGGTCCTGCCGGCACGATCCCGGTGGGATTGATCCGCCGGTGGCTCATGTAATAGTGCCGCTTGATGTGCCCTGGATCGACGGTCGCGGCGATGCCGGGAAGCTGATAGATGTCGCGGGTGTACCCCCACAGGTGCCGGTAATCGACGATCCGCCGGACGTTGCACTTGAAGTGCCCATGATAGACGGCATCGAACCGCACCAGCGTGGTGAACAGCCGGATATCCGCCTCCGTCAGCCTGTCGCCGCAGACAAACCGCGATTGCGCAAGCCGAACCTCCAGCCAGTCCAGCGTTTCGAACAGCGGCGCCACCGCGGCCTCGTAGGCCGCCTGTGTCGTCGCGAAGCCGCATTTGTAGACCCCGTTGTTCAGCGTGTCGTAGATGCGCAGGTTGACCGCATCGATCTCCTCGCGCAGCGCCGCCGGATAGAAATCGCCTGGCCGGGCGCCCACCTGATCGAACGCGCTGCCCAGCATCCGGATGATGTCGCCGGACTCGTTGTTGACGATCGCCTGCGTATGCTTGTCCCACAGAACCGGCACCGTCGCCCGGCCGCTGTAGTGTTCGTCGGCGCGGCTGTACAGCTCGTGCAGATAGCTGCTGTTGCAGACCGTGTCCGGGATCACGCCTTCGGCGGCCTTGAACGTCCAGCCCTGCTCGGCCATCAGCCAGTGGGTCACGGAAATCGGAATGATCTCCTCCAGCCCCTTCAGCGCCCGCACGATCAGGGTGCGGTGCGCCCAGGGGCAGGCAAGCGATACATACAGATGATAGCGTCCCGCCACCGCCTGGAAGCCGTCCCGCCCGGCGGGACCCGGCCGCCCGTCCGGCGTGATCCAGTCGCGGAAGGCGCTGTCCTTGCGCTCGAAATGGCCGTCCTTCGTCCGTTCCGGGTCCTGCTCCTGCCAACGGCCGTCGATCAGCAATCCCATCGATACGTTCCCCGGGTCATGGTTTGGGGGTCATGGTTGGCCCGCGAAGCTGGCGGCGGTCCGGCCCGCGGCGATCTCATCAACCAGCTTGCGGGTCATCGCCTCGCCGAAGCTGGCGAAGTCATGCACCTCCAGCACGAAGCTGCCCGGGCCGCCGGTCACGTTCTCCCGGTAGTAGTTGGCGAGGCCGCCCGGCGGCTGCACATGCGCGAAGGTCCAGGACACGGGATGCTCGTTGATGATCGCCAGCCCGTTGATCGTGATGCCGGCCTTGACCGCATCGTCGCGCGCGTCCGACGCCTCCCGCCCGGCATTGTTGGTGCCGTCGCCGCACACGTCGATGACCCGCCGCGCCGCGTTCAGACCGGTCTCGGCGAGAAGCTGCACCCCCTGGTCGATCCCGGCGCTGATCGCGGTGCGGCCCCAGAACGAGCGAGGTTCGGCGGCCAGGCGCTGAATGAACGCCCCGGCCGAGTCACGGTCCTTGATGACCGTCCAGTCCAGCACCGTGCGGACCTCGAAGCTGCTGGCGAACTCCACATAGGAGACGGCGATCTTGCCGGCCGGGCCGCCCCTGATCGCCTCCAGCACTTTGGGGTCGCTGAAAGCGCTCGCGTATCCGTCCTTTTCCAGCTTGAACTCGGTGTCGTCGATGCTGCGGGACACGTCGGTGACGAGCACCAGCGCCACGTCCACATCCTCCGCCAGCGCGGGCGCGATGGGCAGCAACGGCAGCACACAGGCGACCAGCGGCACGACAACGAACCGGCGCATCGGAGGCACCCTCCAGCCTGCGATCAGACGCCCCGGAACGTCATCTCGTCAAGGAAATCGCGGGCGGCGCCCAGGGCAATCTCCAGGGCAATCTATTGACTGGCCCACACGATGCGGTGGATCCAGGCCACATCGGTCAGATCAAAGCTGTAGTCGCGATGCTCGGGGTTCAAGCTTTTCAGGTCCACACGACGCGCGGAGCGGCGGGCCAGTTCCTTGGCCATAACCTCGCCCGCCATGGTGCGGACCACGACGCGGTCGCCGCGGCGGATTGGCGCCGAAGGTGAAACAATCACCTGGTCGCCGTCGCGGAACACCGGCTCCATCGAATCGCCGCTGATTTCCAGCGCATAGGCATTGGGATCGGCGATTTCCGGCAGGCTGACCTCATCCCAGCCGCCGCCGACGGGGTAGCCGCCGTCGTCAAAAAACCCTCCCCGCCGGCCTGCGCGAGGCCGATCAGCGGGATGCGCCGGGCGATGCCGCGGCTGCCGGCGGCGCTGGCCAGGGCGCGGGCGCCGGACACCAGGGCCGTGAAGCTTTCCAATGAGGCGCCGGTCGCGTCGAGCACCTTCGCCACGCTCTCGGTGCTCGGCCAGCGGGCGCGGCCGTCCGGCATCCGCCGCTTGGACGGGTTGAAGGTGGTCGCATCGAGGCCGGACCGCTTCGCCAGTCCCGAGGCGGAGAGTCCGTTTTCAGCAGCCAGCGTGTCGATCGCGCGCCAGACATCTTCGTGTTTCATCGAGCCGCTCCGGTGGTTCGCCGCCGCGTCGGGCGGCGGCGAATCGCTGATAGATCATTCCTTTAGGAATTGCTACCGGAGCCTCTAGGAAAAACAACCATTTTTTCTTGCAACGGTATGCAACCTGTGGTTACATAGAGTGGTATGCCAGCCTGCGTGTCAACATTTTTGGGAAAAACCGTCATGCCGCTCGCCCTCCGCCAGGCCACCGCCGCTTTAGCTGCGCAAAACGATTCGGCCCCGCATTGCCGGCCGTTCGCCAGCGCCGAGGACGCGTGGCTATGGACGATGGCTGCGCTGAACGCGCGTCGCGACGGCGCGCGTCACAGCACGAACAAAGGCAGGCTGCCGCGGCCGTGCGAGCCGGACGATGTCGTTCGTTGCCTCGACAGCCTGTACCGCCAGCGCCGGATCGATCTCGTTCATGCCCGTGTTCTGCGGATTTGGGGGGAGCGGCAGATGGCGCCCAGCGCTGCCGTTGCGGCCGAGCGTCACGATCACAGGTTGTGGGTTGAGGCGCTCGACCGCCTGGAGTGGCCGCTGCGGGTGAAGGGCATCGTCGCCTGATCAGTTTCATGGTAGGAAAAAAGTCATTGACTTTGATGTACCGTTCCTTCTAAAACCGCTCCCGTCAGCGGGCGAATTGCGTCCGCTGCCGATTGTCTCCTCAGAAACGTGTTTGGCCGCCGCCCTCTCCGGGCGGCGGCCTTTTTTACATGGAAGGACGTCACCATGGCCTTCGCCATCCGCAATCTGTCGGTTCTGGCTTATGCGAACGGCTTTACCCTCTGGCACTACAAGTCCGGCAAAGATCGGCTCGACGCGGTCAGCGCCGGCAACTACCTGGCGGACGCCAGCGATATGCTGACGGCCGGCGACCTGATCATGGTGACCGCAGCCGATGGAGCGCGCATCCTCTGCGTGACTTTGGCCGATGTCGAAACGGTGGTCACCGCGCCGCTGTCCTAGGGGTTGGCCACCGCTCTCACCGTCATGGCCGGGCGTGTCCCCATAGCTATCAGGATGAGGCGCAGCCGGAGAAAAGTTTGGCCGAGGCGTCGCTCTTTCATCGTCATGGCCCGGACAGGCCGGGCCATGACGATGGGGGAAAAGCCGTGCTCCGTTCGACCCCTTATCCTGATAGCTATCGGGCGCGTCGCGGCCATCCGCGCTTCGGCGGCGATGCCAAGATGCCAGGGACACGCCCGGCCATGACGGTGGCAGAAGCCGTTGCGCCGCGCCGCTGCGATGGGCGGAAGCCTGCCAAACGCTTTTCTCCTGCCGCGGGTGAGAGCAGAAGGCGCGCCGACGCCTACCGCCACTCCCGAGTACGGGCGGGCGCTTTTGCGCTCAGGATTTCCTCCGCATGCCGCCGCACACCTTCCGGGGTGATGCCGAAACGTCCGTCCGGGCGGCGGCGGCAGAGTCCCATGCCGGTCAGCCGTATCAGGCACGGATCGTCCGCCAGGCCGGCCGGACGACCCGCCCCTCCGCACAGATGCAGGCGGTGCAAGGCCGCGCGGCAGCATGTCTCAAGGTACGGTTGGTCCCACACGGCGCAACCCTCGATCAAACGGCCATGCCGGGCAAGGGCGGGCTGCCGCGGCGGGCGCGTAAAGCTTTGAAGCAACTTCCGGATAAAGGAAAGTTTTCCGCAGCATGTTCAAATTGCTGGCCTTGTTCCAGGGCCTTTTGGCCTTGTTCGTCGAATTGGGGCGAACCTCGGCACGAAGGATCCTTCCGCCGCTGCTGCTGGCGGCCTGCGTGACCTGCGCTTACGCCTTGTTCCAGGTCAACCAGGAAGGCAGTGTCCTGGGCGGCCTGAAAGCGGCCTTCCTCGACAACAATACCGACCGGGTCGAACGCCATCGCATTGAGGTGCAAGCGCTTATGCAAGCGGAACTGCGCCAGTTCGCAGCCGCCAACAAGCTGATCGACCAATTGCTGGAAACCATGCTGGAACGCGCACCCGGCGCGTCGCGCGTGCGGCTCGCGGTGATTCATAACGGAGTGACCGGGCTGACCGGGACCGGATTGCTGCGCTATGACATCACCAACACCGCCACAGCCGCCGGCCGGTTGCCGGGCCAGGCCGCCGTCAATCAACCGTTGTCGGAATGGAGCGATTTTCTGCCGGTGTTGCTGTCCGGCCAGTGCTCGTTCCATCGCGTCGCGGATCTGCGTGCCCTTGCGCTGCGGGCGCGATTTGAGTCGTACGGCTCGACCAGCGTGCTGGTCTGCCCGGCCGCCGACGTCCAGGGCAAGACCGTCGGCGCCGTTTTCGTCAGTTGGGACGCGACCGACTCCCTGCCGGCGGCCGCGGAGCTCCGGACGGCGATGATGAGCGAGCTGCATCTGGGCGCCCAGATCGCCGCGGTTCTGGACCTGCAAGGGCCGCCGCCCTGGCCGCCAAGCGTCCCGGCCTCGGATTGACCGTCCGGCGGCGCGGTCGGCTCAGGGTTCGCGGCGGGTTTCTCACCACGCGAACAGGTTCAGTCCCAGGCTTCCGGCGACGGCACCGGCGACGGTGAGAAGGCTCAGCGCCAGCAGCCCCCGGTGCAGCCATTCCACAAGGCGATACGTCGCCTCCGGCGCGGACGCGGCACGGCGGGCGAGGACGCGGTCGAGAAACAGCGGTTCGGCCACGAACAGCATCAGCGTAAAGACCAGCCACGTCAGCACCATGGCGTGCATCCACCAGAACCCGGCGGACTGGAAGCGGTCCCACGCATCCAGCCGCCAGACCATGTAGAAGCCGCTGGCGCCGGCCAGGGCGGTGGTGAACCGCGACTGGCCGGCGAAGCGCTGCTCCAGGCCATGGAAAACCCGGAAGCGATCGTCCGCGGGGTGGGACCGCCGGATCTCGGGCAGCAGCACCGTCGTGACCATGCCGACCCCGCCGATCCAGAGGACGATGGCGAGGACGTGCAGGGCGCGGGCGACGATGAAATCGGGCATGAGCACCGTTCTATCGGCATCCATTGATTGCCGCACCCTGCCATGTCCATATGCGCCGGCGTTACAAAGGCCCGTCCGACCGTATGGATTCCATCTTCAACGGCGATCTCGCTACCGCCAAGGGCCGCTTCACGGCCTGGATCGACTCGCTGTTCATCGACCATGCGGTGTTCCGCCTGGTCTGGAGCAACCTGGCACCGGTGATTCCCGGCAAGGTCTATCGCTGCAACCACCCCACGCCCGCGCGTCTGCGCCGCATGACCCGCCGCCTGGGCTTGCGGACGCTGATCAACCTGCGCGGCAAGACCCAAAGCGGCTCCGACGCGCTGTCGCGGGAGGCCGCGGGAGCGCTTGGGCTGGCCTTCCATGACATGGCGTTCGAGAGCCGCGGCGCGCCGCAGCGCGACCGCATTCTGCGGCTGCATGGCATCTACACGGCGATGCAGACCCCGGCGGTGATGCACTGCAAGTCGGGGGCCGACAGGGCGGGGCTGGCCGCCGGCCTGATCGTCCTTTTCGCAGGCGGCACAGCGGCCGATGCGCTGCGTCAGCTTTCGCCGCGGTTCGGCCATATCAGGCAGGCCCGCACCGGCATCCTGGACGCGTTCTTCCTGCATTTCCAGCGCGAGGCCGAGGGCCGCAAGCCGTTCCTCGACTGGGTGCGCGACGACTACGACGAGGTTGCGCTACGGCGGAACTTCCGCGCCAACGGTCTTGCAAGTTTCATCAACGATTGGGTGCTGGCGCACGAGTAAGCCGCGGCGCCCCTCTAACCGTCATGGCCGGACAAGCCGCGCCGTGACGTTGGGGGCGGCGGCGGTGCCGCCATTCGTTAAGTTCGCGCATCACCGCGGTTTCCGGCTTGACGCAGGCGGCCCGATCGCGCCTTCTCGGACCTGCACGGGTTCCCCGCGACGACGGTCACGACCGCTTGACGAATGCGGTGGCGATACCGCAAGATTGCCACAAGACAATTTTCTGGCGCGCCTCGCGTGCTAAGACCCCGTGCTGAAGAGGTTCAAAGGAGGCGTCCATGATCGGAAAACTCAATCACCTTGCCATCGCCGTGCCGGACCTGGAGAAGGCCACTGCGGTTTATCGCGACGTCCTCGGCGCCAAGGTTTCCGCACCGCTGCCGCAGCCGGCGCACGGCGTGACGGTCGTGTTCGTCGAACTGCCGAACACCAAGGTGGAGCTGCTGCTGCCGCTGGGCGAGAAAAGCCCGATCGCCGCGTTCCTGGAAAAGAACCCCTCCGGCGGCATCCACCACATGTGCTTCGAGGTCGAAGACCT
>CAINOE010000074.1 GCA_903851415.1 uncultured Rhodopila sp. | reverse complement strand
CCGGCTGCAGACCGGCATTGGCCAGCGCGGCGCGGATCACCGCCTCCTGCGCCGGGCCGTTCGGCGCGGTCAGCCCGGCGCTGCGGCCGTCCTGGTTCAGCGCCGAGCCGCGGATCACCGCCAGCACCCGGTCGCCGGCAGCCCGCGCCTCCGACAGCAGCTTCAGCACCACGATGCCGCAGCCCTCGCCGCGGACATATCCGTCCGCACTGGCGTCGAAGGTTTTGCATCGCCCATCGGCTGCCAGCATGCGGGCTTTGGTGAAATTGATCGTCAGCTCGGGCGCTAACGTCAGGTTTACTCCGCCGGCCAGCGCCAGGCTGCATTCACCGGCGCGCAACGCCTGTGCCGCCAGATGCACGGCGGTCAAGGAGGACGAACATGCGGTGTCGACAACCATAGCCGGCCCCACCAGCCCGAAAGCATAGGACAGCCGGCCGGCAGCGATGCTGGCGGCATTGCCAAGGCTGGCATAGGCATCGATCCAGGACGCATCTCGCCCGGCGCCCAGCAAGGTCGCGTAGTCGGATGTGCTCAGCCCGACGAAGACGCCGGTGCGGCTGCCGGAGAGGCGATCCGGCGCCATGCCGGCATGTTCCAAAGCCTGCCAGGCCACCTCCAGCAGCATCCGATGCTGCGGATCCATCGCCTCGGCCTCCCGCCGCGCGATGCCGAACAGGTTGGCGTCGAACGCATCCACGTCGGGCACAAAACCGCCCCAGCGCGCGTTGGTTTTGCCAGGCCGGTCGGGGTCGGGGTCGTAGTAGGCAGCGATGTCCCAGCGCGTCGCCGGCACCTCGGTGATGCCGTCGCGCCCCTGCGACAGCAGGTGCCAGTAGCCGGCTTCGCCAGCCGCGCCGCCGGGAAACCGGCAGCCCAGCCCTACCACCGCGACCGGTGCATGCCCGGCTTGTTCGGCCGCGGCCAGCCGCGCTTCGAGATCCTGGATCATTGCCAGCGCCCGACGCACCGCGCTGGTTTCACGCGACGGCATCCCGCTGTTCCGCACGTCAGTATCCGGCATGGCTGAGTTTCCGTTCCAGCAGCAACAGGGCTGCGTCATCGTCCATTTCGCCATCATCGACGGCCGCGATCGGTATCGGTGGTGGTGGGGCCGCTGGCATCCGCGCTGCGACAAGGCCAAGTTCGCCGGCCAGGAAGACAGAAAGCGCCTCGGCGGTCGGGTGATCGAAGACCAGGCTGGCGGGCAAGGTCCGGCCGATGGCGGCACTCAGGGCGTTGCGCAGTTCGACCGCCATCAACGAATCGAGGCCGAGTTCGTTCAGCGGCCGCTCCCGCTCCAGCGCGATGCCGCCAAGCCCGAGGATACGCGCCACGATCTCGTCCACCGCTTCGGTCAGCACATCCAGGCGGGCGGTGCCGATCGCCTCGGCGAGGCGCTTCGCCAGCCCGGGGATGACCGGAGGCGCTGGCGCGGCACCGGCACTTACCGCGACGCGCGTCATGCCACGGGACATGGCCGCATCCAGCGCCGCCAGGGCCATATCCGGCGGCAAGGCGGGACCGTCTAATCCGCGCGCCATGCCACCGCCCTGCCAGGCGCCCCAATCGACCAGGAGGGCGGGCGCGCCTCTCGCCCGCCGCGCCCGCACCAGTGCATCCAGCGCCGAATTGGCCGCCGCATAGTTCGCCTGCCCGGCTGAACCCGCCACGCTGGCGAGCGAGCCGAACAGCACAAAATGGTCGAGCGACAAAGCCGCGGTCACCTCATCCAGCGCCGTGGCACCCAGCAGCTTCGCCGCCAAGGCGGCCTCCAGCCCTTCGCGCGAAAGCCGGGCCGCGGTGGCATCATGCAGCGCGGCGGCGAGGTGGAAAACGCCTTTGACCGGCAGCGACAGGCCGCCCAAGGCACGCTCCAGCGCCAGCCGATCGGCCACATCGACGGCGACGCTGCGGACCGTCGCGCCCGGTATTTCCACCGCCACCGGCTGACGGGACAGCAGCACGAGGTGCCGGGCTCCGCGGGCCACAAGCCAGGCGGCCAGGTGCCGGCCAAGCGCTCCGGTGCCGCCGCTGATGACGTAGCAGGCGTCGCCGCGGAACAGCATGCGGTTGAGCGCCAGCTTGCCGATATGCCGGGCGGCCTGCAGGCAGCGCAGCGCGCCGGTTACATCGGCAAACGCGTATGTTTGCACGGGCAACGCCTCCGCCCCGCCGCTCAGCGCGGCGATGGCTTCGCGCAGCATGGCGCCGACACGGGCAGGTTCATCCAGGATGACCTGGTCGAGCCCGATGACGGCGTATCGCACGTCCGGCCGCACCGCCCGGACCTGCGCCGGGGTCCAGACCTCGGCCTTGCCCAGCTCCAGGAAAATCCCGCCCGGTTGCAGCAGCCGCAGTCCGGCCGGGATCGCGGCGCCGGTCAGGCTGTTGAGCACTACGTGCACCGGTGCGGCGGAGGCGAAATCGAGGGTGCGCGAGTCGTAAACTTCCCGCACACCCAGCTCGGCCAATCGGCTCCGTTTGGCCGGATTGCCGGCCGTGGCGACAATCCGCGCGCCCAGAAGCTGCGCCAGGATCACGGCCGCAAGGCCAACGCCGCCGGTGGCGGCATGGATCAGGACCCGCTGCCCGGGTTGCAGCCGCGCCGTGTCCTCCAGCGCCAGCCGCGCAGTCAGCAGCGCCACGGGCTGCGCCGCCGCCACCGCGGGCGACAGGCCGACGGGCAAGCGGCAGACCAGGCGGGCGTCGGCGATGACGTGGCTGGCGAAGCATCCAGGCGCGATCGCCACAACCGTGTCGCCAACCGCCACCGAGGTGACTCCGGGCCCGATGGCCGAGACCAGCCCGGCACACTCCACCCCCGGCGCGCCGCCGTCACCCGGATAGACTCCCAGCAGGTTCATGACGTCGCGGAAGTTGATGCCGGCGGTTGCGATCTCGACTTCCACCTCGTTCGGACCTGGCCGTTGGCGGATCGCCGGTTCCCAATGCAGCCCGTCGAGCGTGCCCGACGGATTGTGTGCCAGGCGGAACGGCGCCGCGGGCGCAGCCGGCGCGGATTGCGCGACAAAGCGCGGCGCAAGAAGTTCGCCATCGCGCCAGGCCAGCAGCGGTCCGCACACGGCCGGCACGGGCGGCGGCAGCGCCGTTTGGTCGAGGTCCAGCAGCAGGGGCCGCAGTTCAGGCCGTTCGCGGCCCAAGGTCGCCAGCAGCCCGACCAGCGCAGCTTGGGCGGGGTGCGGAACCGAGCCTCCGGCTGCCGTCGCGCCGCGGGCGAGAACAGCGAGACGCCGGGAATCGTCCTCAGCGGCGCGGTAAGCCTCCAACACGCGCCAGCACGCGGCGGCAGGATCTGCTTCGCCGCGGCAGTCGAGCCAGACCGGCTCTTCGTCGCCGGACGGTATGGCTTCCCATATGGTTTCCCGGGTCACCGCTCCGATATCGTCGGCCGCGGCGAGACGCAGGCCCTCGCACCAGGCGACCACGTTGCCGCCGGAGTCCAGCAGTGCAACGTCGGCCAGGTCCGGTGCCGTCAATCGCAGCACGGAGGTGCAAGGCGTGCCGCCGCACCAGACCAGACGATCGAGGCCGACGGGCACAAGCGCCCGGGTGCTGTCCGGCGGCAACGCAGCGGCAAGACTCTGCCAGGCCGCATCCAGCACACGCGGGTCGAGGCGGAACCCGGGATCCGAAGCTGCCAGCTCCGCCAGCGCGATCCCGTCGCCGCCGAACAGGTGGGTCATCGTCCGGAATGCCGGCCCGTAAACCAGGCCGGCGGCGGCGAAGCGGGCGTACAGGGTCGCCAGATCCACCAGCCTGACCGCCGCGCCGCGGGCGGCCTCCAGAGCGGCATCCGGCACATCCCCGGCCACGCGCCAGTCCGCGGTGGCGACCAGGGTGAAAGCCGCGTCGTCGGTATCAGCCGCAGCAAAGATCGTCAGCCTGCCCGTGGCGGGGTCTGCAACGGTCTGCACCAACGGTTGGTCCGCAGGCACGAGCATCCGGCGGAAGGCAATGCCAGTCAGTTCGATGCCGCCTTCGACGGGTGAGACTGCGAGCATCATCTCGATCAGCGCCGCAGCGGGCACGACCACGTGCCCGTTCACGGCGTGATCCGCCAGCCAGGGCGGTTGGTCCGGCGCCAGCACGGCCTCGTACTGGATCTGCGCCAGCCCGGAGCGCAGACGGCGCCCGAGCAGCGCATGCGCGCCCCGCGCGGCAGGAGCGGTGCGACGCGGGCTCGCCCAATACGGCTGGCGCTGGAACGGGTAAAGCGGCAGGTCGATCCGCCGCCCCGGCTGCGGCGGCAGGTCGGGCGGCGCGGCGTTCGAGGGTTCGGCCGTGGCGAGGTCCTCGGGATTGGCCGCGCAAACCCACCATGGCAGCCGCGCACGCCCGGCCGAGGCGCTGTGGCACACATCCGCGAATGCAACGCCGGTGGCCAGCAGGTCACGGTAACGGGCGATCAGGTCGCTCAGCGCCCGCGGCGTGCGGGCCGAGACAAACAGACGAGGGACCGCCGCCGGCTCCGGGCCGGGCAGCAAGACATCATCCGCGCGCTCCGGCACGCCACCATCCGCGCGCTCCGGCACGCCACCATCCGCGCGCTCCAGCACGACATCATCCGCGTGCTCCAGCACGACATGCGCATTGGTGCCGGAGAAGCCGAACGAACTCACCCCGGCATAGCGCAACGCCCGCGGCGTCAACGCCGCAGGCACCGTGATCGGCACCCCGCCAAGCTCGATATGCGGGTTCAGTTTGCGGAAAT
>CAINOE010000073.1 GCA_903851415.1 uncultured Rhodopila sp. | reverse complement strand
GTCGCCGGACCAGTTGCCGACAACCTTCAGGCCCATCTCTTCCAGCAGGATGCGGCTGGACCAAGCGTCGCCGCCGATGTTGTAGTCGCCGATGACGTTGACGTCGTACGGGCCGGCTTCGTGCTCGACGTCCTTCTTGTCGAACACCCAGTCCCGGATCGCATCGTTCGCGATATGGTGGCCGAGCGACTGCGACACGCCGCGGAAGCCTTCGCAACGAACCGGAACGATCGTGGTGCCGCTTTCCTTGTGCTTCTTGCGCGACACCGCTTCGATGTCGTCGCCGATCAGGCCGATCGGGCACTCGGATTGGATGGAGATACCCTTCGCGAGCGGGAAGAGTTCGCCGATTTCGTCGATCGTCTTTTCAAGCTTCTTGTCGCCGCCGAAGACGATGTCCTTCTCCTGGAAGTCCGTCGTGAACTGCATCGTCACGAACGTATCCACACCGGTCTTGCCGATGTAGTAGTTGCGGCGCTGGGACCAGGAATACTGGCCGCATCCGACGGGGCCATGGCTGATATGCACCATGTCCTTCACCGGACCCCACACCACGCCCTTCGATCCGGCGTAGGCGCAACCGCGAACCGTCATCACGCCCGGAATGGACTTGATGTTGGATTTGACGTCGCATTCGGTCAGCAGACCTTCAGCCTGGGCTTCCGGCGTATCCAGCGCTTTGGCAACCGAAAGGTGCTTCTGGCGGCGCTTGCGGGACTTGTCCGGGTAGGCAGCAAGAACTTCAGCGATCAGTTTTTGATGCAATTCGCCGTCGTTCTGAAAGGGTACTTCTTCGTCTAGACTCATTTGGCTCTCCTGATCGCCTGAAGAAACCAGGCCGCCGCGGGATCGCCGCGGCGGCCCGTTCGCGTTAGACGGCGGCTGCGGCCAGCTTGGCGGCTTCCTTCGCCTGCAGCTCGGCCAGGGCCTGCTCGTCGGTCTTCATGATGCCGAAGTCGAGCAGCATCTGCTCCAGCTCTTCCATGGTGATCGGCGTCGGGATCGTGCCCTTGCCGGCATTCGCATGGATCTTCTCGGCAAGCGTGCGATATTCGCCGGCCTGCTTGGAGTCGGGAGCATACTGAATAACCGTCTGCTTACGCAGTTCCGCGTGCTGAACGATGTTGTCGCGCGGCACGAAGTGAATGAGCTGCGTGTTCAGGCGCTTGGCCAGCGCTTCGGCCAGGTCGTACTCGCGGTCGGTCTGGCGCTCGTTGCAGATCAACCCACCCAGGCGGACGCCGCCGGAATGAGCGTACTTCAAAATGCCCTTCGCGATGTTGTTGGCGGCATACAGCGCCATCATCTCGCCGGACATGACGATGTAGATTTCCTGCGCCTTGTTCTCACGGATCGGCATCGCGAAGCCGCCGCACACCACGTCGCCGAGCACGTCGTAGGAGACGTAATCGACATCGTCATACGCGCCGTTTTCTTCAAGGAAGTTGATGGCGGTGATGACGCCGCGGCCGGCGCAACCGACGCCAGGCTCCGGTCCGCCGGATTCGACGCACTTGATGTCCTTGTAGCCGATCTTCAGGACGTCCTCGAGCTCGAGGTCTTCCACCGAACCGGCTTCAGCGGCCAGGCTCAGAACGGTGTCCTGCAGCTTGGTGTTGAGGATCAGACGGGTGGAGTCGGCCTTGGGGTCGCAGCCGACAATCAGGATCTTCTGGCCGAGATCGACCAGAGCGGCGAGGGTATTCTGAGAGGTGGTGGACTTGCCAATGCCTCCCTTGCCGTAGAAGGCTATCTGACGAAGTTTGCCCATGTGGTGTTCCCTTTTGCGGTTTGTGATGCCGGGAACCGACCCGACACCGCTGACGAACGCAAAGGGTTAACAGCAAGCGCCGTGCCAAGTGAAAACCCGCAGAAATCAGCCGCTTTTTGCGAAAATTGATGATGACAACCGTGTACGGAGTGCGACAACGGCCCACACGGATTGTCGGGGCCAGCCAGTAACGACTGCCGCGTACGTAAAAACCCCCGGCCGAGGGGTTCCCGGCCGGGGGGTTTTCCGACAAAAGCCGGCCCTCAGAGCAGTTCGGCAAGCTCCGCGGCGAACGCCGGCAGATCCTGGCGTACCACGCTGGCGTCCAGTTCGCGCAGAAACTTCTCTTCGTTCTTCGACAGCACGCCGTCGATCACCACGACATGGCCGCCGCCCGACCGCTTGGCGATCTGCCTCGCGTAAGTCCGCAGCGACTGGTCGTGAAACCGACAACCCAGGAACAAAAATCCACTGTTGGCGCGCCGCTTTTGCACGGTGTCGGGAATCGGCGTCTGAATGTCGATCTCTGTCAGCACTTCGACATAATCGGCGTCGGAGATCAGGAAATTCGAAAACGGCGTGACACAGCCATGCGGCTTGTAGATCAGCGTGCTCCATTCATCGGCCAGTGTGGGGGAACATTCCGACCCGGTCGAATCGTAAGCCCGATACCAGCGATATTCGCCAGGCTGAGCGCGCGATGCCGCCTGAATCTCTCCCCAGCCGGTTCGGCCGGCAAAAGCCGAGCGCAAAGCTGCATCATACCACGTATCGACAACCAGGGCCGGCGCCAGGCGCGCGATCGCCTCGTGCAGCGGTGTCGGCGGCACGTGGTGCTCGAAAGCCGCCGCCATCATTTTGTCCAGCGTGGCGCGGTGCTTGAAGCTTTCGATGTATTGCGCCGCCGCCCAGCAGTTTCCGCGCGCGCGCTTCGGCAGCGCGACTTTCGAGCCCAGCCAGGCCGCAAGCGCTTCATGCGACGTCGGAACCGTCGTGTCGGACAAAGCCGTGACGCCCGGCCCGAGGAAGGGCAGCAAGGATCCGTCCTTCAACCGGGCGGCGATGCCCGGCGTGGCGTTGGTGAAATCCAGCATCGGATCTAGTCCTCCTCGCCGCGCTTGCGCGCATTGACGGTGATCGGCAGGCGCGGCGGCGTTTCCATCGGCGGCATCTCAAGCACCCAGCCATTCTTCAGCTTGACCCAGCCGCCCCAGATGGTTTCGAGTTCCTTTTCGACGACCACTTCCTCAAGGTCTTTCTTTGGCACGTAGATCGACAACACGCCGGCTGACTGGCGGACCATAACCTTCATGGCGTGGCTTCCTTGGTTTCGACCAGTCCCAGCTCGCGGCCACGCATGCCGACGACGGAACCGCGATCGATGAATTCGACGGCGTAGACGTAATATCGTTGCAAGTACATGCCAATGTCGCGAACATAACCGACATCGCCCTTTTTCACGACAACCTCGCCGATCTCGCGCCCCGCCATGGTGCCGTCGTTCTTCACCTGGCGATTGGCGTAGACCTTTGTGCCGGCCTTGAACACGGGCGGCTTGTAGATCTCGATTTCCTCTTCACGTCCCAGGCCCATTGGTGTCTTCCTCTTGCTGCGATGAAGCCAGACGCGCGGCGACGAGCTCCTGGATGACCGATTCGGGGTCGTCACGGAATGCCGCCAAAGACTCAAGATCGATCCGTTCCGCAACCGTAAAGCGGACCCGCATGTCCGGGTCGCGCGCCAGCAGATGCAGGCGCTCCGGCGGCAGCCGCTCGGCGACTTCCAGCCGCACCATCGGTTCCGGATCGCCGACCATGGCGGGCAGGGCGGACAATGTCATGCGCCGCGCCGCCACGCGCCGCACCTCGGAATCGACGTCGTTGGCGACGACGACCAGCAGTTCGGGCGGCAGGCGGCGCGCCACGACCAGGCGCACCCAACTGTCCGGGTCCGTCGTCATGTCCAGTTGCGCCTGACCCGTCAACCGGCTCGCCAACGCCACGCGCACCCGCCGATCGGCGTCGGCTTTCATGGGCAGGGCGCGCGGCAGCGGCAGACGCAAAGCCGCCGATGCCCGTGGTTCCGGTTCCGGATCGTTAATCAGACGCTGCAGGCGGAACACGTTGCAATGGCGGCCGGCCAGCGCCCGGACCTCGAAATACGGATGGTCCAGGTAGTCGTCCGCCAGTTCCCGGTTCGCCATGAAGAAACGTTCGATGCGGCGGGCGCGGCGGTCGTTGACGCAGGCTTTCAGGGGCTCGCAAGCCGCTTGCCCCACATGGGGGCAAGCGGCGCAATCGATTGGTTGCCCAGTCCAGTCCAGCGCTTCTTCCGCCTCGTCCACCTTTCGATCAGGCGGGGATGCAGGTATCGGCAACCGGGCACACCGCGGCGCATTGCGGAGCCGGGAAGTGGCCCTCGCACTCGGTGCACAGCGACGGGCTGATCACGTACATGCCCTTCTTCATCGTAATCGCCGCGTTCGGACATTCGAATTCGCATGCTCCACAGACCGTACACTGGGAAGCTACGATTTTGTAAGCCATAACAATCTTCTCCTTTTTTGCTTAGGCAGTCAGACGCACAGCGGCGGGATGTGCCGCGGCGTACCAGGCGGCGATTCCCGCCTCGATCCAGTCATAGGCGTATTCGTGCGACGCTACGATGCCGGTGGCGGCAAGGCTGTCCTTCGGGCAATCGCCGATCTTGGCGCACAGCACGGTCTTGATGCCTTCCAGCGCGGCGATGACGCTGTCGAGCGTTGCATCTTCGCCCCAGCCGCCTTCGCAGTACTTCTCCACCTTGCGGTGGCCGACGAAGTTGATGCCGCCCGGCGAGACTTCATAGACCTGAAATTCCGTCGCGTGGCCGAAATGTTGATTGATTCGGCCGCCGCCCTTTGTCGCAACGGCGATCAGAACCTTGGCGCCGGCCTCAGACGCGGCGACCGTTTCGGCGGCGGCGGCCTTTTTCGCGCCGTGTTCCCCGCGTTCCTCGGCCACGACGGCTCGATAGGTGGCGCGCTTGGACGGATCGTAGGCGACTTCCTCCGGCAGCAGGTCCATGTTGAATTCCTGGCCGCGATCTTCGCCCAGCATGCCGACGGCGTCCGCGCGGCATTGCCGGCAGTGGCGCATCAGCTTCGTTCCGTCGGACACCTGGTCCTGCAGTTCCTTCAGTTCCATCGGGCTCGGGCCGCGCTGGCCGGTCAGGCCGAAATGCGTGCCGTGCGCGGGGTCGGAGATCAGCGGCATGATGTTGTGCAGGAAGGCGCCCTTGGCCTTCACCACCTTGTTCACCTCGACCAGGTGCTTGTCGTTGATCCCCGGGATCATGACGGAGTTGACCTTCACCAGGATCTTCCGTTCCGCCAGCATTTCCAGGCCGAGCATTTGCCGCTCGTGCAGGATCTGGCTGGCTTCAAGGCCGGTCCAGCGGCGGTGGTTGTAGAAAATCCATGGGTAGATCGCGACGCCGACCTGCGGATCGACCATGTTGATGGTGATCGTGACATGGTCGATGTTCATGTCCATGATCTCGTCCACGTGGTCGGGCAGGGCGAGGCCGTTGGTGGACAGGCACAGCTTGATGTCGGGGATCCGTGCGGAGATCTCCTTGAAGGTCTCCCGGGTCTTCTTCCAGTCGTAGCAGGCGTCGCCCGGGCCGGCGATGCCCAGCACGGACAGTTGCGGCACTTCGTTGGCGACAGCGACGACCTTGCGCATCGCCTGTTCCGGGGTCAGTTTTTCCGACACCACGCCGGGGCGGGATTCGTTGGAACAATCGTATTTACGGTTGCAATAGTTGCACTGGATATTGCAGGCGGGCGCCACGGCGACGTGCATGCGCGCGAAATAATGGTGCGCCTCTTCGGAATAGCACGGGTGGTCCTTGACCTTCGCCCAAACCTCCGGGTCCATATCGGCGGGGCCGTCGGAGGATCCGCAGCTTGACGACGCGCAGCCGCTGGAGGCGAGCTGCTCCCGCATCGCTTCCGGCGTGACCGGGGCCATCAGGCTGTCGAGGGAAATGATGTTGGCCACGTGTTGCTCCTTCCGCCGGCGGGGATTGGCGGTAACACAGCAAACGGCGTGCCAGATGGAAAATGCCGGCAAAACAGGGTAATAGGGGCGGGGGCCGGTGTAGGGCGCGTGGGAAGTCGGACAATTATGTCGGAACGCGTACCGGCAAAACGTCATGGCCCGGACACGCCGGGCCATGACGATGTCGGCTAGAACTTCTTGATCGGAATGTTGTGCTTCCGCAGCGCGTAGCCAATCTGCCGCGGGGTCATATTCAGGATGCGCGCGGCCTTGGCCTGAACCCAACCCGAGCGTTCCATAGCCTCGACGATCTGCTCGTATTCCGACTGGCCACCGCCGCTGCCATTCGGCACTTTACAGGTAGCCGCCGAACCGCAGGTCGGTTCGCTCAGCACCGGCAGTTCGGCCGTGGGGGTCGCCGGGACCGGAGACACGGCAGGCGCGGGCAGGGCAGGCGGATGCACCTGGCGCGGGGCCTGCTTCCACAATACCGCCGACAGGCAGCCATCGTTGTGGCAGGCAAAATCCTTGTCGTTGATCCGGTCGCCCGCCGTCAGCGTGGCAGTGCGCCGTACGCAATTCTCCAGTTCCCGAACGTTGCCGGGGAAGTAGCACGACTGCAGCACCGGCATCGCCGAGGGCGCGAGCGTCACCCGCGTCTTGTTGTCGGCGTTGAACCGCCGCAGGAACTCCTGAGCCAGCAGCGGGATATCGCCCGGCCGATCGCGCAGCGGCGGCAGGGCAATCGGCACCACCGCCAGGCGGTAATACAAATCGGCCCGGAACGTCCCTTTCGCCACCGCATCTTCCAGGTTGCGGTTGGTGGCGCTGACCATGCGCACGTCCACCTTCAGTGTGCGCGTGCCGCCGACGCGCTCGAACTCGCCCTCCTGCAGGACGCGCAGCAATTTCGCCTGGAACGAGCCGGAGATTTCGCCGATTTCGTCAAGGAACAGGGTGCCGCCGTCGGCCAGTTCGAAGCGGCCTTTGCGCTGGGCGATGGCGCCGGTGAACGAACCTTTTTCGTGGCCAAACAGTTCGGACTCGAGCACGCTCTCCGGCAGCGCCGCGCAGTTCAGCTTGACGAACGGCTTGTCCCGGCGCGGCGACGATTCATGCAACGCCTGAGCAAACAATTCCTTGCCCGTTCCCGATTCGCCGCGCAACAGAACCGGTGCGTTGCTGCGCGCGACCAGCCGCACCTTGTCCATGACCGCCTTCAATGCCGAGCTCTCGCCGATAATGGCGGAGGTGGCATTGCGAAGGCCGTCCGGCTGCGGGGCATGCAGCTCGCGCTCTTTCTCCATCCGGCGCTGGTCATCCAGGATGCGTTCGCGGTCGCGGATCACCATGCGGTGCAGCCGCACGGTCTGGCCGATAAGATTGGCCACCATCTTGAGGAAGCGGACATCCTCATCGGTGCGGACATCGCCAATGGACATCCACGCCCGGTCGATCGTCATCACCCCGATTGCCTTCCCGCGATCCCGGATCGGCACGCCGACAAACGCGTAGTTCTTGCCGTCGCCGCCCCACAGGGCGGTATCCCACCTGCCGAAACTGGTATCCTGGGCGACGTTCTCGATGACCACCGGCATTTCCGTGACCATCATCTGGCCGACGGCCTTTTCCGGGATGGCAGCGAAATAGTCGCGCGCCATGATGGTGCTGTGCGACGCGGAGAAGACGTGCTCAGGCTCCCCGTTGTCATCGATCAGGGCGATCACGCCGTTGCCCATGTCGAGGAAGCTGTGCAGCACGTACATGGTGCCGGCCAGCACGTCCTGCAGGCTGCCGGGGCCGCACAGCAGCTTCGAGATTTCGTAGATCCCGAGCAGCGCGACATCGGCGCGGTAGGGGAGGCGGTCGTTTGCCGCGATGGCGGCAGTGTCATGCATGAGCACCATCTGTTCCGTCTCGCTGTTGAGGTTGTCCGGCTTCCGACAGAGCGTATTTGGCATATGTCAGGTTACGGACAGGTTGGGTCGGAAGGCAATCCGAAATCGCAGTGCAGCATGACAAAAATCGACCCGAAAATGCATTTTGTTTGATTCATAACAACGACAGGGTGGTTCCAGGCCGCCGCAGGCCCCCGCCACGCGGGATTCTTGAGCGATTCGTGCACTGGCCCAAGGTTTGCTTAGAACACCAGTGATGCATAAGGCCTGTCTCACAGGGCCAGTTACCCCCCGGCCGCCGTTCCGCGAATGGCAGTTGGCATGACAGGGCGTCACGACACGGAGCGCAGACATGCACGACCGAGGGAAAACCTTGTCCGGACTCAGGCCGAAGCCGGTCCTGGTGCTCGGCACGGACGACATCGCGTCGGCTGTCGGCCATGCGCTGGCCGGTGACGGCGTGCCCGTCCTGCTGGTGCGCGATCCCGATGTGCCGGTGCTGCGCCGCGCGGCGTCGTTCGATGATGCACTTGAACTCGGGACGGTTCGGCTCGGCGGGCTGGCCGCGTATGCCGCGGACCCGCTGTCCGGCGATCCCCCCGGTGCGGTACTGGCGGTCACGGATCGGACGCCGGAAACGCTGATGGACCCGTGCCTGATCGGGGGGGTTATCGATGCCCGGTTGCGCAGGGGCCAGCGAAGGGCCGGCCTGCGGGGCGATTTCGGCTTCGCTGTCGGACTCGGGCCGGGCTTCATCGCCGGTGAAACTGTCGATATCGCTGTAGAGACAGCGCCGGAAGCGGCCGGCCGGATTGTCCGCGGCGGCACGACACGGCCGCCCCCCGCTGAATCAAGCCTGCTCGTCGGCGACGAGGGGCAATGCCTGGTGCGCGCGCCGCGCACCGGCCTGTGGTGGACATGCCGGGAAATCGGCGAGACGCTGGAAGCGGGCGCCGTCGTCGGCCTATGCGCCGGCGTCCAGGTGCCGGCGCCGATCGCAGGCTGTCTCTCCGGGCTGGTGCGGCGGGGCACCTGGATGCGCGCCGGCATGCGGCTGCTGGAGGTCGATCCGCGCCCCGAAGACGAACGCTGCCCGGGCATTTCCCCGCTCGCGGCCACCATCGCCGCCGCAACGGCCGCCGCCGTGCACGAACTCCGGCAAACGCCGCGGCGCGAGCGGCGGCATGAGGTGCTCAAATGGCTCACGTAACATTCTGGGGCAAGCCCGGCTGCGCTGGCAACGCGAAGCAGATGGCGCTGCTGCGAGCCTCCGGTCACCAGCTCGAGGTCCGCGACCTCGGTGCCGAACCGTGGTCGGCTCAACGGCTTCGGCCGTTCTTCGGCGATACGCCAGTCAAGCTATGGTTCAACACCTCCGCGCCCAAGGTCAAGCGCGGGGAGCTGCGGCCGGAGACCCTGACCGAAGCGGACGCGATGGCGCTGCTGCTGGCGGAGCCGCTGCTGATCAGGCGTCCGTTGCTGCAATGCGGTGAGACAACGACAGCCGGTTTCGATTCCGACCAGATTGCCGCCTGGATTGGCCTGGCCAGCGGCCAACCATCGGTCGGCGAGGGATGCCCTCGCCCCGATATGCCTTCATGCCAACCACCATTAGAAGCGAAACAGGAGTATACCAGTGAGTAACGTGACTTTTTCCTCGCCGTCGATGGCGCGGGACGTGACCGTCTATGCCATAGCGGGAGACCGGGGAACGATCCTGAGCGTCGCCAAGGCGCATAAGATTCCCATCCCGTTCGACTGCCAGGACGGTGAGTGCGGGTCGTGCCTGGTCGAGGTGAAGCACCTCGATACGACCAAAAAATACGCCATTGCGCTGACGGAAAAGGAAAAGGAAGGCCTGCGCACGCTTGGCAAGATCACCAAGGAGGAGATCCACGACGCCGAGGTCAACGACATGCCGCCGCGCTACCGGCTGGCCTGCCAGTGTTTCGTGCGCAACGAAGACATTCTTGTGTCGTTCGCGGGCGATGAGACGCTGCCGGCTCAGCCGCCGGGATTTTCCAAGGCCGCGAGAATCTACAAGGGTGGCATCAAGCCCGCCACGGTGGCTGAATTCCTCAGTTACGCGGTGAAGGTCGAGCACGACGCGGCGGTTCATTTTGATGAACTGGCCATCGCCATGGAGGCTGTCGGCAACACGGCCGTGGCGAGGCTGTTTGCTCAGCTCGCGGCGTTCTCCCGGCTGCATCTGGCGGAAGCCGAGAAGCGGGCCGGAAAAGTCGATGCGCATCTGGAGATTCCGCCCGACTATGTCTGGCCGGATCACGTGACGCCGGAGCGGACCTCGCTATGGGCCGGCGACCCGGCGCTGTCACGTCTGGACGCGCTGCGTGCGGCGCTGCAGGGCGAGAAGAAGGGGTTCGAATTCTACTACGCGGTGGCCGGCACTGCGACCGATCCGGACATCATCGCGTCGGCGAAGGAATTCGTGCATGAGGAAGCCGAGCACGTGAAGGTGCTGGAAGCCTGGATTACCCGGGAAGAGTGGGATTCGAAGCACCAGGCTGCCTGATCAGAGTACGGGCCGTCGAAAGGCGGCCCCCCGCGGTATGGCCGGGCTTGTCCCCATGGCTATCAGGATAAGGGGCCTTGCGGAGAAGGATTTGGCCGGCCCGGGCTCTGTCCCTCACCGCCGTGGCCGGGCGTGTCCCGGCCACCTGCGCTTCATTATTAAGCAAATTAGATGTACAGAGATAAAATCGTGTCACTGTCCTCTGAAACCTTGCCCGGGATACGCTCGGCGTCGGGACAGTTCGACCAGTCCATCACGTGCCTCATCAGCAAACGGCCTGCCAGGTCTTCACCGCCATCGGCGGCATAGCCGGCAACCAGGGCGCCTGCATCACCCGCCCCCTACTTCACCGTCACCACCCGCAACGCATTCGTCGTCCCGGAATGCCCGAACGGCACCCCCGCCGCCACCACGATCTCCTCACCCCGCGCCGCAAACCCCTCCGCCAGCACCACCTTGCTCGCCCGGTGCGCCGCCTCGGTCATCGAGTGCACATCCGGCGTCACCACCGCATGAACCCCCCACACCACCGCCAGCAGCCTGGCCGTCGCCTGGTCCGGCGTCAGCCCGATGATGCGCGACACCGGCCGCTCCCGCGCCACTCGCAGCGCCGTGCTGCCGGAGGCGGTGAACGCGACGATCGCCTTCGCCCCGATGGTGTGGCCAATCGCCGCCGAGGCCAGCGCGATGGCGGCGGCGGTGGTTTTCTGCGGGGCGGTGTGCGAGGCATCGATCAGGCTGCGCCAGCCGCCGTCCTGCTCCACCCGGGCGACAATGCGGTCCATCATGTTCACCGCCTCGTACGGGAACTGCCCGGCCGCCGTCTCGCCCGACAGCATCACAGCGTCGGCGCCGTCGAACACCGCGGTGGCGACGTCGGAGGCTTCGGCGCGCGTCGGCGCCGGGGCGGTGATCATGCTCTCCAGCATCTGCGTCGCCACCACCACCGGCTTGCCCATCTGCCGCGCCAGCCGGACGATGCGCTTCTGCGCCAGCGGCACCTCCTCCGGCGGCAGCTCCACGCCGAGGTCGCCGCGCGCCACCATCACCGCGTCGGTCAGGGCGAGGATTTCCTCCAGGTTGTCCAACGCCTGGGGCTTCTCCAGCTTCGCCATCACCCAGGCGCGGCCGGCGATCAGGCGCTTGGCCTCGATCACGTCCTCCGGCCGCTGCACGAAGGACAGGCCGATATAGCTGGCGCCATGCGTCACCGCGAACTCCAGGTCGGCGC
>CAINOE010000072.1 GCA_903851415.1 uncultured Rhodopila sp. | reverse complement strand
GGCAACCGCTATTGGTACCCAGCTTGGCGTGACCCTCGATGCCTCCGGCGCCACCGAACCCGGGTTAAGCCTGAAACGTTCTGCTGATGGCAAACCCTGGGCGACGTGCCGGCGGCCCTGGTCGCTGATGTATTTCACCGCGCACGGTCGGGCCCTGCCCTGTTGCATCGCGCCGTTCTCGGCCCGCGGCTATGAGCACTATACGCTGGGCGACGCCACGCAGGAGTCCTTGCGGGACATGTGGAACAGCCCGGCCTATCGCGGTTTCCGCCAATCGCTGCTGAGCGATGCGCCGGCGGCTCCTTGCCGGAACTGCGGGCTGCGATGGAGCCTGTAAGCGTCGTCATTCCCACGTTCAACGAAGCGGCGGCCATCGCTGGCGTGTTGCGGGAAATTCCGCGCGACGTTGCCGCGGAGGTGATCGTTGCGGACGGCGGCAGCACGGACGGAACACCGCAGGTTGCCCGGGCGGCGGGCGCGCGGGTGATCGATGCCGGCCGCGGCTATGGCCGCGCCTGCATGGCCGGCGCCGATGCCGCGGTAAGCGATGTCATTGTATTCATGGACGGTGATGGCGCCGATCGGGGGGATTTGTTGGAACTGATCGCGGGCCCGGTCGTGGCGGGGACGCACGATTTCGTTCTGGCGTCCCGGACCCGAGGGCGCAGGGACCCGGGTGCCATGTTGTGGCATCAGGTTCTGGCAGGGCGCCTGGCCGGGTTCGGCATGGGCGTGCTGTATGGCGTGCGATACAGCGACATGTGCGCCTTCCGGGCAATCCGCCGCGATGCGCTGTGCCGTCTGGACATGCGAGAAATGACCTACGGCTGGAATATCGAGATGCAGATGAAGGCCGCGCGCGCGAAACTGCGGATTCAGGAGGTTCCCTTGCCGTATCGCTGCCGGGCGGGGGGCGAATCGAAGGTGGCTGGCTCCGTGTCCGGGACGTTGCGGGCGAGCGGCAAGATCGTTTCCACTTTCGTGCGAGTTGGCTTTCGGACGGCCGCACGCTAGAGCCTGTTCAGGCTGACTGGAAGCGCGGGGGATGCAGCTAAACCGTCATGGCCCTGCCCCGGCATTTCCGGCCGGTCCTGACCTAGCTGGAGGTTCTCTCCAGTGACATCATGAAGGAGCATCCCGGGCCGCTCGCCCGACGAGTGGTGGACATCTGACCCTCGAACCGATCGCCGACGAACCGGCCGAACACCGATGTGTTGCCATTCACCATCTGCAGTCCGTTATCCGCGGCAATCGTTCCACGGAAACGACCCCACCGGACCGAGTTTCCGTCTACCTTGAAGCCGCTTATCGTTTGGTTGGCGATGCATAGGCCGCCCCCGGTGTTAAGCGGCACAGCGGTTCCACCATATATACCACTTCTGTCGCCGACTGCCGCCGCTGGCGGGCGGTTCGGCTCCAGCCCGGCTGGTGGCGCGGCAAGCGTGCCGCCGGGCTGCACGACCGGCTGATTGCCGCTGACGACCTGAGAGCCGAAGGGGGTTGACCGGATGACGGTCGGCGGACCCGAGCTGGGGATCACCGTGGTGCATGCGGCGGCAAGAAGTCCGATGCCGGCGCTCAAGGCGAACTGACAGCCCGGGCGACGCTGCCTGATCGATCTGACCGTTTCCGAAGACTGTTTCATCACGTGCTCCCGCTGCCGAAGACAAGTTGATACGTTTTGACCGTACTTTCGCTGATGCAGCGAGTTTCCCATATTGGCTGCGCTGCTCCAATCCGCGAAGCCGCCCGGCCACCAGTATGGAACCGCATGCAGCGACATTTTCGAACGGCCTGGTGTTCGTCCTGGCGGCACACCCCGTGTCCCGCACCCCGGGGACTGCCTGAAGATTGAGTCGGGCCGCAACCGCTGGTTGCGGGGGCGGATCGCTGGCGGCCTGGACTCTCTGCCCGCGGCCGGAGCGGGGGGTGGCATCACAGACCGCGCTGCGAACCTGAAGCTGGTGCACAGGATGCGTCGCGTTTGCTCGGATGTTGATGTCATTTCGGAACTATGGCATATACGAAAGTGACAGCGGTCGCCAGGACGGGTTCCGCGGCCCTCGTGCCGACCATATATCGACAGGGGTTCAATTCATGACTGCCGGGGTGCGATGAAGAGCGCCACGCCGAACGATGCGAACGAGCCTGCCCTTGTCATTCGATTTTGGGGCACGGGCGGCGGCATTGCAGCACACGGCGCCGAAAGGCAGCGATATGGCGGACATACGCCTTGCGTTGAGGTGCGTTGCGGGCCGCATCTTCTGATACTCGATGCTGGCACCGGGTTGCGGCTCCTCGGCGACGAGCTGGTTGCCGGCGGTGAACCGGTCGATGCCGACATATTGCTCAGCCATACCCATCTTGATCACGTCGTGGGCATCGGTTTTTTCCAGCCCCTGTACAGGCCCACCTCGACGCTGCGCTTTCACGCCGGGCATCTGCCGCCCGGCGGACTTCGTCAGGTCGTTCACACCGTGCTGACGCATCCCTTGGCCCCCGACCTGCTGAACGTTGCGCGGGCCCGGTTGCAGTTCCATGAGTTCGCGCCGCGCGACGATCTGAACCTGCGGCCGGGCCTGACCGTCCGAACCGCAGCCCTGCGCCATCCCGGCGGCGCAACGGGATACCGCATCATGTGGAACGCGCAAAGCGTGGTCTACATCACCGACACCGAGCACGACCCGGAACAGCCCGACAGCAATGTGCTCGAGCTGATCCGGGATGCGGACGCGATGATCTATGACACAAGTTACACCGACGAAGAATTCGAAACCCGCCGCGGTTGGGGACACTCCACCTGGCAGGAAGCCATTCGCCTTGCCGACGCCGCGCGGGTGTCAAAGCTGATTTTATTCCATCATAACACAGCACGAACCGACGAGGCTCTCGACCGGATTGCGTCCGAGGCGGCTCGGGCTCGCCCGGGGACGATCAGTTCGTTTGACGGGCTTGTCGTGACCTTATGACGGTATCGTCCGGCGGCGCGGTTTCGGCCGTTGTAGGCCGGAGACACCATCATGCCGCGGATCGTGCCCTCATAGATCAAGCCGCGCCTGCGCAGCCTTCGCCCGCGGCTTGCCGCCACCGCTGCCCTGCGTCACAGCGTCGACCTCGCCGTCGCCGAACCGCAGCCGCAGCCGCGCGTTCGGCTTGACCGAGGCGGCCGAAACCACCGGATGCCCCGCCGGATCGGTTACCAGCACATACCCCCGCTGCAGGATCGCCAGCGGCGAGGCCGCGTCCAGCCGAGGCCCCAGCCCCGACAGATGCGCCCGAGCCTCCCGCAACGCCCCCCGCAGCGGCGACACGGTCAGCCGCCCGGTCACCCGGTCCGCCCGGCCGCGCAGCACCGCCACAGCCCGCCCGGCCGCACCCGACAGCCGATGGGCCATCAAATCCAGGCCGGAGCGCCGCGCCGCCACCAGCCCCGGGGCGCCGAGAACCAGCCGCAATCCCCGGTCCCGCAGCGACTCGCGCGCCGCCGCCGTTAGCGACCGCGGGTCCGGCAGCCGCCGCTCCACCGAAGTCAGGACGGCCCGCCGCCGTGCGACCAAAGACGGCAGCGCCAGCATCGCCCGCTCCGCGCGGTCATCCAGCCGCTGCCGCGCCGTGCCCAGCAGTGCCGGCACATCGGGAATGCCGCGCTCGGCCCGCGTCAGCCTCAACCGGTACTCCTGCGCGAGCCGGTTCAGGGCCCCGATCAGCCGCGATCCCTTCTGTGCCAGGTCCGCCACCAAGTCCGCTCGCGCCGGGATCGCCATCTCGGCCGCCGCCGTCGGCGTGGGGGCGCGGCGATCGGAGACGAAGTCGATCAGCGTGGTGTCCGTCTCGTGCCCCACCGCGGAAATCAAGGGGATGCGGCAGGCGGCGGCGGCGCGCAGGACGACTTCCTCGTTGAACGCCATCAGGTCTTCCAGGCTGCCGCCGCCGCGCGCAATGATCAGCACGTCCGGACGGGGCGGATCGCCGCCCGCCGGCATCGCATCGAACCCGGCGATGGCGGCGGCGATGCGTTCCGCCGCGCCCTCGCCCTGCACCGGCACCGGCCAGACCAGGATGTGCCGCGGAAACCGCCGGGCGATGGTGATCCTGATGTCCTGGATCACCGCCCCGCGCTCGCTGGTCACCACGCCGATGACCCGCGGCAAACCCGGCAGCACGCGCTTTCTATCGGCGTCGAACAGGCCCTCGGCGGCGAGGCGCAGGCGGATCATCTCGATTCGCGCCAGCAGCGCCCCGGCGCCGGCGTATTCCATGCGCTCGATGATCAACTGGTAGGACGACCGCTCCCCAAAGGAGGAGATGCGGCCGGTGGCGATCACCTCGATTCCGTTCTCGGGCTTCATGCCGAGGCGGGGAACGGAGCTTTTCCAGACAATGCCGGAGATTTTCGCACCCTCGTCCTTCAGAGACAGATAGATGTGGCCGGACGGATAGGCCCTGACCTCCGTCAGCTCGCCGCGCACGCGGACGCGGCTGAAATTGGTCTCCAATGTGCGCTTCACCGCCCCCGAGATCTCGGAAACGGTGAATTCCGGCAGGTTGGAAACCGGAGAAGGTCGTGGATCGTCCATGACCGTAACCTATGCTAGGGCAGCGGCGCGGGAAACCGGGGAGAGTTCCATGAGGGTGCTGGTCGTTGGATCGGGCGGGAGGGAACACGCGCTGTGCCGGGCGATCGCCGCCAGTCCGATGCTGACCCGGCTGTACTGCGCCCCCGGCAATCCCGGCATCGCCGCGGTGGCGGAATGCGTCGATATCGGCGTCCTCGACATCCCGACGCTGGTCGGGTTCGCGCAGGACAACCAGATGGACCTTGTCGTTCCCGGCCCGGAAGCGCCTCTGGTCGCCGGGATCACCGACGCGATGGAAGCGGCCGGCATCCCCTGCTGCGGGCCGACACGCGCCGCCGCGCAGCTTGAAGGAAGCAAGAGCTTCACCAAGGAAATCTGCGACGCGGCCAGCATCCCGACCGCGTTGTGGGAGCGGTTCGACGATGCGGACCAGGCGCGCGCCTTCGTGCGCCACCGGGGCGCGCCGATCGTTGTCAAGGCAGACGGTCTGGCGGCGGGAAAGGGCGTGGTGATCGCGACAACGGAGGACGAGGCGGTCGCGGCCATCGACGCCATGATGGACCGGAAGATCTTCGGCGACGCCGGTGCGGCCGTCGTGCTGGAAGAATGTCTGACGGGGGACGAGGTCTCGCTGTTCGCCCTGTGCGACGGCGAGGACGCCGTGATCCTGGGGTCGGCCCGCGACCACAAGCGCGTCGGCGACGGCGACACCGGGCCGAATACCGGCGGGATGGGCGCCTACTCGCCGGTGCCGAATTTTCCCCCCGCGCTGGAGCAGGCCTGCCTGGAGGCGATCATCCGTCCGGCGTTGAAGCACATGGCGCACCTGGGCACGCCGTTCCGCGGTATCCTGTTCGCCGGCCTGATGCTGACCGAGGAAGGGGCGAAGCTGATCGAGTTCAACGTGAGGTTCGGCGACCCTGAATGCCAGGCACTGCTGAGCCGGATGCAGTCCGATCTGCTGCCCGCGCTGCTGGCGGCGTGCGACGGCGAGCTCGGGGATTTCGACGTGCGCCTGAATGACTCTGCCGCGGTCGCGGTCGTGATGGCGGCGCGCGGCTATCCGGAGGCGCCCGAACGCGGCTCGACGATCCGGGGGTTGGACGCCGCGGCGGCGCGGCCGGGCGTGTCGGTCTTCCACGCCGGGACCGAGGCCGGACCGGACGGCAGCGTGCTGGCCGCGGGCGGCCGGGTGCTGACGGTTTGCGGGACAGCCCCGGATTTGCGCCAGGCCCGCGACCTCGCTTATGCGGCGGTGCAGGACATCGTCTGGCCCGAGGGCTTCTGCCGGCGTGACATCGCGGCGGACGCTGCATGACCGATAGCGAGGAGCCGCGCGGCGACCGGATCGCCAAGTGGCTGGCCCGCGCCGGGGTCGCCAGCCGGCGGGACGTGGAGCGGATGCTGGCCGAGGGCATCGTCAAGCTGAACGGCAAGATTGTCGACCATCCCGCGACATTCATCTCCCCGGGCGATGTCGTGCAGGTCAACGGCAGGGTGGTGGACCAGCCGGACCGCACCCGGGTCTGGCGCTATCATAAGCCGGAGGGTCTGGTGACCACTCACAAGGACCCGGAAGGCCGGCCGACTGTCTTCGAGAAACTGCGGCTGCAGTTGCCTCGGGTCGTCAGCGTCGGGCGGCTGGACCTGACCAGCGAGGGTTTGCTGCTGCTGACCAATGATGGCGGCCTGGCGCGGCAGTTGGAACTGCCGTCCACGGGCTGGCTGCGCCGCTACCGCGTGCGGGTGTTCGGCGTCCCGAATGAGGGCGCGCTGAAGGCTTTGGCCAAGGGAGTGACGGTGGAGGGCCTGAAATACGGGCCGATAGAAGCGGAGGTGGATGCGAAGACGGGGGACAACACCTGGCTGTCGGTCAGCCTGCGCGAAGGCCGCAATCGTGAGATCCGCCGGGTGATGGCGCATCTCGGGCTGTCGGTGTCGCGGCTGATCCGGGTCGCCTATGGCCCGTTCCAGCTTGGGACGCTGGAGCGCGGAGGCATCGAGGAAATCCCGGCGCGCGTGCTGCGCGAGCAATTGCCGGCAGGGGCGGGGGCGCCGCCGCCTCTGCGGCGCAAGCGGTAGGATGCGCATCGTCGCCGGCGCCTGGCGCGGCCGCACGCTGGTCGCACCTCCGGGGCAGGGAACGCGCCCCACCGCGGATCGGGTGCGGCAGGCGCTGTTCGACATGCTGATGCACGCGGAATGGGGCGGACGGGAGGCGATCGAAGGTGCGGCGGTGCTGGATGTGTTCGCCGGGACCGGCGCGCTGGGGCTGGAGGCATTGTCGCGCGGCGCGGCAACGGCGTGCTTCATCGAGTCGGATGCGGCGGCGCTGAAGGCGCTGCGCGCCAATGTGGCGGCGTGCAAGGCGGAGAATCGGACGCGGGTGCTGGCGATCGATGTCTTTTCTATTGTGTCATGGCTGGACCTGGTCCGGCCATCCACGACTAGCGCTACTGGCGGAAACAAAGTCGTGGATGGCCGGACCAGGCCCGGGCATGACACAGGGAGGATGGGCGTGATCCAACCTTCATCCCTCGTCTTCCTTGATCCGCCCTATGGCCGCGGCCTCGTCCCGCGCGCCATCTGCCACTTGCTGCGAGCCGGACACATTGCCCCGGGTGCACTCATCATCGCTGAAACCGGCCAGGACGAGTCCTGGCTGCCCGATCAGCCGCTGCTGGCCGATCGGCGGCATGGCGCCGCCAGGATGCTCGCTTTCCGCGCGCCCGAAGATTGAAATCGAGTTCGACATCTGTCATGGAAAAAGCGACACGTGACAGGATGCCGCGATGGCCGCCGAGACGCAGGAACAAACGCCGGTCGAGGCCGCCCTCCAGCATGTCGCCGCCTTGTTTGGCGGGCGGCGAATCCTTCGGCACCGGGTCAGCACTCAGTTCGACGCGCATGAGATGATTTTGCACGGCATGCCGGGGGAAGCCCTGATGCATCTCGTCGCGCACCTGCAGACCCTCCAGAAGTCGGCCTCATTTGAAAGGGCCGTAGGCATGAGCCTGCGCACGATCCAGCGGCGCAAAGAGGCTCCGGCGAAGCTGCTCAGCCAGGAGCAGAGCGGACGCGCCTGGAAATTTGCCGAAATCCTGGTCAAGGCCACCGCTGTGCTGGGTTCGCAGGAGGAAGCTGAGCAGTGGCTGCAGCGGCCTGCCATGGGCCTGGATCAACGGCGTCCGATCGA
Organism: uncultured Rhodopila sp.; assembly: GCA_903851415.1. Lineage (GTDB taxonomy): Bacteria > Pseudomonadota > Alphaproteobacteria > Acetobacterales > Acetobacteraceae > Rhodopila. The sequence goes on along the minus strand of CAINOE010000072.1, from coordinate 1,662 downwards.
CCTTCTGGCGACTGCGGCAGGCGCCGAGATCGTCCGCGACTTCCTCGGGCGGCTGGAATACGGCGTCTATACGTGACGCCACTTCCCGCGCCGCTCGGCGGCGGCGTCCTCTTGGCCTGGCGCCTGGACCAGGCGGTTTTCGCTGCGAACTGGGACAGCGGTGAGGGCGCCTACCGGCTGGGTGGCCGCTGGAACAGCAGAGGCGTCCGGGCGGTGTATTGCTCGATCGATCCGGCAACTGCCATTCTCGAGGTTGCGGTCCACAAGGGCTTCAGGGTGCTGGATACGGTCAGGCACGTGCTGACCGCAATCACCATAGCGACGCCCGCGAGCATTCACGTTGTCGATCCGTCGTCGATTCCTAACGCCAACTGGCTCAGGCCGGGCATGCCGAGTGCCGGGCAGCAGCATTGGGGCGATGTCTTGCTGACCAACCATCCTTTCGTGCTGTTGCCGGGCGTCGTATCGACCCATAGCTGGAATCTGGTCTTTGTTGGCACGCTTGCGGCGGGACAATACTCATTTGTCCAGGAAGCGTTTGCGCTTGATCCGCGACTTCACCCCCCACCTGCGTCATAATGCCGATCGGCTCCGTCCGAAGGCGATAAGGGCTGATCCGCGTTCGCTTCAGTAGCTCCGCGGCAGCCCCAGCACATGCTCCGCCAGATACGACAGAATCAGGTTCGTGCTGATCGGCGCCACCTGATACAGCCGCGTCTCGCGGAACTTCCGCTCCACATCGTATTCCTCGGCGAAGCCGAACCCGCCGAACGTCTGGACGCACGCCTCGGCCGCCGCCCACGCCGCGTCCGCCCCGAGCATCTTCGCCATGTTGGCCTCCTCGCCCGGGGTCTCCCCCGCCTCGAACTTGGCGCACCCGGCCTGCACCATCAGCTCCGCCGCCCGCATCTGCGCGTAGGCCCGGGCAAGCGGAAACTGGATCCCCTGGTTCTGGCCGATAGGGCGCCCGAACACCTGGCGGTCGCGCGCGTAGTCCGTCGCCTTGTTCAGGAACCACTTCGCATCGCCGATACATTCCGCCGCGATCAGCAGCCGTTCGGCGTTCATCCCGTCCAGGATGTAGCGGAAGCCGCGGCCCTCGACGCCCACGAGGTTCTCCGCCGGCACCACCATGTTGTCGAAAAAGACCTCAGTCGTGTTGTGGTTCATCATCGTGCGGATCGGCCGGATCGTCAGGCCTTTCCCCAGCACCTCCCGCATGTCCACGATGAACGTTGACAGACCCTCGGTCCGGCGCTCGATCTGGTCGCGCGGCGTGGTGCGCGCCAGCAGCAGCATCAGGTCGGAGTGCTCCGCCCGGCTGGTCCACACCTTCTGGCCGTTGACGACATAATGATCGCCCTCCTTCCGGGCGAAGGTGCGCAGCGAGGTCGTATCCGTCCCGCTCGCCGGCTCGGTGACGCCGAACGCCTGCAGGCGCAGCTCGCCGGTGGCGATCTTCGGCAGATACGCGGTCTTCTGGGCGTCGCTGCCGTGCCGCAGGATCGTGCCCATGATATACATTTGCGCGTGGCAGGCCGCGCCGCTGCAGCCCGAGGACTGCACCGTCTCCAGGATCGCCGCGGCGGCGGACAGCGGCAGGCCGGCACCGCCGTATTCTTCCGGAATCAAGGCGCCGAGATAGCCGGCTTCGGTCAGGGC
>CAINOE010000071.1 GCA_903851415.1 uncultured Rhodopila sp. | reverse complement strand
TATCACAGCATGATCAACCGTCGCTCAGTGCCCGCCCTCCTCCGTGCAGGCCTGCATCGGACAATTCAACCGGAACGGCAAAATCCGGAGGGGAATTTGCGTCCGAGGCTCTTGAAAACGGACATGACAGCCGGGCCATGACGGTGGGGGGAAACGCCGTGCTCCGCACGACCCCTCATCCTGAAAGCTATGGGGTGCAGCCCGCCGACACGGCGGCCTCATTGCCAACCGTCCCCGGCCATGCTTCTAACCTGACCCCGGAGGTTCCGCTGCCAATGTCCGAGTTCGTGTCCGGCCGTCATTTTCTGCAAACCCCCGGCCCGACAAACCTGCCGGAGCGGGTGCTGCGGGCGATGGACCGCAACGCGATCAACCACCGCGGCCCGGAATTCGCCGCGCTGGGGCGGGAGGTCGTCGCGAGGCTGCGCCACGTGTTCCAGACGGCGGGCATCATCGGGATCTTCCCCGCCTCCGGCACCGGCGCCTGGGAGTCGGCCCTGGTCAACACGGTGTCCCCTGGCGGCCGCATTCTGATCAGCCGCACCGGACAGTTTTCCCACCTGTGGGAGCAGATGGCGCGGCGCCTCGGCCTGGACGTCGCGACGCTGGAAACGGACTGGCGGCGCGGCGCCGATGCCGGCGCGATTCATGACGTTCTGGCGCAGGACCGCGAGCACCGCATCAAGGCGGTCTGCGCCGTCCACAGCGAGACCTCGACAAGCTGCATGACCGATATCCCGGCGGTGCGGGCGGCGATCGACCGCGCTTCCCATCCCGCGTTGCTGTTCGTCGATGCGATCTCCTCGCTCGGCTGCGCCGACTACCGGCATGACGCGTGGGGTGTCGACGTCACCATCGCCGGCACCCAGAAGGGGCTGATGGCGCCGCCCGGCCTGTCCTTCACGGCGATCAGCGACAAGGCCCTGGCGGCGGCGCGCGGCGGCGGTTCGCCGCGCAGCTACTGGGACTGGGCGCCGCTGGTGACCGCCGACAAGACCGGCTTCTTCCCCTACACGCCCGCCATCAGCCTGCTGTTCGCGCTGAACGAGGCGCTGGCGATGCTGGCCGAGGAAGGGCTCGCCACCGTGTTCGCCCGCCACGCGCGCTATGCCCGGGCGACCCGGCTGGCGGCCGCCGCATGGGGACTGGAGCTGCAATGCGCGGACCCCGCCGCCTATGCGCCGGGCGTGACCGCGATCCGCACGCCCGAGGGCCACAGCGCCGATGGGCTGCGCGCGGTGATCCTGGAGCGGTTCAACATGAGCCTCGGCAACGGCCTCGGGCGGCTGGAGGATCGCGTGTTCCGCATCGGCCACATGGGCGATCTCGGGGTGCTGACGTTCACCGGCACGCTGACCGGGGTGGAGATGGGCCTGCGCGCGGCCGGCATTCCGCATCGGGAAGGCGGCGTCCAGGCGGCGATGGGTTTTCTGGCCGGCGGCGGCGCGGCGTGATGCGGCTGCGTTCCCTCATGGCGGCCGGAGGCCCCCATGGCTATCGGAATGGAGACGCTGTCGGAGCAACCGCTTCCGCCTCACCGTCATGGCCAGGCGTTTCCCGGCCATCCGCGCTGCGACGGCGGTGCGAAGACGGCCGGGACACGCCCGGCCATGACGGTGAGCCCGCGGCCGGTCGCGCACGCTGATGCGAAGCGCCCCGTTCGGGATTTTCCTGGTGTTCCTCAAGCTCGGCTGCACCAGCTTCGGCGGACCCATCGCGCATCTCGGCTATTTCCGTGCCGAACTGGTCGCCCGGTGGAAGTGGCTGACCGAGGCGACCTTCGCCGAAATCCTCGCGCTATGCCAGTTCATGCCCGGACCCGCTTCGTCGCAGACCGGCATGGCCATCGGCCTGCTGCGCGGCGGCCCGCTCGGGATGATCGCGGCCTGGCTCGGCTTCACCCTGCCCTCCGCGCTGATCATGACCGGTTTCGCCTACTGGGTGGGCACGCTTGGCGACCTGTCCGATGCCGGCTGGCTGCACGGGCTGAGGCTGGTGGCCGTGGCAGTCGTCGCTCAGGCGGTCCGGGAGATGGCGCGGACGCTCGCACCCGACCGCGCCCGGGCCACGCTCGCCGTCGCCGCCTGCCTTCTTTGCCTCGCCCTGCCCTCCCCCATGGGGCAAATCGGCGCCATCATTCTGGGCGCGGCTGCCGGCGTCGCGGTTCTGCCCAGGGTCTCGGTGCCGTTCGTGGAAACCCAGGCGTTGCGAGTCCAGGTGCCCCGCCCCGTGGCGGTGACGCTGCTGGCGTTGTTTTTCATCCTGCTGTTCGGACTGCCGTGGCTGGCCGCCCTGTCCGCCAACCACGCCATCGCGCTGGCCGAGACCTTTTACCGCTCCGGAGCGCTGGTCTTCGGCGGCGGCCATGTGGTGCTGCCGCTGTTGCAGGCGTCCATCGTGCCGCCCGGCTGGGTGGACCCGGACACGTTCCTGGCGGGATACGGCGCGGCGCAGGCAATGCCGGGACCGCTGTTCACATTTGCGGCATTCCTCGGTGCGGTTGAACAGCCCGGTCCGAACGGCTGGCTCGGCGCGCTGATCGCGACGGTGTCGATCTACGCCTCGTCGTTCCTGCTCGTCGGCGGGCTGCTGCCATTCTGGGACACGCTGCGCCACTGGCCGAACGTGCGCGCGGCGTTGCGCGGGGTGAACGCCGCCGTCGTCGGCGTGCTGCTGGCGGCGCTGTTCACGCCGATATGGACCGGCACGGTGCACACGGCGGCGGATTTCGGCCTCGGGCTGGTGGCGTTCCTGCTGCTGGTGCTGTGGAAACTGCCGCCCTGGTGCGTGGTGGCGTTCGGCGCCGCCGCAGGCTGGGATATGGCGGCGATGGGCATCTTCGGGTAGGTTCACGGATCGACCCCGGCGGCGGAGTCGGCACGGAACATAAACGAAAGGATGCCGCGTTCGGATGATCGCTCTCGCCATCCTTCTGCCCTGGCTGTCACTGATGATCGGCGGCCACTTCTTTCGCGCGATCCTGTGCCTTGCCCTGCAGCTCAGCGTGATCGGCTGGATTCCCGCTGCATTCTGGGCCGTCGTGGTGGTCAACGCCGATCGGCGGGACGCGCAGTACCGCCACATGCTGCGGATCCTGCACGGCCGATGAGCCTGCGTGCGGCGAAAAGGCCGGCTTCCCGAACCCGGTCTCCGGCCATCAGCCGGGCGGAGGATTATCCCCTGATGGGGCATGGGATTTATGCGCGGGATGGCGTAATAGACGCGCCCCGGTCGACCCCGGCCCGTCCTTTCACGTGAGAGTGCACGCCATCGGGCGCCATGCAGTCGTGCGCTTTGCCGCCCGGACTGCTGTAGTCGCACGGTTCAGTCACTCCTGGAGCAGTCCCATGAAGCCATCGCGCCTGTTCGCCGCCGCCGCCGTCTCGATGTGTCTCGGGTTGCCGGCCGGCGGGGCCATGGCACAGGGTCTCAGCACGGCGACCCGGACCATCGACGTCATGAACACGATCTGGGGCAAGCATGCCGGCATGCGGGCCAACCACGCCAAGGGCGTCGTGGTCGAGGGCAGCTTCACGCCGACGCCGGCGGCCGCGGCGCTGAGCAAGGCGACGATCTTCTCCGGCCCGCCGGTGCAGGTGACGGTGCGGTTTTCCAACTCGACCGGCCTGCCGGCGCTGCCGGACGGTTCGCCCGATGCCAATCCGCACGGCATGGCGATCAAGTTTTATGACGTCAACGGCGATGTCGACGTGGTGACCAATTCGCTCGCGTTCTTCCCGGTCGCGACCGGCGAGGATTTCCTGGCGCTGCTGACGGCGCTGGCCGAGAGCGGACCGGATGCGCCGAAGCCCACCAAGGCGGACCAGTTCCTCGCCGCGCATCCGACCGTGGCGAAGGCGTTCGGCACGGTCAGCACGCCGGTCAGTTTCGCGCGCGAGACGTATAACGGGGTGGATGCGTTCGTCTTCGTTAACGCCGAGGGCAAGCGGCAGGCGTTCCGCTTCCAGTTCGTGCCGGTGGCGGGGACGGAGCACATGACCGCGGCGGAGGCCGCGAAGCAGCCGCCGGATTTCCTGGTCGATGAACTGCCCAAGCGCCTGTCGGCCGAGGCGGTGGCATTCCATGTCATCGCCCAACTGGCGGATGCCGAGGACCAGACCCGCGACCCGACTCAGCCATGGCCGGCGGACCGCAAGCGGGTGGACATGGGGACGATCACGCTGACCCGGGCTGCGTCGGACAATGTCCGGGCGCAACGGGAATTGCGGTTCCTGCCGAACCGGCTGACGCCGGGGATCGAGGTGTCAGACGATCCGCTGATCGACGCGAGGGTCCGGGCTTACGTGATTTCGTTCGGGCGGCGCGCGCATTAGCGCTTGGGCGACGCCCGGGCGTCACCGCTTCATGGGGCAAGGTCTCCAAAACCGTCATGGCCCGGCAAGCCGGGCCATGACGGGTATTCAGCGGCCTGACGATGAATCAGCGCTGATCCTGCTTTTCAAACACCATCGTGTCGCCGCCGGACGTCAGCTTCAACACTCTGCCGCCTTCGGCCAGCACATACCGGTCGGTTTCCGTCCGCACCTTGCCGATTTTCGAGGTGTAGTGCTTCGGGACGAAAACCAGCGTCCCGGCATCGTTGCCGGCATGCTGCTGCCGGTAGGTCCCGCGCATCTCGCGGACCACCTGGTTCTCCTGCAGCGTCCGGCTGCTCCAGGCGCCGTTCGGCGCGACCTCCATGTCAATGCTCACGCCGCTGTCGAGATTGGCGTGCCAATTGCCGGCCACGCTGGCGTCGGCCAAAGCGGCCGCACTGGCCCCGAGCGTGAACAAGGCTGCCAAAACAGATGTGCGCACGGTTTCCTCCCGGACTGACGATGCTCCCGCCACGGCGCCGGGAGACGAACAAACACGGACGAACCAACGCCTGACCGGAAGCCCCGGTTGCCGCCCGGAGCAGCCGGTAAACCGGATGGTGAAGCGGGCGGAGATGCATCGGAACCGTGCCCGGGGCGTTCAACAGGCCGGACAACGGAGGTTCGATCGGATGAAGCGTCGCATTCCACTTGTCGTGCTGACCCTTGCGGGCTTCGGCCTCGGCGGCAACGCCCCGGCGCACGCCATCGGCTGCCTCAGCGGCGGCATCGCCGGGGCGGTGGCCGGCCACATGGCGCATCACGGGGTGCTCGGCGCCATCGGCGGCTGCATCGCCGGCCACACCTATAACAAGCACCAGAAGAACCAGGCGGCGCAGAAGCAGATCGACGAGGCGAACCGGCCCGACACCCCGCACGATGGGGCACCCTAGCCGCCCGGGGTGGCGTGCTGAACGCATCGCCTGTATCAGCCGGTAATTTCCAATAAGGAGTCCCGGCATGAGCAGCGATGACGCCGATGGGCATGGGTTCTCGGGACCGGGCCTGTCGGCCCGCGTGCTGGCGCAAGGCGCGGAGCTCTGCGCGCTGCGGGACGGAACGGGCCGTGACTACCTCTGGCCGGCCGAAGCGGTCTGGCCGCGGCACGCTCCGGTGCTGTTTCCCATCGTCGGCCGCCTGCGCGACGACACGCTGATCCATAACGGCCAGTCCTACCGGATGACCCAGCACGGCTTTGCCCGTGACCGCCGCTTCGCCTGGGTCGAGCGGTCCGCGGCCGGGTGCCGGCTGGTGCTGACCGACGACGCCGAGACCCGCGCCGTGTATCCCTTCGCCTTCCGCTTCGAGATCGCCTACGCCATCGCGGAGACGACGCTTCAGGTCACCTACAGCGTGACGAACACCGGCGAGGAGGTGCTGCCCGCATCGATGGGCGCCCACCCCGCGTTCCGCTGGCCGCTGGTCCCCGGCGAGCCGAAGCAGGCCTACGCGCTGACGTTCGAGGCCGAGGAAACCGGCCCGCTGCGCCGCGTCGTCAGCGGGCTGCTGACCGAGGCGGACCGTCCGTCACCCGTTGCCGGGAGGCATCTGGCGCTGAACGAGGCGCTCTTCGCCGCCGACGCGCTGATCCTGGAGCATCCGGCCAGCCGCTCGGTGCGGTTCGCCGCCGCCACGGGGCCGTCGCTGACGGTGTCGTGGGATGGGTTCGAGCAGCTCGGCCTATGGTCCCGCGCCGGCGGCGACTTCCTGTGCATCGAGCCGTGGCGCGGCATGGCGAGTCCGGCGGACTTCGCCGGAGAGTTCACCCGGAAGCCGTGGCTGATGCTGATCCCGCCGGGTGACAGCCGCTCGGCTGTTCTCCGGGTGACGCTCGGGGCCGATGCCTGACCGGCGGCCCGGCGGGCGCACGGCCGGCCCCATGTGTCATGGCCGGGCTTGTCTCCATGGCTATCAGGATAAGGCGCAGCCGGAGAAAAATTTGGCCGGGGCGCCGCTCTTTCATCGTCACGGCCCGGCTTGTCCGGGCCATGACGATGGGGGAAGAGCCGAGCTCCGCACGGCCCCTTATCCTGATACGCATGGGGCTTGTCCCGTCCATCCACGACCGGCGGTGCCTGGTTCGGCGAAATCGTCGATGGCCGGACTAAATCCGGCCATGACACAAACGGCAGCGCGCCGCGACGCGGGCGGCGGGGCGGCGGGTTCGCCGCTCAGCGTATTCCCTTCGCGTTCAGATGCTCCCGGTACGCCTGGTCGCTGCCCTGGATGTGCTTGACCAGCCAGTCGCGCAGGAAGTGCATCACCTCCAGCGACAGCGTTGCGGCTTGCCCGGCGGCGTATTTTTCCTGCACTTCGACAACCTGGCGCGTCAGCGCCACATGCTGCTGCCTGTGCGCCGGGGCCTCCGGATAGCCAGTGCGAGAGAAGAACGTCTCCTCCCGGGCAAAGTGCATCTTGGTGTATTGCACCAGATCGCCCAGCACGCGGCCCAGCTTTTCCTTGCCCTGGCCGGCCTGCATCGCGTCGTACAGCTCGTTCACCATGGCCACGAGCTTCCTGTGGTCCTCATCCAGCACGGCCACCCCGACACTCATCCTGTCGGTCCATGTCATCAACGGCATCGTCGTTCTCTCCTTCAAATTCAAGCCACGGGGCGGGTTCAGGCCGCGCGGCGCTGCTGCAACCGCTCCAGCAGCCCGGAAACCGCCAGCCGGACGGCTTCGCTCTCCTCGAACCGCACATGCAGGGAGCCGCGGTGATCGACGGTGCGGACGGCGAACGGCACCGACACGCCGTCCAGGATCAGCGAACCGCCATCCCCTTCCTGCAATGAAGGCGCGCCGTCCAAATTGGCGCCGGAGACCGACAGGTCCGCCAGCCGCGCCTCATGCACCGCGCCGGCCACGCTGATCCGGCATGGCAGATCGATCGGATGCCGCGTTTCCAGGCGGCGATCGACCTCCGTCGTCGATGTCCGCACCACCCGGATCACCGCATGGCGCAAATCGGCCACCGCCAGCTCCAGCGCCGAAGCGTTCTCGCGCACCGAAAGGGCGTGGCGTTCGGTCTGCTCCGCCTCGGCCGAGACCTCGTGAATCCGGTTGCTCATGTCGCCCGCCGCCGCGGCGGTTTCGGTCACGTTGAAGGCGATGCTCATGGTCGAGGCGGCCTGCTTCTCGACCGCGGAGGCGACCCCTCCGGCGATGGCGTTGATCTCGCCGATGGTCTGCTCGATCTGCGCCACCGCGGCGACCGCCTCGCCGGTGGCCCGGCGCACCTCGCCGATTTGCCGGGTGATGTCGTCGGTGGAGCGCGCGGTCTGGGTCGCCAGCGATTTGACCTCATTGGCCACCACGGCGAAGCCCTTGCCGGCCTCGCCCGCCCGCGCCGCCTCGATCGTCGCGTTCAGCGCCAGCAGGTTGGTCTTGCTGGCGATGTCATGGATCGCATCGGTGACGGCGCCGATACGCTCGACCTGCCGGTTCAGCGCCTCGATGGTGCCGCGGGTCTGAGTGCCGGCGGTGACGGCGCGGCCGGCCACCTCGGCGGCCTGGCCGACCTGAACGCCGATTTCGGAGATCGAGGCGGCGAGCAAATCGGCCGCGCTGGCCACGCTGTTCGATGTCTCCGTGGCGTGCGCGGCGGCGGTCGCGGCGCTGTCGGCCGAACGCCCGGTCCGCGCGGCGGAGCCGTTCATGTCCGCCGCCGTCTGGGTCATCGCCGCGGTGCGTTCATGAATATGCACCAGGGCCCGGCCGGCCTCGGCCTCGATGGCGTCCGCCATGGCGATCAGCGCGGCCCGGGTCTGCTGCTGCGCCAGGCTTTGCTGCTGCTGCACCGCGCGGGTGAGTTCATCCGAGCGGGCCATGCTGTCCTTGAACACCACCACCGCGGCGGCCATGGCGCCGAGTTCGTCGCTGCGGCCTTTCGCCGGCACCTCGGCCGTGAGGTCGCCCGCGGCCAGTTGCCGCATCGCCGCGGTCAGCGCGCCGATGGGCCGGGTGATGCCGCGCCCGAGCAACGCCGCAACCAGCAATGCCGCGGTCAGTGCGGCAGCCGCGACACCGGCGGTTCGCAGCACAAGGCCGCGCACCGTCGCCTGGACATCGCCGACATACACGCCGCTGCCGATGACCCAGTTCCAGCCGCTGACGCCCTTGACGTAGCTCTGCTTCAGCCGGGCGGTCGGTCCCGGCGGCCAGTAATAGCGGTAGAGCCCCGCGCCCTGGCGGGCGACCACGCCGATCATGCCGCGGAATGGCTGCCCGCCGGCGGCGTCGCGCAGATCGAGCACGCTGGTGCCGACGAGTTGCGGCGTGGTCGGATGCATCAGCATCGCCCCGGCCATGTCGTTGACCCAGAAATACTGGTCGTTGTCGTAGCGCAGGCGCGACAGGCTCAGCAGCGCCTGCTGCTGCGCGTCCGCCTCGGTCAGCTCGCCGCGTTCGGCGCGCTGCCGGTAGTCGGCGACCAGGGAGTACGCGGTTTCCACCAGATGCCGGGTTTCGGTGGCCTTCGCCGCCCATAGCGCGTCGCTTGATTCCCTGGCGGAGATCGCCAGGATGCCCAGCGTGCCCAGCGCCATGGTGAGGACGATCAGATATAGTCGCCGGGCGATCGATCGGTTGAAGAACAGGAACCGCGTATGTTGTGCCGCCACGCCGGGTCGCTCCTCCAAGCGTCGCCGGTTCTGCCGGATGGCAGGGCGACGCGGGAAGCTTACGGGGGAAGTCTTAATAAATGGTTACTGTCGGGCGGGGCGTTTCCGTCAACCGTCATCGCCGGCACGAGCTGCGCCGTTGGCTCGACGGCGGCGCGGCCGGGCCGTTCTCTATGTGTCATGGCCGGGCTTGTCCCGGCGATCCCCGACTTGCGATGTTTGGGTCAGCAAAGTCGTGGATCGGGACCAGCCCGGCCATGACACGAACATGACGGTCAGGGGTCCCCGCGCCCCGCCGATGACCGATGTGGCGAGCAGCGCGTAGAGCGGGACGAAGGCGGCAAACACCGCGCGGACGCCGAACCAGCCGGACACCGCGCCGCCGAAGGCCGGGCCGAGGGCGATGCCAATGCCGGCCGCGGCCATGAACAGGCTGGCGACCTTGCCCTTCCCGCCCGGCAACGTCCCGGCGCGCGAGGTCGTGATCAAGGACAGCAGCCCGAGGCCCCAGCCCAGGGTCAGCGCGGCGGCGAACAGCACCGGCGCCGCGCCGAACACGGACAGGCAGGCCAGGCTCGGCGCGGAAATCCCGATCCCGATCAACACCGCCGCCGGGTGCGACAGCTTTTGGATCAGCCCGCCCGCCGCGAACACCGTGACGATGAACGCCGCCCCCTCGGTCGCCGCCAGCACCGAGGCGGTCATCGGCGTCATGCCCAGCACCGAGACGGCCAGCACCACGATGAAGGTGCCGAAGGCGGAGAAGGTCGCCGCCACCAGCGCCTCGGCCGCCAGGCAGGCCGCGACGTTGGGCTGCCGCAGCAGGGCGGCGATTTCGCCGCCATGGCTGAGGACGGAGGCCAGCGCGCCGCCGGTCCGGACGCGCGGCGGCGGGCCGGCGCCGACAAACGCCATCAGGACGTTCGGCGCCAGCATCAGGACGATCACCGCGGCGAACACGGTGTGGAAGCTGGCGGCGCCGAGCAGCGCCCCGGCCAGCAGCGGCCCGAGGAAGCTCAGCCCCAGCGACAGCGCGCCCTTGGACCAGCCGGCGGTCTTCATGCCGAAGCGCGGCAGGGCCTGCAGGAAGGTTGCGGTCAGCGCGTTGAAGGCGAGGCAGCGGAAGCCGCCCTCGAACAGCGCGATCGCGACCAGCGCGGCGGGTTCGGTGGAGAAACGGTAGGCGGCGACGCTGAGGACCATGCCGAGGCTGCCGGCGTAGAACATCGTTTTGGGTCCGAACCGGTCCACCATGAAGCCGGCGGGGAGCACCGCGCAGAGCAGGCCGATGCCGGCGGCGGCGCGGATCAGGCCGACCTCGGCGGGGGTGGCGGAGAGGCTGAGGGCGAACAGCGGCAGGGTCAGCGAGAGCACGCCGGCGGAGATGCCGGTGGCGGCGCTGAGCAGCAGGAACACCGGCAGCGCGGCGCGGTGCAAAGGACGATCGGACATCGGGTGATTGAGCCGGGGATGGGGCGTTTGTCCAGTGCCGGGGCGTGGAATTTGCGAAATGGCGCGGGGCGCGGCACAGATCATTCGCGGTAACCGCAGCCTCGCCCTGCCCAATCGCGCCCGACCGGAAATCCATCTTGCGCCGGGCCGGGGCCATACGTGCCCATGGCTGTATCAGGGGTGGGTGAGGTATCGTGCGACAGTTCACCATGAACATCGACGACGGGCTGCTCCAGGCGGCCAAGGCGCATGCGCTGAGCAGCGGCCGGAACGTCAGCGATATCGTCCGCGACCTGTTGGCCCGGGAGGTCGGCTGGTCCGCGGACAAGGCTCCCGCACGGCTCGATGACGCCAGGGCGCGCCCGACGCTCCTGGCCTACTCCGAAGGGAGGATTTCGCGCCGGCAGGCGATGCAGACGCTCGATCTCGCACCCGAACGTCATGGCGAATTCGTCGATGCGATGAACACACTGTCCATTCCATGGCCGAAAGCCGATCCCGGGCAGATCGAGCGGGAAGCGGATATTGTGGTTCGGGCCATCCGGGAGTCCGCCGGCGATGCGGACTAAAGTTCTGCCTCCGGATGCAAGTCCCCTGTTTTCGTTCGTTGCGGTGCCCGGGGGGCCTGGATCTGCTGCCGGCTGCCGGTCTGCCTGTCGTTCTGACCGACTACATCGCGTGGGAAGCCACGCGCAGCGGCAGCGAAACGGCGGAGGCGATCGGCGCCTGGATTGCCGGGCACCCTGATGAGGTTTCGGTCGTCGAGACGGAACCGGGACAGTCCCGCATCGCGCGCGAAAAGTTGGCGCTGCGGCACCGCCGGGATGCGTTTCGGGTGGTCCATGCCCTGAAGATGGGCAACGGCGTTTGGGTCATCCACGCCTTCCGGAAGGAATAGAGATCCGGGCTCAAGATGCCGCAACCCTCGACGGCGCCGCCGTCTACAACCTCGCCGGCGCAGGTTTGCTTGACCGCGGCGCGCGGGGTGGCGTGAATACGGTTTCAACACTTTGGGTTTTTGTCCATGACAAGTCGCATGCCCATGCACCTTGCCGTTTTTGCCTCGGCCGGACCGGTCTCCGGCAGCCATGGCGGCTGGCGGCATCCTCAGGCCGGCGGCGACCTGCTGTCCGCCGGGTATTACCGGAACCTCGGGCGGCTGCTGGAGGAAGGCCGGTTCGACATGGTCTTCCTGCCGGATATCCTTGCCGTGCCCGACCGCCTGGGCAACAGCCTGGACAGCCAGTTGCGCTACGGGGCGCTGGGGGCGCTGCGGCTGGACCCGCTGGTGGTGCTGTCGCTGATCGCCGGTGCCACGAAGCATATCGGCCTCGCCTGCACCCTGTCGGCGACGTATTTCGAGCCGTATATCCTGGCCCGCGCGATGGCGACGCTGGATCACATCAGCAACGGCCGTGCCGCCTGGAATATCGTCACCTCGTTTCAGGATGCCGAGGCGCGCAATTTCGGGCGGACCGAGCAGCTTTCCCGCGAGCAGCGCTACGACCGCGCCGATGAATTCATGCAGGTCGCCTGCGCGCTGTGGGATTCGTGGGAGGACGGGGCGCTGGTGCGCGACCGCGATGCGCCGCTGTTCGCGGACCCGGCGAAGGTGCACCGGGTGGATCATGCGGGTAAATGGTTCAACGTGCAGGGGCCGCTGAATGTCAGCCGTTCGCCGCAGGGGCGGCCGGTGTTCGTGCAGGCGGGGGCATCCAATCGCGGCCGCGATTTCGCCGCGCGCTGGGCGGAGGTGATTTTCGTCACGCCCGGCGATCCGTTGCTGGCGCGGGAGTTCCGGACGGATCTGCGGGCGCGGGCGGAACGGTTCGGCCGCGATCCCGATGGTATCAAGGTGCTGCCGGGCATCGCCCCGGTGATCGCGGAAACCGCCGAGGCGGCGGAGGCGCAGCAGGAGCTGCTGTCCTCGCTGAGCCTGCCGGAGGCCGGGCTTTCGACGCTGTCATATCACCTCGGGATCGATTTGTCGCTGCTGCCGCAGAACGAGGTGCTGCCGGAGGACCTGGAAGCGCCCGGCGTGGAGGGCCATTTCCGGGAGGTCGTGGAGCTGACCCGCCGCACCGGCCTGACGGTCGCGCAGCTTGGCCAGAGATACGGCGCCGGGCGCACCACGTTCGGCTTCACCGGCACACCGGTTGCGGTGGCGGACCGGATGCAGGAATGGCAGGAGACCGGGGCCTGCGACGGCTTCATGTTGCAGATTCCGTTTTTCCCCGGCGGGCTGGAAAGCGTCGTGCGGCTGCTGGTGCCGGAGCTGCAGCGGCGGGGGCTGTTCCGCACCGAGTACGCCGGGACAACGTTGCGGGACCATCTCGGGCTTGTTCGCCCTTCGGCTTGAGGAATTGCCGCATGTTGCGTGTTGTTTGTTTCGCGGTCCTTGTCTTGTTTGCCGGTACTGCGCGGGCGGAGGAGCCGGCGGTTGCCCTGCGCATCGGCTACCTGAAGGGAACCAACGACCTGACCCTGGCGAAGGCGCACGGGTCGCTGGAAAGAGCGCTGGAGCCGCGCGGGGTCAAGGTCTCCTGGGCGGGTCCGTTCGCCGCCTCCGCCCCCGCGGTGGAGGCGATGAACGGCGGCGCGATCGACCTGACCGTCGGCAGTTCGACCTCGTTCATTACGTCGCGGGCCGGTGGGGTGAAGCTGGTGATGTTCGCCTACCAGCCGCAATCGGCCGGCGACGAGGGCATCGTGGTGCGCGCCGATTCGCCGCTGCACAGCGTAGCCGAACTGGCGGGGCGGACGGTGGCGGTGAATCGCGGCGGGACGGGGGAATATTTGCTGGTGCGGGCGTTGAACAAGGCGAACGTTCCGGCGGACCGGGTGACCCGCGCCTATCTGGCGCCGCCGGATTCATCCAGTGCCTTGAGCGGCGGCCATGTCGATGCCTGGGCGACATGGGATCCATTCCTGTCGGTGGTGCTGGAGAACGGCAGCGCCCGCCTGCTCGCGGATGGCGCTCAGATCGGCTCCGAAAACGCCATCGCGTATTTCGTCAGCCAGTCGTTTCTTGCCTCCCACCGGCCGGTGGTGGCGGCGGTGTTCGAGGTGCTGCGGTCGGAAAATGCCCGGGCGCGGGCGCACACGCAGGAGGCGGGGGAAATCTGGGTGCGCGAACTCGGCCTTCCCGCCGGGGTGGCGGCGCGGCTGGGCGAGTACAACACCGACCCGCTCGGCCCTGTCGGGCCCGCGGAGACCGCCCATATCGAGCATATCGCCGACTGGTATGTGGACAACCGGATCATTCCGGCGCGGCCGGACATCGCCTCGTTCGTGACGGATATCTCCCGGTGATCAGGTTTTCGGCAGACCGGGCGGGTTGGTCTGCGACTTATCGATCGCCTCCGAACCGAGGCTCCAGCGGTCCAGCAGTTTCGCGTATGTGCCGTTGGCGATCAGCCCATTGACCGCCGCGGTCAGGGCATCGGCGAGCCCGCTGTCCTTGCGGGTGGTCACCGCGATCTCGGCCGTGCGCGGCCAGCCGCCGCTGATCGTGCCAACGAGTCGCGTCTTGCCGTCCACCGCGGCCTTGTAGGCGCGGCTGGCGTTGACGCTGAGGATCGCGTCGGCGCGGCCGGACACCAGGGTGAGAGTCGTTGCCGCGTCGTCATCGTAATACTGGATTTCCATCGGCTTCAATCCGGCCGCGACATTCAGCCGGTTCCATTCCAGCACGATCTTCTCCTGGTTCGTTCCGGAGTCGGTGATCACCCGCAATCCGGCCGCGTCCTTCGGTTCCCTGATCGCCGTGATCGGGCTGTTGATGGGGACGTACCAGCCGATTTCGTCTTTCCGATAGGTGGAGAAGTCGAATTTCTCCTTGCGCTGCTCGGTGACGGTGACGTTGGAGATCACCGCGTCGAATTTCTTCGAAACCAGCCCGAGCGGCCAGTCGGCCCAGGCGACGGCAACCAGGTCCGGCTTCAGGCCGAGGCTTTCGGCGAGCAGGGTGATCAGGTCCGGATCGAATCCGACGATGGTCCGGGCGTCCGTTGCGTAAGTGCTTATCGGCGGGTTGTTGGGATGGATGCCCACCGTCAACGATCCGGGCGTGACGAACGGGAAATCCTTCGGGATCAGCGCGATGGCGGCATCGTTCCGGACGGTGTGCAGCCGCCCGGGCTGCTCGGGGCCGAGGTCGAAGGCGGCGCGGGCCGGCATGGTCGCGAACAGGGCGAGGCCGGTGAAGGCCGAGCGTCGTGTCAGATGCATGGAAAACTCCTTCAGAGCACCTTGGCCAGAAAGTCCCTGGTCCTGGGGTGCGTAGCTTCGTTGAAGATGACCCCGGGCGGGCCGGTTTCGAGGATCTCGCCGGCATCCATGAAAACCACCGTGTCGGCGACTTCGCGGGCGAACCCGATTTCATGCGTGACGATGATCATGGTGGTGCCGGAACGGGCAAGCTCCTTGATGACATCGAGCACTTCGCCCACCAGTTCGGGATCGAGCGCGGACGTCGGCTCATCGAACAGCAGGACTTTCGGCCGCAGCGCCAGGGCACGGGCGATGGCGACGCGCTGCTGCTGGCCGCCGGAGAGCTGGCGGGGATAGGCGCCGGCTTTTTCGCTTAGGCCGACGCGCGCCAGAAGATCCTGCGCCAGTTCCGCGGCCTGCGGGCGGGTCAGGCCGCGGACCGAAACCGGCGCCTCGGCGATGTTGTCCAGGACGGTCAGATGCGGGAACAGATTGAAGGTCTGGAACACCATTCCGACTTCGGTGCGGTGCTTCAGGATGTCTTTTTCCTTCAGTTCGTAAAGCGTCGTGCCCTTGCGGCGATAGCCAATCATGTCGTGGTCGATGGTTATGAAGCCGCGATCGACCTTCTCCAGGTGGTTGATCGATCGCAACAGGGTCGATTTGCCGGAACCGGACGGGCCGAGGATAACGGTGACGCTGCCGGCCGGCACGGTCAGGTTGATAGTGTTCAGCACGCGGTGCGCGCCGTAGCTTTTCGACACGCCGTGGATTCCAACCGATCCGGCCTGGCCGCTGCCGAGCGGCGCGATGCCGTGCGGACGCAGCGGTGCGGCGGCGTGCACCGCCGCCGGGGTGTTGCGCAGCGCGCCTTTGGAGAAATGCCGCTCGATGCGGAACTGGATGACCGACAGGACGGTCAGGATGATCAAGTACCAGACCGTCGCGACCGTCAGCAGCGGAATGACTTCCAGGTTGCGCCGGTAAATGACCTGGACGGTGTAGAACAATTCCGGCAGCGCCAGGACGTAGACCATCGAGGTGGCCTTGGCGAGGCCGATGATTTCATTGAATCCGGCGGGCAGGATCGATCGCATCGCCTGCGGCAGGACGATGCGGAAGATCTGCCGCCGCCGCGGCAGGCCGAGCGCCGCCGCGGCCTCCAATTGGCCGGGATCGACCGACAGGATGCCGCCGCGGATGATCTCGGCGGCGAACGCCGCCTGATTCAGGCTGAGGCCGAGCACCGCGGCGGTGAACTGGCTGAGGATGAAGGTCGTGGGGTACCGGGCGAAGACGATATCGGTGAACGGAATACCCAGCGTGACCGTTTCGTACAGGTAGCCGAGATTGTAGAGCAGCAGCAGCAAGACGATCAGCGGGATCGAGCGCAGCAGCCAGATATAGGCCCAGGCCAGGCCCGACAGCAGCGGTGACTTCGACAGCCGCGCCAGCGCCAGCACGCCGCCGAGGGCAAACCCGCAAACCGCGCCGATGGCGGTCAGTTCCAGCGTCCGGCCCAGCCCCGCCAGCACGGGTTCGGCGAAGAACCACTCGCGGAACACCGGCCAGCCCCAGCGGGGGTTGGTGAAGATCGACCGCAGCGACAGCCCGATGATCAGGGCGGCGAGAACGGTGCCCACCACCCGCCACGGGTAGCGGGCCGGGACAACCCTATAGCCGGCATAGTCCCCGGCCGGTTCGGCAGTCCGGTCCGGCACGTCCGATGCGGTCAGTTCACCGATTGCCATACGTGGTTTGATCCAATAAACGCTACGGCGTAAGATGTACTAAGCTGATGATCCTGTGAAGTGGCAGCCCGGGTGAACGTATCGCGTTGACAAGTTTCATGGACACACATTAAATCAGGCGAGATAGACAGTTTCTACAAGGAGCACGCGTGGAATGAGCCGGCTTCCCGTCCTCGATCTCAGCCGGTTCGGCGCGGGCCCCGCTGAGCGGGCCGCGTTCCTTGCAGACCTGTGCGCCGCCGCGCGCGAGGCCGGGTTCTTCCACCTGATCGGGCACGGCATCGAACAGGCGAAGGCGGACCGGGTCGCCGCGCTGGCGCACCGGTTCTTCGCCCTGCCGGAGGCGGACGAGCTGGCGGTCGAGATGGTGCACTCGCCGCATTTCCGCGCCCACAACCGGGCCGCCAGCGCGACGACGACGCACTCGCAGCTCAGCGTGGAAGACCAGGCCGCGACCGGCGTGACTCCTGGCTATGTGCGGCTGTCCGTCGGCATCGAGCATCCGGACGACCTGCTGCGCGACCTCAGGCAGGCGCTGGATGCGGCCGGCGAGGGCGCGCCCGCGGCGCTGGCGGCGGATTGACAACCATACCGAAACGGATGACCCCGGTGGAGCACCGCCGCAGCGTCGTTTCTAAAGCCGATCGGCATACAAGCCAATCACGGAGACTGTCACCATGAACGTGGTTCTCAATACTGCGCCGCAAC
Organism: uncultured Rhodopila sp.; assembly: GCA_903851415.1. GTDB lineage: Bacteria > Pseudomonadota > Alphaproteobacteria > Acetobacterales > Acetobacteraceae > Rhodopila. Next base: position 36,412 of record CAINOE010000071.1, on the reverse strand, counting down.
AGGACATTTCGCACCGGACCTCGCTTGATGCCGATCGAGAAATGTTGCTGCGGGAATTGCGGCTGAAGATCGAGCTGCTGGTCGATGGCGTCAGTATCGATCCGGACGACCTCAAGCATTTTTCGCTCGGGGCCGAGAACGCCAAACAGATCCACCTGTTGTTCGACATGAACAAGCAGCACCACGCCGGTGTCGATCTGCCATTCGGTTATTACTTGCCGCACGGGCTGTTCGTGCCGTTCCGCTGGGACCCGGAGTCGCGGTTCAGGCTGGCCGCGGAAGACGGCCGGCCGGTGCTATATCGCGGCAAAAACCGCATCGGCGACATCGAATTCTACAAGCGGCCCTACCTGCTCGACCGGGTCACGAGCGACGGGGAAAGCTTCTCCCACATCGCCGTGTTCACCCCCGAGGGCGGCATCAACGTTTGCTTTAGTAACGAATGCGACCTGAAAAATACCGGTGAGGACTGCAAGTTCTGCAACATCAACTCCACCGCCGACGCCTACCGCCAGGACAACATCTTCATCAAAAGCGCCCGTCAGGTCGGCGAAGTCTACGCCGCCGCTTATAGAGAAAAACTCGCCAACCACATCAACCTTACCGGCGGGTTCATTTCGGAACGCCGGGAGGTCGATTACTACCTGGACGTTGCTGATGAAATCAAGGCCCGGGCCGGTGTCGAAACCATCCACGGCACGGCGGTCATCGGCGCGCCGCTCGATCTGAAAGTGATCGAACGGTATAAGGAAGCCGGTTACGAAACGATCGCGATGAACCTGGAGATCTGGGACAAGGACATCTACAAAGCGATCTGCCCCGGCAAGCAGTCGCGCTGCGGCGGCTGGGAGCATTGGGTGAAAGCGCTGGAAACCGCCGGCGAGGTCTTCGGGCATGGCAACGTGCGGTCGAACATCGTCGCCGGCATCGAGCCGAAAGAGTCGATCCTGGAGGGCGTGGAGCACCTGGCCTCCAAGGGCGTGATCTGCCTCGCCAACGCGTGGTGCCCCAATCCGGGTTCGGCGCTGGAAAACCACCGCACCCCGGAGCCCGCGTGGCACTATGACCTGACGCTGAAAGTGGCGACGATCTACCGCCGCCATGGCTTTACGACAGCGAAACTTTACCGCGCCTCCGCGGCGACCAATCCCTTTCACGACGCATTCCGCATCCTGGCTGGCGAAAACACCGCCGATCGGCTGCCGCAGTATCGGCATCCGGTTCTGGGGTAGCAATGCCACCGGGCAACAGATCACGGCGCGGCGGCATGCACCCGCCAGATCGCGTTCCCGACATCATCCGCGACCAGCAAGCCGCCGCGCCCGTCCAGCGCCACCGCCACCGGACGGCCGCGCGCGTTGCCGCCGGCATCCAGGAACCCGGTCAGAACATCCACCGGCGGCCCGTCCGGCTTGCCGCCGGCGAACGGGACGAAAATCACCCGATAGCCGCTTGGCGGCCGGCGGTTCCACGACCCGTGCTGGCCGACGAAGTCGCCCGCGGCGAACGGCGCCGGCAGGCCGCTATCCGCGGTGATCGCCAGCCCCAGCGACGCCGTATGCGGCCCCAGCGCGTAATCCGGCGGAATCGCCCGGGCGACAACATCCGGTAGCGGCGGCTGCACGCGCGCATCGACGTGCTGGCCGAAATAGCTGAACGGCCAGCCGTAGAAGCCGCCATCCCTGACCGAGGTCATATAGTCCGGCACCAGGTCGCTGCCGAGTTCGTCGCGCTCATTCACCGCCGTCCACAACACCGGGTCCGGTCCGGGCGCGAAAGCCAGGCCGTTCGGATTGCGCAGACCGGTGGCATAGCTGCGGTGTCCGCCGCTGCTCACATCCACCTCCCAAATCTGCGCCCGGCCCTCCTCGGCCGCCAGCCCGTGCTCGCCGACATTGCTGTTGGAGCCGATGCTGACATACAGAAACCGCCCATCCGGACTCGCCACCAAATTCTTCGTCCAGTGGTTGTTGATCGGCCCCGCCGGCAATTCGGTCAGGATCGCGCCCGGGTCGTCGATCCGGGTCTGGCCGTCCCGGTAGGGAAACACGCGGATCGCATCAGTGTCCGCGATGAACAGCCGATGGCCGATCAGCGCGACCCCATAGGGTGAGTTCAAACCTTGCAGGAAGACGGAGCGGGTGTCCGCCGCGCCGGCGCCGTTGGCGTCCCGCAGCAGGGTGATGCGGTTCGGGCTGGCCGCGCCGGCCCCCGCCCGCGCCATGATGTGCCCGGCGATGAAACGGCGCAGGCTGAAACCCTCTTCCGGCCTGGCGGGGGTGTTGGTCTCCACCGCCAGCACGTCGCCGTCGGGCAGCACATAGACGTTGCGCGGATGGTCGAGGCCGGTGGCGAACGCGGTCACGCCCAGTCCGGGCGCCGGTATGGGCTGCTCACCGGGCCGCCAGCCGACAGCCGGGGCGACGCTGACGGTCGGGAACAGGCCGGTGCGAGGCGGCGGCAATTGCGGTTGCGGTCCGAACCCGGCGGACAGCGGCAGAAGCGCGCTTTCGTGCATGAACAGGAACGCAAGGACGCCGGCGGACAGCACAAGCGCGATCACCGCGGCAACCAGCATTTTCATCGCATCGCTCCGCCGCTTGAGGCCGCACGAGGCCAGGGACGCTGTACTGCATATAGCGGGTTACCGCCAAGCCGCAGCGTCCGCGGGAACCTCCTTCGCGACGCGGCGCAAACCGATGGACGGCGGCGAGCCATCCGCATTCGGCGGCGGTCTTTGACAGCCGCCGCGTCCGGCTCTCGCCATCCGTGAAACGTCCCGCGCGGCCGTGTTTCGGTGGGGCATTGTATTTCGGCGCGGTGACATTGCATGATCGCATAACGCCGATCAGCGGGAGGTGTGACGATGAAGTCGAGCCGGATGACGACCTGGATCCTTATTGCGATGGTGCTGGGGATCGCCGCCGGCGGCCTTGTCCACGACCAGTTTCCGTCGCCGGCCGAGCAGAAGCTGTTCGCCGGCTATGTGTCCATCGGCAGCGTGATCTTTCTGCGGCTGATCAAGATGATCATCGCGCCGCTGGTGTTTTCCACCCTGGTCGTCGGCATCGGCCACATGTCGGATGCCGGCGCGGTGGGGCGCGTCGGCGGCAAGGCGATGCTGTGGTTCGTTACCGCCTCGCTGGTGTCGCTGACGCTCGGCCTGGTGCTGGTGAACCTGTTCGAGCCGGGCGTTGGCGTGCACAAGGTGGTCAGCGGCGTCAGTTCCGGCATCGACGCGCACGCGATGTCGCTGGACGGGTTCGTCAAGCACGTCTTCCCCGACTCGGCCCTCCGCCCGATGGTGGATAACGAGATCCTGCAGATCGTCGTGTTTTCGATCTTCTTCGGCGTCGCCTGCGCCTCGATGGGGGAGCGGGCGAAGCTGGTGCTGGAAGCCACCGAGGGCCTGTCGCACATCATCCTGCGGGTCACCGGCTATGTGATGAAGCTGGCCCCGCTGGCCGTGTTCTGCGCCATGGCCGCGACCATCGCCACCAACGGGCTCGGCATCCTGGTGAACTATGCCAAGTTCATGGGCCAGTTCTATTTCGGCCTGGTCTGCCTCTGGCTGCTTCTGATACTGGCCGGGTTCGCGATTCTCGGCCCGAGCGTCAAACGCCTGATATCGCTGGTGCGGGAGCCGTTCCTGCTGGCCTTCTCGACCGCCAGCTCGGAGGCCGCCTACCCGAAGATGCTGGAGCAACTGGCGAAATTCCCGGTGTCGCGCAACATCTCCAGCTTCGTGCTTCCCCTGGGATATTCGTTCAATCTCGACGGCACGATGATGTACTGCACCTTCGCGTCGGTTTTCATCGCCCAGGCCTATGACATCCATCTCAGCACGGGCACCCAGATTGCCATGCTGCTGACCCTGATGCTGACCAGCAAGGGCGTCGCGGGGGTTCCGCGCGCCTCCCTTGTGGTGATCGCGGCGACGCTCAGCCAGTTCAACCTGCCGGAAGAAGGGCTGCTGTTGCTGCTCGGCATCGACACCTTCCTCGACATGGGGCGCTCGGCCACCAACGTCATCGGCAACTCGCTGGCCACCGCCGTGGTGGCGAAGTGGGAAGGGCAACTGGTCGCCGACGAAGACACGCGGGAGATGATCGAGGAGATGGAGGTGGAGCCGGCATGAGGCGTCTTTGGGCGCTGGCTGTTCCGGCGGTCCTGCTGTGCGCCGGGGCGCGGGCGGAAGACAGCGTCGTGCTGTCCGGCACGTTGAAGACCGTCAACGACCGCGGCACCATCCTGATCGGCTACCGGGTCAGCGCCCCGCCGTTTTCGTTTCTGAATCCGGGCGGCCAGCCGATCGGCTTTTCGCTCGATCTGTGCCATGGCATCGCCGAGGACGTGGCGCGGACCCTGAGCCGCGAGTTGGTGGAGGCGGACGCGCCGGCGTGGCAAACCGGCCTGCGCATCGTTTATCTGCCGGTAGCCGCCGAGGAGCGGTTGCCGAAGCTGGTTGCCGGCGCGATCGACCTGGAATGCGGCTCGACCACCGCCAACGCCGAGCGGGCGAAGAGCATCGCGTTCTCGCCGGTCTTCTTCCTGGCGGGGACGAAACTGCTGGTGCCGCTGGCTGACGGCCGGCCGGCGGTGTCCTCCTACCGCGAACTGGCCGGGCGGACGGTCGTCGTTGGCAGCGGCACGACCAACGAGGCCGCGATGCGCCGGCTGGCGGCGACTGTTTCGCCGCCGATTGCGGTGGCGGCGGTGCCGGGGCTGGACGAAGCCTATGACAGGCTGGCAGCCGGCAAGGCCGCTGCGTTCGCCTCCGACGACATCCTGCTGTCCGGGTTCATTGCGACGCGGCCGGACGGAAAGCGCTTCGGCATAGCCGGCGACTACTTGTCCTTTGAGCCGTACGCCATCGGCCTGCGGCGCGACGATCCCGCCTTCGCCGCCCTGGTCCGGGACAGCTTCGCCCGCATGGCGGCCGACGGGGTTCTCAGCCGGCTTTATGTGAAATGGCTGGTCGATCGCCTGCCGAACGGCGAGACGCTCAATGTGCCGATGAGCCCGGCGCTGGCGGAGATGTACCGGGCGCTGGGCCAGCCGGATTAGCTGGGGGCGCCAGCCGCGCACCGTAACTGCCGTGATAGCCACTGCTCTGTGTCATGGCCGGGCCAGGCCCCATAGCAATCAGATAAGGCGCAGCCGGAGAAAAGTTTGGCCGAGGCGTCGCTCTTGCATCGTCATGGCCCGGCTTGTCCGGGCCACCTATGCCAGCACCCTGCCGCGATAGGTGGCCCGGACAAGCCGGGCCATGACGGTGGGGGAAAAGCCGTGCTCCGCACGACCCTTTAACCTGATAGCTATGGGGCCAAGCCCGGCCATCCACGGGCACGATTGCCCGGCCATCACAAGGTAAGGGGGCGCCTTGGTTGACTCCTCCCGCCCTATCCACCACGTTGCGCCGCAACATCTACTTCAGGAGTTGCCCATGCCCATCGAACCCGCGGGACTCGATTTGCTGTTCCTGGAAGCCCACACCCACAACAAGTGGCAGGATACCCCGGTCTCCGACGAGACTCTGCACAAGCTCTACGACCTTTTGAAGTTCGGACCGACATCCGCCAACAGTTCTCCGGCGCGGTTCGTCTTCATCCGCACCACGGAAGGCAAGGAAAAGCTCCGCCCTGCCCTGTCCGCCGGCAATCTGGAAAAAACCCTGGCGGCGCCGGTCACCGCGATCGTCGCCTACGACCCGAAATTCTACGAGCACCTGCCGCGGCTGTTCCCGCACAACAAGGATGCGGCCTCCTGGTTCACCAGCAACGATTCGCTCGCCGCGACCACGGCGTTCCGCAACGGCACCCTGCAGGGCGCCTATCTGATCATCGCGGCGCGCGCCCTCGGCCTCGATACCGGGCCGATGTCGGGCTTCGACAATACCAAGGTTGACGCCGCATTCTTCACCGGCAACGGCTGGCGCTCGAACTTCCTGGTCAACATCGGCCATGGCGACCCGTCCGGCGTCTATCCCCGCTCGCCGCGGCTGGCGTTCGAGGAAGCCGTCATCCTGGCCTGATCGCGCGCTTGGCCCAAGCCGGCCGGCAGCGTAGCGTCGCCCCGCCATGCGCATTCTCGCCCTCGATTCCGCGGTCTCCCGGTGTTCGGCGACCATCGTCGCCGGAGCCGGCGTCATCTGCGGCTTCCAGCAGGATCTGGAGCGCGGACATGCCTCGGTTCTCGCGGTGATGGCGCGCGACTGCCTGCGCGACGCCGGACTGACGGCGGCCGGCATGGATGCGATCGCGGTGACCGTCGGGCCGGGCAGCTTCACCGGCATCCGCGGCGGCATCGCCCTCGCCCTGGGCATCGCCGTCTCAGCCGATCGGCCCGTTATCGGCGTGACGGTGGGGGAGGCGCTGGCTGAGTCGCTGCCGCATCTCGGCGGACGCCTGCTGTGGTGCGCGATCCCCAGCCGGCGCGGCCGGATCTTCCTGGAAACCGGAGATTCGGTGCTGTCGCTGGCGATCGACCGGCTGCCCGACCCCGGACACCCGGTCGCCGTCGCCGGCAGCGCTGCGCCCGAGGTTGCCGCGCGGCTGGCGGCCCGCGGGGTCAATGTCATGCTGACGGATGCGCGTCTGCCGGCGGGCCGCCACATCGCCGCGGTGGCGGAACGCCGGTTTCGCGGCGCCATCCGGCCCCTGGCCGCCGAACCGCTGTACGTGGACGCACCCGAGGCGAAACTTCCCGCCCGGCGGGACCATGATGCCGGGCCGTGACGAAGATGCAACGCGCCCTGCACCAAACGATGATCTCACATGCAACCAAGCTGTGCCGCGCGACCCCGGCGGACGGCGCGGTCATGGCCGCGATACACGCAACGGCGTTTGCCGCCCCGGACGCGTGGCGCGCGGATGTCTTCAGCCAGCAGCTCGCACTCCCCGGCGTCTTCGGCCTGCTGCATCCGTCCGGCGGCATGATTCTGGCGCGCGTGGCGGGCGATGAAGCGGAGATTCTCACCGTGGCCGTCGCCCCCGAGGCGCGCGGACTCGGCATCGCCGCGGCTTTGCTGCAACAGGCGGCAACGATCGCCGCGGGGATGGGTGCGGCCGCCGTGTTTCTCGAGGTCGCCGTCGGCAACACCGCCGCCCGCGCCGCCTACGACCGCGCCGGCTTCCAGCCTGTAGGCCGGCGCCGCGCCTACTACGCCGATTTGTCCGACGCGCTGGTGTTACGTCTGACGCTGCGCGATGCCACCTGACCGGGATCGGCGGACGGCTTAATGTCCCCGCCGAATCAACAGCGTGCTGATCCCGCGGGAATCGGTTTCCTGAGCCAGCACCTCATGCCCCTGCTCGGCCGCGGAGCGAGGGACATTGCGCAGCGGTTCCTCGCCCTTCAGCCGGACGCGCAAGGTCTCGCCGGGCGCCATCCTGTCCAGCGCGAGGCGGGTTCTGACAAAAGTCATGGGACATATGTCGCCGGTGATGTCGATCTCGCAGGTTACATCTTGCATAGGCGTCACGATTCCGTTTTATTCAATTTGTCCAGTCGCTGTTGCGAAACGGCGGATTGGCTACTTATATATATATCCAGCAAAAAGCGACTAGAAAGGTTCCACGATGGCTGAAAGGCCGATTGACCCCAATTTGCTCGGGCTCACCGCCCGGATCGTATCGGCGCACGTTGCCAACAACGCGCTGGAAGCCGGCGCGCTGCCGGTGCTGATCCGGGACGTCTACAAGACGCTGTCCCAGATCGACGAAGCCCCCGCCGAACCGGTCGAGAAGCCGGAACCGGCCGTGCCGATCCGCAAGTCCGTCTTCCCGGATTACATAATCTGCCTGGAGGACGGTAAGCGGCTGAAGATGCTGAAGCGCCATCTGGCGACGTCGTTCAACCTGACGCCTGAGCAATACCGGGAGAAATGGGGGCTCGACCCCAGCTATCCGATGGTAGCCCCGAACTACGCCGACAAGCGATCCGCTCTGGCCAAGGAGATCGGCCTCGGCACCCGCCGCGCGCCGGAGTGACCGCTTCCGCTTTTCCGACAGTTTTGTGAAGCTTCCGTGTCAGGGGACGAAACGCAGCCGTTTCGCCCCCGGCTCGGCGCCGAAGACGTAAAGCAGGCTTCCCTGCCCCCGCCCCGGCATTGTATGCGAGTTCCTCAGGCGCCTCCGGCGGAGGATGCGCCGGAGCGACGGCCGCAAGGAGCCTTATGGAATCGCGCATTGAGCGCCTCTGCATTGATCGGGGTCTGAAAATGACCGGCCAACGCAGGGTTGTCGCGCGAGTCCTGTCCGACGCGGCGGACCATCCTGATGTGGAAGAACTCTATCGCCGGGCGTCGGCGCTCGATCAGCACATCTCGATCGCGACGGTCTATCGCACGGTTCGCCTGTTCGAGGAAAACGGCATTCTGGAACGCCGGGATTTCGGCGGCGGCCGCGCCCGGTATGAGCCGACGGAAGACGGCCCGCATTACCACCTGATCGATGTCGAGACCGGCAAGGTCGTCGAATTTCAGGATCCGGAGCACGAGCGGCTGATGCATGCCATCGCCGCGCGCCTCGGATTCGATGTCGTCTCTCTTCGTCTTGAACTGTTCGGCCGGCGTCGTAACGGGCCGCCCGCGCCGGACCATCGCGACGCGCAGAACGAGAACGTCCCTCCTACGCCTACCGGTGGCCGCGACCCGCGGCTGCGCGATCCGATCAAGGACCCGGCCGATGACACAGATTGAAGACTGCATCCTCCCCGAGGATACGATCCCGCTTTTTCCGGAATTGCGGACCGGCAACCTCGGCGTGCGGCTCGCCGCCTGTCCGCAGGAGATCGATGCGGTGCAGGCGCTGCGCTATCGGGTGTTCTACGAGGAAATGGGCGCCCACCCCGACGCGGCGACGGCGCGCACCGAGCGGGACCGTGACGCCTACGACACGGTGGCGGACCATTTGCTGGTGGTCGACCACACGCTGGGCGAAGGTCCGGAGAGCGTTGTCGGCACCTACCGCCTGATCCAGCGCGACAGCGCGGCGCGCATCGGCGGCTTTTATTCGGCCGGCGAATATGACATCTCCCGCATCGAGGCCAATCCCGGACGCATCATGGAACTCGGCCGCTCCTGCGTCGATGGCGGCTATCGCAGCCGCGCGGTGATGCAACTGCTGTGGCGCGGCATCGCGGCCTATGTGTTCCTGCACAAGATCGACCTGATGTTCGGCTGCGCCAGCCTGCCGGGGATCGACCCGGACGCGCTGGAGATGGAGCTGACATATCTTTACTACAACCATCTCGCGCCGCCCGGCGTGCGGCCGCGGGCGCTGCCGCACCGCTACATCGAAATGCGCCGGCTTGACCGCGACTCGGTCGACGCCCGCGTCGCGCTGAACAAGTTGCCGCCGCTGATCAAGGGCTACCTCCGGCTGGGCGGCTTCGTCGGCGACGGCGCGGTGATCGATGCGGACTTCAACACGACCGATGTCGCCGTTGTGGTGCAAACCGATCTCGTGACGGATAAATACTACAAGCATTACGAACGCGATACGCGCTGACTTCAGGCGCCATGCTGCCTTCCCTGACCGATCGCCTTGGCGCCCTGCGCGGGTGGCGGGCGGATCTCGCCGCGTTCCTGGGCGGCGTGGGGTCCGCCCTGGCGCTGCCTCCGCTTTTCGTCCTGCCCGGGCTTTTGATCGGCATCCCGGCGCTGCTGTGCCTGATCCGCGGCGCCCGCACCGCCCGGGTCGCGGCGCGGCGCGGCTGGTGGTTCGGCTTCGGCCTTTACACCATCGGCCTTTACTGGATCACCGAGGCGATCCTGATCGAGGCTGCCCGCTTCTGGTGGCTGGTGCCGCTGGCGGTGCCGGCGCTGGCCGCCGTGCTGGCGGTGTTCGCCGCCATCCCCGCCGCGGTGGCGTGGCGGGCGCGGCCCGGCTGGCCAATGGCTTTGGCGCTGGCCGGCGCCTGGGTGCTATCCGACCTCGCCCGGCAGTTCGCCGCGACCGGTTTTCCGTGGAATCCGTTGGGCAGCGTCTGGGAATTCCCCGGACCACCGGGCGACATCATGATCCAGGCCGCCGCGCTTGCCGGCGTGCACGGGCTGACACTGGCGACTTTGCTGCTGGCCGCGACACCGCTGCTCGGTTGGGCGTGGCGCATCGGCGGGCTGGTGCTGCTGGGGCTTTGGTGCGGCTTCGGCGTCGTCCGGCTGAACCAGCCCTTGCCGCCGGCGCCGGACCTGACGGTGCTGCTGATCCAGGGCAATGTCGAGCAGGGCCAGAAATGGGACCGCGGGCTGATGGTCTCGATTTTTCAGCGCTATCTCAGCCTGACCCGGGAAGCCGTCGCGCAGGCGCACGGCCATCCCGCGGTGGTTGTCTGGCCGGAGACCGCCAGCCCGGCGCTGCTGGAAAACGACGGGCCGGCGCGCAAGCTGATCGCCGAGGCCGCGGGCGGCGCCCCGGCACTTATCGGCGCGGTCCGCTTCGATGAGGCGGACCGACCGCGCAACAGCCTGTTCGCCATCGGACCGGGCGGGACGATCGAGGCGGTCTATGACAAATGGCACCTCGTGCCGTTCGGCGAGTACGCGCCCGGCTGGGTGCCGGAGGCGCTGCAACTGGTGCCGGGCGGCGGCTTCGCGAGCGGCCCCGGCCCGCGGACCCTGTTTGTCCCGGGGTTGCCCCCCGTCGGCGTGCTGATCTGCTACGAGGCGATCTTCCCCGGGCAGGTCATTGACGAAGCCCACCGGCCGGCTTGGATCGTCAATGTCACGAATGATGCATGGTTCGGCAACTCCACCGGGCCGCGCCAGCATCTTGCGGCGGCGCGAATGCGCGCGGTGGAGGAGGGATTGCCTCTGCTGCGCGCGGCGAACACGGGGATTTCCGCGGCCTTTGACGCCCGCGGCCACGAAGTGGCGCGGTTGGGTATGCAGCAGACCGGGTTTCTGGCGGTGCGGCTGCCTCCGGCGATTGCGCTACCATTTTTCGCGAAGGCCGGTTTGTGGTTGCCGGGCGGAGCGGCTATGCTGCTCATTATTGTCAGCTTTGCTACGCGAAAAACACGAGGGACGGTTGGACGTCCAAAGATTGATACATAATGAGATTTTTGCCGCCTTATCACGCTGATTTTTCCTAAAGGTGACAATTCCGGGTTGCATTGCTCTGGGCGGACCAGTAGTGTGATTGCCGGTTCCCCCGTCCCAGACTGCCTTTGGCGGAGCAAGCGTTCGAACTATTGGATGTGCTCAAGGAAGAAGGACTCAGAGTTATGGCAGGGGCCGAACAGGTGATCGCCAGTGAACGGGAAAGCCGCCCGAGCCCCATCGACGTGCATGTCGGCTCGCGCATCCGCCTTCGCCGCACGTTGTTGGGCATGTCGCAGGAGCGTCTGGGCGAATCTCTCGGACTGACGTTTCAGCAGGTGCAGAAATACGAGCGCGGGGTGAACCGGGTCGGCGCGTCGCGCCTGTTCGATCTGTCGCGCGTGCTGGATGTGCCGATAAGCTTCTTCTTCGACGACATGCCGGACAGTCTGGCGGCGAATTTCGGCGGCTCGACCGGCCGCCGGACGAGCGGTTCGGCGGAATCGCAGGACCCGTTCGCGGACGACACGCTCAGCCGGCGCGAGACGCTGGAGCTGGTGCGGGCCTATTACCGTATAACCGATCCGTCGATCCGCAAGCGCGTATTCGATCTCATCAAGTCGATGGGACCGGCCGAGCCGTAAGCCGCCGGATCAGTCATCCCGCAGTTGGGGATTGTCGAAGCCGGGATTGCGGACCTCTTGCATCGCCCGGCGCAACGCCTCGAACAGCATGGCGCGATCCGGCTCGTGCATGAACGCGCCGATTTCCCGGCCATGGCCGCCGCTGCTCAGCATAAGACGAGATCCGCAGGCTCCTGCTTCCAGGTTTATCTGCAACCATGCGGCGGGCAGGGAAAATCTCCTGCGCCGGCCGCTTGGGTCTGTTTGCGTCACCGTCAGGGTCAGACGATCCAGCAGGATCAGCTCGCACGCTCTGGCGCGCCTCAGGTTGACGGCCAGCAGCACCCCCAGCAGCGGGACCTCGAGCAGGCTGAAAACCAGGACCGGCCAGGCGCCGAGCAGCAGAAAGCGCAGCCCGATCGTCAGGCTGATCGCCACCAGGGCGAGGGCCACGGCACTCGCGCTGCGCGGACTGAGGCTGCGGTGCGGCACGAGCAGCGCCTCAAATACCGCAGCCGGGGGGTCGACATGCCGGGAGGACATCGGTCCAGCCTAACACATCCTCCCGGCGCGGCCAGGGCGCTCCGGTCGCGTATCCGCCGATGGTGGCGCTACTGCGTGATCCCCTTGTCCCCGACGCCGAAGCCGCCGGCGGCGTTGGCGAGGCGCTGCAGATCCGTCCGGGACACCAGCACGTCAACGTCCGAACCGCAGCTTCCGGGCTTCGCATACGTCTGCATGCCGACCCAGTGCACCACATACTGCAGGGATGGCTCGGTGCGACGACTTTCGACCACGAGACTCCCGCCGGTGGCCGCCATCGCATTGGGGTCGAGCGAGCATTCACCGGCCGGCTGGCCGGTTGCCGAGACGGGTGTCGCGGGGATGTTCATCTGCCACATGTCGGCGTCCTGCGACCCCGGCCTGAACACCACGATGTCGCCGACCTTCGGCCGGAATTCATCCAGTTGCAGCACCAGGAAGGTGCTGACGCAGCCGGTCACCATGATCGCCATGGCGGCCAGGACCGGAAGCCATGCGGCAAAGGACGTGCCCTGTTGGGACGGGTTCCGGCCGGGCTCGTGCTGATCCGATCGTCTCATGATGCATATACCTTCAGTCGTCAGCGCGTTCGGGCGCCTCGGATGAGGATATTGTGCAGCGCAGCATAAAAGCAAGGATTGAGTTGGCGATCCGCACCGAAGCGGGCAGCGGCGTGCCGCCCGGACACGGACGTGAGAGCGTTGCGGCATGGGTATGACGAAACCGGCCGGCGGTTGCCCGGCCGGTCTCGCGTCAGCCTATGGGCCGGAAACCAGCCGATGTTTCAGCCGTGACGAAGCCGCACCAAGCCGATCCCCATCAGCCCGACAAGCAGCACTGCGATGCTGGCGGGCTCAGGCGTGGCGTAGCTCCCGGAAAACGTTCCGCCGATATTCGCGGTGAAGCTGTCCAGAGTGTTGCTCACGATCGAAATCGGGGCATTGATGTTGGTAAAGGCCAGGCTCATCGCCGGCACCTCCGCGAGATCCGCGCCGGAAATGACATTCGACGTAAACGAAAGCTCATTCGCCGGGGGTTGCGAGGCGGTGAAAGTGCCACCGGTGCTTTTGCCCGATACCAACGCATCGTTGAACGTGCCCGAGAGGAAATTCGTGCTGCCACCGTTGGTGATGCTGAAAGTTCCCGAATAGTTCTGGGAGGCATAGCCATTCCCCCCCAAGGTGGCCGGGCCGTCGTTCTGCGCGCTGATCGTCATATAGCCGGCCATCGGCAGGGTGTAGCCGGTGGCATCGATGACGCTGATCGAGATCGAGTCGGACATGGTGATGTGCGTCGACGATCCGGTCCTGGTTGCGACGATGGGATCGTCGCCGGTCTGGCTGAACGTCAGGAATGTCGTTGCATGTGCCGCCTGAGGGGCCCACGTGGCCGCGGCAAGGCAAACGGCGGCCAGCAATTTCTTAAAGGAAAGCACAGGTGCCTCCGCGGTGAAGGTTGGAGCTGCGTGACCCGCGTCACGCTTCCCGCAAGGGCCTATCACAAAACCGTGAGGAACGAAATAGATTATTTGTCCGAATTTAGTCATTCCATCCGTCTTTTTTGTTGCGTTTTGTTATTGAAATATTTCACTGATCTCAATAAAAATCCGCCGGCTGCCTCTGCCGTTCCGATGAAGCCCATCGCAACCCGGCCGCCGCACCCGCGCGGCAATCCACCACGCCATGAGGCCGATCGGCGCCTGTCATGAAGGCAACGCTTGCGGACAGGCGACCATCCGCCTATGTGGGGGCGCCAAGGTAGCGGAAAGGCTCACCCGCCCATGGACCTCGAAAATCCCCCCGGCTCGCTCCCCGCTTCGCCCGCCCTGCGCATCGGGGCCGCGCGTGTGGAGGAAGCGCTCGCTTTCGACGACGTGCTTGTGGTTCCCGCCTATTCTCAGGTGCTGCCATCCCTCACCAGCACCGTCACCCGGCTGACCCGGACGATTTCGCTGAATATCCCGCTGATTTCCGCGGCGATGGACACCGTTACCGAGGCGGAAATGGCCATCGCCATGTCACAGCTCGGCGGCATGGGCGTGATCCACAAGAACATGACGCCCGAGGAACAGGCCGGCCTGGTCCGCAAGGTCAAAAAATACGAATCCGGCATGGTGGTGAACCCGCTGACCATCCATCCGGACCAGACCCTGGCCGACGTCAAGGCGCTGATGTCCTCCCACCGCATCAGCGGCATTCCGGTCGTCGAACGCGACACCAACCGCCTTGTCGGCATCGTCACCAACCGCGACGTCCGCTTCGCCACCGAGCCCAGCCTCAAGGTCTATGAGCTGATGACCCGGGAAAACCTGGTCACGGTAACCTACGATGTCGGCCCGGAACGCGCCCGCCACCTGCTGCACAAGCACCGCATCGAGAAGCTGATCGTCGTCGATGAGGCGTATCGCTGCATCGGCCTGATCACCGTCAAGGACATGGACAAGGCCGAGTCGCACCCGCTGTCCAACAAGGACGAGCTTGGCCGCCTGCGCGTCGCCGCAGCCACCGGAGTCGGGCCTGACGGCGAAGCCCGCGCCCGCGCACTGATCGCCGCGGAATGCGATGTCATTGTCGTCGATACCGCGCATGGCCACTCCGAGGGCGTGCTGCGCACCATCGAAGCGATCAAGAAGGCATCCAACGCCGCGCAGGTGATTGGCGGCAACGTCGCCACGCCGGAAGGTGCCCTCGCTTTGATCGCCGCCGGCGTTGACGCCGTGAAGATCGGCATTGGCCCCGGCAGCATCTGCACCACGCGAATCGTCGCCGGTGTCGGCGTGCCGCAGTTCACCGCGGTGCTGGAAACCGCCGCCGCCTGCAAGGAGAAGGGCGTTCCCGCCATCGCCGACGGCGGCATGCGCACCAGCGGCGACGTGGTCAAAGCCATCGCCGCCGGAGCAGACTGCTGCATGATTGGCAGCCTGCTCGCCGGGACCGAGGAGGCGCCCGGGGAGGTGTTCCTTTACCAGGGCCGATCGTACAAGTCGTATCGCGGCATGGGCAGCCTCGGCGCGATGGCGCGCGGGTCTGCTGACCGGTATTTCCAGCAGGACATCAAGGACCAGCTCAAACTGGTGCCGGAAGGGGTGGAGGGCCGCGTCGGCTACAAGGGTAGCGTCAGCAACGTTGTGCATCAGCTTGTCGGCGGGCTGAAGGCGGGCATGGGCTACACCGGCAGCGCCGATATCCTGTCGCTGCAGACCAATGCCCGCTTCCGGCGCGTTACCGGGGCTGGATTGCGGGAGAGCCATGTGCACGACGTGGCGATCGACCGCGAGGCGCCGAACTACCGGCAGGATTGATCCCGCCTGCGCATCCCGGCCCGATCTCCCCGTTTCAGCATAGACCCCGACGCTGGACGGGTTTCCCGGCGGCACGGTTTGCGGCTCGAGCATCAAACCGTGGTTTTCTGCCTGCCTGTCGCGCGATCACTCAGGCAACCGGCTTCATCATATAGACCCGCCGCAGCCCCTTTTCCTCGACCCGATGCGTCTCGGAATAACCTGCCCGGGTATAGAGTTCGAGGTTCTCCGTCATAGCCTCGTTCGTATAGAGCCGGATGAAGCGGTAGCCCGCATCGACGGCGGCAGCCTCGGCGAACTGCAGCATCCTGCGACCCAGACCCAGGCCCTGCGCCGATGGCGAAACCGCCACGTTGTCAAGAAGCAGCGCGTCTTCTTGCGGTATCAGCACGAGAACGCCCTGCACTTTGTCATCGTGTTCGATGACATGGACGCGGCCGTCCCGGATCAGTTGCTCATAGTCATCGAGCATTGGTCCCGGCTCTCGCCCGATGCGAGACACGTAGCGGGAGTAGGCTGATCGAACGATGGCCTCGACAGTGCCGAGATCATGGCTGGTGGCTGCACGTACATCCTGGCCCATCAGGGCATGATACCCTGACACAGGCCAGGTATCCACGACCCTTAAAGCCGGAGGCGACCGCGAAATCCCGGGCGGGTGCCCCGGACCGAACTTTCCGTTCCGTCGCTACCGAGGTTTATCCGGGCCACCGGACCATCACGGCATAGCCGGCGCCGCGGCCACCGATTACCAGCCGAAATCTCACCGCCCCGCCTCCGGCACGAACCGCTGCACCCGGTTGCCGCCATCCACCTCGGTCGTGAACACGTCGCCGCGGCTGTCGATCGCCAGGCTGTGCACCCAGTGGAACTCCCCCGGCCCCCGCCCCGGACGGCCGAACACGCCCAGCACAACGCCATCCGCGCGGCGCAGGATGCGGACCACCTCGTTGCGGCCGTCGCCGTTGAACAGCAGCGTCTGGCCGGCGTCCGGCCACAGCCCGAGGTCCCACACGCTGCCGAGGCCGGTGGTCTCCGGCGCGATCCGGTATTCCGTGACGAACCGGCCGTCCTTGTGGAACACCTGGATGCGGTCGTTCTGACGATCGCAGACATAGACCAGGCCGTCGGCGGCGAGCTTCACGCAGTGCACCGGGCGGCCGAACTGCCGCGGCAGCGGCGCGCGCGGGTCGTAATGCTGCGCAGCGTCGGAGGGACGCTCGCCATAGGCGCCCCAGTGCCGCTTGTAGGCGCCGGTCTCCGAGTCGAAGACGATGATGCGGCGGTTGCCGTAGCCGTCGGCGATGTAGACCTCGTGCGCCGCCGCATCGACCGCCACGCCGGCCGGGCGGCCGAGCCGCGTCACGTCGTTGCTCGCGGCGCCCGCCGCGGGGTGGCCGATCTGCAACAGGAAGACGCCTTGTTGGGTGAATTTCAGCACCTGACCGTCGTTGGCGCCGTTGCCGCCGAGCCAGACGAAGCCTTTCGCGTCGATGGTGATGCCGTGCTCGCTCTGGAACCAGTCGTAGCCCGTTCCCGGGCCGCCCCAGGCGCGCAGCACAGTGCCGGCCGGGTCGAATTCGATCACCGGGGGGGCAGCGTGAGCCTTGGCGGGGCGCTGGATGAGCCAGACGTTGTCCGCGGCATCGACGGCGACGCCGGAGACCTCGCCCAGCACCCAGTCGTGCGGCAGCGGCTTCGGCCAGGCCGAATCCACCTGCATGCGGGGCGCGTCCGCCGCGGCCGCGGTGGCACAGAGTAGCGAAGCCGCCAGAACGGTAAGGAAGCGTTGCCTGATGTTGCGAACCGGAAGCGCGGGCGGGCGCACCGGCTGCGCGAGTCCACGCAGAGTTCGCGGAGCGGAGCGCAGACTACTCAGAGATCGTCTATGCCTGACAATTACCAATGTTTCAAATACCTTACTCTGCGCGCTCTGTGTTCTGCTCTGCGAACTTTGCGTCGAAAAAAGATGTACGGCACAAAGACCAAATTGGAAACCGGCCCCGGCAGGACACCGCCACGACCGGTTCATGCCCCCACCCCCAGCCGCGCCGCTTGATCCAGATCAAAGACGCGCGCGACTCCCGCAACCTAGAAGCCGTCCACTCAGGAACGATCCACCGCCGCGAGAATCGGCCTTTTTGTTGACATCGTTCGCAATTGAGGAACCATTTATGCCACGTCCCGACAACGGACTCGCCTTGCGCAGCTACCGTGGCTCTTCCGGCTGCACCGAACATTACATCACCATCGAAGCGCCCGGGCAGCTCAGCCTGGCGCGGCAGATCGACACCGTGGCGCAGCGTTATGCCGAGGCGCTGCAATCCCTCAACCTGCCGCCGGAAAGTGCCATCTTCCGGCGCATCTATCTCAGCGACATTGCCAACCAGGCCGCGCTGCTGCGCCAGAGCAGCCTGTTCCAGGAGCCGCTGGACAGCCCGGTCGCGGTGTCGATGGTGCAGCAGCCACCGCTGCCCGACTCCAAGGTGGCGCTGCTCGCCTATCACCTCGAAAGCCCGGCGCCGCTGCGCAAGAGCATCCTTTCGCCTGAAAGCATGCTGGTCGAGTCGAACGGGCTGGGCCATCTCTGGAGCACGCGGCTCTGCGCGACCAACATCGAGCAGCCCGGCTCCACCGCCGAACAGACCCGCGAGGTCTTCGACCGGCTGATCGGGACGCTGTCCGCCAGGGGTGCGACGCTCGCCGATAACTGCGTGCGCACCTGGATCTACGTCAAGGACGTGGACTTCTTCTACCAGGACATGGTCGCCGCCCGCACCGCGCTGTTCGAGCAGCAGGGGCTCAAGCGCGACACGCATTACATCGCCAGCACCGGCATCGAGGGCGCCTGCTCGCATCGTTATGACACAGTGCTGTTGGATGCGTATTCCGTCCTCGGGCTGCGCCAGGAGCAGGTTTCGTACCTGAACGACTTCGACCGTCTCTGCGCCACCAAGGACTACGACGTCACGTTCGAGCGCGGCACGCGCATCGCGTACGCCGACCGGGCGCATCATTTCATTTCAGGAACGGCAAGCATCGATACGTCGGGCGAGGTCGTGCACCGCGGCGACGTGCACCGCCAGCTTGAACGGACGATCGAAAACATCGACGCCCTGCTGCGCTCGGGCGGCGCGGGAATCGGGGACATGACGCATTTCCTGGTCTATCTGCGCGATCCCAGCGACTACGGCATCGCCGAAGGGTATCTGGCGGAACGCTTTCCGCGGATTCCGCGGCTGATCCTGCGCGGCGCGGTGTGCCGGCCGGAATGGCTGATCGAGGTCGAGGGCATCGCCATCGCCCCGCATGACGCACCGGCGCTGCCGCAATTTTAACATTTTGCTGACGGCACCTCGTTTCCGGAAGGAACCTGACATGAGCGAAACCGACGCCCCCCTGTCGATGATCGACGAAGCCGCGGTTGCGGCGGCGGAACTGCGGCACGATCCGTACGACTACACTTATATCGAGGAAGCGCTGCCTGCCCGGCTGAAGGACGAGGTTCTGGCCGATGCGCCGGTGATTCCCGATCGCGGCAGCTACGGCCTGCCCGACCTCGTGCGCGGCCCGCGCTTCGAGGCGGTGGTCAAGGACCTGCTCAGCGCGCGCTTCCGCCATCTGGTGGAAGAAAAGTTCGACATCGACCTGAGCAAGCGGCCGCCCTGCATCGTCATGATGGGCAACACCTCGGGCAACTATAATGAGGGCTATGCCCACCCCGACAGCAAGCACAAGATCATTACGGTGCTGCTGGGGTTCTCCCGCGAATGGCCGTACGAGAAGGGCAAGCTGCGGGTGCTGCGCAGCGAGGACCGCGAGGACTACGCGTTCGAGTATGCGCCGATTTTCGGGCGCATGCTGATGTTCCGCGTGTGCGACCACTCCTGGCATGGCTTCCTGCCGCAGAAGGGCCAGCGCATGAGCCTGCAGCTCTGCTACGTCGATTCCGAAGCCTATGTGCGCAAGGAATATGCGCGGCATAGCGTCAGCGCCTTCGCCAAATCGGTGCCGCTGCTGCGCAAGATGATCGACTGGGCGCCGCGGCGGTTGCCCGGAGCAAAGTAATGAAATTCCCACCTGACGTTTCGGCCGACGTCATCGAGCGGCAGTTCCTGCACGCGCTGCGCAGCTCGGAACGCTCGGAGTGGCCGTACCGCACCTGGAAGCTGAAAGAGGTGTTCCCGATCGAGTTGGTCACCGGCATTCTGACTTTGCCGATTTGCCCGGCCTTTCTCGGCGACACCGACGGGACGCGCGGCACCTACAACGACCAGCGCACGTTCATTACGCCGAATTTGCGCGAAGGGTTTCAGTGCCTCGCAGCGCTGGCCGACGCCCTGCAGCGCCCGGCGGTGGCGCGGCAGTTGGCCGAGACCTGCGACATCGCGGTCGAGGGCGGCTATCTGCGGGTGGAATACATCCAGGATATCGACGGCGCCTGGCTGGAGCCGCATCGCGACATTCCGGAAAAGCTGTTCTCGATGGTGATCTACCTGTTCCACGGGCCGGAGTCCGCGGAATGGGGCACCGACATCTATGACGCGGACCGGAAATGGGTGGCGCGGTCATCGGGTGAGTTCAACTCCGCGACGATCTTCATCGCCGGCCCGGCGACCTGGCACGGGTTCGAGAAGCGCAAAATCGTTGGCGTCCGCCGGCTGATGGAGATCAACTACGTCCGGCCGAGCTGGCGCCGGCGCGATCAGCTTGCCTTTCCGGAGCAGCCGATAAGTCTGGGGTAAGCGGACGGTATCGTTTCCTTACCGTCATGGCCCGGCTTGTCCGGGCCACCTGTAGCCGCACGTGCCACGACAGATGGCCCGGACAAGCCGAGCCATGACGAGTGGCTGGGGCTACTCCCCCCGCCGCCACTTGAGGAACTGCTGGAACAGCCGCTCCTTCTGCTCCGCGGCCGAACCGGGGTTCGCCGGAGCGGGCGCGGCACCTCCGCCGCCCGTGTCCGCCGGGGGTGCCCGGCGTCTCCCGAATGCGGCATCCTGAATCGTTCCCGCCCGGCCGCGCGCCAGCCAGTCCGCGACCGGCGGAAACCGCTCCCAGCCGGCAACGTCCGCCGCCATGTCGAAGCCCCGCAGCCCGCTGCCGCGCTCCACCAACAGATCGCCGAGCCTGGCCAGCGCCGCGAACATCGGCGTCGCGCCGGACCAGTTGAAGCATCCCAGCACCATCGGCACGCCCAGCGTGGCGACCGCCCGGCCGCGTCCCGCCTCGGCGCCGCCCAACTGCGGGTAATCCTCCGGCAGGATCAATGCCGGCAACAGGCCCGCGGGCGCGTTGCCGGTTTCGCCGGCGGCCAGGAAATGCAAATGGTCCGACAGGCTGACCTGCCGCAGCAGCGGCACGGGCGCCGGGGCGACCAGCATCATCGCCGCGATCTCCCCCCGCAGCACCCCCGCCAGCGCCTGATCGTGCTCCAGATACACCGGATCGACTCGCAACGGCAGCCGGTCCAGCAGGACCGCCGCGGTCGCCTGAGTCGTGCTCCCCTGCGGACCCAAAGCAACCTTTTGCCCCGCGAGATCGGCCAATCCGGCGATGCGCTGCGATGCCAGCACGTGCAGCTCATCGATCCCCAGCCGCGCGATGAAACGCAGGGCGTAGACGCCGCTCGGCGGCAACCCGGACCGGATCATATAGGCCAGCGTCACCGACGGCAGCACCGCCGACACCGCGTTCGGCCGATCGGCCAGGCGGGCGGCGGCGTCGATGAGTCCGCGGGACGCCTCGGCCCGCAGGCGGGCGTCGGGGCCGCCCAGCCGCGCTGCGATTCCGCTGGCGGTCTTCACCGAGCCGGGCAGGCTGTCGGGCGCCAGCAGCAGAAGATCGGAGCCGGCATCCCGGCCGTCCTGCGCCGCCGCGGTGCCAGACAGAGCGGCCAGAGCGGGTCCGGCAAGGGCGAGGCGGCGTGACAGCATGACTTACCGAACCCTGGCAGTCCCTTCCCGGATGCCCGGGAGCGGTTCGGCGGCCGCCCCGGGATCGCCGCGCTTCGAGGCAGCGGGCCGGCCCAATGCCGGAATCGCCATGAGTATCCAGATACGAAACGCCATTCCATCCCCCGCCAAGGGGTGGTGCTTAGCCCGATAGCGACTCATCGGCTACCGGCCGGGAGTTCACGGGCGGTTGAGGTCCATGAGAACCGAGGGCAGCGTGCGTCGCTGATCCGTCATGGTCCGGCCGGACTGTCCCCGGCCCGGCCGCGGCTCAACTCACCCCGCCGGAGTCACCCCGAAGCGCCGGAACCACGCCAGTGCCCGGTTCCAGGCGTCTTCCGCATCCGCCTGCCGGTAGCTCGGCCGGTAGTCGGCGTGGAAGCCATGCAGCGCGTCCGGATAGATGACGATCTCGACGATCTCGTGCGCCGCCCTGGCCTTCGCCTCGGCCTGGCGGACCTGATCGACCGGAATGCCGGCGTCCTGCCCGCCGTAAAGCCCCAGCAGCGGGCACTTGATCTTGTCCGCCACATCCAGCGCGGTCAGCGGCTGTATCGGCGACGGTGTCCCACCCAACGGGCCATAGAGCGCAACCGCCGCCTTCAGATGCGGACTATGCGCCGCATACAGCCAGGTCTGCCGCCCGCCGCGGCAGAACCCCAACACGCCGACGCGCGTGGCACTGCCGCCATTGTCCAGCGCCCACGCCGCCGTCGAGTCCAGATCGGCCATATACTGCCCGTCCGGCGTCTTCGAGATCACATCGCGCACGATCTGCTGCGGGTCGGTCATCTTCGACAGGTCGCCGATGCGCGCATAGTACTCCGTCGCCACCGCGAAGAAGCCCGCCTTGGCCAGCCGCCGGCAGACGTCCTTGATATACTCGTGGACGCCGAAGATCTCCTCGTTCACCAGCACCACGGGGAACGTGCCCTTGCGCGCCGGCCTGGCGAAATAGGCCGGCAGCTTGCCGTCGTTTGTCGGAATTTGCGCCTCGCCGGCATCCAGGCCCCCGGTATCGGTGTGGATCGCCTGCGCCTCCACCCGTTGCGTGGCGAGGGTGAAGCCGCTGATCAGGCCGGTCATCAGCACGCCGCGGCGGGCGAGCGGATAGTCGCGAAGCCCGGCGGTTTCGGTCGGATCGTGCATTGGCATCTCCTTTCGTGACTCGGGGCTTAGTGCGGTGGCCGTTCCCGAGTAGGTTTAATAATGCTCTCAGATCCGGGCGGTTTGCCCGCAGTGTCTCAATCGAGCGCGTAAACCGAGTTGACTCCACCGGAACGGCGTTGCCTGCTGCGGCCAGCGCGGAGGACCCACATGACCACCGATCCGACTATCATCTATACGCTCACCGACGAAGCGCCGCTGCTGGCGACCTACGCTTTCCTGCCGATCATCCGCAGCTTCACCGGGCCGGCGGGGGTGCGGGTGGAGGAAAGCGACATCTCCGTCGCGGCGCGCATACTGAGCAGTTTCCCCGAGTACCTGACGGAAGACCAGCGCGTGCCCGATACGCTGACCGAACTGGGCCGCAAGACGCTCGAGCCCGACGCCAATATCATCAAGCTGCCGAACATCAGCGCGTCGGTGCCGCAGCTTCTCGCCGCGATCAAAGAACTCCAGGCCAAGGGCTACAAGGTCCCCGACTATCCCGGCGACCCGAAGACCGACGAGGAAAAAGCCATCCGGGCACGCTACGCCCGATGCATCGGTTCGGCCGTCAACCCGGTGCTGCGCGAAGGCAACTCCGACCGCCGGGCGCCGCGCGCGGTGAAGGAGTACGCCCGCAAGAACCCGCACGCGATGGCCGAATGGGCGCAGGCGTCGCGCTCGCACGTGTCGCATATGCGCAGCGGCGACTTCTACCACGGCGAGAAGTCGATGACCTTGGACCGCGCCCGCGACGTGAAGATGGAGCTGATCACCAAATCCGGCACAGCGCTGGTCCTGAAGCCCAAGGTTGCGCTGCTGGACGGTGAGATCATCGATTCGATGTTCATGAGCCGCAAGGCGCTGTGCGAATTCTACGAGCAGGAGATCGAGGATGCGCGCAAGTCCGGCGTGATGTTCTCGCTGCACGTCAAGGCCACGATGATGAAGGTGTCGCATCCCATCGTGTTCGGTCACTGCGTGAAGATCTTCTACAGGGAAGCATTCGAGAAGCACGCCGCTCTGTTCGACAGCCTGGGCGTGAACGTCAACAACGGCATGGTCGATCTCTACGACAAGATCGCCGCACTGCCCGTATCGCAGCGCGACGAGGTGATGCGCGACCTGCACGCCTGCCTGGAGCACCGGCCGGAACTCGCGATGGTCGATTCCGCCCGGGGCATCACGAACTTCCATTCGCCGAGCGACGTCATCGTCGACGCGTCGATGCCGGCGATGATCCGGGCCGGCGGCAAGATGTATGGCGCCGACGGGCGGCTCAAGGAAGTCAAGGCGGTGATGCCGGAGAGCACGTTCGCGCGCATTTACCAGGAGCTGATCAACTTCTGCAAATGGCATGGCGCGTTCGACCCGCGCACCATGGGCACCGTGCCGAATGTCGGCCTGATGGCGCAGCAGGCCGAGGAATACGGCTCGCACGACAAGACCTTCGAGATCCCGGAGGACGGCGTGGCCAACATCACCGACCTGGCCACCGGCGAGGTGCTGCTGACGCAGACCGTCGAGAAAGGCGACATCTGGCGCATGTGCCAGGTCAAGGACGCGCCGATACGCGACTGGGTGAAGCTTGCGGTCACGCGCTGCCGCAATTCGGGCATGGAGGCGGTGTTCTGGCTGGACCCGTACCGCCCGCACGAGGCCGAGGTGATCAAGAAGGTGACCGCCTACCTGAAGGACCACGACACCACCGGCCTGACCATCCAGATCATGTCGCAGGTGCGGGCGATGCGCTACACGCTCGAGCGGCTGGCCCGCGGGTTCGACACGATCGCGGTCACCGGCAACATCCTGCGCGACTACCTGACCGACCTGTTCCCGATCATGGAACTGGGGACCAGCGCGAAGCTGCTGTCGATCGTGCCGCTGATGGCCGGCGGCGGCATGTACGAAACCGGCGCCGGCGGTTCGGCGCCCAAGCACGTGCAGCAATTGGTCCAGGAGAACCACCTGCGCTGGGATTCGCTGGGCGAATTCCTCGCGCTGGCGGCGAGCCTGGAGGATCTCGGCATCAAGACCGGCAATGCCAGGGCCGGAATCCTGGCCAGGACGCTGGACGCCGCCACCGGCGCCCTGCTCGACAACCGCAAATCGCCCTCGCCCAGGACCGGCGAGCTCGACAACCGGGGCAGCCAGTTCTACCTCGCCATGTACTGGGCGCGGGAACTGGCGGCGCAGACGGACGACCACGCGCTCGCCGAGCACTTCGCGCCGCTGGCCAGGGCGCTCGCGGACAATGAGGAGAAGATCGTCGCCGAATTCGCCGCGGTGCAGGGACAGGCTGCGGACATCGGCGGCTATTACAAGCCGGACGACGCCAAGGTGAAGGCGGTCATGCGCCCGAGCGGGACGCTCAACGCGGTGTTGGCGGCGGTGGGGTAGAGCGCTTTCAGGCTGAGTGGACAGGCGGCGGAGGCTGCTGAACTGTCATGGCCCGGCTTGTCCGGGCCACCTATAGCCGCACGTGCCGCGACAGGTGGCCCGGACAAGCCGGGCCATGACGGTTTCAACGCGTCCTACCTCATCGCCTTCTGCAAATTCTCGTCCAGCTTCGCCAGGAACGCCTGAGTGTTCAGCCACGGCTGGTCGGGGCTGATCAGCGCCGACAGGTCCCGCGTCATGTATCCCGCCTCGACCGTCTCGATGCAGACCCGCTCCAGCGTCTCGGCGAACGCCGTCACGTCGGGCGTGCCATCGAACTGGCCGCGGTGGATCAGCCCGCGCGTCCAGGCGAAGATCGAGGCGATCGGGTTGGTCGAGGTCTCCTGTCCCTGCTGGTGCTGCCGGTAATGCCGGGTGACGGTGCCGTGCGCCGCCTCCGCCTCCACCTTCGTGCCGTCCGGGCTGAGCAGCACCGAGGTCATCAGCCCGAGCGAGCCGAAGCCCTGCGCCACCGTGTCGGACTGCACGTCGCCGTCGTAGTTCTTGCACGCCCACACGTAATCGCCATTCCATTTCAGGGCGCAGGCGACCATGTCGTCGATCAGCCGGTGCTCATAGGTCAGGCCGCGTCTGGCGAACTCCTCCTTGAATTCGGTCTCGTAGATGCGGGCGAAGGTGCGCATGAAGAAGCCGTCATAGGTCTTCAGGATGGTGTTCTTGGTCGAGAAATACAGCGGCCAGCCGCGCATCAGCGCGTAGTTGAAGCTGGCGCGCGCAAACCCCTCGATCGAGACGCGGGTGTTGTGCATCGACATGGCGACGCCGCCGCCCTCGCCGAAATTATGCACCTCCAGCGTCTGGGTCGGACCGCCATCCGCCGGCGTGTAGGACATGGTGACCTTGCCCGGCCCCGGGATCCGCATCTCCACCGCCCGGTAGACATCGCCATAGGCATGCCGGCCGATGACGATCGGCCTGGTCCAGTGCGGCACCAGCCGCGGCACATTCCGGCAGATGATCGGCTCGCGGAAGATCGTGCCGTCGAGGATGTTGCGCAGCGTGCCGTTCGGGCTGCGGTACATCCGCTTGAGGCCGAACTCCTTGACCCGCGCCTCATCCGGCGTGATCGTCGCGCACTTCACGCCGACGCCGTATTGCGCGATCGCATGCGCCGCATCGACCGTCACCTGGTCGTCGGTCAGGTCGCGGTACTCAATGCCAAGGTCATAGTATTTCAGGTCGATATCGAGGTAGGGAAGGATCAGCTTTTCCTTGATAAATCCCCATATGATCCGGGTCATCTCATCCCCGTCCAGCTCGACCACCGGGGTCTTGACCTTGATTTTTGCCATCACGTCCTCATGCAGGGGTATAGACACGGCAGCCTGAGCGGCCCTTGAAAAACGCCCGGACAATCGCATCGGGCGCGGATGCCGGCAAGCACGCGCTGTGCCACCCGTGGCCGGCCTCGAGCGGCAGACCTATTAATGACAGCGCAGCGACAATCTCATGGCCCGCAGACAGAAGCCGCCGGCAGCCGCGCCCGGCGGCCACCCTTCAGCGCGGCGAAAAAATCTTCCCGCCAGGGTCCGCCCGAAGCGCGGCCGTTGCGCTCACGGTCCCATCTGGCGTAGGACGGCAACGGAGGGCGCATTGCGCCCCGCCGTTGGCGTTATGCAGCATCGTTCTCGGGATCATGAAGCCGGACAAACACCTGATTGGCGCCTGGGGAATCGTCTTCGCGGCGGCGGTTCTGATCGGGCTGACCTGGATGGGCACGCTGCGCGCCATCCAGGCGCAGCGGCTGGAGAATGCTGCCCGGGTCAGCGCGACGCTGAACAACGAGGCGCTGACGCTGACCGAGCAGATCAACCGCCAGCTCCTGGCGCTCGACCAGACGCTGCAGATGCTGGCGACCGCCCGGGAACAAAATCCGAACGATTTCAATCTCGAGTCCCGGCGCAGCCAGGCGGTGGTGCTCAGCGGGATCAGCCGCGACATGGTGCTGACCGATGCCGCCGGGATCGTCCGCCAGTCCTCCGTGCTGCCGGCGATCAATGCGGATGTCTCCGGGCTGGACTACTTCAAAGCTTTGTCGGCACCGGATGCGCCGGCCGGCACGATGTATATCGGGCCGGCCACCATCGACGCCTTCATGCGGCAATGGCACATGAACGTGGCCCGGCCGCTGCACCATCCCGACGGGTCGTTCGCCGGCGTGATCGACGCCGACTACCGCATCGCGGCGATCATCGACGTCTTCAGGCAAACCGATCTCGGCCGCGGCGGCTTCGTCACCCTGATCGGGCTGAACGACGGCAAGATGCGCGGAACCGTCGGCCCCGCGGCGATCGATCCCGATGTCAGCGTCAGCGAGACCCGGATGTTCGCCGCCATCCAGCGCGGCGACAAGGGCCAGTGGACCGGACCGACCGCAAACGACCCGGAGCAGCGCATCCACGCCTGGCGGCGCATTCCCGGCCGGGATCTCGTGCTGGTCGTGGCGATGGACGAAGCGGAGGCCATGATCCCGGCCACCACCTGGCGCCGGGAAGCTGAAATCTTCGCCGTCTGCATCACTGCGCTGCTCGCGGGCCTCGCCGGGCTGCTGGTCAACGGGACCCGCCTTGCCCGCAAGCGGGAGCATTCGATGGCCAGGGACGGCGGGATCCTCACCGCCGCCAATGCGCAACTCGAGGCCGCCCGCTCCCTGGTGACCGCCAAAGCAGAGCGCCTGGAGGCGACGCTGGCCGGCATGGCCGACGGCGTTTCGATGTTCGACGGCGATCTGCGCCTGGTGGAATGGAACGCCCGGTTTCCGCGGATCGCGGGCGTTCCGGAGGAGATCCTGCGCGTCGGCCTGCCGATGCAGGAGGTTCTGCGCGCCCAGGTCGCCACCGGCCAGTTCGGGCGCATAGACGATCCCGAGGCGGAAGTGGAGCGGCGGATCGCTGCGGTGCGCGCGGCGCCGTACGGCGTGGTGCAACGGCAGACGCCCGAGGGGCGCATGCTCGAATTGCGGCGCAACAGGCTGCCGGACGGCGGCTTCGTCACGCTGTATTCCGACATAACCGATCACAAGCGGATCGAGGAGGAGCTGCGCCGGGCGCACGCCGGGGCGGAAGCGGCGAATGCCGCGAAGTCCCGCTTCGTCGCCATCGTCAGCCATGAAATCCGCACGCCGCTGAACACCCTGCTCAACACCTTGCGCCTGCTCGGCGACAGCGCTCTGTCGCCGCCGCAGCAATCGCTGCTGGCACTGGCACGGCAGTCCGGCGACGCGCTGTCCGGCCTGCTCAACGACATCCTGGCGTTGTCGCAGATGGAGGCCGGAAAACTGGTCATCCGGCCAGGCCTGTTCGATCTGCGCCAGTTGCTCGGCTCGTGCACCGAAATGTTCGCGCCGCAGGCGGCGGAGCGCGGGATCGCGCTGCGTATCGGCGTGGCCCAAGGCACGCCGGCGACACTGCTGACCGACCCCGGGCGGCTGCGGCAGGTGCTGCTCAACCTGCTCTCGAACGCGCTCAAATACGCCCGGCCGGGAGAGGTCTGGCTAACGGCTGAACCGGGACCGGACGAGTCCCGTGCGGCCACGCTCATGGTCAAGGATGGCGGGCCGATGATCCCGCGGCACGAACGTGAAACCCTGTTCAGGCCGTTCTCCCGCGCCGATCGGCCCGAAGGCGAAGAGCTCGACGGCACCGGCCTGGGGTTGTCGATCTGCCATCATCTGATGGCCCTGATGGGCGGCGAAATCGGCTGCGAACCCTGGACCCGGGAAGACGGGGGCAGCGGCAATGCGTTCTGGATCAGCCTTCCGGCAACCGCGCTGCCGCTCCGGGACCGGCGGGACGGCTCAGTTCAGGCGGAGGCGCTCAGCGCGGTCCGGACTGCCGGCATCCAAACAGGTGAGTCGCAAGGGGGCGAGCCACGGACGGGTGGCGCCGCGCCGAAGGCGGAGGCCGGACCCGCCGATGGCAGCGCAGCGGCGCGTCTGCGGGCGGACCCGCGGCGGCCGGTGCCGCGCACCCGCATTCTGCTGGCCGACGACATCCTGGCGAATCAGCTCGTCACCGCGACCCTGCTGCGGCGGGAGGGGCATTCGGTCGATGTCGTCGGTTCCGGCCAGGCGGCTGTCCAGGCGGTTCAGCAAGCGCCCTACGATCTGATATTGATGGATATCTTCATGCCGGGCATGGGCGGCCAGGAAGCCACCCGGGCGATCCGGTCGCTGCCGGACCCGGCTGGCCTGACGCCGATCGTCGCGCTGACCGCCAACGTGACGGAGGAGGATTCGGCGGTGTTCAGAGAGGCCGGAATGAACGGCATCCTTGGCAAACCGGTCGCCCTGGCCGAGCTGCTCGAAGCCCTGCGCACATACGTTTGGGCAGCACCCGGGGGCGCTGCCGCGGCGAAGGCTCCGGCCGACATATCCGCCAGGCCGCAGGCGCACGATCCATGGGCGGTGCTGTCGCTGACGCGGATCCGGGAATTGCGGACCCACCTGGCGCCGGAAACCTTCATCAACCTGGTGGAGGAGTGCATCGCCGATCTCGATCACCGCCTGCCGGCATTGCGCCGGGCGATTGCGGCGGGAAGTCCGGGCGCGATCATCGCGCATGCCCATGCCATGGTGGGCATGGCCGGCGGATACGGCATGGCCGCGCTGGAAACCCGTTTGCGCATGATCCTGGCGGCGGCGCGGGACGGCGACTCGCTCACCTTGTCCACCGCGGTCGCCGGCGAGGTGGAGGCGGATCTGGCCGAGGCGGCGCGCATGTTGCGGGAAATTTCGCATGCCGAGGTCGTTTGATTAACGGTTTGTTTACCTTCTTGCGGCAGAGTGGCCGCCATGTTGTCCCCTACGACACTTTCCGGGGTCGCCAAGGCAGCCGCCCCGATTGCTCCGGCTGCCCGCCCGCAGCCGGTTCGGGCGCTCAACCCGCAGCCGGCGGCGGCGCCCGCGACGCCGCAGCCGCCCAAGGCCGCGGCCGCTCCGTCCGGGGCGCCGGCACGGACGATGCCCAGAGGCTCGCTGCTCGACCTGACGGTTTGAGCAGACGGCAAGGGCTTCGTCGTCGCGGCGGGGCGAAAGGGCGCTGCGAATCCGGGGCACGCTGTGGCCTGGCCCGCACATATCTGCACAAAAAATGCGCAAGCCACCGCATGCTGCTTGATCCCGGGCCCGTGTTGGATCAGCTTCCTCAGCATGGCTTCATTCAAAAGGCTGATTCCAGAAGGTGACAACCGGGAACGTTCCGTCTGCACGAACTGCGG
Source organism: uncultured Rhodopila sp. (assembly GCA_903851415.1). GTDB lineage: Bacteria > Pseudomonadota > Alphaproteobacteria > Acetobacterales > Acetobacteraceae > Rhodopila. Next base: position 6,121 of record CAINOE010000071.1, on the reverse strand, counting down.
CTATGTCGCCTACGAAAATCCCAAGGTGGTCGTCGGGTCCGTCATCGGGGCCGGGGACAGGGTTCTGATGTGCCGGCGGGCCATCGAGCCGCGCCTCGGTTTCTGGACCATTCCCGCCGGCTATCTCGAACTGGGCGAAACCCTGCAGGAAGGGGCGGCGCGCGAAGCGCTGGAGGAAGCCGAAGCGTCCATCGCGATCGACGGCATCCTTGGCGTGTTCAGCATCGCCCGTATTGGCCAGGTGCAGGTCATTTTCCGTGCCCGCTTTGCCGGTTCGGACGGGCCGGCGTTTGCCGCCGGCGCGGAAAGCCAGGAGGTCCGGCTGTTCGCCTGGGACGACATACCGTGGGACGAGATCGCCTTCCCCTCGGTTCACTGGGCCTTGCATGCCTGGCGGGACGCCGGATCCGGAACGCTGGGACGGCCGGCCGGCAACCCGCCGCACGATGTCCGCGGCGCGCACCGCCTGCCGCCGCCCCCGGCTGAACGACCTGGAGGGACAGTACCATGACACGCACGCTTTGGCTGTGCCTGATGATCCTCGGTTCTCCGGCTTTCGCTGAGGATCTGCCGATACCTCCGATCCCGCCCGAGAACCCGCCGATGGCCGAGGCGGCGCCGACGCCCGACTTTGACGCCCGGGCTCCGGTGGCGCCGGCGACCGAACGGCCGACGGTCGATGTCAGGCTGTATCGCTCCGATTCGCCGGACCCGGGTTTCGGATTTGCCCCGGGTTCGCGGTTTCAGACCGCCGAGGACCGCAAGCCGATCCAGACCCCCGGGATCAGTGTCACCGTGCCGCTACGATAACACTTGCGTGCGAGCCCTCAGTTCAGCCAGCGGGCTGCGCTCGGGAACCGAACTGTTAACTCTTCGTTCACCCATGACGCTTTAGCGTAGCCTCCGGCACGCGCACGCCGCGCCTGCCGGAGCGTCATGGAGAAGGCGATGCGGACCAACGGGACCAGCCCTGTTTCGCGGGCGGACGCTGACGATGTCGATCTGGCGTCGACGGATCTGCGACCGGGGCGGGTGCCGGGGGCGGCCTTTGCCGGCTGTCCCCCGAATGGCCGGCGAAAGACACCGTTGCACGAGTCGGGCAGCGTAAAGGTTTCGCTCGCCGACGCCGTTCAGATCACCTTTGCAACCGTTGCCCGGGCCGATGATCCGGCGGAGGCCTAAGTCTATGATGGAGGCTTTGTTTTTCCGCTATCACACCGACCTCCCGCCGCGTCGCTAAATCGTGAAGTCGGAAACCGCTGGAATGCGCTCGCTTTCAAGCACTTATACGTGTTCTGTTCAGCGGACCAAATTGGTAACGTGTCCGCAGGCAAAACCATGCCGGACGGATCTTCACGCCAGTGCCATCCGACATGCCAAGGGGGCGCGGTTTTTGTAACATGACCTCAGCGACCATTGATCCCACGATACAAGTGTCCTTCCGTGAGCAAACGGGGGAGCGGGGCTTCGTGGGATGAAACTTTCAACGAGACTGGTTCTTCTCATTCTCGGTTGCCTGCTGCCGATTCTGACGGTGCAGGTCTATTCGCAGATCAACCTGTATGCCGAGCGTCACGAGCAGCTCGGCGGCATGGTGCTGCGGCAGGCCGAGCTCGAGACTGCCGACATGTCCAGTATCGTCGATGCCGCCCGTCAGCTTGGCGCGCTGGCGGCGCAGTTTCCCGAGATCCACGCCAACGGCCGCGCCTGCGACGATCGGCTGACCGCGTTGCGGACCAGCCTGACCGAGTATCGCTTCCTGGCTTTGCTGTCGCCTGCCGGAGGGGGCGTCCTGTGCGCCTCGGCAGGGACGCCCGCGGGACTGGACACTGGCCGTTACGATTGGCTGGCCGGACTGGCCGGCGCGGCGGAGATCAGCGTCGGCAAGCTGGTTTCAGGGTCTGGCCAGGACGGCCGCTATTTGCCTGTGGCGGTTCCCGTGCCGGGCCTTTCGCCCGACTCCCAACCGCGCGTGCTGCTGGCCGCCCTGGATGTGGACTGGCTGGCGAAGCACCTGGAATCGGCGAAGGCCGATCAGGCGCCGTCGATTGCCGGCGCTTCATTGATGATCGCCGATCGGGACGGGACGATCGTGGCGCGGGTGCCGGGGTCAGAGGATTGGACCGGGCAGAAGCTGCCGGACTGGCTGAAACCGGCTGCGACCGGGCCAGTCCCGGGAGTGAAGGCCGTAACCGGCCCGGATGGACGAACCTACCTGACGGCCTTCGTCCCGGCCACATCGCCGGCCGGTGTGGAAGTCCTGGAGTGCCTGCTGTTGCCGCCGCTGACAGCGGATATCGACCAGGCGACATTCCAGGATCTGCTGGCGGTCGCGGCGGCTGCCAGCGTCGCCGTCTTCCTGGCCTGGTTCGCCGGCCGCCGCTTCATCTACCAGCCGACGGAAGCGTTGCTGCGGGCGGCGCGCAAATGGCGGGAGGGCGATCTCAGCGCCCGCGCGTCGCTGACCGACGCCGGATCCGAATTCGCCGCGCTGTCGCAGTCCTTCAACGCCATGGCCGCCGGTTTGCAGGCGCGAGAGATGGAGCGGCGCCTGCAAAGCAGCTTCCTCGAAGCCCAGGTGGCCGAGCGGACGCGCGAACTGTCCGAAAGCAACAACCGCCTTCAGGTGGAAATCGCCGGCCGGGAAAAGACCGAGGCCGCTTTGCACCAGGCGCAGAAGCTGCAGGCCGTCGGCCAGCTCGCCGGCGGCATCGCGCATGATTTCAACAACATGCTGGCGACGGTCCTCGGCAACCTGGAGCTGATGGAGCGCCGGATGCCGCAGCCGGGCAAGGACTGGACCGACAGCGATTCCGAAAAGCTGCAGCGGCTGATCGAACGGGCCACGGGCGCGGTGCAGCGGGGAGCGCAACTGACGTCCCGTTTGCTTGCCTTCTCGCGCCGCCAGCGCCTGGCGGCGCGGCCGACGGATATGAATGCGCTGCTGAGGGAACTGATCACGCTGGCCACCAGCACGCTGGGGCGGCGGGTGCAGGTGGCTTCCGAACTCAGCGACGAGCTGTGGCCGGCGATGGTCGACCCGAGCCAGGTGGAGGCGGCGATCCTGAACCTCTGCCTGAATGCCCGCGACGCGATGCCGGATGGCGGCCGGCTGACCCTGAGCACCTCCAACGTGACGGCGGGGGCGGTCGGATCCGTGTTGGTATCGGACGGCGATCTGGCGCCCGGCAACTACGTCCGCATCTGCATCTCCGATACCGGGATCGGCATGACCCCGGAGGTCAAGGCGCGGGCGTTCGATCCGTTCTTCACAACCAAGGGCCCGGGCGCCGGGTCCGGCCTGGGGCTCAGCCAGGTGTACGGGATGGCGCGGCAGTCCGGCGGCAGCGTCATGATCGACAGCGAACCCGGGCAGGGAACGCGGGTCACGCTCATTCTGCCGCGGGCGGAGGAAGCCGAGGCGGCGGAGAATGGTCCGCCGCCGGAACTGGCGCTGCCCGCGCCCGGGTCGCCGCACGAGCTGGTGCTGGTGGTGGATGACGACAACGCCGTGCGTCAGGTGACGGTGGAGATGGCCCGCGACCTGGGATGCGAGGTGGTGCAGGCTTCAGGCGGGGAGCAGGCTCTGGGCCTGATCGACAAGCTGTCGCCGCCGCCGAAGATCATCCTGCTGGATTACGCGATGCCGGGGATGAACGGACTGCAACTGGCCGGCGAACTCCGCGAGCGCGGCGTGACGGCGCCGATTGCGCTGATCACCGGTTATGCTGAACTGTCGGAGGCCGATGTGGCAGTCGGGCAGCTTGCGGGGTTGTTGCGCAAGCCGTTCACGATCCGCGAGCTGCAAAGTCTGCTGGTTCAGCTTCGGGCGGTCGCAGCAGAGCAGCGGCCGGTGCCCTGCAGGGAGCCGGGGCTGATCGAAGGTTAGGACCGTGACGGATCGGCGAATACCCGCCCTTCACCAGGCAAACCGCGGCACCGTCACCGCCGGGTCGACCCCCTCGGCACGCGCGGCGGCTTCCGCCCGGTCTGTGTCGAACCCCCCTGCCCCGTCGGCGAGATCCCGGCCGTGGATGCCGCTCAGCACCCAGCAGGAAGCCAGATCGACGCCCGCCGCCCCGGCGATGTCGGTGCGCAGCGAATCGCCCACCGCCAGCACCTGCTCCGGCGGCAGCCCGAGTTGCTCCAGCACCGGCTGGTAGATCGCCGGATCGGGCTTGCCCAGCGACCGCACGTCGCCGCCGAGTTCCTGGTATCGCACCGCCAAAGACCCCGCGCACAGCACGCGCACCCCGCCGCGGATCACCACCAGATCCGGATTGGCGCAGATCATCTTCAGCCGGTGCCGCGCGCATTCGGCCAGGATCGGCTCGAACTCCGCCATGTCGCTCGGGTTGCGGTGATCGTCCGGACCCGTGTTCAGGACGAAGCCGGCATCCGCGGGCGACTCCGTCAGCACCAGCTTCAGGCCGTCGAACACCGGGCGGTCGCGCTCGGGCCCCAGATGGTAGACGCGCTCGCCGAGTTCCGCCCACCACAGGTCCGGCGGCGACATCAGGGCAAGCCGCACCGCCTCCCCGCTGGTGAGGATGCCGGTATACAGCGAATCGGCGATCCCCATCTGCTGCATCATCGTTTGCACCGCCACGTTCGGCCGCGGCACGTTGGACAGCAGCAACGTCCGCTTGCCGGCATCGCGCAGCCGCCTCAGGCAGTCCACCGCGTGTGGAAACGCGTTCACCCCGTCGTGGATGACGCCCCACAGATCGAGGACGAAGCCGTTATACCGCTCGGCCAGCGGCGCGAAGCCGGACAGATGTTCCATTCAGGCCTGCTCCGCCAGTTGTTGCGCCCGGGTGCCGACGGCATCCTGCACGGCCGCGATCCGCTCGTCACGCAAGGCGGCGAGGAGTTCGGTCTTCAGGCGGGGGATCAGCGCCGGGCCGTGATAGACGAACGCGGTATAGAGCTGCACCAGCGAGGCGCCCGCCTGAATTTTTGTCAGCACGTCGCGGCCGGTGGATATCCCGCCGGTGCCGATCAGCACCAGCCGGCCGCGGGCGAGCAGAGAGGCGCGCGCCAGCATAGTAGTGGACAGCGCCCGCAGGGGCTCGCCGGATAATCCGCCGGTTTCGCGCGCATGCGGGGACTTCAAACCGGCGGGACGGGAGATCGTGGTGTTGCCGACGATCAGGCCCTGGACGCCTTCTTCCACGCAGGTTTCCACCACCGCGGCCAACCCGTCCCGGGACAGGTCGGGCGCAACCTTCACCAGAATCGGCGGCCGGTTGGCCACCGTGCCGACGGCTTTCAGGATGGCGCGAAGCTGGCCTTCGGACTGGAGGCCGCGCAGGCCGGGGGTGTTGGGCGAGGACACGTTGATGACGGCATAATCGGCCAGCGGCCCTACCGCCTCGATCAGCGCCGGGTAGTCGCGCACGGGATCAGCGCCTTCCTTGTTGATGCCGACATTGGCGCCGAGCGGGATGGTGCGGCCGGACAGGCGGCGGAGGTTGCGCAGATAGACGGCAAGACCGGCATTGTTGAAGCCGAGCCGGTTGATCACGGCGCGGTCCTCGGTCAGGCGGAAGATCCGGGGCTTCGGGTTGCCGGCCTGCGGCAGCGGCGTGACGGTGCCGGTTTCGACGAAGCCGAACCCGAGGCGCAGCAGCGCCGGACCGGCGGCGGCGTTCTTGTCGAAGCCGGCGGCCAGGCCGATGGGGTTGCTGAAGCGGCGGCCGAGCGCGGTGACGCCGAGGGCGGGATGATCGGGTTCCGGCGCGCGCGGCGCGATGCCGAGGGCGAGGGCGCGGATCGCCAGGGTATGCGCCTGCTCGGGGTCGAGCAGGCGCAACGCGGGAGTCGCCAGGGAGGACAGGACGGACAGCATCGGGCCGGGCTTATGCCCTGAAGGGGTTGGTCGTGAAAGGGTCGGGCGCGTGCGGCACGCGAAAGGGCGATAGCGCGTGCGGCGCGGCAGCCCGTTGCCCTGTGAGTCATGGCCGGGCCGGGCCCGGCCATTGACGACTCGCGCTGCCGGATACAGCAAAGGATGGCGGGAGTGTCCGATCTACTGTGTAAATAGGTCCGTGGCCTGATCGCATCGATCGGTCAGCTAGCTGACCGATCGATGCGATCAGAAAACAAAATCATAAACTGG
>CAINOE010000070.1 GCA_903851415.1 uncultured Rhodopila sp. | reverse complement strand
CTTGATCGACTCGCCGGCCTCGATCGACCCGCCAGCCTCGATCGACCCGCCGGCCTTGATCGACTCGCCGGCCTCGATCGACCCGCCGGCCTTGATCGACTCGCCGGCCTCGATCGACCCGCCGGCCTTGATCGACTCGCCGGCCTCGATGCCCGCGCCGGAAAACGCGCGAATGCGTCCCGTCGCCGCGATGGCGCCGGCGAAGCGCACCGTGCCCAAGTCGGCCGCGATTTCGATATGCCCCATCCAAGCGGACACGTCTGGGCCGATATACTCGCCGTCTCGCACATGCTCGGCGGTGATGTGCAGGGCGGGGAGTTCGGCCGGCGCCTGGGGGGCGGCTGCCGCCGCACTCTCGTCCGGCACCGGCGCCGGGGTCTGCTCTTCGGTCATCGTTTCTTCCTTTTACTGAATGGTGTGGCTATTGCCAGCGCGGGCGGCTTTGAGCCGAGCGCGCGACCGGGCAACGCGGAGAATGGCGGGGGGGGATTGACCGCTTCACGGAACAGTCATTTATTGTTAACCGTCTCACGATCCTGTGAGCGGATAACGAGGTGAGACGATGAGCGATGTGGCTGGGTGGATGGGGTGCTCCGTGGCGACGGACAGGAATGTAGGACATTCCTACATTCGCGTCAACGCCAAAAGCGGAAAAAAGTAGGAATGCCCTACATTCGGCACACGCTAAAATCCGCCGGTGCGGACGGGTGTCTGGATGCCGGGAAATCCGTGCCTGATCACCGCAACGCGGTGTCGGCGTCAGCCCGCCTTCGCGTAATCCAAGGAGGCGCCGAGACGTCGCAGCAAGACAACGCGCTCATCGCGTTCCAATTGGCGCCAGAGGCGCAGCCAGGCGAGTTCGTCGAGATCATCGACAGACTCACTCAAGCCTTTCTGGCTGGGCGCCGGCGTTCCCGTCCGAAGATAGTCCGCTGACACCTTATAATAAGTCGCCAGCGCAAAAAGCGTCTCTCGGCCGGGCACGTCGCGGCCAACCTCGATCATCGAAAGCGACGGACGCTGTATGCCCACAGCATCCGCCACCACGGCCTGGGTCAGACCGCGCTCCTTCCGAAGAGCCTTGAGGCGTTGGCCAAGGGTGGTCGGAACAGGCGACATGCCAGCATCCTGCCACACATGGAAAGTCGCCGTGCCGGAACTGCCTACTTTCCCCGCCGGAAGGCTGTTGACACATTTGTAGGAAGCTCCTACATTTTCCGGCATGGACCTACCCCTGAGAACAGCCATCGAGCGTGCCGGCGGCGTGGCGGCCTTTGCCAAGGCGCTGGGAATTACTCACCCGTCCGTTCTGGGTTGGGCCAGCGTTCCCCCGCGTCGCGCGCGAGCCGTGGCAGAATTGACTGGAATCCCGCTGCACGAGTTACGCCCCGACTTATGGGAGCCGCCGACCAACGACGGCGATCCGACGCCTGCACTCCCCCACCCCCAGGAGGCAGCATGACCAAACAAGCGGCGCGCAACCCGGCTCTGACCGGGTGCCGCGGTGTCACGCCGCTTGCGCGCCCACGGCAGGGCAGCGGCCCGTTCCGCGCTGCCGTGGGCGCAAATCCATGACGACCCCCGAAGAAAGATTCCGCGCCCGCCAGGCCGAACAGCTGCGGCTCTTTGAGCGGGATTCCGTCGCCGGCGCCGCCGCCCTCGCCGCGCTGACGCTCGGGCTGACGCTGCTCCTGGCTCTGGCGCTGCTGGGGCTGAACGAACTTGCAACGGCGATGATGCCGTGACGACACTCAAGAAAGGGTCACCGATGTCTTGGATAGGGCCGACGCTTTGGATAGTGCTGCTCGTGACGCTGGCGCTGTATGTTGGTGATGTAGTGCTGATTTTGGCGGTGTTGACGAGAATGCTGCCGTGACCGCGTTCCTGGTGCTATGGTGCCTCGCCAGCATCCCCGCGGGCGTCGCAATCGGACACTGGATCGCGGCCGGGCGAGGTGAGCCATGAAGGGCGATCCCGCGTCGCGCGCTGAGGGCGAGCGCACCCGCGCGGCCGTCGTCGCGGCGATCGCCAGCGGCGCAATCCAGCAGAAGGGAATCCAGGATCGCATCGGGCTGTCCCTTGGCGTTGTCAGCCATCACGTCCGTCAGCTTATCGCGGCAGGAACGGTTCGCGAGGCGACGCCCAGGCGCGGCCGCATCGCGGCAACGTACTCGGTCATCGAACCGTGATTCCAGACGCGACCCCCGGCCTCGCGATGGTCCTGCCGCCGGAGGCGCTGATTGCGCTCGGGCTGCTGGCCTCGCTGGTGGCGGTGGTCACGGCGTTTTCCGGGTGGGGGAATCTTCACAGCCGGGCGCATCCGGCTGGCACGGCTGACCTCCCTAACCGCGGCGGCCCGGGTGTTTTTCATCCCGCCGCGGCATGGGAAAAACCTTCCCCCAAAAATGGTCAGGTGAAGG
>CAINOE010000069.1 GCA_903851415.1 uncultured Rhodopila sp. | reverse complement strand
GGCTTGTCCGGGCCACCTATCGCGGCAGGGTGCTGGTATAGGTGGCCCGGACAAGCCGGGCCATGACGGGGTGGCAGCGTCCGCCGCCTTTCCAGTCAGCCTGAACACGCTCTGGCCAGCCCCCGGGAACGACCGCTTCACGCGGCCATGGCCCGAAAACCGTCATGGCCCGGACGATCCGGGCCATGACGGCGGGAGCGACACCCGCGCCAAACTTTTCTGACCAGGGGCATGTCGCAGCCATCGCCGGGGCCGCGCCATGCGGTGGAGTCGAGTGCGCCCGCTCAGGCCTTGCTTTGCTTCGCCCGCTCAATCGCCTCGACGATCATCGCCTTCGCCTCGGCCGCATCGCCCCAGCCGATGACCTTGACCCACTTGCCGGGCTCCAGGTCCTTGTAGTGCTCAAAGAAATGCTTGATCTGGTCCAGCGTGATCGACGGCATATCGGCGACGGTGAAGACCCGGGCATAACGCGGTGTCAGCTTGGGTGACGGCACGGCAATGATCTTCTCATCCCCGCCGTGCTCGTCGTCCATCTTCAGCACGCCGACGGGGCGGACGTTGATCACGGCGCCCGGGACGATGGGGCGCGTATTGGCCACCAGCACGTCGATCGGGTCGCCGTCATCCGACAGCGTGTGCGGCACGAAGCCGTAATTCCCCGGATAGCGCATCGGCGTATACAAAAACCGGTCCACCACCAGGGTGCCCGCCGCCTTGTCCATCTCGTACTTGATCGGCTCGCCGCCGATGGAGACCTCGACGATGACGTTGATGTCTTCAGGCGGGTTGTTGCCGATGCTGACGGCGTCGATGCGCATGGGGGATAGTCCTCTCTAACCGGGAATTCGTTCGATATCGGCACCGCAGGCGGCGAGCTTCTGCTCCACCGCCTCATAGCCGCGGTCCAGGTGGTAGACGCGATTGACCATCGTTTCACCCCGCGCGGCAAGCCCCGCCAGGATCAGCGACAGCGACGCCCGCAGATCGGTTGCCATCACCGGGGCGCCGGACAGCGATGGCGTGCCGCGCACGATGGCGGAGGCGCCGTGCACGTTGATCCTGGCACCCATGCGGTTCAGCTCCGGCACATGCATGAAGCGGTTCTCGAAAATCGTCTCGGTCACCATCGCGGCGCCGTCGGACACCGCCATCAGCGCCATGAACTGCGCCTGCATGTCGGTCGGAAAGCCGGGATACGGTTCTGTCATCACGTCCACGCCATGCAGCCCGTTCAGCCGCTTGACCATCAGGCCGTCGGGCTCCGCGGTAACCTCCACCCCGGCCTCACGCAGGATCCGCACCGTGGCGCCGAGGTGATCGAGCCGCGCGCCGCGCAGGAAAACCGAGCCGCCGGAGATCGCCGCGGCACAGGCATAGCTGCCGGTTTCGATGCGGTCTGGGATGATCGCATGATCCGCGCCATGCAGCCGCTCGACGCCTTCGATGGTCAGGACGTGGCTGCCGATGCCCTCGATTCGCGCGCCCATCGCCACCAGGCAGGCGGCCAGGTCGCCGATCTCGGGTTCGCGCGCGGCGTTGGAGAGGATTGTGCGGCCGTTGGCGAGGGAGGCCGCCATCAGCAGATTTTCCGTCGCTCCGACGGAAACGGACGGGAACACGATGGTGGCACCTTGCAGCCTGCCATCCACCCGGCCGTCGATGTAGCCGTTGGCGAGGTTGAACCGCGCGCCCATCTGCTCCAGCCCCTTCAGGTGCAGATCGACGGGCCGGGTTCCGATCGCGCAGCCGCCGGGCAGCGACACACGCGCCTCTCCGGCGCGGGCCAGCAGCGGACCGAGCACCAGGACTGAGGCGCGCATTTTGCGCACGATGTCGTATGGTGCCTCGGTATTGGCGATGGCTCCGCCGAGCGACAGCGAGCGCCCGTCTTCGGTGACGGGCTGCACGGCGATGCCATGCCGGGCGAGCAGCACGCTCATGGTCTGGATGTCGGCGAGGCGGGGGACGTTGGCCAGCACCAGGCGCTCGTCGGTCAGCAGGCCGGCTGCCATCAGCGGCAGGGCGGCATTTTTCGCGCCGCCGATGGTGATGCTTCCCGACAGCGGGCGGCCGCCGCGAATACGAATACGATCCATTCTAAAACTTACATCCTTGGCAGGGCGGTGCCCCGCTGGCCCATGTATTTCCCGGCTTTGTCGGCATAGCTGACCTCGCAGGGCTCATTCCCCTGCAGGAACAGGAACTGGCAGATGCCTTCTCGGGCGTGGATTTTCGCTGGCAGCGGGGTGGTGTTGCTGATTTCAATCGTCACCTGGCCCTCCCATTCCGGTTCCAGCGGGGTGACGTTGACGATGATTCCGCATCTCGCATAGGTGGACTTGCCCAGGCAGACCACCAGAATGTCGCGCGGGACGCGGAAATACTCGACCGTGTGGCCGAGCGCGAAACTGTTCGGCGGGATGATGCAGACATCGGTCTTGCGGTCGACGAAGCTGGCGGGCGAGAACGATTTCGGGTCGATGACGGCGGAATCGATGTTGGTGAAGATCTTGAACTCATCGGCGATGCGCGCGTCGTAGCCGTAGCTGGACAGGCCGTAGCTGATCACGCCATCCCGCTTCTGCTGTTCGACGAACGGTTCGATCATGCCGAACTCCTGCGCCATGCGGCGGATCCAGCGGTCGGACATGACGGACATCGATGCGGCGGGCTCCTTTCGGTTTGGACCCTAGTAGCGCGGTTTCCCGCCGTGCCGCAAACCGGATCAGCGGTGCCGGGCAATTTGGTTGCGAGGACAGTGCCACCCGCCGGTCGTCATGGCCCGGCCCGGGCCATGACGACGATAGAACGGCCCCGGGCAAGCTTTTGCATCGTCACCCCCGCCTCAGCCGGGCGCGCAGGCGTTGCGCCATCCTGCCACCGGTGCCCGCGGTGCTTTCGCCGCCCCGGGACAATTCCTCGATCAAGCGGCTCGCGATCAAGCCCCGATGGCCGCGCCGCCAATGATCGGTTGCATCGCGCCGCGTGATCCAGGCCGGCAACGGCAACAGCAACGACGATGCCAGGCCGTCGAGCAGCGGCTCATAGGTCGCCCGCAGCGCCGCCAGCGTTTCCTCCACGTTCGGGCTGTCGTTCCACCTGATCCCGGCCTCCAGGAGAATCGCCACCATCCGGGTGTACTCTTCATGCGGCAGGCGGTCGCCGCCGGTGTAGCGCGACGGGCTGACATGAAACGAGCGCGCAATTTCGACGACAACCTGACGTGCCATGGCGAATGTCATGCGCGCCTGCAAAGGATGCAGGTCGTCCACCCCCACCAGGATCAGGGCGCAGGTATCCATCACCGCCGCCAGCGCGGCCAGCCATGACTGGTTGTCATGCTGCGAGCGGTAGTAGACCAGCATCGGATAGGACAGGTGGCTTTCCAGCAGCTCCGATCCCCAGATTTCCCATTCGCGCAGCAGGTCGTCCAGCTTGCCGAGCCCGGCGGTTTCCGCGTGCCGGCTCAGCATCGTCGCCGCCGTCGGCGGCGAGCCGGCGCGGGCGTCGAGCTGGATGACATGCGCCTCGCGGCGGGAGAACAACTGGTACAGCACCGGCAGGTAGCCGATGACCACGGCGATCAGGCCGATGCCGGTGCCCGCCTCGATAACGGACAGCGCCCGCGCCGTGCCCGAATGCGGCACCACGTCGCCGTAGCCGAGGGTGAAGAACGTCACCCCGCTCATGTAGATCTGCTCCGGCAGAGGCGATGCGGCGGCGCTTTGCGTTGCCCATTCCAGTGCCCCGAAAGCGGCGATCAGGCCGCTCGCCCAGAGCGCGAACAGGATGATCATCGACAAGGCGCCGAACACGCTGAGGAAGCGCTCGCGGCCGGGGCCGGCGCGCAGCCGCAGGGCGATGGTGCGCCAGATCGCCCAGGCGGCCTGGAAATAGAAGCGGGTGAAACGGACGCGGCGATGGACGCGGCGGGGCAGCAGCATGACCTCGAACGCATCCTGCAGCACCGTGAGCAGCAGGATTGTCGCGAGGATGGCAATGACCAGGGTCAAGCCGTTGTCCTTTCCGTGAATGAAGGAGAACGGGTGCGAATGTTCCGGGTTGCCTTCGCGGATGAGAACATACTGGCAACACACGCCGGAACCGGCTATGGTCTCCGGCGCATGTACACGGAACTTCAGGTCACCACGAACTACAGCTTCCTGCGCGGCGCCTCGCATGTCGAGGAACTGATGGCGCGGGCCGCGGTGCTGCGCATGCCGGCGCTGGGCATCGCAGATCGCAACTCGCTGGCGGGGATGGTGCGGGCGCATCAGCGCGCGAAGGAGGCGGGCGTCCGGCTGATCGCCGGCTGCCGTTTGGATCTGACCGGCGGACCGTCGGTGCTGGTCTATCCGACGGACCGGGCATCCTATTCCCGTTTGACGCGGCTGCTGACGCTGGGAAAGGGCCGCGCCGGCAAGGGCAAATGCGAGCTGTACTGGCCCGACCTGGCGGCCTCGGCGGAGGGGCTTGTCGGCGTCCTCTGCACCGATCCGTCCGAGGCGAATCTCCGCCGCCTGAAAGCGGATTTCGGCGACCGGGCGTATGTCGCGCTGACCTTGATGCGCCGCCCGAACGATGCCGTCGGGCTGCGCGTCATTGAGGATACCGCCCGGGCGCAGGGCGTTCCCGCGGTGGCGACCAACGATGTGCTGTACCACGCCCCCGGGCGGCGGATTTTGCAGGATGTGCTGACCTGCATCCGCGAAGGCTGCACCATCGACGAACTCGGGCACCGGCGGGAGCGGTCCTCCATCCGGCATCTGGAAGCGCCGGAGGAGATGGCGCGTCTGTTCGCGCGCCATCCGGAGGCGGTGGCCCGCACCCGGGAGATCGCCGATCGTTGCCGGTTTTCGCTGGATGAGCTGCGGTATCAGTATCCGCATGAAGTCCATATCGAGGGTCTGAACGCGCAAGAAACGCTGGAGCGGCGGACTTGGGAGGGCGCGGCGGTGCGCTACCCGGGCGGCGTTCCGGACGACGTTCTCCGGCAACTTCATCATGAACTCGAATTGATTGGCAGCCTTGAGTACGCGCCATATTTCCTGACCGTGGACAGCATCGTGCGTTTCGCCCGGGCCAATAACATTCTGTGCCAGGGGCGCGGTTCGGCGGCCAATTCGGCGGTGTGTTTCGTGCTGGGGATCACCTCGATCGATCCCACCCGCAGCGGGCTGCTGTTCGAACGTTTCGTCAGTGCCGAACGCCGCGAACCGCCGGATATCGACGTGGACTTCGAGCATGAGCGGCGGGAGGAGGTGATCCAGTGGGTCTACGACACCTATGGCCGCGACCGGGCTGCTTTGTGCGCAACGATCATCCGCTATCGCGGCCGCGGCGCGGTGCGCGATGTCGGCAAGGCGATGGGGCTGACGGAGGACGTGACCGGCGCTTTGGCGTCTCAGGTCTGGAGCTGGAGCGAGGAAGGCGTGGCCGAGGAGCACGCCGCTGCGCTGAACTTCAACCTGGAAGACAGCCGCCTGCGCCTGACCCTGGACCTGGCGCGCGCGTTGATCGGCTTTCCCCGGCATATGTCGCAGCATCCCGGCGGATTCGTTTTGACTCAGGATCGCCTGGACGATCTGGTGCCGATAGAACCGGCGGCGATGGCCAATCGGCAGGTGATCGAGTGGGACAAGGACGATATCGACGTCCTGCGGTTCATGAAGGTCGATGTGCTGGGACTGGGCATGCTGGGCTGCATGCGGCGGGCGTTCGATCTGCTGGCGGATCATAAAGGTGGGCGGCTGGATCTGGCGACGGTTCCGCCGGAGGATCCGGCGACGTACGCGATGATCCGCAAGGCCGACACGCTGGGAACGTTCCAGATCGAGTCGCGGGCGCAGATGTCGATGCTGCCGCGGCTGAAGCCTCGGACGTTTTACGATATCGTTATTCAGGTGGCGATCGTTCGCCCGGGGCCGATCCAGGGGGACATGGTGCATCCGTATTTAAGGCGGCGGGAGGGGTTGGAAAAGGTCGAGTATCCGACGCCGGAATTGCGCCGCGTGCTGGAAAAGACGCTGGGCGTGCCGCTGTTCCAGGAACAGGCGATGCAGGTGGCGATCGTTTGTGCGGGGTTCACGCCGTCCGAGGCGGACGCGCTTCGCCGCAGCATGGCGACGTTCAAATTCACAGGTGGGGTGTCGCATTTCAAGGGCAAGCTGATCGCCGGGATGGTGGAGCGCGGGTATACGGCAGAGTTTGCCGAGAAGACGTTCTCGCAGATCGAAGGGTTCGGCAGTTACGGATTTCCCGAGAGCCACGCGGCGAGTTTTGCGCTGATCGCGTATGCCTCGGCGTGGATGAAGTGCCACCATCCGGATGTGTTCTGCTGTGCGTTGTTGAACGCGCAGCCGATGGGGTTTTATGCGACGGCGCAGATCGTGCGGGATGCGCAACTTCATGGCGTGGAGGTGCGGGCGGTTTCGGTGAATGATTCCGGGTGGGATTGCACGCTGGAAGCAATAAATTGTCATGGCCCGGCCACTCATCGTCATGGGCTGCCCCCCCCTCATCGTGATGGGCCGTCCCCTCCCCATCGTCATGGCCCGGCTTGTCCGGGCCACCTATACCAGCACGGTGCCGCGATAGGTGGCCCGGACAAGCCGGGCCATGACGACCCGGGGACGGGCCATGACGACCCGGGGACGGGCCATGACGACGGCGGCGCGGGCTGGGACGATTCGGACGGTGCTCCAGCCCGCTACGCCGTGCGCCTTGGCCTGCGGATGGTGAAAGGCCTGTCCGCCACCCATGCGGACGAAATGATCGCGCGGCGCGGCGCGGGGTACCGCTCGATCGAGGACATGTGGCGGCGGTCGCGCGTCCCCGTCGCGTCCCTTGAACGCCTGGCCGAGGCCGACGCGTTCCTGACTCTCGGCCTCGATCGGCGGCAGGCGCTATGGACGATCCGCGGCCTGTCCGATACCCGCCTGCCGCTGTTCGACGATCTGCCGGCGGAGGCGGATACGGAACCGGCGGTGGCTCTGGCGGCGATGACCGCCGGGCGGCAGGTGGTCGAGGACTACCGCAGCACCGGCCTGAGTTTGCGCCGCCACCCGGTCAGTTTCCTGCGCCGGGACCTTGCCGCCCGCCGCATCATCAGGTGCAGCGATCTGCTGACGGTGCGGGACGGCAAGCGGGTCGAGGTCGCCGGCATCATCCTGGTGCGGCAACGTCCGGGCAGCGCGCGCGGCGTGCTGTTCGTTACTGTCGAAGATGAAACCGGCCACGCCAACCTGATCCTGTGGCCCTCGGTGTTCGAGGCGCAACGCCGCCTGGTTTTGTCCGCCAGCATGATCGCGTGCCGCGGCAAATTGCAGCGGGAGGGCGAGGTGCTGCACGTCATCGCCGAACACCTGACCGACCTGTCCGATCTGCTGCGCGGCGTGGGCGAACGCGACGAGGCGTTTCCGCTGGTGCACGGACGGGGCGACGAAGCGAAACACGGCGGTGTGCCGGACCCGCGGGAGAAGCAGCGGATGCCGGCCAGCCGGGATATCTACGTGCCGGACCTGCGCCCGGGGATCAAGGTGCCGACGCGGGATTTTCGGTAGGATGGCGGTGGTCGGGTCGACGCGGTGATGGTCGGGTGCTGCGCTTCCGGCGCGGCCGTCGGCATAACCTGGGCTGGGGTATGAAGAATCAAAGAACCCGAGGCGGAACTACATATACCGCCATTTTCGCGAGGTTTCTGGCCATTCGTCGTCTGGCTTCGCCCCTCAGGTCGGCTAATCCAAAGACCTGGACGTGGTGCGGCTGACCGTCCCGCTCGATTCGAAGTCCCAATCCGCGAACACCTCTCGCCGTAACTCTTGCAACCGCCCATCCGGGCTCACCAAAAGGACAACCATAGGTCAGTTGCTCACCAGCCGCTCGCAACGAAGACTCCAGGTGGAAGGAGAGGCCCTCTTCGTCCTTTTCCAGGTTAAACGCCGGTGAGGGCGGCCGCAGTGCAGGCGGCCCACCTCCGTCTGGGTTTTGAATCTCCTGAGGAGAGTGCCAGGGAGGGATGCGACGTAACAACCCTTCGTCATCGGCAATGTCGTCAGAGAGATCCACGATCACCGGCGTCTTATCGAGAGCCGAGCACCTTTAACGCTTCCATTGAGCGGCGCAGGTCGTCATCTTCACCTTCAAAGGAGCTTACCTGGCCTCGGGCATCTTCGATCAGTGAGATGATCTTATATGGCGCCTCAAAAATCACCTCGATATCTAGCCCAGACGAGTGCCATTCAGCATAGATCGCGCCGTCCGGCGACGGATTAATCGTTGGTGCCGGAGCGCCCCACCGTTCGAGACTGGCTAGTTCAATCGCGGCAAATGCTATCGTTTGAGGGTCGGGGTGATCAGCCCCCGCCCCATTCCAGCCGAGAGGCAGTCGAGCAAGTTGGCCCAGCACACCACGGGCCCTAAGCCACGCCGTTCGATCCGGAAGACACTTCGTCTGAAGGGGTAGGATATCTAACGTCGCGTTTGACGCTTGCCCCATGCTCAGAACAACGGGACGCCCTCCTTGAGAGGTCCGTTGTTGTGTTGAAGGATCGGCTATCTGCACGGCGTCATTCATGTCAATCTCCCCCAACCAGCTTGTATCGCTTCAGTTGTAATTGCCGCAAAGCAATTGATTATTTCTGTATGTGCTGAATCGAGAAACGCTAGGACCGCTTCAAAGGTTGGTTGCCCAGGGCGGCCCTTCACAGCGAAATTGAGCGCCCAAGCTCGGCGGCCCGCGTCTATCTGGATAGGCATGCAGTCAATTTGCAACCGGCCAAACGTGGGTTGTCCGTCGTCCGGGATGTCGCGGATGAGGGTCATCTGCCCGACAGAGAATCTACCGTGCCATTCCGGCCCCTGACTGAGGTCCATGCCGCGAAGCAAATGTCCGAAGTCTGCCCAGGTGGCCCCGTCAGGTAGCGGCACCTTGTTGTAGTAGGTTAGATCGCATTGGTTTGGTGCCAACAGCGGCATACCCTTCTGAAGGCAGAAGGTACACAGGGCCTCGTGGGCTGCCGTAAACCTCCGCCTCAGTTCCGGATACCTCGGATATGGATCGCCATTCGGGCGCATCCGCCAATTGACGATCAGCCTATCCGTCTGAAATTGGACCACATGCTCGTCATTTTCCGATATGAACCATGACCGAGGCAGCATCGTACCAGGCGTGCTAATCGCGAATGGCGGAACCCCCCCAGGACCAAATGGCTCGAACGTTGGCGGCAGCGGCATGACGTCGAGCGTCTTGGGGTAGTCCGAAGCCAACAGCGCATAAAAGGAGGCGACATCGGTCGCCTTCACGGGCAGGCCCGGGAATTGCATACTGGCAGCCACCTCATCCAGAGGCGGATTGGAAAATGAGGGCGAAATTTGATCTGCTTCCATTGAACATACACCGACCAGCGAACTGGCTAAAGATCGCCTACCACAGGCTGCGATGCCAAGTGAAGACGTATAAACGTCGCTTCAAAATTTTAATAGGGGACCGAAATCAGTTGTGATTTTAGCCGCGCTTTTCCAAGGCGTGACATGTGTTCAGGTTGCCCCACCCGAAAAGCGGCTGGCAAACGGCCCCCTTACCCGACAACGATTCCTACCACAGAGAAGTTAACATTTGGTTAACAGACGCCGAAACCGCCACCCGGTTCAATCGGTCGCCCAAACACCAGGAAACCTGCCGATCCCATCGGGGAGTAGGTCCGTTCGAAGGACATCATGCAAGACGATTGCAGCCTCTGCACGAGCTTGAAGATGCCATCGTCCGGTCACCTGGTGGCCGCCGTCGCCCTCCTGCTCTCCGTCCGCAACTGCCCGCAAGCCGCCAGAATATCCTGCCCCCGAGGCATCCGTATCGGCGAGGCAAACCCCGCCGCGTTGACAATCCCCGCGAACCGCTCCAACGCCGCCTTCCCGCTCGGCTCGAAACGGGACCCCGGCCACGCATTGAACGGGATCAGGTTCACCTTCGCCGGCAGCCCGGCGATCAGCCGCACCAGCTCCCGCGCCTCGGCCTCCGAGTCGTTCACGCCCTTCAGCATGATATACTCAAAGGTGATCCGCCGCGCGTTGGAGGACCCCGGATAGCGCCGGCACGCCGCCATCAGCTCGCGGATGGGGTATTTCCGGTTCAGCGGCACCAGTTCATCCCGCAGCTCGTCGCGCACCGCATGCAGCGACACTGCCAGGTTCACCCCCAGCTCCGCCCCGGCGCGATCCATCATCGGCACCACCCCCGCGGTGGACAGCGTGATCCGCCGCCGCGACAGCCCGATGCCCTCGCCATCCATGACGATCTTCATCGCCTTGGCGACGTTGGCGTAATTATACAGCGGCTCGCCCATCCCCATCAGCACGATGGTGGACAGCAGCCGCGGCGTCTCCCCCTTGGGCGACGGCCACTCCCCGTACGAATCCCGCGCCGCCATGAACTGCCCGATGATCTCCGCCGCACCCAGATTGCGCACCAGCGTCTGCGTCCCGGTATGGCAGAACCGGCAAGACAGGGTGCAGCCGACCTGGGAGGAGATGCAGACGGCGCCGCGGTCCTCGGCGGGATCGGGGATGTAGACCGTCTCCGCCTCCTGCCCGTCGCGGAAGCGGAACAGCCATTTGCGGGTCTCGTCGCTGCTGGTCTGCTCCGTCGCAACCGCCGGCCGCCCGATGACGAACCGCTCCGCCAGCTTCGCCTGAAGCGGCCTCGCGATCGACGACATCCGAGTGAAATCGGTGACACCCTGGTGGTAGATCCAGTGCCACAATTGCTTGACGCGGAACGCCGGCTCGCCGATGGCGGCCAGCTCAACGCCCAGTTCGGCGCGGTCCATGCCCACCAGTTCGCGCCGCCCGTCCGCCAGCGCCGCCGCCGGAGGGTCGAACAGCGCCGACTTTGCCAGGATGCGGTCGCGGTCCGCCGCCGACAGATCGCTCACTTCGCGGGGCACGCCTTGACGATGGCCGCATAGGCCGGGCCGAAGCCCTTCAGGCTGAATGTGTCCGTCACCGAAACCTCCTTCGGGCCGGGAGACCGCGCGATCGCCCGGCCGCCTTTATGCAAGGCCGCCACCGCGGCCTTGCCGTCGCGCGCGAACGCGGCCCTTTGGGCGGTATAGAACTCCAGCCCCGCCTGATCCACCTGCACCGTCACCGCCGCGTTCGGGGCATAGGTGAACCCGGCCTCGATCGCCACCGCATCGCGGCCGGAGGCGCGTTGGGTCACCGTCAGGATGACCGCCCCGCGGCCCGGCAGGGCGGGGGACGAACTCTGCACCCTGGTGAAAGCGTAACACACGGTCTGCCCGCCCTCCTGATGCGTGGCCGCGGTCCAGTCATCGAACTTGCCGATGGACTTGGGGCCGGCGGCCGCAGGATGCGAGGGGGCCGGTTTCCTGGTCTCTGCCGTGGCGGGCAGAGCCAGAACCAGCATGAGGGCGGGAATCCATAGCAGGTGTCTGATCATGCGGCGCAGCAATAGTGCCGGGTCCGGCTGCAAACAAGCATTACGCGCTCATGGCTTCTTCGCGTTCGTGTCAGGCTGCGCCAGCCAGTCCGGGATCGTCTTCCGAAACCGCGGCGGCCCGTGCCCTGTCGGCTCCAACGTGCCGATCGGCCCGCGCGAGCCGACGGGACGCTCGGCGAAGCGGCCGTGCTGGAGCAGCCGGTCATACAGCACCAGGGCGCCGGCCACCGCCAGGTTCAGCGAGAACCGGGTGGGGATTTTCACCACATGGCCGCAGCGGGACAGCAGCGCCCCGGACAGGCCGGCGCGCTCGGGTCCGAGCACATAGGCGGCGTTCAGCGGGTGGCGGAAGGACGGCAGATCGACCGCGTCCTCGACCCGTTCGATGCCGACAAGCACGCAGCCGCGCGGCAGGGACAGTTCCTCGACCGTGCGGTAGCGCCACATCGGCACATGCAGCGGCGTGTCCGCGGTGTCGGCGGTGCGGCCGGCGCGGGCATCCCAGCCGGTGCCGATGGTGAAGCAGAACGCCGCGCCGAAGGCATGGCCGGTGCGCAGCAGGGCGCCCACGTTGGCGGATTTCGAGACGCCCTCGGCGCCGATGCCAAAATAGCCGCGTGATCTGGCTTCAACCATGCCGGCGGTCTATGCGAGGGGCATGACAGACGCAACCGATCAGCACCTCGCCGAACAGTATGAGGCATATCCGTATCCGAAGCGCGATCCGCGCGACGAGGCGAAGCGGCTGATCGTCGGCAGCCCGAGCCATATCCGGGAGATCGACTACTGGGTGTTCGGCGCCGCCCGCCCCGCCATCGTGCCGCTACGCGCGCTGATCGCCGGCGGGGGCACCGGCGATGGCACGATCATGCTGGCGCAGCAGATGACCCGGCTGGGACGGGCCGGGACGGTGACCTGGCTCGACCGCTCCGCCGCCGCGTCGAAACCCGCAGAAGCCATGAACGGATGCACCCAGCCCTGGTACTTCGTCGGCGCTTGCAGACGCCACCGTTGGGTAAGGGAGCGGGCGGTTAATGGCTGAGCAAGATGGACGTCCGATGGACGCTCGCTTTGAACACAACAAGAACAAACTTGCTTTTTGGGAGAGGATATGCTAAGCGGTCTGGAACACAGCCTATTGTATGGGCTAGGTTTATGGCGCTTTGGCGTGGGCGACGCGGGAGATGATGATGCTTACTAGACATGGTCGCTAGTTTGTGATTGTTGCGCATGTATGCCGCCTCCGATTCTCTATTCAGCTAATCCGTGGTTTGCCGTTGACGTTGCCATGCGCTATCGTGGTGGCCTGTTTTTTGCTTGGGTAAGCGAGTATTTGATTCAAGATCTGCGCCTTCTGGGTCGTCCGCGGCCCTGATTGCGCCGAGCTCAACGCCTTGCCAAATTTACCGCAGACTCTTGGAGGATGTGACCGGGGCCGATTGCCATAGCGCCCTGATAAAGGGCTACAAGAAGACCTTTTCTAGACTTGCCCGAGATTGGCTTGCGCTCGGGAACATATCTAAGGACCAATACGATGAGATCATTGCCAGCATGCGTATGGGGGGCTGGACACTTTGGCGGCCAATGCTATACGTGATCCCCAGAGCGGATGCTGAAAAGTTGGGACGTCTAAGACTCGTCCCGAGGCCCGTTCGTGCCGCCCAGGGTCCGGAGATGCAGGTATTCGATCTTCAGAGGGATGAGTTCGATATCATCGAACTTAAAATAGTATGATCGAACCGCTTCATTCAATGGATAACAGAACCGCACTCGGGCTGCTCGCCCGTGCCGCACTGGCGCTTGATCTGTCCGAGAACCCGGCCGCGAAAGCGGTTTTAGCTGGCGAGTTGGCGATAAGGCAGCAGATCTTCGCTGCGGCACGCGCACAAATCGGCCTATCGCCCGAGGATGATAGTGACGAGGCACGCGAAAAGATTGGCGACTTGCTTGACCACGAGGCCGAACTGTTGGCTGGTCCAACCGATACCCAAGCCGCCCTGCTTCGGTTGGCGAGCGCCGGCAGCCTTCCCCCAGATATGTACGAAATTCGGGTTCTACCTGATTTTCAAGACGTGCCCCTCGAGCCAGAGGTTGATTTTGACCTGATGATGGCTACAGTTCGGCAGCCCGACAAGGAACAGCATTTTGGGCCATCATCGGACCTGAGGGCTCCTTCGCTTGTGTCTCTATTCATGCGTCACTTCAGGACGAGGTGGCCTTTCAAGGATTTCTTTCTGCTCGTCGTTGGGAGCCGCGATGGTCTGATACTCACGGTTGCGCAGGTTTGGAGGATATACCCGAGCCTTCTTGATGTTTCGGCATGCACGAACTTGGTTGAAGTTTTGGAAAAATTTGCGGAAACTTATGGCGCGGCGATCGAGTGCGAGGGGAAGCGAGGTAAGTTCTTTTTGACCGTCGAGACGCCTCTGCAAGGAAAAATAAGTTACACGGCGGACGCAGGGCGGAAAGCCAAGATCTTGATATCACAGGTTTCGCAGTCGGTATATGGGAAAAGAACATCCGCTTTAACCTTCGGTATCGACATGATCGCGTATCAGGCGGTTCTAAATCGCATGCGCGTAAAACGTAGCGACATCATCGACGCGGGCTATCCAACCGTTCACCCGCCAGGACCAGCGTGCTAGGCGATGGCACAATCTTGGCCACCGAACCCGCCCAGCCCAGCTTGGGCGGATTTTGAGACGCCCTCGGCGCCGATGCCAAAATAGCCGCGTGATCTGGCTTCAACCATGCCGGCGGTCTATGCCGGCGGCATGACAGACGCAACCGATCAGCACCTCGCCGAACAGTATGAGGCATATCCGTATCCGAAGCGCGACCCGCGTGACGAGGCGAAGCGGCTGATCGTCGGCAGCCCGAGCCATATCCGCGAGATCGACTACTGGGTGTTCGGCGCCGCCCGCCCCGCCATCGTGCCGCTACGCGCACTGATCGCCGGCGGGGGCACCGGCGATGGCACGATCATGCTGGCGCAGCAGATGACCCGGCTGGGGCGGGCCGGGACGGTGACCTGGCTTGACCGCTCCGCTGCCGCGCTGGCCACCGCCCGCGGCCGTGCCGAAGCCCGCGGTCTTGGGAATATCATCTGGGACCGCCGGTCGCTGCTCGACCTGCCCCGTTCGGGCTTGGGGCCGTTCGACTACATCGATTGCTGCGGCGTGCTGCACCATCTGCCGGACCCGGCCGAGGGGCTGCGGGCGCTGCTGTCGGTGCTGGCTCCGGGAGGCGGGATGGGGCTGATGGTGTATGCGCCGCATGGGCGGACGGGCGTGTATATGATGCAGGACGTGATGCGCCGGCTGGCTCCGCCCTGGCAGCCGCCGCAGCAGCGGCTGGATATCGCGCGGCGGGTGATGAAGCATATGCCGGAGACGCAATGGCTGCGCCACAACCGGTATTTTGACGACCATATCAATGGCGGCGATGCCGGGCTGTACGATCTGCTGCTGAACCCGCGCGACCGTTACTTTACCGTGCCGCAACTGGAGGAGCTGCTGGGCGGGGCGGGGCTGCGGGTGACCTGCTGGGTAGAGCCGATGCGTTACGATCCAGGACCGTTGCTGCCGGACCCGAAGCTGCGGGCGCGGCTGGAGGGGATGGACGTGACCGAGCGCGCCGCTCTGGCCGAGAGCCTTGCCGGCAACATGGCGGTGCACATCCTGTATTGCGTGCGGGCGGACGACCCGGTGCGGCAGCCGGACCCGGATGCGGAGGATGCCGTGCCGGTCTACCGGGAGATGGATGGCGAGACGCTGGTGCAGGGGATTCGGCCGGACGGGACGCTGATCGTGACGTTCGACGGGCTGCGGATCCCGGTGACGCTGCCGCCGCTGGCCTCGGCGATCCTGCCGCTGATCGACGGGCAGCGCAGCGTGGGTGAGATCGCCGGGGTGCTGGCGGGGCGGGGGATCAAGGCGGAGGCGTTCGGGAAAGCGTGGCGGCAGACGTTCGCGGCGCTGGAGCGGGTCAACCGGGTGCTCCTGGCGGCGCCGCCAGGAGTCTGAGGGGGCGGTGCGGCCGCGCGCGTGCTCTCAAATCCTGACCGTCGAGCGATCGATCCTCAACGCCTGCCGTCGATCTCATCGACGCGCGCCTGGACGGCCTTCAACTGGCGCCACATGACGGACATCTGCTCTCGCATCTGCCTCAAATCCACGCGGGTTTCGTCATTGGCCTGCCGGGCGGCACCGACCGCGCCCATATTCACCGCGATATCGTCCTGGATCGCCGTGACGATCTTCTGCAAACCTGCGATGCGCTCCATGATGTCGGACCGCGTCGTGGTCAGATGGTCGCGGAAGCTCCCGATCCCGGCCTCGAGCCGGTCCAGAGCGGCCAGAATGCAGCTTGTTGCATCTTCGTACATGGTGTCTCTCCCGCTCATTTTATGGGGGATGGCGGCGGCCAAACGCAACCGGCTGCCGCGTGATGCCGCCCGCTTCATTGCGCCGACTGCCGGTAGTCAGACCAGGGCGCAGGCGGTCTTGAAGGCTTGGCGCAGGACGTTGGCCGCGGCGGAACCGGTCAATCGTGAGCTGATACCGCCAGCCGCTCCCGCGTACGTTTCAAGGCGCGCAGGGGGAACGCCTTGATCTGATTTGCCAAACCGGTAAGCCGCGTTTCGTGCCGAAGTTCGCACTCCCAGAGAACCAGCACGTTCCAGCCCATTGCCTCCAGTTCCGCCGTGTGACGGTCATCACGTGCGCGGTTGCCGGCGACCTTATCCGACCAGTAGAGGGTATTGCTCCTGACTTTCCGCGTCCCGTCAACACAGTGGGGACAACCGTGCCAGAAACAACCGTGGACGAAAAGGCAGACGCGGCGGCCGGCAAACACGAGGTCCGGCTTGCCGGGCAGCCCGCGAACATGCAGGCGGAACCGTAAGCCTTCCTTGTGAAGGAAACGCCGGACGATCAGCTCGGGTGCGGTGTCCCGGCTCCGGATGCGGCTCATGTTGCGGCTTCGCGCAGCCGGGCTGAGGCTATCCATTGCTTCGCCCTGACCGGAACCCGGTTGAAATAATATCGTACTGGTGCAAAGTGAGATCCTTCCGGTCCCGGATTCCGTCCGGGAACCGTCTCAGGCTGGAACGAACGAAGGCATGGCGCAGGATACCCCCTTTGGCCGGACGACGCGAATGCGTGTTCTGGACGAATATTTCGCGCAGGCCGGCGCGGTGAGCGCGGAAAACGCCTGGGAGCACGTCTACCGGTGCCTGCTGTGGATCAATCCGGGCGCCGGTCTGGCCCATATTTATGACTCAAACCATATGCAGCGGCAGGGCGTCTTTCACAGCCGTGCGGTCCGGTTTACGGAGCTTCTGTGCGCGCACTGGAGTATCGAGCCGGCCGAACTTCCAGGCAGAATCGATCATCTCTTCAGGGGATGCGTGGCCGACCTCACGCGCCGGACTCTGGAAAGCGGAATGGAAGCCGGCGAGGAAACCGGATCGGAGCTGATTTCAGCGATCGAGGCCATCCTGCTGGACGACGGTATCGCGGCTTCCACCGCCCTGACGCTCGCCCGCAAGATCGAGGCCCTCAGCCGCAACTTCTTTACTATCGGCAACAAAAGGAAGAACGCCCCGGGCGAGGGGTTTGAGGATCTGCTCGGGATCTTGCTTCAGCGGGTCTGCCAAATCCCGGCGGCCCAGATCAGTCTCCGGGAGCCGGTCTCAAAGCTGCCGGGCTTTCGCCGGGCTGCGCCGGTGCAGGCTGACGGCAGGCGTCAGCGGGAACCGCACCCCGACATCGCCGTAACCGAGGGCGGCGTGACCCACGTCATAACGACCGCTAAATGGTCTATGCGGCAGGACCGCGAGACCCAGTTCCAGTCGGAATACAGCGCGTTCCAGATGAACAAGGTGCAGCCGGCCGAGCTGACCTATGTCCTCATAACAAATGAATTCGACATCGCGCGGCTGAAGAACGTGGCCAGGGCGATGCCGGGCGGCGAGGGCGGCTATATCTTTCATACCATCTACCACATCTGCCTGCCGCTGCTTCGGCAAACGCATGGTGCGCGCTTCGCGGACATCGAGCCCTGGGTCGGAACCGGCAAACTGAGGTCGTTGTCGGACTTTCTCACCAGCATGCGCCTACGCTATGGCGGCAGCTGACCTATTCCGCCGCAACAGTCCGGGCTTCAAGCATTCTGTCGTGTTCCTCGAGAACCGGTACCATGGCTGAGGCGATCGCGCGGGCAAAAAGCGGCGGAACGGCGTTGCCCACCTGACGGTACCGGCTATGCCGGTCGCCGTTTTGAAATAGGTATGTGTCGTCGAACGAATGGAGCCGGGCGAACTCCCTGACCGTCAGGGCGCGCGGCGAGTCGTAGTGATAGACGCAATCCGCCTTGGTGTTCAGCGTCCAGCTAAAGTGGTCCGGATGTAACTTCCGGTATGCGAAGAAGTACTTGCGGCTGAGGTTTTCCCTGCCGAGTTCAGGGCCCCATTTCGTGCCGTTCAAGTACCGGGCGGAGAGCTCCGCCGGCATGTCACGGAAATTGCCGCCCTGGGGGATTGCCGTCAGCCGGGCAACCGTGTCCTCCCGGATCGATGGCACATCCGCATTGAACAGTGCGGAGGATCCACGCCGCCGGTCCCGTTGATAGGCACTCAACGCATCTGCTTCATACGCGACGGCGCTGTCGGACGGCCGGCGGACCAAACGCGCGTTCGGCCGAAGATGCGCCAGATCGCCGATCGCCTGCGCGACAGTTACAAGGCCGGTGCATTCCGGGTCCATCAGCCATTCAAGCGCGGGACTTCCCGGCCCGGCGGCAACGTGCCGGTACACGAATCCGGTCTGACCGGGAATCCGGTCAAGCCTTGGCAACTCCAGGCCAAACGTTCCGGCCGGGAAGGGCGGAGGCGCGCGCAAGTCCGAACGGACCCCGATAAAGACGACGCGCAGCCGGTTTTGCGGGACGCCGAAGCACGCGGCATCGATAACGCGGCTGCGGACGCGGTACTCGCCATCCAAGGCGAGGTCTTCGATGATCTGCCGCCTGACGAGGCCGCCGGCAAGGTTCTCCAGGCCCGGCACATTCTCCATCACGAACATGCGCGGGCGCACGATGGAGAGCATGTTCACGAATTGCCGGTACAGGCTGTTGCGGGGGTCCTCAATGATGCGGGCGTGATTGCGGACCTGGGAAAAGGCCTGGCATGGCGGCCCGCCGGCGATCACGTCGACCGCCATGCCGCGAATATGGTCCAACAACTCTTCCTTGACGGCCGCCGAGGTGATGTCTCCGAGCACGAATTTCACGCCGTGCACCTGGTGATTGTCCCTGTATGTCGCGCCGGCCCAGGCGTCGGCGTCGTTCGCTGCGACCGTGTGAAACCCTGCTTGCCGGAACCCCTCGGACAAGCCGCCTGCTCCACAGAACAGATCCAAACTTGAATAGGTCCGCCGCCGCCTCGTCAGGCGCTCGTTCTTCGGGCGCCCCGGATGCGGTTGGAACAGATCGCCCATGATCATCGCGGGTGAACCTTACGGCCGCCGGATGAGATCGAGCGGAAGCTGAACGGTTTCGGCTTGCTCAACGAGTTGGCTGACCGCGTAGCGGATCAACCAGGCGACGCTGACCTTGTGCTTGTCTGCCAGGGCCCGCAGCACGCGGTGTTGCTCCCGGGTCAGGCTGGCGGTCACGCGCTCGCCCAGTTCGTCGGATTTGGCAACCATGGCGGCTTCTGCTTTCTGCTGCACCGTGCAGCGCCACGATGCAGATTGGTGCAGCATTGTCAAGGATTGCTCTCCTATCGATCCGGAATATCCAGGTATGTTCTCTTTTTGTACATCATTTAGGCTGCGCTGACAAGCCCGGCGCCACTAACCAGCAGCTTGCGGTTTTCCGCCCCGGTGCGTGTTCGACAACTGGCTCGCGCCCTCCGGAGAGGCCGCCGAAGCAGCGAGGCCCGCCGCAACACCATGGAAACGCCGCACTTGTGGATTACTTTCCCTTGATGACCGATGCTGCCACGCTGATCGTCTACACCGACTACAAAAGCCCCTACGCCTTTCTGGCCAAGGACCGGATCCGTGCTTTGGCGGACGACACCGGGGCGGTGATCGACTGGCGCCCGTATGTGCTGGACGTTCCCCGCTACCTCGGCAGCGCGACCGCCGGCGAAGACGGGACCGTGGCCGAGGCGGACAGGAATCCGCACCAATGGCGGCGCATCCGCTACATGTTCATGGACTGCCGCCGTCAGGCCCGGAAGCAGGGCCTCGTCCTCCGTAGCACCCGCAAGATATGGGACTCGCGCGCCGCCGCCGCCGGCATGCTGTTCGCGCAACCGCATGGCCCGGACGTCTTCCGCCGCTACCACGACGCGGTCTTCGAACGCTTCTGGAAACGGGACCTGGACATCGAGAACACCGCAACGCTTGCCGGCCTCCTGACCCAGGCCGGTGCCAACGGGTTCGAGGCGTTCCTTCCCGAGGGCCTCGTCCGCGTGGAGTCCATCGGCCGGGCGGCCGAAGCGGACGGCGTGTTCGGCGTCCCGACCTTCATCCTGAACGGCGAGATGTTCCGGGGCGGCGAGCACCTGGCGGATATTCGCGCGTTGCTGCGCGACCGGGACGCGCCCCGCGCACTATAGTCTCCGAATGACAGACAGCCACGCCGCCTTTGCCCCCTTCGTCGCCACCCTCGGCCGCGGCCCCGGCCGCTCGCGCGCCCTGACCCGGGAGGAAGCCCAAACCGCCTTCGGCATGGTCCTCCGCGGCGACGCCGAACCGCACCAGGTCGGAGCATTTCTGATGCTGCTGCGGTTCCGCGGCGAGGATGCGGAGGAGATCACCGGCATGGTGCAGGCCGTCCGCGCCCATTCCGGTTTGGGGCGAGCCGACATGACCGTGGACCTCGACTGGCCGTCCTACGGCGCCGGCCGGACGCGCGGGGCGCCATGGTTCCTGCTCTCGGCGCTGGCTCTCGCCCGGTCGGGGGTCAGGGTGCTGATGCACGGGTCGAATGACTTCTCCGCCGGCATCAGCGTGGCGGAGGGCATGGCCGCCCTCGGCTTGCAGCCGGCGACCGACCTGCACGCCGCCTTCCGGTTCGGCCGCTTCGCCTACCTGCCGCTGCGAGCCATGGCGCCGGAGATGGACCGCCTGCTGGAGATGCGCCGGCTGTTCGGGCTGCGCTCCCCGGTCAACACCGCCGCGAGGCTGCTGAACCCGGCGGATGCGCCGTTCGGGGTGGATGGCGTGTTCCATCCGCCCTACATCGACGTGCATCTCGGGGTCGCTGAAAGGATGGGCCGACCACGCCTGCTGGTGCTGAAGGGCGGCGGCGGAGAGGCGGAGCGGGTGCCGCTGAAGCCGGCGGTTGCCGCGGTCCGGGACCGGATGACGGGGCGGGCCGAGATCGTCTTGCCCGCGGTCGAGGGGCTGTTGCCGCATCCGGCCGCCGGCGACACGCCCGAGTCCTTCGCTGCGGTCTGGCGCGGGGACGTGACTCCCGGCACGCCGTTGGCGACCATTCAGGCGACCATCGCACTGGCGCTTTTGGCGATGGGGCGGGCGGAAAATCCGCATCATGCCATGGATCAGGCCGCGGCGATCTGGTCGCAGCGGCTGTGACGGAATAGAAGGCGCCGCATGCGCTATATCTCCACCCGCGGGCAGGCGCCCGCTCGCGATTTCGCCGACGTCCTGCTGGCTGGGCTGGCCGAGGATGGCGGCCTGTTCATCCCGGAAACCTGGCCGCATTTCTCCCCCGCCGATTTCCGCTCGATGCGGGGGCTGCCGTATGCGGAGCTGGCCGCCCGGGTGATGCAGCCTTTCACCGGAACCGCGATCCCGTTCGAGGTGCTGCGGACGATCTGTCACGCGGCCTATGCCGGCTTCGGCCACCCGGCCGTCGTGCCGCTGGTGCAGCTCGAAACCGGGCTGTTCGTGCAGGAGCTGTTCCACGGCCCGACCCTGGCGTTCAAGGACATGGCGATGCAGGTGCTGGGGCGCCTGTTCGACTACGTGCTGACGCAGCGGGACAAGCGGGTGACCATCGTCGGGGCGACCTCCGGCGACACCGGTTCGGCCGCTATCGAAGCGTGCGCCGGGCGGGACCGGGTGGATATCATGATCCTGCATCCGCATGGCCGCACCAGCCTGGTGCAGCGCCGGCAGATGACGACCGTCCACGCCGGCAACGTGGGCAACGTCGCGGTCGAGGGCACGTTCGACGACTGCCAGGACCTGGTGAAGGCGATGTTCGCCGATGCCGGGTTCCGGCAGGAGGTCAGGCTGTCGGCGGTGAACTCCATCAACTGGGCGCGCATCGCGGCGCAGATCCCGTATTATGTCGCCTCGGCATTGGCGCTGGGCGCGCCGGACCGGGAGGTGGCATTCAGCGTGCCCACCGGCAATTTCGGCAATGTCCTGGCGGCCTGGGCGGCGCGGCGGATGGGACTGCCGGTGGCGCGGCTGATCGTCGGGTCGAACCGCAACGACATCCTGGCGCGGTTTTTGGCCTCTAACGACATGTCGATGGCGCCGGTGGAGCCGTCGCTGTCGCCGAGCATGGACATCCAGGTCAGCTCCAATTTCGAGCGGGTGCTGTTCGAACTGCTCGACCGCGATGCCGACCTGACCCGGCAGACGATGCTGGACTTCCGCCGGTTCGGCCGCATGACGGTGGCTGATCCGGTATGGCACCGTGCCCGCACGCTGTTCCATGGCTTCCGGCTGGACGATCCGGGCACCGAGGCGGAAATCCGCCGCTTGCATGCGACGTCCGGCTACCTGGCCGATCCGCATACGGCTGTAGGGGTTGCGGCGGCGAGGGCGCTGCCGTGCGGCGGTGGGGTGCCGATCGTGGCGATGGCAACGGCGCATCCGGCGAAGTTCCCGGATGCGATGGAACGGGCGACCGGTCACCGTCCGGCCCTGCCGCCTCGGATGGCGGACCTGTTCGAGCGGGAGGAGCGGTTTACCGTGCTGCCGAACGACCTGGGCACGGTCGAGGCGGCGGTGCGGGCGCTGGTGGGGCGGAACCGCGCGTAGCGCGTTCCGGCGGTTTGACTGCGCATTCGAGCCGGGATATTTGTGCGCATGCAGCCCTACGATCCTCATGCTTCGAAGCGGCCGGTCAACCTGACCCTCAACAGCGACCTCGTGGCCCGTGCCCGAGCCGAGGGGTTGAATTTGTCCACCCTCGCCGAGGAAGCGGTGGCCGCGGCGCTGACCCGTATCGGCCTGGCGAAGTTCGCGGCCGAGATCGCGCAGGCCTGCCGCGTTCATGAGCCATACCTCGAGGAGTATGGCAGCCTTGGCGACGCGGTCCGGGCCGCCGCCGATGCCGCCGAATAGTCGCGCCCGTCTCACCATCCTTGCCGGGCGACGTGGATGTGTTGGCAACGCCGGTGCCGATCGGCGGTGCAGAATACCGGGTGCGGCTTCTGGACATGAGCGCGGTTCCCGTCGCTTTGCTCGGCGAGACCGTCCTGCCGCTGGCGGGCGAACGTGATGCCGTTCTCGGTGCCATCGACGTGATCTTGCATGGCTATCCCATCGGCAGGCCGCACTGACCGCGGTGCGCTGTCCAATCCGCATGGCGCATGGCACGCTGCCCGCCATGCGCATCCATCTCCGGAACCCCGCCGATGACCCGCTGTGTGCCGCCGCTTCCCGCGGGCCGGACATCGGCCAAAGCGCCGGCGGTCCGCCGTTGCTCAGCGAGTTTGATTGCGGGCACGGCGGTAGATGCTGACCTCCCTGGTCGCCCTGCTCGGGGCCGCGACGATCGCGGTGCCGCTGACCCGGCGGTTCGGCCTCGGCAGCGTGCTCGGGTATCTGCTGGCCGGCGTCGCCATCGGCCCCGCCGCCCTCGGTCTCGTCACCCAGATCGGCCAGATCGAGTCGATCGCCTCGCTCGGGGTGGTCATGCTGCTGTTCCTGATCGGGTTGGAACTGCGGCCGCGGCGGCTTTGGGTGATGCGGCGGGCGGTGTTCCTTCTGGGCGCGGCGCAGGTCGCGGTCAGCGCCGCGGCGCTGGCGTTCCTGGCGCATCTCGCGGGTGTAGGCTGGGCGGGAGCCTCGGTGCTCGGCGCCGGGCTGGCGTTGTCCTCCACCGCGATCGTCCTGCCGATGCTGGCGGAGAACGGGCTGATGCAGAGCCGGCCGGGTCGCGACGGGTTTGCGGTGCTGCTGTTCCAGGACCTCGCGTTCATCCCGCTGGTGGCCGTGGTACCGCTGCTGGCGGCACAGACGCTGCCGGACCATGTGCCGTGGCACGACGTAGCGCGCGCCGCCGTCGCGGTCGCCGTGATCCTTGTCGGCGGACGGTTCGCGGTGCCGCCGCTGATCCGGCGCATCGGCGGCGCCCGCACGCCGGAGTTGTTCACCACCGCCGCCCTGCTGATCGTCTCGGGCACCGCGTATATCGCCAGCCTGGCCGGACTTTCGATGTCGCTCGGGGCGTTCATGGCGGGGGTGCTGCTGTCGCAGTCGGAATACCGGCATGAGCTGCAGGCGGACATCGCGCCGTTCGAGGGGCTGCTGCTCGGGTTTTTCTTCATCTCCGTCGGCATGTCGGCGGATTTGCGGCTGGCGGCGGCGCATCCGGGTTTGCTGGCGGGTGCCACCGCCTCGCTGCTGCTGGCGAAAGTGGCTATCAGCTTCGGGCTGGCCCTGGTGGCGCGGCAGAAACTGCCGGAAGCGATCCGCTTCAGCCTCGCTCTGCCGCAGGCCAGCGAGTTCAGCTTCGTGCTGTTCGGCGCGGCCGTCGGGGTGGGCGCGCTCGCCTCGGGCGACGCGGCGATGGCGACGCTGGTCGCGGCGGTGTCGATGGCGGCGACTCCCGTGCTGTTCGCGCTGTCGGAGCGGTTCCTGATCCCTATGTTCGAAAAGGAACCGGCAGCGGATTTCGATACCATCGAGGCGGCGGATGCGCCGGTCATCCTCTGCGGGTTCGGCCGCTTCGGGCAGATCATCGGCCGCGTGCTGCGGATGCGGGGGATCCGGTTCACCGCGCTGGAGCGCGACCTCGGGCAGGTGGATGTGGTGCGGCGCTTCGGCAACAAGGTGTATTTCGGCGATTTCACCCGGGCGGAACTGCTGCGCTCGGCCGGGGCGGAGCAGGCGAAGGTCCTGATTGTCGCGCTGGATCATCCCGAGGACGCGCTCCGGGTGGTGGAGGTGGCGAAGCGCAACTTTCCCCAGTTGAAGATCTTTGCGCGGGCGCGCAACCGGCGGCATGCGTATCTGCTGATGGACCGCGCGGTGGACGGGCTGGTGCGGGAGACGTTTCACTCCAGCCTGAAGATGGCGGGGGACGTGCTGGAGGCGCTGGGGGTCTCGCACGAGGATGCGGCGCGGTCGGTTGAACTGTTCCGCACCCACGATGAGCGGAACCTGTTGGAAACCCACGCTTTCTATCGGGACGAGAAGCAGTTGATCCAGAGCGTGCAGCAGGCGACGGAGGAGTTGGCGACGCTGTTCGAGGCGGATCAGCCCGGGTGAGCAGCAACGACGGAGGCACGCCCGCCCGCGCGCCAGCCGGGAGGTCCTTTGCTCCGCCAATGACGGCGGCTGAACAGGGTTGGGCGTCGGGACAACAGACGATCCTTCCCGGGCGCATCCAGGCGGCAGATCCCGGGTTGAACAGGGATTGCGGGACCAGGTCCCATTTGGCGCGCTCCTCCGGGGCGACGGGAGGCTCGGACCGGGG
Source organism: uncultured Rhodopila sp. (assembly GCA_903851415.1). Lineage (GTDB taxonomy): Bacteria > Pseudomonadota > Alphaproteobacteria > Acetobacterales > Acetobacteraceae > Rhodopila. The sequence continues at coordinate 556 of CAINOE010000069.1, read as the reverse complement.
CGGGCCCGGGGTCGGGCACGCGGGCCGGTCCGGGTTGCGATGTGACAAGGGTCACAGTAAACGCGGCTGCGCCGGCCGCACGGGAAAGTTTACCGGGCGATGACTACAGTTCAGCAATGAGTCCGCCCCGGCTGCGCGCGCCCGGCTGCGCCGCGGCCATCGCCGGGACCGGCGGCGGGGCGGTGCCGGAGGCGAGTTCGGTCGCGGCGATGGTCAGGGCCTCGATCCGCGCCATCTCCTTCCAACGCTCCCCGGGCGGGAGGTCCTGCAAACCGGCGGTGAACTCCCCGGCGACCGTGGTCATCGCGTTCGCCCATGCGGATTGCCGCTGCTGCGCGGACGTCCGGGCGGCCGGGGCGCCGGACGGGGGCACCGGCGCCGGTTCGGCAACCGGAGCCGGGTCCGCGTCCGGCTGCGGCGTCTCAGCCGCGCGGGCGGCGGCCTGCACGCGGGCCTTGGCCTCCTGCACCATCCGCTGCGCTTCCGCGACCGCGGCCTCGACGGAGTCCCCGGTCTCGCCACTGCGGCTTGCCTGCTCCAGCGCGCGGCGGTTGCG
>CAINOE010000068.1 GCA_903851415.1 uncultured Rhodopila sp. | reverse complement strand
CATCGCCCGCACAACGGCAGGATCGATCCACGCCCTTCCCTGGACCTTGGCGAAAATCCGGTCCTGCGCCTCAACATCGTCGGTGATCGCGAACGCCTGCGCCACCGGCTCGCTGATGCGGTTGGCGCGGAGTGCGTCCAGCAGCGCCGGCGACAACCGGCCGAGGCGAAGGCGCTTTTGTACCGTCGATGGCGATAGGCCGAACCGGACGGCGATCTCCGCGTCGCACAGGCCCTCGCCGGACATCCTGGCGAAAGCCACATAGGCGTCCGCCGGGTGCATGGGGACACGCTGCAAATTCTCGGCCAGCCCGGCGCTTGTCAGCGCCGCGGGCTTCACCGCGAAGCAGGTGACCGGTTCATCCCTGGCAAGCCGCTGCTTCTTCACCAGCAGTTTGAGTGCCGCCAGGCGGCGTCCGCCGATGACGACGCCGTATCGGCCGGTCGGTCGGCCGCTGTCGTTCAGGACCGGCCGCACGCCAAGGCCGTGCAGCAGACCTTCATGCGCGATGTTGTGCGCCAGTTCGGGGACATCGATCTCCCGGCCGGTCAGGCGGACGTTCCGTTCGTCCGGTTCGAGCTTGTCCAGCGGGACGGTAAAGGTTTCGCTGTTAAGCGTGATTTTCGTCATAATGATTCCTCATTATTAATGACACTACAGTGTTATAGAAGCCGGGGTGTGGCATCGGTAAGGTTCCGGTCACCTCGTTACTCCGCTTCTATGAAAATAGAATACTAGAGGGTCTCTAAGGAAGGCAATCGAAAACCGAATACATAAAGTAACATTGGCGTGATACTATGCTACCCGGAAATCACGGACATTATAACTCGTAACGGATTAAATAGTGCCGACAGCATCATATCATTATTAGTGCCGATTACAGAGTCTGCCACGCGTGCGGTCCGGGCCGGAGATGCGTATCTGGTTCTCCGAACGGAGGCGTTGACTTGGGTTTCCGCTGACCGGCAGCAGCCGGTGGGATGCGCGCAGCGCACAGACAAGGCGCCACGACTGGTTTGCGGCACTTGGGGCACCTCATTGCGAAGCAGTGCTCGTCTTGCCAATCGACGTCAAACGCCTCGTCGTTGGTCACCGAATTCGCCTCGCTGCCCTTCGATCCTGCTCCAGTACTCAGCTTTCGCCGTCGGAGATCACGGATCGGGTTCGACGATGCTGACCTGTAGATCGTTCAGCGCCGTTGCCAGGCCCGGCGCTGCGATCAGCTTCATCGTCCGGACCACGCGCAGCTTCATGATCGCGCGGTCGAAGACAGCCAGGTTGGTGTGCCCGTTGAGCCACGACGGATAGATGATGACATCCGGCTTCTCCGGGTGCTCATGGAAGGCCACGGACCAGTTCCGGGCGAGCGTCTGGCTGGCAGCCTTCCCGACATCGGTCGGCACGCCCATAACGACGGCGCCGTCATCGCGCAGGTCCACCAATTTAAGCGGCAGGGCGATCTCGATCGCCGCATAGTGGCGGCCATGCAGTTCCGCCTCCTCGATCGGCAGATCACCGATCGCGCCATCGCGGCGGTCGCGGAGCACCGCCTCCAGGAAGCAGACCTTCACGGTCTCCCCGAGATAGAGCACACCGAAACGGTTGGCGGCGACACGCCGCGTCGGATCGCTGAATCGGCTCGGCGTTTTGCCGAAGCCGAGGGGATCCCGGTAGCGACCCGGGTAGATGCGGCCGAACCGCCGGCCGTCCGGCATTTCATGAATGTAAAGGCTCGCACCCGCAAAACCCTTGGGCGGGAGAACCCTCGTCATTTAGCGGAAATCTCTCCCGACGCTCTCAGCGGCATCAAGCGCGGCCTTGGCCTTCCCGCGCTCCAGGGCCTCGCGTCCGGTCAAGCCGCCGAGTTCGCCATGCGGCTGCACCAGGAAGCGATAGACGGCCCATGGGCCGCCCAGGCGTTCATGCAGCACAGCGAGATCGGCAAAGGGCTTACCATCGGCATCAAGCTGCCACACCGGAAAGCGAAAGCCGCGCTTCGCGCCGTCGAGGCCGAGGATCTGGCCGCTCTGGCGCTTCGCGTTCACCGTCACGCGGGTCGTACCAAGCAGCTTGGCGAACGCATCAGCGCTCAGCATGTCGCCGCCGCACAGAATCTCGGCGGCATGGAGGCGGCCGCGCGTGCGCGCCGCGGCCAGCGCAACCTGTAGTTCGTGGTCCGGCGCCGTAGCCTCTTCCACAACCGGCGCAACCGCGTCCTCGACGGGCGTCACGCGCGTCTCGCCTTCGGGATCAACATAGACGCGGAAGCTGACGAGGCAGCCGGCCGTGCGGCTCCTGGTGATCGCATCCCCGTAGCCTTGCAGGAGCACCTCCATCCGCTTGGGGCTGCTGATGAGCACCTTGGACGCGCTGTCCGGGACCTTCAGCCTGAAGCCGGCCGTTCCCTTCGGCATGGTCCGGTCCGGGCCAATGAAAAGCGCCGTTGCGGAGAAGGCAGATTTCCCGGGCGTCCGGACCCGCCGGCCCGCGCTGCCGCGAACGCCCGTGTTCGATTTTGGAGCTGCCATGATCCAACCTCGGTCGGAGTATTAATGGCGAACTTCGATAAGTTCGTCAACTTCGTAAAGCACCGCGCCGCGCGGCCGTATTGGATGGAATGACGCGGAAATCATCCATTGTAGTGGGTATTTTTTCAGAGTAGGCTCTTCCTATTATCCACTACGATGGACCATATGGCAGAGCGCATCACCTTGCAGGTTCACGTTGACGGCCGCTGGCATGTCGCCGCGACGGTCGAACCTGGTCCCGGGCATGGCGACGCCTCCACGTTCGCTTATGACATGGAATACTGCTTGCGGCATGATCCCGGAATGATCGGGAGCGTCATTGGCAATACCGCATTGAGTGTCCGGCTTCCGCTGAGCCTGGAATGGCAGAAGTTCAGCCATTGGCCACCTTTCCTGCTGGACCTCTTGCCTCAAGGCCATGCCAGGCAACGTCTGGCCAAGGCATTGAACCTCAATCCCGACTCCAGCGCATGCGAGCTGCCCCTCCTGCTGCGAGCTGGAGGCGCCCCAATCGGCAACATTCGGGTCCGCGAGGCATGGCAAGCCGAGCAGGTCCGCCTTGCCAACGTTACTCCCCGAGGGACGACGCTCGACGACGTGTTCGATCTCAATGAGCGATTCCTCGAGATGGCGAATGATTTTGTGGCCGTTGCGTCCGGTTCGTCCGGCGTTCAAGGCGCGTGGCCCAAGATGCTGCTGACGAAGGCGACCGACGGCCTCTGGTATCCCGATCCGGTCGTTGCCGACGATCACGCCGTCGAGCATGCCATCATCAAGTGGATCGGCGACAGGCATACGTCCACCCGCCAGATCCTCGCGGCCGAAGCGCCCTACCTGGAACTGGCCCGCGCGTTCGGTTTGCGCTGCGCGGCGCCGCTCCGGCATCGCGGCAACGTCCTTCTCATGCCTCGCTTCGACCGTCGCGTGGAGGACGGGAAGGTCATTCGGCTTGGACAGGAAAGCCTTGTGTCCGCCACGGGAGTCGCCGCTTTTGGCCATATCGATTCACATGAAACTTACCTGGACGTTATCAGGGCGGTCTGCGACGACCCGGCGGAGGAAGTGATAGAGTATGTTCTCCGGGATGTCTTGAACCTTGCCATGGGCAACCCCGACAACCACGGAAGAAACACAGCCCTCCAAAAGGACGCGGATGGCACAATCCGCCTGACCCCGCTCTTTGATTTCTGTCCGATGCGGTTGGACCCGACGGGCGTTGCACGCTCAACAAGCTGGGCCTGCATGAAAGAGTTCGGAAAACGGAGCCGAGACCTGACACCCGATTGGTCCGAGGTTTGCGAGGTCGCGGCAGCAGGGGTCATGCCTGCCGCCAAGCTGAAGTGTGCGCTTGCGTCGAAATCGGAAATCCTCAGACGGCTGCCGGAAATGGCTCGGGACATGGGCGTCGATGGCGAGGTCATCCAGCGGGCGATGGCGCGCTGTAAGGAAATGGCCGACGCGATCGGCACATTGAGATACGAGGCCGGACATGGCCCGCATTAAGCGCCCCTCGCCGGATGATATAAGGACATTACGGCGCGCGCTTCACGAGGACGTCGAAGCAGGCGGACTGAGTGTGTCCGAAACCGTTCGCCGCATGCGGGAAGTCATGGGGCTATCCCAGGCGCGATTCGGTCAGGTGTTCGGACTGACGCCGCGCCAGGTATGGGAATTGGAGGCTGGAGCCGCCAATCCGACGCTGGCGACCCTGACGAGATTGGGCAAGCCGTTCGGTTTCCAGGTCGGCTTCATGCTTCGTTCGCACGCTGGCAATCGGCTGGAACCGCGGACAAGGGTCGGCGAAGTTTCGTCAACGTGACGACAAGTCCGCAGCCGACCCTTCTGGCCTTGATTGTCGCGCGGCAGTGCGCCGCCGTCCGGCTACCGGACAAGCCAAATCAACAGCAACGCAGTGCCCGTAAGCGCCGCCAGCAAGCACCGCAGCGCCACTCTCGGCATGTTCCGGGGCAACCCCATCGGGCGGGGGTGGGGTCTTCGCGCGGGCCGCCGAATGGTCATCGGCACCGGCACCTTGCCGCAAGCCGCCGCCTCGATAGCGCGCCGGGCGGTATCCACGTCCACGCGGAACAACTCGCGGCGCCGGATGCGGAACCGGCCCAGGTCCCGCTGAATGGCCTTCTCGACCGCCTGCATGTCCTCGACCCACATGCAGAATGCCACCTCGCCGGGCAAGCACAGGCCCGATGATGCCGTGATCTCGGCAAGCCGGGTTCGCGGGTCTCTGCCGGTCCGGCCGATCTTGACCGCGCCGGCAGGACGGATGTTCCGCCAGGCCGGATGCGTAAGGACGTAGCAATAGCCGGGTCCGTTCAAAACATCGCCCTCACGGTCTCACGCATGAGCTTCGTCCAGGACCGGCGCCCTTTGCGCAGCGCATCCGTCGCGGAAGGCACGCCCGCCAGCCGCGCCGCTTTCCTCGCGGCCTGCTCGCGATCGAGCGCATGCCCCATCCGGATCGTCACCTCGGCCGGGGCGGCAGGGCGCGGGCGGCGGATCATCCGGGGCACCTCGTTCACCCCGTCGCCCATGCTGCCGATGAAATCAAAGTCGCCTTCCTCCGGCAGCAGACCGTCATACGCCTCGGCGGGATCAACGGCGGCGATTGGCTTGCCATCGAAGATGAACGGAAGGCCGAGAACGGCGGTCCAACTCCGTTCGTCCAGCTGCGGATCGATGCGGGTCAAGAACCCGTCCGGCTCCAGAAACCAGCCCTTCGCCCGATCGACCACCACCGGGATCGCGATCAGCGACAGATCAAGCACCCAAGTCCGTTGTGACCGCAAGATGTTCCGCCGCTCCATCGCCCGGCGGTATGCCTCGTACTCCGCATCGTTCCACCGGTTGATGAGCTTCAGGTGACCGCTCACGATCTGATCGCGGCCCCTGACCCTGGCCAGACCGGGGTGGAACAGTTCATGACAGGTCTGGCACAGCGCCGCCAAACCCATCAGCCGTTGCACCCCGCACATGGTCTCCTCGGCCCCGGGCGGCGGCATGGAGTATGCCCACACCTCATGCACGTCCAGCCTGTTCCGCGGGTTCCGGCCGCAGAGTTGGCACAGGTTGCCGCGTCTCGCGATGACGGGATGGCGAACCGCATTCCACGACTCCAACGTTAGCAGATTGAACAAGCTGCTGCCCCAACTGCTGATCGGAATGGTATCCGGAACGATCGGCGGCATGGTCCGGCGGTCATAGAATTCCGGCATGTTCTCCCCTTTGATTGCGCCCTACTGCCGGGGCTGACGAGTCTGCTGCGTCTCCTGCCGACTGGCGTCTTGCCGCTCCTTGCCGCCGGCCGAGATAGCAGCCTGCCACAGGTCGCCCTCCGCGATATCCTTGTTGATCCTACGCACGGCCAAGATGGTCCAGTAGTGCAACTCGATATCCCTCGACCGCTGGTCCGGGTCCGTCTCGGCGGCGATCCGTTGACGTTTTTCGGCCGCACCGGCAAGCACGGCGGCGGCCTGCTCGCGAGGGTTATAGGAGCTTTTCGGCCTTCCGATGTCGGACATGAAATGCTCCTACAAATGCGGCTGTTGCGGCTTCTGGTCGGGGACCATCGCGACCTGCTGCCCCGCCACCTGTTGCTGCATGCGGCCCTGCAGGATGGTCTGTTGCCAGAACTCGGCGGCCCTTTCTTCCCGCACGTCCCGGACATGGTTAAGCTGCGATCTGATCCTGGATAGTTTATCAGGCATATCGAAAGCTCCCTTATTGTGCCTTTACAAATCGGTTATCCGCCATGTGTTCTGCGATCGACGGATACCGGTAGTACGGTGCGGAGTTGCACCGGATCGGCTGCGGGAAATCTCGCGCCAGAACGAACATCTGATCGGCCGGCGCGCGCATGATTTCGTCGGCCTTGATCAGCCTGCGTTTGATTTCGTGCGTGTTGACGTTGATGCCCTTCGATGTTGATCCGAAGTTCAGCCCGAACGGCTTCTGGCGCCCCTGATTGTCGCCTTCGCTGATCGCCAGCACGCCATGCTCGCCAAGGTCACGCGACAGCTTCTCGGCAATGTCGCCGTCCTGAATCGCGTTGTATGACCGCCAGGACAGCGTATCGCGCATCAGCTTGGCATCGTCGCGGCCCCACACGCCCTCCATCTGACCTTCCGACTGCCAGATGGTGCAGATGGTGCCAGAGTATTTCCGCGCCGTGGTGTGGCACAGCTTGATCTCTTTCAGCGCCCCCAGCGTCCAGGCTTCGTCTATCTGAAACAGGATGCGGCCTTCGACGCCCCTGCCATCGGCATGGAACATGGCATTGAACAAGGCGCCCATGACGGCACGGCCGACCGATGGCGTTGCCAGCAGCGTCCGCAGCGGCAACTGCACGAACACCACGGTGTCCGGGTCCAAGATCCGACTCGTCGCCATCGTGCCGCCGGAGACGATATCGGCATAGGCGCCGACGGACAGCCATTCGGTGGCGCTGAACGCGTTGCTGTAGATGCCGGAGAACGTGTCGGCCGCCCGCATGCCCATCAGCCCGCCCGCCAGATCGCGGGCCATGCGGCTGTTCGATGTCTGGAAGATGCCGGCCAGCAAGGTCTGCATCTGGTTCTCGGGTGTCGCGATGCCCTGCCGCAACGTCGCCATCGTCTTCGGCAGGGTGGCGTCATCCGAATACAGCATGTGCGCCGCGAGGCATGTCACCAGCGCCCTGCCCCAGGTGCCCCAAAACGGGTCTTTGGCCTGGCCTTCGTTACTCCGGTGCGCCGCGCCTTCGTTGTAAATCCAGTCCACGGCGGAGCGGATATGCGCGTCGGCCTCGGGATCCGCGATGTCGATCCAGTCCAGCGCGTTGATGCCGCCGCCGTCCAGGCCGAGGCACACCACGTCGCGACCTGCTGCGGTCAGCCCGTCCGCCATGATCGGGCCGATCTCGCACGAAGGATCGAATACCACGCGCGGTCCGCGCCACGTCCAGATGCGGGTAACGGCCGATGTCGTCTTGTCCGAGCCGGGTCCGGCGAAGATCATCGAATGCGTCGGCCCAACCCTCGTATTGTCGAACAGCAGCGGCGATCGTTGGCTGCGGTCCATGGCGCCGATGAGGCAGCCGGGTCCGCTGAACACGGCGGCGATTTCCTTCTGCGTCGCCCAACGTGCATGCCCGAGGTTGTCCGTGACACCCCGCTCTACCGGCGGCAGACCGCCTCCCCGCGGCGCGACCAGCCGACGGGCTGACCGCATCCGCCACCGCAGCCACAGGAACAGCCCGAACAGCAGGAAAACGGCGACGACTGATGGCAGCACCGCAGCCAGGACGATCCACAGGTTGCACCACCAGTTGGCGCCCCACCAAGCCAGCGCATCCCACCAGCCGCACAGCGCAAACGGCTCTCCCGTGCCCTTGGACCAGCACGCCGAGGCGGCGGCCAGCCACAGGCCGGCAGCCACCATCAGCGAGAGAACGGAGAGGATGGCGCGGGCGACCAGCCGGATGGTCACTGCTGCTGATCCTGCTGCTGCGGCTGAAGGATCGCCGGCTGAACGGTCAAAACGTCCGCCGTAGGGGCCTGCCCGGATGCAATCTGCGCCTGAAGCGCCTGTATCTGCGCCGATACCGGAGCCGTCGCCTGTTCCAACTGCCGGATCTGCGCCTGACCATCCGAAACGGCCTGAGCGGCAGCCGCCTGCTGCGCCGCGGTTTCATTCTGAGCTTGCTGCGTGGCCGCGGCGATGGCCGCCGCATTGGTCGCGGCAATAGACGCCGCCGTGGCCGTTGCGCCGGCGGCAGCCGGTGCGGCAGCCTGTGCCGGCGTGGCGGTCTGATCCGCGCCTGTCGGCGCTGCGGCGGTCGCCAGGGTCGCGGTCGGCGGCACACCCTGATTGACCTGTGCCAATACCTGCGCCGCCTGTTGGGCCTCCTGGCACGCCGATGGCGAGACGACTGACGTGTTGATATACAATTCAACCTGCTGGCCGTAGGGCGAGGACGGTGTCCCATCGGGGTTGATGAGGCCGTCGCCCGGACCGCCGGTGCCCCACATCCAGGCGGCGCTGCCATACTGTCCCGCAGTCCCGCTTGAGATGACGGCGGCCACCGCCTCCACCGCGCCGGGATCAATGCTCGTTCCGCTTGTGCTGTTGCCGTATTCGCCGATAAGCACCGGCACCGTGCCGTCCGCACTGGTGAGCCGCTGCGCCGACTGGCCGTTCCGAGTGATTAAATTGGAAATCGCAGTCTGGTCCGAAGAATAACCGGACAGCCAATTGTAGTAGTGCATGTCCCATATGATGTTGGTCATGCCCGCATAAGCCGACTGGGTATAACCGGCACCGCATCCGCTGGTATCGCAGTTCATCTCAACCATGATCGGGGACGTGTTCCCGGCGCTGCGGATGGCATTGTAGGTTTGTTGCTGCCACGTCGAAAGCGCCGCCGCCGAGGGATTTTCCGATGGCTCGTTATCCGTGCCGAACCAGACATAGGGGTTGGATTTGAAAGCCGTCGCTACGGCCGAATACCACGCAAGCTCGGTCGTGAGCGCAGCCCCGGTGAAGACGACACCCTGCCCCCCGCCGGCATTTCCGGCGTTGTTGTTGTGATCTTCAAGCTCGACCACGATGCCGGCAGCCGTGAGCTGGTTGACGAACGATGAGATTGCAGAGGGTGACGGATAATCGTAGATCGCGAACCGGACGAAGTTCGTGCCGGGAAAGGCGCTCTGCAACTGGCTCAATGATGGCTGCTGCCCCTCCAGGACATTGATCCCCCTCGCAATGAAAGGGGCGCCGTCCGGGCCGATGATCTGGCCGCCGGAGACATGGAAAGCGCCCGTTCCGCCCGCCGATGAACTGGACGGGCATGGCGTCTGTGCTGTCGTGGCCGCGGCGGCGGTCGTGCCCGCGGGGACGGCCGGCTGCGTCCCGGGCGAGGCTGTTGCCGCTGCGGGGATGGCGGCCTGGCCCGGCGGTGTGGGGGAGGAAATCCAGTATTGGCCGCTGCCTGAAAGCGCGAACCAGCCCTTGCCGGTGGCATCCTCGCCGTAGACCGTGCCGTTCGCGATGGTCAGCGCGGCCGTGCCGCCGCCGCCGGGCGTCCATTGGCCGTTTTCCTGGATTGATCCGTTCGCGGTGATCAGCCAGACGTTGCCGGCTGCGTCGGTCAGAGTGCCGTTCCCCGGGGTGATGGTTTGCGCCCCGGCGGCCCATGAAACAGCCATCAGCACCGTGCTTGCCAGAAACAACTTGCGCATTATTTACCCTCGCTTTCCTGTTCTGCGGCTTTGAACCAGACGCGGCGGACGCGGAACTCGCCGCCTTCCTTGCGAAACGACACGATGATGTCGAAGCACCGTTCGACCATCGCCGTGAGTTGCTCCTGCGGGGCCTGCTGGCACGGCTCGCTTTGCCGCAGCATCATTGCCATGGCGCCGATTTCGTCGCCTTCGTCGGCGTGCCAGGACGTGAAGCTGTTGTGCCCGCTGATGATGGCGCGGATCAGCGCGAAGGATTCCGGTCCGCGCACCTCCTGGAAAGCGATCGTCTTCGGGAACATTCGCAGCGACGCCTTGACGACATCGACGGCCGTCTGTCCCTTGCGATCGTCGTTGTAGAACAGCGCCACGCTGTTGCGCGGGGCCGCAGCGCCGAACTCCGGATCGCTCTCGATCGTCACCACGCGATCGGTTTCCGGCACCGCGCCCAGCAATCGCCGCAGGAAGTCGGACTTGCCGCTGCCGGTCAGCCCGGTTGATCCGATGGTCTTGCGCGCCTTGACCGCGCCGGCGAGGAACCGAAGCCAGTCTTTGGCGTGATAGAGGTCAAGCAACACGCCGTCGGTCTCGCTGCGCTTCGCCGGGCCGGTGTTGACCTCCGAAAACAGCGCGATCAGATCCGGATCGTCCAGCCGCCTGGGTGTCTTGGGCGGCTTGCGGATGCACATGGCGATGATGTCGGCCGCCGTCGCCGGGGGACGGCATATCTGCACCCGCTCGCCATCGGGAAAGGTGGACCCGCACAGCGGATGCGCCGGATCGGCCTCGCGATTGGTCATTCGCCCGGTCAGCAGCGCGATGGCGTCCAGCCGATCGAAGGTGAAGTCCGGCACCTCGCGCCACGTCCAGACGCCGCCGCGCTCGGTTCCGACCTCCCCCGGCCGGTTGATCACGATCTCGGTCACCGATGGATCAGTCCGCAGATCATCGATCGGGGCGAGCAGATGGCGCAGCGTGGTCTCGCCGTTCTTCATTGCCGAACCTGCCTGATTCGATAGCTGTCCGAGAAGTCGATCGGCTGATCCAGGAACAGCGCGATCGTTTCTCCCTGGTGCTTGCTGAACGTCGGCGGGATGTTGACCTGCGCCTGCAAAATCTGCTGCGCCAGACCGCCGACACCGCCTCCGCTGTTGAGTTGCAGGTAGGTGTTGCCGCCCTTGCTCACGTCGGCCTGGACGATACCCAGCGCGCCCTCGGTCAAAGTGATGACGATCGCAGCGCCGAACCGCTGCATGAAGTGCTGATCAACCGCGCCATCGAGACCGCTGCGGCCGAGATCGTCCGCGAACGGCTCGCCGGTCAGCGGCACCCAAATGCCATGCGGTGTATGGGCGAAGGTCGATACCGCCATCAGCCGGTTGCTGCCGGTCTTGCCCAATGTCTCGTACCGGCCGATGACCTGAGTTTCCGCCTCCATCAGCAGCACGCCCTTGGGCGAGTAGACCGGGCCGGGCAGATGGCACAGCAGCGGACCCGGCAAGTCGCTTTGGATCGCGGTGTCCAGCACGCACGGCAGCAAGCCGGGCATAAGCTCGTAGGTGTCGTCGATCGCGGCTGACGCCTTCGTGCCCGGCAGCGTTGCCGTCTTGAACGCCAAACCGGTCTGCGGCGCCTCGGCAGGGGGCGCCGGGGCCGGTTTCGGGCCATCGGTATGCGGAACCACGTAGGAAAGCATCACCGGCCTGGGCGGCTTCGGCTGGACGCCCGGCGGCAGCGGCATCCTGGGCATGAAGTCGCGCACGGGCGGCGGCGGCGGCGGCGGCGGCGCTTGCGGCGGGGCCTGCGCCACGACGGCAGGCGGCGGGGCGGTATGCACCTCCGGCTTGACCGGCGGCGGCGCGGGCGGAGGCGCATCGACCGCGGCGGGCTGATAGGGAACCACGACGCCGATGAAGGCATCGTTCTTCATCGCCTCGTCCTTCATCACCGGGGCCTTGCCACGGGTGAAGAGGAACAGCAGCGCGACAGCGGACACTCCCGCGATGATCAGCGTCTTTCGCCGCCGCCAGAACGGGACGGGTTCAACATAGTCGTCGTACGCCTCGTCATCATGACCTTCGGGGATCATCGGTTCGCCCTGGCCTGAAGGACTTCGCGGTTGACGGTTGGCGCCGTCGTGCCGGTGCCCGCGGGCCTGCCGGCGGCGTTGTAGGCTTGGTTGATGATGTCCAGCACATCCGGACCGAGCCGCAGCCGGAAGTGCGCGGCGATTTCTTCAACAATAACGAAATCACCGTCGCCGTGCTGCCGGGCCAGCCGTTCCTCATCGTCGCCGGTCACGACATAGACGGCCGGTTTCCTGGACAGGCCGGGGAATCGCATCAGGGTCCATTCGCCATTGTCCAGCGGGCAGCGCGGCGTGATCGCATTCGGCTGCCTGCCTTTCGCGATGTAGTGGCAGCCGTCGGACACGCCGTTGAAGCTGTCGGTCCGCATCCGCTCTTTCGCGGCTTCCAACTCGGCTTGCCGCGCCTTCTGCCGATCGCGCAATGCTTGGACCGCGGCCGGGCCTGGTGCGGCGGCCGGGGTTGTCGATGTCGTGCGATCGGCTCCGGTGCCCTGAAAGATCAGGTTCAGGACAACGCCCTTCATCAACAGCGCCGCGGCATCGTCGGGGATCGCCACCAGCCTGAACGGATAGACCTTCTGCACGCCCTCCGGCGACATGGTGATGACGGTCATCGTGCTTTGCCCGGGGCCGACAGGCCAAAGTGTCAGGTTGTTGCCGAGAGGCGTATCCTTCACCTCTGCCGGGGATGCGCCTTGCCAGCCGGCATCGGCCATCGTGCCGTCCTTGTCGGGCTTGCCGGACTGAACCACGCGATAGATCGACTCGCCTCGGGGGAAGGTAAATGTCGTCGGCTGGCCAACGATGCCGATGACCTCGGTACGCTTCAGCGGCGAATAGCTGACGACGCGGATTTCCGTGTCGGCGGTGGCCTCTTCCGCTCCGGTCCGGTGGGAGATCGCGATCAGCGCAGCAGACGCAAGCAGGGTTGCCGTGAGGACGCGCATTACTGCCTCCGCTCGTCCGGTGTGTCCGACTTTGCCGAATAGGCGATGACCTGGAATCCGCCGGGATTGTCTGTCCTGTCGTCGGGACGCATCGGCAAACCGGGGTGCCACTGGAAGTCCACCGTGGCGCTCCAGGGCTTCGTCGCGTCCTTGGTGGCGCCGTGCCAGACGGTCCGGTCATATTGGACCAGGTAGGATCGGGTTATGCCGTCCCTGGTCAGCGCCAGCGGGTGAAACCGGAAGTTCTCGACCTGGATATGGCCGTCCTTGGCAAGCGCCTTCATCGGGCTTGCCGGCGCGTTGCGGGCATCCGCGATCCGCGCCTGCTCGTCAGGCGTGGACATGATCTTGACGATATGATCGTTGCGTTCGTCCATCTGAGGCACCCAGCCTTCGCGGGCTTCGACATATCGACGCAGGTATTGCTGTTCGACCGCGGCGCCGAACAGCTTGGGCGCGTCCTGAAGGCCGACAGGTTCGCCAATGATGCCTGTGGACTTGTCCACCAGATAGAATTTCACCTCGGTCGTCTTCAGCGGCAGGATCGCCATCCAGCCGTAGATCGATGCGGCGAAGGTCGCGGCGCCGATGCCGCCGATTGTCCAGCCCGCAACGATGGCGGAGCGGCCGAGGATCACGCGTTCGGCGGCCAGGTCCATGACGGCACGAAACTTCGCCGACTTGGACGCGTCGGTCAGCGGCTTGGCCGTCCAGGGACTGATCTTGGCGACGGGGTTCATTGCGGCAACGCTCCGTAGTCGAGATGATCCGGCATCAGCGCGAACGTCGGATCGCTTTTGCTGACCATAGGCAGCGGCTTGCCGCTGACATTGCCGCATCCCGCGAGGACGCAGATGGCAAGCGCGATCCATAAGAATCTCCTGGTCATGGGATCTTCCCTGCTGAAAGCGACGGGCCTGTCGGCTTGGCGGCCCGGGCAAAGCCGGCTGCCGCCATCTGCTTGGCCGCGGCCCCCGCAGCGCCTTTGGCGGCACCGTAGGCGATGCTCGCACCGGTCGCTGCCGCACCGAACGTGGCGGCTCGGGCGCCTGCCGTGCCGTGATAGACGCCGCCTGCAATGGCCTGCCCGATCGCCGGGATTTTCTTCACAACTCCTGTGCAAAGCGCCATCAGCAGGCCGCATTGCGCCAGACTCCACAGCGTGGAGAGACTGTTGGAATTGTCGCCCCGGGCCAGCACGACGGTGCTCTGTATCAACCGCTGCTCGCCGCCGGTCAGCAGCAGGATCGTCGCCAGCGCCATGAACTGCGTCGCGCATCCGCCGACGAGGACGCCAAGCCAGCCTCCGGCGAAGCGGCGGGTCTGCGGGGTGGCGGCGCAGGCCAGGAACACGGGGCCGACGACAACGGCCAGGACGTTGATGATCGCCGCCGTCATGAAGACCGCGAAGCAGTACCCGACCGAGACCAGCGCCAGGATCAGGAACACCAGAATGCCGATGGTGAGCGGGATGGTCTTCAGCGCGTAGCTCGGCAACGCCTCAAACGTTTTGGCCCCCGCCGTGACGGCCATGTCCAGCACGGTATCCAGCCCGGCGACGGGCGAGCCATTGCCGCCCAACGCCGCGCTGACGGTGTTCGGAACCGCCTGAAGAAAGAAATCCGAGATGTATTGCGTGAACTGCGCCGTGTTCAGGGCGCCGAGCACCGTGCCTGCGATGAAGAAATCCCGGACCGCATCCTGCATGGTCTTGCTGCCGTTGGCGATGTCCATGCCGACGAAACAAACCCATAGCAACACCATCGCCAGCGCGATGGGTTGCATGGTGGCGCAAACGCCGCCCAGCATCGCCTGCAACTGCGCCATCAGCGGCACAACCAAGGTCGCGTAAACGTTCGCCAGGAAGGTCCAGGTTACCAAGGATCAGAAGCCCCGCGGCATACGGACCGCGATCAACGCGACGACCATCGCCAACAGGCCGAGCGCGCACACCCAATAATTGCCGTGCTGTGCCGCATAGATCGCGAACATGAACATGATCAGGCCAACGGTCATTTGGACTCTCCCGAAATGAAGACGTGCAAAAATCCAATCTTACGGGTTCGGCGTCGGTGAACCGGAGACAAACGCCTCGATATCGGACGCCAGTTTTTCGTTGTCTCGTTGCACAACGCTATCCGACTGTGCCTGATATACGGCGGTGACCGCCTGTAGCTTTGCCGCCTCATTGATGTTCCACGTCGTTTCCAGTTCGATCTGTGCCTGCGTGTCTTGAACATCTTTCGGTGTGGTTGCCGTAGCGAGATGGTCGCGCAGCGGCTGAAGCGCGGCGGCGTGGGTTTGCAAGTCCTGATAGGCGGCCTGCGCGGCGCCCTGCTCTCCGGCGATGCCGTTGGCGCGGGCGATGATCTGCTGCGAACCCCATGAGCCGTCAGTCGGGGTGTAAACGTGTGCGGTGGAGTAGGCTGAACCGGTCATGCCCGACAAAGCGCCAAGTATCCCGCCGATCTGCGGAATCCCGCCCGCGCCGTATTCGAAGCCGTTGACCAGCCCGATGACGGCATAGGGGCTGACCGGCAAAGACGTGCCGAGACCGGCTGCTGACAGACTCCCCATCGCCGTCCCGAGTGACGGGTTGTGGACGAAGGAGATGAACATCTGCAACTCATTGGCATACTGCTGGAGCTGAGTGGCGTATTGTGCCGCCTGCTTCACCCATGACAGTTGGCTGCCGATCAGTAGCTGGGTTGCGGTGAACTCCTGCTGTAGCTGCAAGGCATAGGATTTGGCGTCGTTGGCCAGGGAGGTGGCCCACTCTCCGAGCGCTGCCATGTCGATCACCGGGATGTCGGCTCGCGCAACGGATGCCGCACAGGCCATCAGCGCAAGTCCCGAGACGGTGGCAAGAAACGGGCGGCGGAGGCGGTTCATGCTGCGGTTTCCTTCTCGTGATACGTCGTAACGACTGGGACGCCGCTGGACGCCTGGACGGCGCGATCTTCGCGGGTCAGATCCTGCTCCCGCGCCGACAGGGTGCGGATGTATCCGTCCAGGCCGCGCATCGGCAGTTGCGCAACAACGCTTTCGCTGCCTTGGACAAGCAGAAACAGGCCGTCGCCGCCGTGCAATTCGCGAAGGGCGCTGTACTGGCCCTCGGTCAGCTTCAGGCCATCGACATAATCGGCCTTCGTCGCTCGCGGGTTCGCCAGATGGAAGGCTGTCGGGCACTGCTCCACCAGGATGTTCGCGATCCCGCTGTCGATGATGTCGCGCGGCGATTGCGTGATGAACACCACGGCGCCATTCTTGCTCCGGATCGTGCGAAGCTGCTTTTCGATATTCGGCCGGAAGGTTTCGTCCAGCAGCGCCCGCCAGCCCTCGTCGATCGGGATCAGCACCGGCTCGCCGTCCAGCAGCAGCGCGATGCGGTGGAACAGGTAGGTCATCGCCGGGCCGCGCGCTCGCACGTTGTCCAGCAGCGCAGTCGTATCCAGCACACTGAAGCGGCCGAACCGCACGGTATCAGCCGGCGCGTCGATCACCCAGCCGAGTTCGTTGCCGAAGCACCACTTGTCCAGCCTGGTGCCCGCGCCCTCCGGCTCATCGTCGAAGAACGCCCGCAACTCGCCCACGCTGCGCGACCCGGGCGGCAGGGTCATGATGGTGGACAGGCCGATGGCGAGGCGGCGGCCTTCTTCCTCGGTCATCACGCCGCCGATGCAGCCCCTGAACAGGTCCGTCAGGAACTCCATGTTCCGGGGCGAGGCGTCCAGCGCCTTCAGCGGAGCGAAATGCGGTTCCCCGGCGCCCAGCACCGCATAGTCGCCGCCCATGCTGCGCGTGAGGAACCGCCAGCCGCGCTTGTGGTCCAGACCCACCACGCGCGCCCGGCCCGCCGTCACAATAAGCAGGAAGCCCGTCGTCAGAGTCTTGCCGGAGCCGGACGCTCCCGTCAGCAGGGTGCTTCCGACATCGGAGCCGGGCGGCTGCCAATGGAAGCCGAACGGGGTACCCGCCAGGGTGCGGAACAGTGCGATCGGCGGCCCCGGCCAGTGGCCGGTCTCATGTCCGGCAGGCCAGTTGTAAAGCGGAGCGAAAGCCACAAGATTTGAGGACTTCACGAAGCCCGGCCGAGGGCGCCACTTGCCGCCGTTGGGCAGCATGGACAGGAATGCGGCCTGCAACGCATGCGTCATCCGGCAGGCCACCAGACCGCACGCCGCAAGGTCGCGCCATGCCGCGTTGCCGACTTCGGACATGGCGCCCTCGGTATCGCCAAAAGCGATCAGCACAACCGAATGGTCGCCGAGCACCCATTTGCGGGACATCAGTTCATCGGCTGCCGCGCCGAGCGCCTCGGTCTGCGATGCCGCCTTGTCGCCCGCGGCGACCATCTTGTTCTGCTTGCGGGTGACCGCGCCCATGCCTCCGGCGTTGGACAGGAAGCGCCAGGACTGCATCAGCGTGTTGCGATAGGGCGCCATCGCCAGCCCGTGGAACATGCCCGGCCATGTCGTCGCCGGATATTCCTTCAGGCTGTACATCTCGGCGAACACGGTGCGCCCTGCACCGTGGAACTCGATCCGCTTGTGGCGGAACCGGATCGCCTCGCTGAACATGGCGTTGCCCAAACGCCCGGTGGACGCGCCGATCGGCCGCCACTTGCCGGTGAGGGCGAAGACGATCGCCTCGGCGATTTCGCTGAACACGACGCGGTTGCGCGTCACGTATCCAAGCCGGCGCAGACCGAACATCGCAAGCTGCGCTTCAAACAGATCGCAAAGATCGTTCAGCCGATCCACGCGGTCATTGATGCCGGCGCGGGGATCGGTGCGGACATCCGACAGCCAGGTCTTCAGACCTTGCGCCGCGACGTTCGGGGCATGCACCTGCACCGTGACGAACAGCCGGTTGGAGTAGACCGATCCGCGGAACAGGTTCTCGCGGTAGGCGGCGTCCAACGCGCGGGCGAACTGTGCCGGATGCGGTGGAACCGGAAAATGCGACGGCTCCACCTCGCCGCGGCACTGATAGAACGTCAGTTCGATGTCATCGCCGGCGATGTTCTTCAGCGCGTTGTGCAGCCGGTCGAACGCCTGTGCGATGTCGGCTTCGTCGGCGGTGTCCGGATAGACGCCGCGGACCTCATACGCGGCGAGGACGCCGTTGCCCCTGGTCAGAACCACGTCGTCCCGGATGTGATCCTCAAGCGGTATCTTGTCGCCCAGCAGGGCTTCGGGGATGCGATTAGACACTGCTGGCGATGTCCCTGAACGACCGCGGACGCTGCGCCGGCAGGCTTTCCAAAGTGGTCCGGCCGGTGCCGGTGGTCTGTGCCCAAAGCCGGACCGTTCTGAACCAGTGGTAGTCGAACGAAGTAAGCCGCTGCATCGCGAAGTGTATCGGCAGGCCGGCCAGCCAGAACATGAACGGCGAACGCCAGATCGTCGGCCCGGACAATTCGAGACCGGCCGCGAACGTCAGCAGGACGTTCGCGGCCAGCCCCTCGAAAGGCACGCCCCACACCAAAGCCGGGCGGGTCATTGCAACGAAAAGCATTTCCGACCGGCTGTACTCGGACATGACGGCCGTTACCCGCCCATGAAGGTGTTGACGGACCAGGCCGCCGACATCAGGACGGCGCCGCCGCCGATGGCAGACCAGAACTGGCCCCAATGGCCGTGCAGCATGGCCCGGCCTCCGGCCATCGCTACTGCGACAATGCAAAGCGTGGTGCCGAAGGTTCCCGTAACGAAGGTGCTGATATTCTGAACGATGGTCAGCCAGGACATTCGGTATTTCCTCTTCAGTTGGAGCGGATCGCGTAGACAACCTCCCGGCCGGTCCGCGACGGCCGGGAGAACGGGTTGGGCGCCCCCGGAGACGGGGCCGTTTGTGCCGCTGGAACGGGAACCGAGGCGCGCGCCGCATTGACGGCGGCCGACACCTTCGAGGCGTAGCCGTTGGCGATCCCGGCGGATGGACTCCCAGTGTTGTAACGGCTGTACGCCGTCAGCACCGAAGCCCCGGCGGCGATGTTGCGGCAGGGGTCCAGGGCGGTTTCGACCGTCAGGCCGAGCCATCCGAAGTTGCTGGCGTTGATCTGCGTCAGGCCGATATCGACCGAATGCCCGGCGGCGATCAGGCTGTGAGCCAACCGCGCCGCTTCCGGCTTGGTCTGCGGCGCGAAACCGCGGCGATCGGTGTTGTCACGAACCGCGAACGGCTCCAGGCGGCTTTCGTGCGAGGCGATCCCGGCCATCGTCACTGGATCGACCGCGCTTTGACAGGCGGCGGCCAAAGTCAGCACAGCGAGGCCGGTCATCGCTGTCACTTCATTGCCCTCCCGGGATGCGTCGGCGCTGCTTGCCGGGCGATTTCGGCATCGAAGTCGCTGCGCCATTCAGGGCCGATGGCCGCCAACGGGTCGGTGCGGCGGGTGGGCGGGCCTTGCAACAAGGCATCGACACAGGCCCGGATGTAGGCTTCGCGCGAGCAGCCCGGGGGCCATGCAGACGATTCGCCGCTCATGGGCACCTCACGATCATATCGACCAGATCGAGTTGCGCGGATTTCGCCCGGTGGCGCAGCGCGGCCCGGTAGCTGCGCCGGGTAATGACCGGTTTGCGCGCGTGTCTCGCCGCCGATGACCGGACTTCCGCAAGGCAATCCATGCAACGGTCGGCACCCTCGGCGAAGGTGGTTTCGCTCGCCAGCGAGCCGCATGACGGGCATGCACGGCGGCTCATGGCGCGGTGTCCCGCTGGTGACCCGACAGGCTCGCCATGTCGGCCCGCGCCAGTTTGATTTCGGTGAGGACTTCCAGCAGCACCACGCGCGTTCTGATCTGCTCGGCGATCAGCGCCGTCAGTTGGCGTTTGGTGTCGGCCGCGGCGGGAAGCTTATGCTCGCGGTCAACGACAGGACGGACCCATGCGGGCGGCGTGATCTGCTCCGGCTGCTCGTGTGCCGGGACCGGAATGGCGAGCATCAGCAGCCCGGCGACAAGCGCCTTGACCGCGCTCATGATCGCACCTGACCGGATTGCGGAGCGACGGCGAGGGCGTCGCCCCGGACCGCGGCAGTGCCGATCGGCGTCAGACCGCTTCCAAAAAGGTCCAACCGGAGCGATGACAGATCGCTGGCCAATTCGCACGCCACGGCGGCAAGCGGGCCGGCAAGCGGCAGATTGGACTGGATCGCCTCGGCAGTTTTGCGGTCCAGCTTGGCCATGACGGCTTCAAGCCGCCGGTCGATGTCCTCGACGGTCATCGGACCGCCCTCCGGGTACGGGCCTCGGATGCCGCGTTGACGGTATCGGACCACGGGCCCGGCTGCGGAGGAGTGACCTCGGCGGCGGCGGCGATGGCCTTGCCCAGCAGGCCACGGAGCCTGATTGCGTCCCGAATCGGCATATTCGCCAGCGCATGATCCTGACGAAGTTGGCCGGTGCTGTCGTAGTTCCGGGATTGGATATCGAGCACGATGCGGTCGGGCATCGCCACGATTTGCGCCTCGCCCCAGGTATCGCCCGTTGAGAACAGTCTTGGAGCCGTGTTAGAGCCGGTGAAACTCGACATGGAATCACCTTTCCTGTCAGGTCCAGACGCGGGGCGGTGTTCTCAGCATCGCCTCGCGCCGAAATTACCGGGTGCCGCCCGGTTCGGTTTGTTTTGTCAACATTGTCGGAACATCGCTTCCGACAGCGACTGCGTATTTCGCGAGCGAAGAGACGGCCAAGTTAAGCTGTCCGCGTTCCGCGTCGGATACCGCGCGCCGCGTCGTTCTACAGACCGCGGCAAGATCAGCCTGCGTAAGGTTCAAATTCTGCCGAAGCCGCTTCAGTGACTGTCCGAAATTGGACTTCAACTCGGTCGCATAAGCTTCCAGATCGATCATGGTGGAACTCCCATTGGTGGTCGCACCCCATAGGTTCTTATAAGCCTTCATACGGTAATATAGGCTGTCATGAGGTTGCGTCAATCAAAAAAGCGCAACCGTCGGCAAGTTCGGCTAGTGGTCACGCCCCTAGTGGGCTTTATAGACCCTCACGAGGCATTATCGGCCTCCTGACAGGTGCGTCAATCAAAAAATCGCGGGTCGCGACGCGTTCGTGGCCACATCCCGATGGGTTATCGATAGACCATTAAGACGTCCTATAGACTGTCATGGGGTTCTATTAACGGACGTGGCCCGGGCGACGGCGATGTTGCGGTTACGCTCCGATAGGTGTTCGATAGACCGTCTTACTGTATCACAGGCCGTCATAAGGGTCCGTCAATGGAAAGAACGCAGCCCGCTACCTGAACACATGAAAAATGCGTTAGCGGGGCGGCGGGCTTAGCAATTCGATCGCGTTGCAACCCAGGTGCTTCGCAAGCCCTTCAACGATGTCCAGCGTGACGTTGGCGGAAAGGGTTTCCACCCGCGCGATGTATTTTTGGCTGATGCCACTGGCTTCAGCCAGGTCTCGCTGCGACAGCCCCAGGGCGCGCCGCCGCAGCCGGACGTTCAGGCCCAGGCACATCGCCAGCGGCAGCGCCGGAGCGGCTTTGGGTGCCCGCACGGCTTTAACCGCCTTCACGGGTGGTGGGGGCACGAACTGCGGGCGGCTGATTGCCTTGGATGGCGGCGACGACATGGACGCTTGATAGCACATACCCTCGGAAGGCACATGCTCCGGTCATCTAGCGACAAACACAGCGGTTAACCGGCGCCGCTGCGAACGACTCCGCGGCGGAGTCCGGTTCCGGCTCCGGATACTCGGGATCTGGCCGGGGCATCGGCAGCGCCTGACGTCTGGCGACGAAATCAGCGTCGGACAGGGGCCGGTCATCGGCCAGAGAACACCGGACCGCGAGAAGCGCCCCGTGGCGGCCTCGATGGCGCGGGGCTGGCTGACGGCACGGCGGGGGCTGGACGGCGCCACCGGCACTCGCGGGGCCAGCGGCGGGCCGCTTGCCTCGGGGTTGCGGCGATTTCCGCCCTGCTCACCCGGTCAGCCTCCGGCTTGCGGCGTATCGGGACATCTTCCGCCAAGAGCGGGAGCGGCATCCCCGGCTTATACGGCTTCATCCGACCCGGGCCTCGATTTTCGCCGATGCTCGTTCGGCGGCGCACATGAGCGGGCTTCGGTTTGGCCTGGTCAACAGGCTTCCCAAGCTCGCTGCAAGTCGCTTCCCACAGTGGCTGACGCACATCGCGGCCGTCCGTCTTCGCTGCGACCGTGTGGCCGATGCAAGTCCACCTCAATCCGCACGGTTTCGAGAACGCAACCCCGATCGCCCCCGCCGGCAGCTTCGCCATGCCAACCTCCAAGCCGCCATCAGCGGTTTTTGCCGTTTAACCGATTCGGCCGTCACCATGGAAGCGGCTCCGCGATCCTGATCCGTGACACCAGTGACGCCGATGACAGCATTTTCCCTTTAGAGGGCTTCCTACGCGTACGCGCACACACGTATACGCGCGCACGTACGCGCGCATGCACGCGCATAGAGGGCTACAATGGCAAAATGCCGCCACCCCCGTCACTGCCGTCACCGGCGGCGGCATCGCGACGATAAGTCCCTGGATTAGCTCGATTTAGAGGCTCGCGCCGCGTGACGGCACTTAAGCCGGTCCTTCGGCGCCGCGCACGGGCTACGGCAACTTTCTGACCCATCCACGGGCCTTGCTGCTCCGTCCTTGCGTCCAGCCGAGGTTGCGCAATGCCGCCACGATGCGGCGTTGCTCGATCGTCCCCAGCCTGCTTTCGGTCATGAACAGCGCCTTGCGGGCCACATCGGCGACCGAGCAGTATGCCAGGGGGTGAGCGCCCGGCTCCGGCTCCTGAAGCCAGGCCTCGATGATGTTCTTCCACTCATCCTGCACATGCCGGGCGTCTTGCTCCGGCTTGATGTGCTCGGCCTCGAAATCCCGATCCGGCCAGTAGTGTTCGCCCGCCCGGAAAGCGTTGACGGCCTCGGCAAACAACTGGTCGCGATCAGCCGCCAGATCGTCAAGGTTGATGTGCGACCCGACCTTGACCGGCCAGTAACGGCGGGCGCCGGTTTCATCGTGGAGATACGCCTGTTCGTTGGTGGTCCCGACGAACACGCACTGCCGGGCCTCGGTGACCTCGTTTTGCCCGTACGGCGGGGTGTACTTTTCCACCGTCCTGGTCAGAAAATTCTTCAGCGCCCGGTCCTCGGCCTTGCTGATGGCCGACAACTCGCCAATCTCAATGACCCACTTGCCGCGAAGGTGAAGCGAAATCCGCTTCTCATCGCCATTGTGCAGGTTGGGCAGGCTGTCGGAGAACCAGTCTCCCGCCAGAACGCGGCAAGCCGAGGACTTGCCGACGCCCTGCTCACCCTCGAACACCACCATGTAATCACACTGGCACCCGGGCCGCATGATCCGAGCCACGAGGGACATCAGGAACCACCGTCCGATGCTGGACGTGTAAGCCGTGGATGCCGCGCCGAGGTAATACGACAGCCAGGTGTCCAGGCGCGGCACGCCGTCCCACTTCAGCCCGTTCAGGTAGTCTCGAACCGGGTGGAAAGCATGCTCCCGCGCGATCAGCTCGGCAGCCTGCTGCGTCGTGTCCCGGCCGACGCGGGCAATTCCGGCTCGCTGAAGCCACTCCTGGACCGCGGTAACGTCGGCATCCTGCAACGCCCGGCCGCCGCCGCGCTTCAGACGGCTGCCAGGCAGCCGGCGATTAATCACGATGCTCCAGGCCATCTCATCGTAGGAGAAGGCGTCCCGCAGTTCGGGCGCCTCGCGGAACGCGGTGATAGCATTGGCGAGGTTCGGAATCACCTGACCGCGATCATCTTCCATAAGCCCGGCCTGCCAGCCCGACCTTCGCCGGCGCCGGCTAACCGCCGCCGCCTCCGCCCCCCGTTCAGTCGCCCACCGAACGGCGTCTTCGGCGACCCTCCCGGGATCGAAATCCGCTGTCATCGTCTGGCTCTCAAAGCCGACTCCAGTGTCCGCGCGATCTCGCGCCGATTCATGCCAGCGCCGACAGCGGCTTGAGCCAAAGCCCCGGCGATCTCGTCGGCGGTCAGCGCGCCAAGGCCGATGAACCGTGCAACCGACCATGTCTCAGCGTTCAGCGTGTGGTTCCGGCAGCCTTGCGGCGCGGCGGCGACCGTCGCCACCGCCGACTTCAGCGCGCCGATGGCATAGCGGCGCAGGTCATCGCCGGTCTGCGGCAGCGGATTCCGTTCGGCCAGCGGCGCCGGCTCCGGCGGCCTGACCAACCGCAACAGCCACTGTGGCGCGGACGGTGGCGACACTTCCCACGGTGGAACGATCCACCTGTATGGCCGTCTGGCCCGGTGGTGCAATGACGGGGGTACCGTGACGCTCAAGCGTCCCCGGCGCGGGTCGATGCCGGGCGCGGGAACCCCGGTCCTGCCGATGATCGGCTCGCCGTTCCAGGCGAAGAAGCAGGCAAAGCCACCCCCGCCGGATCTCGTCATCGGGCACGGCGGCAGCGCCCCGTAGCGGGCCGTCAGACCGCGCATGGCGCTGATACCGTCCGCCGCATGATCGTGGCCTGCCGCGTCGATATCCAGGCCCCACAGTCCGGACAGGCCGAACGCGACGCGCCAGTTGCAGCCGGGGTAATCGCGGCACCAGCGAGCAATGGTATCCAGGTCTGATGTCGCGGCCTCGTGCGCGCCTCGGAAGCAGGACGCGCGCGAGTATTGCGAAGCGGGGAAGACGGCCCAGCCAAGTAAGGCAAGCCTCTCGATTTCGTCGGGAACAGCGGTCACCTTCGGGGCGTCCCGGCGACCCGCCCGGCGCTATCGTCGAGCCATGCGGCCTGCGCCCGGGATTGCCCGGGTCCAGCTTTGGCCGCCCGGCTGGGAATCGAATCGACAAAGTTGACGACGCGGGGCGGATGGTTGCCAAAGTGATCCCGCGGCCGGGTCGATCTCCGACGTCTCTGCGACGGCGGAACCTGCAATGGGCGGCCCGTCACTTCCCGCACCCGCGAGTTGTTCGCGTCCAGCAGCGCTTTGGATTGCATGCGCTGCGACCTTGCGCTCGCCGGGGAATTCGCTCCCCGAGAGAGCCAGGATGCGCTGCAACTCCGCAACCACATCGGCCGGCTGAGGGTAAGCATTTCGTCGCCTCCTATGGGGAGCGCGACGGCACTTGAAACTTCCGACCCGGCAAGCTATTTTGGCTTTGTTGTTGGGGCGTAGTTGACTGGATCGGACGACGTTGCGCCGTCGTGCTGACTGACTCGAATAAAACCGCCCGTTGGCCTTCTCCAAGGTTGCGGGCGGTTTTTTTCGTTTAGGTCATTTCGGGCAAGAGCGTTCTGTCGGGCCTCGGCCTTACGGGTTCGCGGCCGGCGCCCGACTTGGCCATGACCAATGAGCCGAATTTCGAAAAGTCGATGGGGGGGTGGAAGAACAGGACTCTCCCGCTATCCCATCAATCGTTCATCAACGTTAATGCCAATCAGCACCGGACGTTGATCGCGGATTGGATCTCGATAACCGCGGTGGTGCGACACCCGCAGCCGGCACCGCGGTTCGCCCCAGCAGGAGCGCTCGCTGGCGCCGGCGTCATGCGGCACGGCCCTGACCGGCCTTCGCCTCGGCGGCCAGCGACGCGAAGGTTTTCGAGGCGGTCCAGGCCAGAATATCGGAGCGGGCATACAGAATGCGCCTCGCACCAACTCGAACGTATTTCGGGCCGCCCCCGTCACGCCGCCACCGCATCGTCGTTCGCGTCGTCACCCCGAGCATCTCGGCCAATTGCCGATCGCTCAGGAACTCGTCGGCTTCGTGAGCCTGATTTCCGGCTCCTGGATAATATCCCTCTGACCCACCTGGCATTTGCGATCTCCCTTGTTCCCGCCATGTCGGCGCATGCCGTGAAGGTGCTATCTAAACCTCCCGGAAAAGAGGGGGGGGGTTTACCGGGTTTTTTGTGTTCGGCTGGCGACTCGTTCCGGATTCCGTAGGAATCGGTCGATTTCACCTTTTGAATCGATCGGTTTTCCCGCCGGAAAATCCCCGGGTGCTTCGGCCGCAATCGAGTTCATATGGGCCGAAGTGCGTGCGTCCCACGATTCGAAGTGCGTGACTTGATGCGCCCGTCATCGACTGCCTCACCTATCCGGGCTTTATGAAGGACATTCGCAGCCTTGCTCCGGACCAACGGCGGCTTCTCGCGGCAACGAATCATTCTTCGGGACGATGGTGACGGTGAGACCTACCGGAAATGCCCGCACCGATGCAGCCTCGGGCCGCCTGCCAGCGGGCTTGATTGTCTTCTGAAACAACGGAGGGGCTCACCAACCAGAAGCAGCAATGTCAGAGTGTCGTAGCCGGGCGGAACGAGAAAGTCAGACAGAGCGATCAATGCCCTTTGCGTACTTGGGATGCCGGTCGAAGCGAGATGCGAAGCTGCCTCGTCCATCTGTTTACAAAGCGCTGTCAGCGCCAGGTTGAGCGGCCCGCCCTCACCCGGCGTCGCGCACCAGTTCATAAGGCCGAAGCAGCAGACTCTCCGGCAGATGAAGCAGGTCCGCCAGGCGGCGTATCATCTCTTTGCTGAGAGCGCGATGCCGATTGAGCACAAGGCTGGCAGTCGCCCGGTTGCCGAACGCCGCATCCAAGTCCCGCCGGGTCATGCCGCGCGTTTCCATCATCGCTTCGATGGCATCGATCGGGTCGGGCAAATCGCCCAGCAGAGTTTCCTCCTCGTAGCGGCTGATCAAGAAACCCAGAAGCTCCAGCCGCTTTGTATCGGCCTCTGACCGGTTCGAAATATCCATGAGGCGTTCAGCCTCCGCGAGAGCGGCCTCGTGCGTGGCGTCATCGCGGATGATTTGCAATTCGAACATGGCCGCCTTCTGGACTGTCGTGGCATCGATTTTATCGTATGCCTTGTGATGGCCGACCCAGCGGATGAAGACCATGCGGGCCTGGTAATCCACCCGCGCCACGATCCGCCACTTGTTCCCGCCGACAGCAAACACCATCCGATCCGCTGCGATGTGATCGGTTGCCGGGAATGTGTTTTTGACATCCACCAAAGTGGTCCATTCAGCCTTTTGTGCCGCCTTATACCAAACCTTCAGAGGGATCGCCGCCCTCGCATTTGACGGCTTTGCCCAGTAGGTCCGGAGGGCGATCACGTTCATAAGCGGATAATAGCCTAATGTTTGCGTTTTGCAATCCGTGTTTTCGGATGGCAAACACCACCATGCGGCGATCATCGCCTCGCCGCCCTGCCGGCCGTATCGATGCAGCCAAAGTTTTCCCGGAGGACCAGTATCACCGGACAGATCGTGCGCCATCGACCTGCTGTATGTGACATGCCGACTGGATTCTGCGATAAGGCGGCATGAGCAACACCCTCTATGACCAGGATTTCTTTGCCTGGGCCAATGAGCAGGCCCGGTTGCTGCGTGCCGGCAAACTGTCCGATGCGGACATCGAGCACATCGCCGAGGAAATCGAGAGCATGGGCAAGGCTGAAAAGCGCGAACTGCTCAGCCGCCTGTCCGTGCTGCTGCTGCATCTGCTCAAATGGCAGTTCCAACCGGGGCGGCGCGGGGCCAGTTGGGAGGTCACTATCCGCAATCAGCGCCGCGCCCTTGCACGCCACCTCGCGGACAATCCGAGCCTGAAGCCGAAGGCGCCGGAGGCCCTCAGCGATGCCTACGGCGACGCGCGGGGGGAGGCGTATGCCGAAACCGGCCTGCCGGAAGAGACCTTTCCCGCGACCTGTCCCTGGACGTTCGACGAGCTTATGGCGGAAGATTTCTGGCCCGAGCACGGGTAGGCGAACATGATCATGCCCGCTCCCGGCCTCGGTTGCGCCGCCGCCGGCCCGCGCCGACACGGCGCGGCCAGCGGCACCGCGACGCGGATGGCCAATCGCGAGGCGGCAACGTTGGCGCCGCTGCTCGAATCAACCACGCGGACACGGGCCGTCTCGACCAAAAGCCTGGAAAACACGGTGTAGTTCGATGCGGATTCCGACGAAGGCAGCTGATCCGGCCGTCAGTCCCGCGGATATCGGCCGTCCGGACCCAAGACCATGCATCATGGACCGCTTCGTCTTGCACCAATACTCGCCGGCTGGCGTTTGGTAGATCGTTCCGCGGATGTACGACTTCGGCGGACAAAGAGGGGCTGTTTTAGAGGGTTTTTGGCGTTCGGTGCACGGGCCGGAGCAAATCGCCACTCGAGGCCGATTGAATTCGCCACCTGAGGCCGGTTCAAATCGCCACCTGAGGCCGGTGAATTCGCCACCCCCTGGCTGGTAGATCGGCCGGGCCGCGGGGCGGGAGGAACCGTCGCTGACATCGAAGTAATCGCGACTACAGT
>CAINOE010000067.1 GCA_903851415.1 uncultured Rhodopila sp. | reverse complement strand
GTGTCCGTGGCGGGCATGGCTCGACCCCGGGACCGCTGCGGCGCGCGCGCCCCCCGCGCTCTACAGCGGGGGGCCTTGTATGGTTCACCTGGCGCTGCAAGCCGCGTGACGCGGCGCCGCTTTGCGCCGTGGCGCGCGGGTTGCTCGGCGCCAGGTGTCCGCACTGTGGCTCGCCCAGAAGGCGCCGGCTCGGAGCCATGCGCGCAAGCCCGGCCCGGCTGCGGCGCGACCCCTTGCGCTCTGCTGCGCAAGGGTGAGCGGTGCGGCCGGGTCGAGGCGCGGCGGGCATGGCCTCCCCGGGCGGTGCCGGGCGCTCTGGATGCCGGCACGGCCTCGCAGCCATGCGCGCAAGCCCCGGCCGGCTGCGGCGCGACCCCTTGCGCTCTGCTGCGCACGGGTGAGCGGCGCGGCTCGGCTGGCGGCGCGGCGGGCGTGGCCTCGGCAGGGGAGATACCCCGAGACCACGCCACCACGGACCCGGGGCGTCGGCCGGTGTGACGGTGCCGCCTGCCGCCCAGCTGCTCGCCGCGGGGGACGCGGGAGCCTCGCGCGTCGACTCTGGCGGCCGGGCCCTGGCCTGGTCAACAGATTCCGCACCTCAACCGTTCCGCCGGCCCGGCGTTTCCAGGCCTCGCCCGCTCAAGTAGCGTGCCAGTCTATTCCGCTCGTTGTTATTTGCGGCGGCGGCGTCCTGGTTGCTCTCTGCTGGCTTCTACAGGGCTGTTCTGCTCACGGGCGGGGAAGCGGTTTCATTCCACATACGGCACAAAGCGGCCTTTTTTTGGAATCCGGAAAATTCCGGAATCCCGAGACCACTTTTGCGCGCGCGGTTTTTGATTCCCAAGGGGGTAGGGGGGTCCAGGGCCCGGCGCCCGCCGCCTGTGGCTCAATAGAGGACAGTTGATCGGCGGCACCGTTATTGAGACGCCGGCTCGCTCCCCCCTCTCTGTGCTTGTGGATACTGTATCAGGGGCCTTTTTTTTGGAATCGGAAAAAACCCGGCAATTCACAGGCTATTTCGCGCGCGCGGTTTCCGGAATCCGAAGGGGTGGGGGGGGGGTCGGCGCCGACCTCGGCTGCGGCGGCTGCAGGTCCGGCCTTGCGCACCGTCACGGAACGTCACGCCGGCCGGCTCGCTCTCCGCGGCCTGAAACCGGGGGTTTCCGCCGGCTCTCTGCGCCCGGCCGTCCGGCCTGGCGCCCTGCGATTTTTCAGCCTGCCGGCTTGCAGGTCTGATCTCGCATTGCACATCGTGACGTCACGTCACGTCACGAACCCGGAGCCTGCCACCCTTGGCCATGACACCCGCCGAGCGGCAGCGCCGGCACCGCCTCAAGATGTCGGCCGGTGCGCCGGCGATCCGCTACAAGCAGCCCGCCGATCGGCGCACCAAGCCGCAGATGTGGGCCGACGCGGTGCAAACCCTCGGCTGGCTGCTGGAGCACTACGAGCATTGGCATGAGCATGCCCCAAGCGGTTCCTGGAACACCGCGACGGCTGACCGGCTGGAAGATCTGCTGGCGCTCAAGCCGCACCTGGCCAAGCTCGCCGCCGCCAAGCTGCCGAGTGGCTACGGCCGCGACGGCGAGCCCGAGAAGCCGGACACCGGGCCGCAGTGGACGGCCGAGCGGGAGCAGCTGCCCGAAGGGTTGAGGTGGTTCGCCGGGTTGAGCGAGGCCGAGCGGAAGGAGTGGGCCGAGTATGCCGGCTCGGAGGATCCGGCCGAGCTCTGGGCCGCCTACCGCGGCGAGGTCCAGGCGCGGGCGGCGCCGGACGCCCATTCGTGGTGGTCAATGCTGACTGTCAATCAGCGCGATTTCTGGGCTGCGGCGGCCAAAACGGCGGATGTTATCGCGATTTGGGCGTTTTTCCGCGCGGCGCTGCTGCGCGCCGGCTGACCTGGCTGCGGGTCGGCCCGGGGTCGATCGCCGCGGCGGGCGGGGTCGGGCGGCCGGGCTGATCCGTGCCTCTGGCCTGGCGCCCCGGGCGCGCGCGGCACCGCCTGTCTTGGCTCGCGTTCGCTCGCCGCCTGAAGCAAGGCGCTGCGGTCCTCCGTCCAATGAGTCGGCCAAAATTTCGGGGGAGTGCCGGGGGGACGGCTCAGGCGTTGCCACATCCCCCCGAAATCCAATGGATCAAATCAGCGCCCGCACCTGACGTGTCCCCGGCGACGGACCACCCAGGCGTACCCTCAACAGCCGAGTTGCAACAGGGCCGCGTAGGCCGAGCCTAGCACGGCACCGGTTTCGGAAGGGTTAACGCAGGGGTATGCGCTCACCCCTTTTTGAGCAGCCTTTTTGCCTTTTTTGCCTGTGCAAAACTCCGGACCCAAATCACCCCCCCGCGTGTCTCCGCTCCGCTCTCGCATGGAAGGGGCTCCCGCTCCGCTGTGGCCCGCCGGGGACTGATTCAGGCCATGGATGAAGACTCTATGAGTCCGAATCTAAACTCCAAGTTGCAATCTAAAGATTCTCGGGGTCATAGTGTGTGGTGGTACTATGATGTTCCGGGGGAACACAATGGGTGATAGGGTGAAGGCCAATCTCCACATCGTGGGGACGCTGCACGACCCGGACGGAGGCATCTACGAAATCCGGGGCGCGAGAGACGCTAACAGGAGTTTTGGTCGGATGTTCAATGTCACTTTTCCGGACGCCCTGGCGGAGATCGCGCGGACCATCAAAAGCGGCGCAACCGTGCGGGTGCTGCTGGCGCTGCCGTCTCACCTGGGCTGGTCGGATTTCCGGCCGCTGCCGCGCGAGGTGCTGGCTAAGGAGCTCGACATGGAGGGCCCTACCGTCTCGCGGGCGCTCGTTGACCTCCAGAAGCGCGGCCTGATCGAGCGGCAGGGAACCGGCCCGGTGACCACGTGGAAGCTCTCGCCCACCTGGGGCTGGGTCGGCACCCCGGACGCCTACCACAAGGCGGTGCGCGAACAGGCCGAAGCCAGGAAGGCGGCGGCCGAGGCGGCGAAAGCCGCCCGGGCGTGCGCCGGCAAGGTGCGCCCGGTGCCCGCTCCGCCCGGGCCGCCGGCGCCGGCCGCGGCGCAATCCTCTATGCGGCTCCTCGCGGTGCTCGAGGGCGCCGACTCACCCGACCAGTGAGACGCCGGCCGGCTGCAGCCTGGGCGGCCGAGCTCGCCGCCCTGCACATGGAGATCCGTGATCTTACCCGGCTCGCCCTGGCGGCGCCCGGCCGCCTGAAGCGGGCCCCGCCGGCGCCGGCGACGGTCGCGGTGCGCGACCTCGGGCAGCGGGCCATCGTCATCAGCGTGGGCGAGGCGCTGCGCCTGGTCGAAGCGACGGCGCCGGCCAACATCCGCAACCTCGCGCCGAACCTGCGGCACGGCGTCCTGGCCGTGGCTCTGCGCTACGCGCTTGATGAACTGGCCTGGCCGGATGCCGATTCCGCCGGGCCCGACCCGCGGACGATCGCCGCGGTCGAGTTCGCCGCCGGCGTCTGCCGCGACTGGCTGCGCACCACGAAGCGGCACCGGGCGGCGGCCGAGGCGGTGCGCCGCG
>CAINOE010000066.1 GCA_903851415.1 uncultured Rhodopila sp. | reverse complement strand
TTCGGCTATGTCCGCCCGCCGTGCTGGACATCGCGCGAATTCCGCGAGACATTTTAATGGGTTGAGCGATTGTGGCCGTTCTGTGCAAAGGCGCGGTAAACCAATTCCTCCTCGTGTATGCCCGATAATTGCGCTTGTCGGCGGAACATGCAGCCGGCTGTGGCGCGGCCTGAAAATGCCCCGGCACGATTTAAGGCGCGCTTGTCGCGAGCGACGCCGGACGCTCGGCGGGACTACAGGGATGCTCGGTGCCCCGGTCTCAATCGACCAATTGCAGCAACACCGCTAGACAACAGGCGGTGAAGCAAACAGCCTGGTATCCCACCAGCACGGCTCATTCAGGCCGTAGGTGACTTTGTGGATGTCCGGGTGGTCGGGGTTCAGGAGAAAGTTTTTCTCCAGCCGCGCGACGACAGACGGCACGATCAGCAGCAGCGTCCGCTTGCTGGCCTGCCAGGCTGCCCCGTATGCCTTGGTGTCCGCGCCGGACGGATCGGCCCAGCTTGGCATGTGCGCGGTGCTGAACACCTCGTAGCTGACGCCGGCGGGGATTGTGATCTCGATCCAGTGTTGGTTCGGCGGCAGGAAGCCGCTGCCATGCGCAAGCTTTTCGAGCATGGCCGTAGAGTAGTGTTCCGATGCGTAGATGACCGGGCTGGTGGCCGTGTTCCAACGGCCGGGAGCCAGCTTGGAGCCGGTGGCATCGAATATCGGGTAGACTCCGTTAGGATCTCCAATCCGGTATGCCTTGAGAGTGCGGTCCAAAATCACGCAGCGGAGCCGTATTGCAACCTTCCGAGGATGCCTTCGACCAGCGGGCGCCCGAACTCGTTTGCCAACGCCACGTCGATAGGCCGTTGACCTTCGAGCATGGGGTGGGGCCGGAACAGAAAGGCCCGCGCCGCATCATCGCTGCCCCACACCTGGCGGGCCAAGGTCCAGACTTCCGCGATCCGGGCGACTTTGGCCCCTTCCTCGGGAGACAGGCGGGCGGCGGGGATTTGCTCATGAAAAGCAGCGGCCGCCTCTCGAGATGCCCGGTCGCCTGGCTGTCTTGCCTGCTTCCTTCCGGCCGCCGCCGATGAGATGTCTTTAGCCTTCGCCAGAAAGGCTTTCCGCCGCCTTGCCCATGTTGCCTTTGGCATGAACCGGTAGACGAAGCTCTTGTCGTCAGGCGCGATTGTGTAAGCAACGCGCTCCAGGGCAGCCAGCGGCAGGCCCCTGCTGACCTCGTGCGCAATCCAAAGAATCGACGGCGTTCCGGTCGGATTTGAGATGCCGAGGACCTCGGCCGTTTCCCGTTCGCTTGGCATCATCACCCTGCGTAGCCTCACCTGAGACATTCTACGGTATCAGGCGAACCCTTGGCAAGGCCGCTCTCGCTTTCGATTTTTTCCAGCCCGGCAACCGAGCGACCCGGGGACTTCGGCCTTTCTGTTGGCTACGGGGGCGGAGCTCGGGCCGCGTCAACCCCCGCCTTGCCTTCGGGGCGGCATCATCATCGTTCGGCTGGCCGGTCAATCTGCCGCGCGACACTCAAGGTGAGTTCCACGGGATCCTCTACGCTCGTTGTCACCCGCACCTTGACCAGCCGCAATGGACGCAGCTCAGACATCCGGCTTCGCGCACGAGGCCCGGCTGGCTGCACTTGGGACACAGCGAACCGATCGGGGTCGCGGCAGTTCCCGGTGGCTGAACGGTCGCCATGGCAACCAAGGTTTCAGCCGGCGCCAGGAACCCGGTCTCGATCATGTGCCGTTCAATGATGTCGCCGATGGCGGCGACCAGCGAGCCGACATAGCGGCCGTTGCTCCATTGGCCGCCGCGCGGGTCGAACACCTGCTTCAACTCCTCGGCCACGAAGGCCACCTCTCCGCCGCGCCGGAACACCGCGCTGATCATCCGCGTCAGCGCCACGACCCAGGCATAGTGCTCGAGGTTCTTCGAGTTGACGAAGATCTCGAACGGCCGGGCGACACCGTCCTGCTCGATGTCGTTGATCGTGACATACATCGCGTGTTCGCTGTCCGGCCAACGCAGCTTGTAGGTTGCGCCGGTCAGCTTGTCGGATCGGACCATCAGATCATTTGCGCTCGACCCGATCGGCGAGACGGCTTCGGCGGCTTTGACCTCCAGCACCGATCCGGTGATCGCATTCGGCCGATACGTCGTGCAGCCCTTGCAGCCGCTTCGGTAGGCGTCGAGGTAGACCTCCTGGAAAGCCTCGAAGCTGATGTCGGCGGGAACGTTCACCGTCTTGGAGATCGCGCTGTCGACGTGGCGCTGTACTGCCGCCTGCATGCGGACATGTTCGGCCGGCGTGAGGTCTTGTGCCGTCACGAAGTAGTCGGGCAGTCGGGCCTCGTCGCCATGCAGCGCGCGGAAGCAGCGAAGTGCGTAGTCGGACACTTCTTCCTCGACCCGCGAGCCGTCCGGCTGTCGCACCTTGCGCGTATAGGCCAGCGCGAAGACGGGCTCGATTCCGCTGGACACGTTATCCGCGACCAGCGAAATCGTGCCGGTCGGTGCGACCGATGTCAGCAGCGCGTTGCGGATGCCATGCGCGGCAATGAACGCGCGCACGTCCTCGTCCAGTTCGCCGACAGTCTCGCCAGCAAGGTAGGCGTCTCGGTCGAACAGCGGAAAGGCACCCTTCTCCTGCGCCAGCCGTGCCGACGTAAGGTAGGCGGCGCGGGCGATCTGCCGGGACCACTCCCCTGCCCTATCGGCGGCTTCGACCGATCCGTATCGCAGCCCAGTCATCATCAGCGCGTCCGCCAGGCCGGTCATCCCGAGGCCGATCCGGCGTTTGGCGATGGCTTCCTGACGTTGTGCCTCGAGCGGAAAGCCTGACGCATCGACCGTGTTGTCCATCATGCGGATCGCCACGGCCACCAGATGGGCCAGTTCCGCCTCGTCGATCTGCGCCTCCGCGGTGAACGGCGCCTGCACCAACGCCGCGAGGTTGATCGATCCCAGCAGGCAGGCACCGTAGGGCGGCAACGGCTGCTCGCCGCAGGGATTGGTCGCGTGGATGCTCTCGCAATACGCCAGGTTGTTGCGAGCGTTGATACGGTCGATGAAAATGACGCCCGGCTCGGCGTAGTCGTAGGTCGCCCGGGTGATGCTGTCGAACAGCGCGCGGGCGCGCAGAACCTTGTAGGTCTTGCCGCCGAACATCAGCGGCCAGTCGGCGCCAGCCTCGACGGCCGCCATGAACGGATCGGTTGCCAGGACCGAGAGGTTGAAGTTTTGCAGGCGCCCGGCCTGTCGTTTGGCGGCGATGAAGTCCTCAATGTCGGGATGGTCGCAGCGCATCGTCGCCATCATCGCGCCGCGGCGCGCGCCGGCCGACATGATGGTGCGGCACATGGCGTCCCAGACGTCCATGAAGGACAGCGGCCCGGAGGCATCGGCGCCGACGCCCTTCACCGCCGCGCCCTTCGGCCGCAGCGAGCTGAAGTCATAGCCGATTCCACCGCCCTGCTGCATGGTCAGCGCCGCCTCGCGCAGGTGGTCGAAGATGCCGCCGAGATCGTCGGGGATGTCGCCCATGACGAAGCAGTTGAACAGCGTCACGCGGCGGTCGGTGCCGGCGCCGGACAGGATGCGCCCGGCGGGCAGGAATCGGAAATCTTGCAAAGCCTCGTAGAATGCGCGTTCCCAGCGGGCCGGGTCGGTTTCGGCGGCGGCCAGCGCGCGAGCAACGCGGTGCCAGGTGTCCTCAATGGTCAGGTCAACGGGCGTGCCGTCGGCAGCCTTCAGCCGGTACTTCGCATCCCAGATCTGGCGGGAAATGGGAGCGATCCGCTCAAGGGCGGACCCGATCATCGCATCGACATTCATAGCCAGGATATAGACCGATCTCCGGATTCCCGTCATCGCGACGGCGATGGCCGGCATGATTCTTCCCGGCTGCGATCTGTGGGCAGGGAATGCCAACGGTCGCGACCGGATTGATTACTGAAACGGTATCGCTTCACGTGCGCTTAAGGGTCTCTAGATTCGGCTGGCCGGATTCGAAGGAGCTGACTTTGAGCCAAGCGGACGAACTGTCGCGCGTGAAGAGCCGGATCAAAGCGCTGACCGAGAAGACGGTCGCCAGCGGCTGCACCGAGGCCGAAGCCATGGCGGCGGCCGACATGGTCGGACGCCCGCTCGAGCGCTACGCGCTCAGCATGGACGAGATCGAGATACGCATCGCTCGCTGCGTCCAGGCTGAGATGCCGCTCGGCGGCCGTCGACGCAGGCCGATCGACGGGTGCGTGCCGACCATTGCCCGCTTCTGCAACTGCAAGGTCTGGCTTTCTCGCGCCGCCGCCCCGGACCCGATGGCGCCGAATTTCGATTGGAGCCGGGCCGGCAGCCGCTACGTGTTTTTCGGGTTCGAGACGGATACCCCACTGGCCACCTACCTGTTTGCCGTCATCGACCGGGCGGTCGTCACCGAAACCTCGGGCCTCAAGCGGACCAATATTCAGTTCCGCGGTGTGCGCCTGCGGCAGGCTTCGGCCAGTTTCCAGCACGGCGT
Organism: uncultured Rhodopila sp.; assembly: GCA_903851415.1. Classification (GTDB taxonomy): domain Bacteria; phylum Pseudomonadota; class Alphaproteobacteria; order Acetobacterales; family Acetobacteraceae; genus Rhodopila. The sequence continues at coordinate 968 of CAINOE010000066.1, read as the reverse complement.
GGTGGCACGCGTGTCCGAACGACTCGACGCCATGCTTCGGGCGCGGGACTCGGCGGTCCGTGCCCAGAGCTCGACCGGCACCGCCCTGGTGGTGGCCAAGCATCGTGTGGTCGAGGACGCATTCCGCGAGACGGATGTCCGGCTGGTGAGCATGAGCGCGACGGGTCGGCGCGTGATCACGTCGGCGTTTCGGGCCGGCCGGGCTGCGGGCGATCGGGTCAATCTGAATCGCCCGGTAACCGGCGATCCACTGAGGCAACTCGCCTGACGCGACCGCGCGACCGGCAGCGCCAACGGGTCTATGCATGGGAGGAGCGCATCGTGGCGCCATGCGATCCAACCACCCTGCCCTTCCCGGCTGCACAAGCGATGGTTGATGCGATCTGGTCGGACGTGGGTTTGCGCTACCCTCCGGCGGTGGTGCCACTCCCTCGTCAGGCGTCCAGGACGATCGGCCACGCTGACCGACTGTCGGTAGCGCTCGGCGAGCAGATCCCGTCGTGGTGCCTGCTGCACGAATTGGCCCATGCTATGACAAGCCACGCGGACGGACGGTCTGACGGGCACGGTCCGATTTTCATGGGTATCTATGTCTGCCTGCTTGAGCGCTATCTCCGGCTTGACGCGCAGTTCTTGAGCGCTTCCCTGCGGGAAGCCGGTGTCGGATTTGTCCGCGACGCGCGACCGACATTCATTGATCCCTGAGTTGAGGGAACCTAGCGTCTACCGGAACAATATCCCCTGATCCCGCATCCTGTCGCTTTTCAGCCCGCTGAAACTTTCGAACGTCACACCCAGTACACCTCGCCGGAGATCCGAACCCGTTTGAGCCTGGCTTCATGCCACCAGCGGCTTGCCCTTCATCGTCCACTTGAAGGGCTTGGCCATCGTCTCATTGAAGTAGGCGATGAAGCTCTCGATCCGTTGCTGCAAATGCTCCTTGGAGGTGAAGTTGCCGCGGCGGAGCA
>CAINOE010000065.1 GCA_903851415.1 uncultured Rhodopila sp. | reverse complement strand
GTCGCGCTGGCACCCCATGGCATCGATCGTGATGATCGCGCCCTCGATCGCCAGCATCTCCAGCAGCTTGGGGATCGCTATGATCTCGTTGGATTTTTCCGCCACCTTGACCTGGCCGAGCACGAGACGCTGGCGGGCCGCAAAGGCGGAAACCATGTGGATGGCGGCTTTGCCGGTGCTCTTGGAGCGGCGCACGGTCTTGCCGTCGATGGCGATCACGCCGGCCGGAATGCCGGTCAGAGCGGCGACCCAAGCGACGAAGCAGCGCTGGAACTGATCGGGATCGAGCACGGCCAGGATGTCGCTCAGGTGGCCGTGGTCGGGCGTGCCATCCTTGAACGGGCGGAAGCGGCGCAGAAGCGCCAGCTTTTTGACCCCGAACAGGGCGATCTCGGTGAAAGCTTCGGCCCCGGCAAGCACGCCGAGCAGGCACAAGAGCAGGACCTCATCGAGCGGGTAGGTCACCTTGCCTTGCTGGCGCGGGTCGTGCAGGTCTTTGAAATGACTCAAAAAGACGACCGTTTCGTCGAATGCACCGCAGTCCGTTGTCGCGCCGTCCATTGCCGTTCCCCGCTCAGCGAATCGAGGATCGGCATAGATTCAGCACTTTAGCGGTTTGTCACGTACTCATTCACCCGATTGCCCTGGGGGGGCAGCGCCCTGGCCTTGCCTCAGACTCCGGCACCGTGATAGTGCCCCCCGACTTTCTCAGGGGCTTGCAGCATGGCATCGACGTACGAAACCGTGGCGGGGATCATCTCCGACACCTGCGATATCGAACTGGACAAGATCACGCCCGACAGCCATGCGATCAACGACCTCGGCATCGACAGCCTGGATTTTCTCGACGTCGCCTTCGCCATCGACAAGGCGTTCGGCATCAAGATGCCGCTGGAGCAATGGACGCAGGAGGTGAACGAGGGGAAGAAGACCACGGACGATTATTTCGTGCTGAAGAACCTCTGCACCAATATCGATGCGCTGGTCGCGGCCAAGGCCGCCTGAGCATTTTGCGTAACAAAGTGCAACGGTGACCTGATGCGGCTGGAATACTTCCAGATGGTCGATCGGATCACCGCGCTGGACCTTCCGGAACGGCGGATCGTAACGGCCTGCCAGGTCCCGGAGCAGTCCCCGGTTTTCGAGGGCCATTTCCCCGGCTACCCGATCCTGCCGGGCGTGCTGATGATCGAGACGATGGCGCAGACCGGCGGCTGGCTGGTGCTGGCCGTGCTCGGCTGCACCAGGATGCCGTTCCTGATGCAGGTCGAAAAGGCCAAGATGCGGTCGTTCGTCTCCCCCGGCCAGGCGATGAAGGCCGAGGCGTCCCTGGTGCACGAAGGCTCCGGCTACGCGGTGGTCAAGGCGTCGATCTCCGTGGGCGGAAAGAAAGTGACCGAAGCCGATATCCGCTACGGCGTCGTGCCTTTCCCGAATGAGACGCTGAAGGCGGCGATGCTGGAAACCGCCCGCCGGATCGGGCTGCCCGAGGAACACATCCATGCCGCATGACCGCGACGCCCTGATCACCGGCATCGGCCTGGTGTCCTGCCTCGGGTCGGGGGTGGAGGCGCATTGGGAGGCGCTGAATAATCCCGCGGGATTCGCGCCTGTGCTGGATACCGCCAGCTTTTCGCCCTTCGCCGTGCATCCGCTGGCAGCGCTCAATTTTGACACGCAGATACCGAAGCGCGGCGATCAGCGGCAGATGGAGCCGTGGCAGCGCATCGGCGTGTTCGCCGCCGGGCTGGCGCTGGAGTCGGCTGGCGTGAAAGGCAACACGGCGTTGCTGGCGACAGCCGATTTGATCGTCGCCGCGGGCGGCGGCGAGCGGGACTATGCGGTCGATGCGGCGATTCTGACGGGCTACAGGAAGGCCGCCAACCCGGACGCATTCCTGAACGAGCACCTGCAGGGCGACCTGCGGCCGACTCTGTTCCTGGCGCAGTTGTCCAACCTGCTGGCGGGCAATATTTCGATCGTGCATGGCGTGACCGGTTCGTCGCGCACGTTCATGGGCGAGGAAGCCGCCGGCGCCGACGCGGTGCGCATCGCCTGCGCCCGGATCGCTGCCGGTCAGGCCGAGATTACGCTTGTCGGCGGATCATACAACGCGCAGCGGCCGGATGTTCTGCTGCATTATGAGATGGGCCGCTTGCAGCGCCGGGCGCCGTTCGAGGGTGTCTGGGCGCGGCAGGACAGCGGCGGCGGGATGATTCTCGGTGCCGTCGGCGCGTTCCTGGTGATCGAGAGCCGGGCGCATGCGGCGGCCCGTGGCGCCTCGCCGTTCGCGCATATCGCGGCGATCCGCACCGACCGCTGCCGCCGCGACCCGGGGCAGGCGACGGCGAAGGCCCGTGCGCAGTTCGACGCCTTCGCTCCGCATTACGATGCGGAGGGCGCGGCGGTGATCTCCGGCGCGTCCGGCGTCGCGGCGATTACCCGGGAGGAGCAGGCGTTCCTGGCGTCGCTCGGGCTGCCGGTGAGGGCGTCCGCGACCGCTGTCGGCACGTCGCTGGAGCCTTCGTTCCCGGCCAGCCTGGCGCTGGCGGCTTTGGCGGTGCAGCGCGGCGCGCTGTTCGGGCCGCTGGAAGCCGCGGAACAAACGATGACGGCGCCGCTGCGGCGGGCGCTGGTGACATCATGGGGACATTGGCGCGGCGAGGCCCTCGCCCTCGTCACCGCGGCGTAAGGGGAGACGGCGATGGCGCAGGAGACGGATCATCTCGGCCGTCCGATCGTCGTGGTCACCGGCATGGGCGTTCTGACTTCGCTCGGCCAGGGCCAGGCGGATAACTGGAAAGCGCTGACAGGCGGCGTGTCCGGCATCCGCCGCATCACCCGGTTCCCGACCGACGGGATGCGCACCACCATCGCCGGGACGGTGGATTTCGTGCCGGTGGACGAAATGTCGGCTCCGGCGCTGTCGCAGCGCCTGGCGGAGCTGGTGATCGACGAAGCGCTGACCGAAGCCGGTATCGGCCGCCCCGGCGACTTCCCGGGCGCTCTGTTCCTGGCGCTGCCGCCGGTGGAGATGGAGTGGGCGCAGCGCTTCGCGATCGCTGCGGCGTCGGGCGCGGACGGGACGGTCGATTACACCGACCTGTTGCGCGCCGCCGGCAAGGGCGGGTTCGAGCGGTATTATGAACGATTCCTGTTCGGCTCCGTCGCGGAGAACCTGGCGGAGCGGTTTGGCACCAAGGGGTCGCCGATAGCCACCTCAACGGCGTGCGCGTCGGGCGGGACGGCGATCCAGCTTGGGGTGGAGGCGATCCGCCGGGGCGAGACCGATGCGGCTTTGGTGGTGGGCACGGATGCCTCGATCAATCCGGAGAGCCTGATCCGGTTTTCGCTGCTGTCGGCGCTGTCCACCCGGAACGATCCGCCTGCGTCGGCGTCGCGCCCGTTCAGCAAGGACCGGGAGGGGTTCGTGATGGCCGAGGGCGCCGGGGCGTTGGTGCTGGAGAGCCTGTCGTCCGCGCGGGCACGCGGGGCGGCGGTGCTGGCGGTGGTGGAGGGCTGCGGCGAGGTGGCGGACGGGTTCCATCGCACGCGGTCCTCGCCGGACGGCAAGCCGATCATTGCGTGCATGCGGAATGCGCTGGCGGATGCGGGGCTGGTGGCGGAGGATGTCGGGTATATCAACGCGCACGGCACCGGCACCCCTGAGAACGACCGGATGGAGTGGATTGGTGTTTCCGCCGTGTTCGGCGACCGAGCCGGCTCGATCCCGATGTCATCCAACAAATCCATGATCGGCCATTCGCTGACGGCGGCGGGGGCGGTGGAGGCGATTTTCACAGTGCTCACAGTGAGACACGGGCTGTTGCCGCCAACGATCAATTACGATGTTCCGGATCCGGCGCTGCCGGCGGATTGCGTGCCGAATGTGGCCCGGGCGGTGGGGGTGAGGCACGCGATCTCGAATTCGTTCGGGTTCGGCGGTCAGAATGTGTGCTTGGTGATTGGGGCGGGGTAGTTCGTCCTGACAAAGCGTGACCGGCTGCCAGTTGGATAAACCCGCCGACGTCGGATTTCCCGTTTGCCGATCAAGGAAGCAGTGGCCTCCATGCGAGGGTCACTGCTTTTCCAAGAACCACCTTACCTTGTGACTGGAGCTATCTCGCCAGATCGGCCGGCAGGACCTCTATGATGCATTGGGTTCACTTCTTGCTCAAAGACACACCGGACTGCCGTTCGATGCTGCGCAACGTGCCCGGCGGGATGTCCTTGACTGGGCAAGCGTGGTTGTTCCGGGCCGATCCGGATGGCGGAAGTGGTGGTGACTGCCGGTTACCCGAACCAGCCGCATCCGGCAATCGCATCACGGTTCGGCTGTCCTTTTATGCGCTCGGCGCCCCGGTCAGACAAGGACGTTGGCGACGGAACCGTGGACTCGACGCCGCGAGCGAGCCTGCCCCATCGGTATCCATCGGATCAATCGTCCTTCGACTTGTGCCACAGGACAGTTAGCCACGGGGACCTGCCATGACGCCAACACGACGGACGCTCCGATTTTGCGACGCTTTAAGGCCGCGCTGGACGCAATGTATGGCGATCGGATCGCGCGCGTGGTGCTGTTCGCCTCTCGTGCCCCGCGGGGACGCGCTTGAGGTGTCCGACTTCGCGGTGTTTCTCGAGTCGATGACAGACTATCGAAGCGAGATCAATCGCCTTGCCGATCTTCGCGTCGACTTCCTCGATGCGACGGGTGCCTTCTTTGACACGAAGCCCTATCCCGCGGCCGCCTGTCAGGAGCGAACGCCGTTGACGCACGAAATACGGCGGGACGGTCGTGACCTATGAAACCGGAATCGGCGAGGTACTTCGCCCAGGCAAACGTCCTTCCGGGGCGCGCCGATGTCATGTTGGGGGCCGGCCCGAACGAAGACGCCGCCCGTACAGCCAATCCCGCCGCTTTTCATGTCGCACAGACTCATATCTTGAGAGAACGGACGGGACATCCAAGACTCACCACGGCGTGCAACGCGAGTTCCTTCGCCTGACCAGGAACGATGTCCGAACAGACCCTGACTTGCGCCGCTTTCGGACGAGATCCTACGAATACAAAGCCGCGGCTGATTACTTTGCCGATCCGAACCCCATCACCTCGGCGGAAGACGCAGCCGAAGCGGTCGCGAAACGCTTCGCCGCGGGCTTCACGCTGCTGGTGCCGCTTCCCGAAGCTTGACATTTACTCCATCAGCCAAACCGGCTCCTTCACCCGCTTCAGGAACGCCGCGTGCGCCGCAAGCTCCGTCTCCGTCGGCAGGATGAGCAACGGCGTCCGCGGCCCGGTATGCACATACACCGTCACCGGCCCCCGCGCATCCTGAGCCGCCAGCGACAGCCCGCGCTGCCGGCCGCCGGTCAGCTCGACATAGACCTCCGCCAGCAGCCGGCAGTCCAGCAGCGCATTGTGCGTCGTGCGTGCCGACAGATCGATCGCGAACCGGCGGCACAGCGCGTCCAGGCTGTTCGGCATCCCCGGAAACCGGGTCTTGGCCAGCGCCAGCGTATCGATCATCCGATCCCGCGCCAGCGGCGGCAGGCCGGCCCGGCCGAACTCCATGTCCAGGAACCCGAAGTCGAACGGCGCATTATGCGCGATCAGCTTGCTGTCGCCAAAAAACGCCATCAGATCGGCCGCCACCGCCGCGAAAAGCGGCTTCCCAGCCAGATCGGCCGAGGTCATGCCATGGACGCGGCTGGCCTCGGCCGGGATATCGCGTTCCGGATCGATCAGCGCGTGGAAATGCCGGCCGGTCGGCAGCTCGTTGATCAGCTCCAGCGCCGCGACCTCGATCACCCGGTCGCCGTTCAGCGGATCCAGCCCGGTGGTCTCGGTATCGAACAAAACCGATCGCTCCGCCGCATAGGCGATCGGCTGGGGCAGTCCGGTCATGCACAGTCCTTGATCCAATGCGGCAAGCACCATACCCCGGACCGCCCGAGTCGGGAGGCCGCGTTATGCTTAAGTCGTCACGGTTGCTGCGGTCCATGTATGCCGCAAACGCTGACACAGGCCGCCGCCGCGCCCTAATCGGGCCGCTGACCCTCAGGCCGCGGCTTTCGGGGGCCGATCCCGGTGAAAGCCGGTTGGAGGCAGCAAAGTCGTGGATCTCCGGACCAGGTCCGGCCATGAAACATAAAGCCCGGCACATCTTACCAAGCCAGGCCGACCCCGCCGCTCAATGCGACATCAGCACCGGCAGCGTCATGAACCGCAGCAGATCCCGCGTCACCCCGCCGAGCACCATCTCCCGCGTCCGCGAATGCCCGTAGCCGCCGACAACCAGCATGTCCGCGCTGATATCCGAGGCATAATCCAGCAGCGCATCCGCCGCAGACAGCCCGTCGGTAACCACCGTCCGCGCCGCCGACACCGTCAGCCCGTGCCGCGCCAGATGCTCGGCGATGTCCGCCGTGGCGAGCATCCGCGCATCCGGCGCCTTGCTCTCCACCGTCAGCACGGTCACCGTCGCCCCCGGCGCGATCAGCGGCAGCGCGTCGTGCACCGCCCGGGCCGACTCCCGCGTTCGCGTCCAGCCGATCAGCACGTTCCGGCCGGGGGCCTCGAACGTGCCGGCATACGGGACCAGCAGCAGCGGCCGCCCGGAGACCATCAGCACGTCCTCGATCAGGGCCCGCGCCACCACCGATGGCGGGTTCTCCGGATCGTTCTGTCCAAGCACCAGCAAATCGGCCGCCTGCAGCCGGTGCACCACGGCGGGCACCAGCGGCCCCTTGTCGAACACCCACTCGCCGCGCGCGCCCTCCCGCCGCAGCCGCTCGCGGAAGTTCAGCTCGATGATCCCCGCCTTCGCTTTCGCCTCGGTCTCGATCTGCGACGCGAACTCCGGGATTGCCCACAGGTCGGGGTAGCCGCCGAGCGCGAAGGACATGTCGGCCGGCAGCAGAATCTCCAGCGGGCAAAGTCCGGTGACGTGTGCGTCGTCCCGCCGGGCGAGGCCCAGCGCCACAGTCAGGCGGGCATCGTCGCGCGGCGATCCGTCCATCAGCACAACGAGATCACGAAGGGCCATGGTTTTCTCCATCGGTCAAACCAGCCAAGTTGCTTTTGTGCCGCACCGCCGCATGGAACGCATTGACCTGGGTCAACGTTACGGCAACTTGTGCCGCCACATATCGCGTGCTGAACAAACGTGCTAAGCTACAAGGTCACAGACCTCGGTAGCGATCCCACCATGCCCTCCGGCCCCAGCGACCCGTCCGCCAAGCTGGCCAACCCCTCTTTGGCCACCCCCCCTTTGGCCAACTCCGCGTTCAGCCACGCGCTGGAGGCCGCGGACATCGGACCCTGGCACTGGGACACCGCAACGGACACGGTCAGCCTGTCGCGCCAGGCGGCCGGTCTGCTCGGTTGCGCCGCCGCGGTCCCGGGGACGTACAAGGAGCTGCTCGACCGCGTTCACGCCGATGACCGCGCCTTCGCCGACACCATTTTGCGGCAAAGCGCGGCCGGGGCGCACGGCTTCGATTTCGACGTCCGCGCCGCCGCGACCAGCCAATGGCTGCGCGCCCGCGGCCGCGTCGCCGGCGGGGAGGCCATCGGCATCCTGATCGACGCCGGCCGCCGCGCCACCGCAGATTGGGGCGACAGCCGCCTCGCCGCGATGGCCGCCTCGTCCGGCGACGCGATCATCGGCGAGGCCGCCGACGGCAGCGTGACCGAGTGGAACCGCGGCGCCGAAGCCCTGTACGGCTATGCCGCCGCCGAGATCATCGGCCGCCCGATCTCGGCCCTGGTGCCGCCCGGCCACGAAGACGACACGATGCAGATCCTGGAGCGGATCAGCCACGGCGAGCGCGTCGAGCACCACGAAACCCTGCGCCGCCGCAAGAACGGCGACATCATCGACGTGTCGCTGACCGCCTCGCCGTTGTGGGACGGCGCCGGACGCCTGCTCGGCGCCTCCGTCGTGGCGCGCGACATCACCGAGGCGAAGCGGGCGCAGCTTGCGCTGGAGGAACGCGAGGCGCATCTGCGCTCGGTGCTGGAAACCGTGCCGGACGCGATGATCGTGATCGACAGCAAGGGCATCATGCGCTCGTTCAGCGCGACGGCGGAACGGCTGTTCGGTTATCCGGCGGAGGAGATCATCGGCCGGAACGTTGCCAGCCTGATGCCGTCGCCGTACCGCGAGCAGCACGACACCTATCTGGCGCGCTACTTCGCCACCGGCGTCCGCCGCATCATCGGCCGCGGCCGCGTCGTCGTCGGCCTGCGCAAGGACCATTCGACCTTCCCGATGGAGCTGTGGGTTGGCGAAATGATCTCCGGCGGTCGCCGATCCTTTACCGGTTTCGTCCGCGACCTGACCGAGCGGCAGGAGACGCAGCAGCGGCTGCAGGAATTGCAGGCCGAACTGATCCACATGTCGCGCTTCACCGCGATGGGCGAAATGGCCTCCACCCTGGCGCATGAGCTGAACCAGCCGCTGACCGCCGTCGCCAGCTACCTGAATGGCTGCCGCCGCCTGCTCGACGGTTCGGCCCATGTGCACGCGCTGATGCTGCGCGACGCGATCGACCGCGCGGCGGACCAGGCGGTGCGCGCCGGGCAGATCATCCGACGGCTGCGCCAGTTCGTCGCCCGCGGCGAAAGCGAGCGCAATGTCGAAAGCCTGACCAAGCTGATCGAGGAGGCCAGCGCCCTGGCTCTGGTGGGGGTGAAGGAAAGCCGCGTGCGGGTGTCGTTCGCGTTCGATCCGCGCGCCGGCTTCGTGCTGGCCGACAAGATCCAGGTGCAGCAGGTGATCCTGAATCTGATCCGCAACGCGATCGAGGCTATGCAGGAAAAATCCGTCCGCGAACTGAAAATCTCCACCGCGCAGCGCGACGACGACATGGCGGAGATCAGCGTCGCCGACACCGGCACCGGCGTCGCACCGGACATCCTGCCGCAACTGTTCCAGCCCTTCGTCACCACCAAGGCGAACGGCATGGGCGTCGGCCTGTCGATCTCGCGCACGATCATAGAGGCGCATGGCGGGCGCCTGTGGGCGGAACCCAACCCCGAAGGGGGAACGATCTTCCGCCTCACGCTCAAGGCGCTGAGCAAGGAGGAAATCCAACATGGCGCGTGATGCCGTGGTTCACCTGATCGACGACGATGACGGGGTGCGCCGCGCGGTTGCCTTCCTGCTGACGACCTCGGGCTACGCGGTCCGGGTCTACGAATCGGCCGCAGCCTTTCTTGAGGCTCTGCCGACGGTGCAGCCGGGCTGCATCGTCACCGATGTGCGCATGCCGGAGATGGACGGGCTGGAACTTCAACGGCAGTTGAAGCAGCGCGGCATCGGGCTGCCGGTGATCGTCGTCACCGGCCACGGCGACGTTCCGCTGGCGGTGGAGGCGATGAAGGCGGGCGCCATCGATTTCATCGAAAAGCCATTTAACGATGAAAAACTCCTCTCCGCCATCCGCATCGCCATCGATCGGCATTCCCGCGATGCCAGCCGCGAGGACGAGATCGCCGCGATCCGCGCCAAGATCGATGCCCTGTCGCCGCGCGAGCGGGAGGTTCTGGACGGCCTGGTTGCCGGTTTGCCGAACAAGACGATCGCCTACGACCTGAAGATCAGCGCCCGCACGGTGGAGGTGCATCGCGCCAACCTGATGGCCCGGATGGGGGCCGGAAGCCTGGCCGAACTGGTGCGCATGGCCTTCGTGATACGGTCTGGTTTGCGCTAGATCAAAGCGTGGATTGGGGCCCTTCCATTATGGTTCGCCCAGTTCCTCGCGAAAGCGTGGTTCGTGGGGTGCTGGAGTTTTGGAATGCCCTTCCAACGAGATCTCATCCTGATCGTCGATGAAGACCAGGCTGTGCGGGACTCGCTGCAGTTCGCCCTGCAGTTGGAGGGTCTGTGCGTGCATGTGCATCGCGGCGGCTTCGGGCTGCTGGCCGATCCGGATTTGTCGCAGGCGCGCTGCGTGATTTTGGATGACCGCAACCCGAGCATGGACGGGTTCGCGCTGCTCAGCCGGCTGAACGCGCTCAACCTGAATGTGCCGGCGATCCTGCTGACCAGCCACGCGACGCCGCGGATCAAGGCGCGCGCCAATGCCGCGGGCGTGCGGATGGTGCTGGAGAAGCCGCTGATGGACAACGCCCTTGCCGACAATATCCGCCTGATCCTTGGTTCGGCCCGGGACGCCGATCGGCATGCCAGCCTGGATACGTAAATTCCCGTAGGATTAAACCGAATTCACAGCGACGTGCTGGCCATTACAAGAGGTTCACGGTCTTTCCATGACAGGAGCCTCCGATGTCCGCTTCCCTCGCAATCGCTGCCAAAGCGTCCCGTGCAGCGTCGTCGATGCCCTGGATATCGTCGGGGTTCAGCGAAGAAAGTTTCTCCGGCGACGCCGGCCTCAGCGGGACCGTGCATCATTTCGTCCCGGACCGCGCCATCTATGAGGAAGGCGACCAGGCCAAGTTCTTCTACAAGGTCGTCCGCGGCATGGTGCGCACCTGCCGCTTCCTGAGCGACGGCCGCCGCCAGATCGACGCTTTCCATGCCGAGGGCGACGTGTTCGGCTTCGAGTCCGGCGGCCAGTACCGCCTGTCGGCCGAGGCGGTGTCCGAATGCCAGGTGATCGCCTATCGCCGCCGCGGGACGGACGGTTCGGCCGCGCAGGAAGACCGTCTGGCGCGGCAATTTTTCGCCCATGCCATGACCTGCCTGGCGCGGGCGCAGGAGCATTCGCTGCTGCTGGGCCGCGGCACGGCGGTGCAGAAGATTGCCACGTTCCTGCTCGAGATGTCGGAGCGTGAAGCGCGCGACGACGCGGTCGACCTCCCCATGAGCCGGCAGGACATCGCCGATTACCTCGGCCTGACCATCGAAACGGTGTCGCGGACGCTGTCGCATCTCGAGCGCGACGGCGTCATCGGCCTGCCGACGGCGCGGCGGGTGATGCTGAAGGACCGCAAGTCGCTGCGCCTGATGATGGCGTGAGGGTTTCCGGGGGCGCCCGGCGGGCCGGGCTGATCTGGCGGTTTGTTACATGGCCGGCCTGATTTGCGTGTCATGGCCGGGCCTGTCCCGGCCAGCCACGACTTACGGTGCCGAACCGGCCAAAGTCGTGGATGGCCGGACCAGGTCCGCCCATGACACGGGTACCCGGCGCACTCCCGATTCGATGCCAACCGAAATATACTCGACAGCCGCCCCGCATCGATGCTGACCATCGCCGCGCTGGTCGTCACGGGGGGCGCCTTTGCCGGCGGTTTCGTGTCGGGGCTTGCCGGCTTCGGCACCGCCCTCATGGCACTGGGCATCTGGCTGCATGTCCTCGCCCCCGCCGAGGCGGCGGTGCTCGTGGTGATCTGTTCCGTCGTCGCCCAGGTCCAGACCATCCCGACGGTCTGGCACGCCATCGACCGCGCCAGGGTCGGGCCGATGATCGGCGCCGGCCTGCTCGGCGTGCCCGCCGGAGGCTGGCTGCTGCCGCGGGTTGACCCGAACGAGTTCCGCCTGGCCATGGGCATCCTGCTGGTTGCTTTCTCCGGCTTTATGCTGTTCGGCCACCGCCGGACCCGCGTGACCCGGGGCGGCCATGCGGCCGACGCCACGGTCGGGTTTGCGGCGGGCATCCTGGGCGGGCTCGCCGGCCTGTCCGGAGCGCTGCCGACCATCTGGGCGGCGCTGCGGGGATGGGGCAAGGACGAGCGGCGCGGCGTGTTTCAGGCCTTCAACCTCGCCATCCTTCTCGCCGCCCTACTGTCCCATGTCATCGCCGGCCGGTTCACCGCTGAGGTGGGGCGGCTGGTTCTTCTAGCGCTTCCGGGCACACTGGCCGGCGCCTGGCTCGGCGCCCGCACCTACCGCCGGCTGAGCGACCGGCGCTTCCATGAGGTCGTGCTCGGCCTGCTCGGCGTGTCGGGGCTGACGCTCGTGTGGGCTGGCCTGGCGCGATGAATGACAACTTACTCGCCGCCTCCCATTGTCGATTTCGCCGATAAGGCCCGGTCCGCATTGCGTCGCGCCCCCGCTTCGCACAGCAGATTGGCGCCCCCGCTTCCCGCCGGCAAACGGTCAGAAGTCGTGCAACGCCATGAACGCCTTGTACAGAACCCGGGGATCGAATTTGCCTTGGTAGACGGCAGGCGGCTCCCGCCTGAGACCAAGCAGCTTGTAGACGGCTGTCTGAGCCGATCGGACCGAGTACTCGACGGTAAAGACCGTATCATGCGGCAGTTCGCAGAACTGGCCGAGGAATCCCAGGTTGTGCGAACCTGCCGGGATCACCGGCGGCCGGTCGCCCGGCTCGCGGCGCAGAAATTGGCTGGTTACGAACGGCATCAGGCACGGGATGCAGATGGCGTTTTCCAGGATACCGTCCGCGCCGATTTCCAGATGGCCCAGGATTTCCGTCATGATGTCTCGTCCGGTGCATGCAACCAGCGGCTTCCCGACGAAGTTGCCGGGCTTGTCGACGCAAAGGCCGTAGCCCCAGAGCACGCTGACGTCGTCAGGCTGGCCGAGAAAATGCGGCTGAAACGGTATGACGATCGAGGCCAGCCAGTTCGAGTCGGCAAAGGTGACCAGACCTCCCTCGCCCGGAACATTGCCGGTCAGGTCCCGGACGATGGTCAAGAGGGCCGGATCGCGCAGCGTCACGGTGAACGATACCCAGCGGGACTCGGGAATGTTGTCGGCGAACACCCGGGGACGCCCGAACTCCGGCCGCCCCGCGGCAATCGTTTCCCAAAGTGTCCAGGCGCCCCCATCTGCTTTGCCGGCCGCCACCGGCGCGGAGTCCATGCCGCCAAGGCTGGATGCCTCGGTCATCGAGCCCAGCGTGACCAGTACAAAATCCATCGGACTGACCGGGATCGTAAACGGCTTGCCGTTGCGCTCACAGGCGATGCAAGTTACCGTCGTCTTGCCATCGTGCTGTTTCATCCCGAGATCGACCACGCGGGTGCCGAGTTCGAACGTTACATCACGCGCGTGCAGCCACTTCAGCAGCGGCCGCACCATTGAATCATATTGATTGTAAACCGTCCGCATGATCCCCTTCAGGCAGTTCAGGCCTTCGACCATGTGGGCGAATCGCAGCAGATAGCGCTTGAACTCGACCGCGCTGTGCCAGGGCTGGAACGCGAAGGTGCTGCACCAGATCAGCCAGAAATTGGTTTCAAAAAAGTCCGGATCGAACTGCTCGGCGATGCTGGCGCGGCCCAGCAGCGCCTCCGGTTCGAGCGCCAGGCGCTCGATCGTCAGGATATGCCTTTCGCGAAGGCCGAACCGCGGTGCGGTTTCCCTTTGACCCCGGCGGAACAGCCGCGACTTGGACGATGTCTTCAGCGTGTCGGCCCAGTCGAAGATTTCCCGCGTGACCGTCTTGCTTCCGTCCAGGGTCTGGATCGACGAGAACAGATCGAACGTGCAGAGATATTTGCTTTCCATCATGCGTCCGCCGCGCAGCACGTATCCGCTTTCAGGGGTCCCGGATCCGTCCAGGCTGCCGCCGATCTTGTCGAGTTCCTCAAGAATGGTGATGTTGCGTCCGGGGATGTTGCCGTCGCGGATCATGAAGACGGCCGCTGCCAAAGAGGCGATTCCGCCGCCGACGAGATAGACTTTCGGGTTTTCCTGGTGCGCCACGACCGGCATCCTTCATCGCTGGACGGTTTGCGTTCGCGAGCTTGAGCGGATGTTATCCTACAGCGTTTCAGAGCCGGGGTATCGGAGAATTCATCCGACCCAATTCCAGCGCCGGCAACTGTTCGAACTCCCCACCGACAGAGTCTCCGGCCGCCGCTCCCGGCCGGGCCAGCAGCGCCTTGCCGCCACGGCTGGCTGCTGACATGGGTTGCACGAACGATTTCCGCCTGGTCATGGGCATCCTGCTGGTTGCTTTCTCCCGATTCATGCTGTTCGGCTGCCGGTGGACTCGCGTGACCCCAAAAATTCAAGCCCGGTAATCGAATCGTCCCGTCTTGTGCCCGCGGACACGTTTTCTCCAATAACCCGGCTCTAACTTGCCCCGGTCAACACAAACCGGATGCACATCATGGATACGTTCGAACAGGCTTTCAAAATCGCCATCGGCCATGAGGGCGGCTACACCGCCAACCCGGCCGATCCCGGCAACTGGACCGGCGGCCGCTGCGGCGTTGGTGCCTGCCATGGCACCAACTGGGGCATCAGCGCCGCCGCCTATCCGCAGCTCGACATCGCTTCGCTGACGCTGGATCAGGCGCAGGAGATCTACCGCCGCGACTACTGGGACCGCGCGCAGTGCGGCAGGCTGCCGGCCGCGCTCGCGCTGCTGGTGTTCGACGCCACCGTCAACAACGGTGTCGGCCGCGCCATCCGCTGGCTTCAGGCGACGCTGCGGGTGGCTCAGGACGGCGCCATCGGCCCCGCCACGCTGGCCGCGATCGAGGCGCAGAAGTCCAACAGCTTCCGCCTCTGCGCCGAGTTCCAGGCCAACCGGCTGATCTTCATGGCCGGCCTCGCGACCTGGCGCACGTTCGGCGACGGCTGGGCCCGCCGCCTCTGCGAACTGCCTTTCGAAGCCTTCCAGATGGGAGTCGTGTCATGAACGTCACTGAAGCATTGAGCAGCGCGGCCAAGGGCGCCGCGGCCGGCGCCATTGCCGGGCCCGTCGGCGCCGCGGTGGGCGGCATCGGCGGCCTGGTGCTCGACATCGCTCCGGACATCGGCAAGTCGCTGTTCGGCGCCGCCGGGGAGAAGACGGCCGGGCAGGTGGCGCAGGCCATCGAGACGGTCACCGGCACCGGCGACGCTGACGCGGCGCAGGCGGTGCTGGCGCGCGACCCGGAGGCTGTCACGCAGTTGCGGGTGCAACTTCAGGCCATCATGGCGCAGCAGCAGGCCGAGGCGGATCGCGCCGCCGAGGCGCAGCGGGCGGCGGAGCTGGCCCTGCTGCAGGCGGATGCCGCGGACCGGGCGGGCGCGCGCGGCCAGACTGCCGCTCTGGTCGGGGCGCATAGCCGCCTGGCCTGGGCGCCGGCCGTGCTGAGCGGGATCATCCTGGTGGTTTTCGGCACACTGATTTGCGTCGTGCTGACCAAGCCGAGCCTGCCGGAGAACGGTCTGCCGATAGCCAACGTGCTGCTCGGCACGGTGGCGGCGATGGCGACGCAGGTGGCGAATTACTGGCTCGGGTCATCGTCCGGTTCGGCGGTGAAAAGCGACCAGATGGCCGCCCTGAGTGTCTCGGCGCAGCAACTGGTGCCGGGCGACGTGGTGCACCGGCTGATGCAGCAGACTGCGGGAGGCAAGGTCCCGGCGTAAGAAAAATCGGACGGGAATGAGGCGCCTGTCCTTTCCTCAGGACAGCGGCGAAGAACGTCATGGCCGTTCCCTGGACGAGCCAGGGAGGCCATGGCGGAACAAGATCGGCCGTCCGATTCGCTTATTGCCGGGCGCCGCCCTAGCTCGAACCGGCCGACAGGTCCGCCGTCTTGGTGCGCAGGCTCTGTGCCAGCGCCTGGGCGCCGCCGCGGTTCAGCAGACGGCGGAAATCCGAGCGCTGCACCGCCACCCGGCTGACCGAGCCATCCGCGAGGACATCGACCGCCCGCCAGCCTTCGGAGCCCTGGCGCATGACGTAATCAAGCTCATGCGCGTCGCCGCTTTTCGGGGTGATGCGGGTCTGCACCACCTGCTCGCCGTTGCCGACGGGCCTGGTGCCGGACTTCACCTCGAAGCGCTGACCTTTGTAATCGTCGAAGCTGTTGACGTAGGATGCCACCGTGTAGCGGCGGAACGCCTGCAGCAGCATGTCCTGCTGGTCCTGCGGAAGCGATGTCCAGGAGGGGCCGACGGATTCTTGCAGAATGACCGGCAGATCGAAGGTGCGGTCCACGATCGGCGCCAAAGTGTCGAAGCGCTGCGTGAACGGCGTCCCGCTGCCCGCCTTCATGATCTCGACAAGGCCGTCCACCAGGTTCTTTATCGGCTGAACGACCGACACGTCATCTGCGTGTGCCGGCCGAATCGTGGCGGCAACGTATACGGGCAGCGCGGCACCCGCTAAAGCAGCCGCACCCGCAGCGAGCAGCCCACGGCGGCGACAGAGAACCATGTGCATCGAGTTCATCCCCTCATGCCATTCAGCGTTTTCGGACTTCCCAGCCATCTTGGCATGGATTCCGGCATCATCCAGATACATGGGCGCGCTTCCCCCCACTGCATGCATACCAAAGTTGCGCGTGCTCGCGCGTTTGTGAGCACCTTTGGCATGGGACCGCGCCAAGGTTAATCTGAACGCCAAACGGCCAAGGCGTTGTTGAAAAGGGCTTGAATGTGACGATCGCGACCGCGACTTTGCGCTTCTCCGACGCCGTGGCCGGCTATTTCGGCCTGCTTGACCGTCCGTTCGACGCCGACGGGTTGATCCGGACGGCGCGCAACAAAACCGAATTGCGCGATTTCGGCAACACGTCGTTTATTGGGCCGCTCTGCCGGCTGCTCGAGTCGTGCCATTCCGAATCCGCCCTCAGCCTGGTCGGGCGCAGCGCCACCAAGTGGGACGTGGTGCGCTTCCTGTCGAACCTGCTGCTATTGCAGGATGCCTTCGTGCGATGTCCTGAGATCGCGGCGCAGCCGATTGATCAGCCGATCTTCATCACCGGCCTGCCGCGCAGCGGCACGACCTTCCTGCACCGGCTCATGCTGCTCGATGCGGCCAATCGCGGACCCTTGGTGTGGGAGACAATCTATCCGTCCCCGACCTCCGGCACCCGGGAACAACGGATCGCCCGCGTGGCAAAGCAGTTGAAGGCTTTCGACTGGCTCGCTCCGGAGTTTCAGGCGCTGCATCCGCTGGAGGCGACGTCGCCTCAGGAGTGCAGCGAGATCACCGCGCATGTATTCCGCAGCCTGCGGTTCGACACGACGTATCATATCCCGTCCTACCGCGACTGGCTGGACGCGGATGTCGTCAACAACCTGCCGGCGTATCGCTTTCACAAGCGCTTCCTGCAGTACTTGCAGCATCAGGACGGCGTCGCGAAGCAATGGGTGCTGAAATGCCCCGAGCATCTGTTCGCGCTGAAAGTGATTCGCCTGGTTTATCCCGATGCCAGGATCGTGTTCGTGCATCGCGACCCGGTGAAGGTGCTGCTGTCTCAGTCCCGGCTGACCGAGGTGCTGCGCCGCCCGTTCACGCGTCAGCTCGACCCGCGCGCATTGGGGCCGCTGGAGAGCCGCCGTTGGCTGGACGGCACGCAGCGGATGATGGCGGCCGGCGACGATGCGGGTTTCCCTGATGCGGTGTGCCACGTGCACCACATGGACCTGATCAGCGATCCGGTCGCCACGGTGGACGGCGTCTACCGGCATTTCGGCATGAGCATGACGCCCGAAGCGGCCGCCGCCATGGGCGCGTTCGTGGCGGCCAGACCGAATGGCGGCTACGGCGACCACAGTTATCATTTCGCTGATCATGGGCTGAGCGAGAAGATGGAACGGCTGAAGTTCCGCCCTTACATGGTGCGTTTCGGCGTCGTCACCGAGGCCGCGCCGCGGCGGCAGGCCGCGCGGGCGCCGGAGCCGGCGTTCGGTTCGGGGGAGTAGACGCTGCTGTACTGAGTGTCCGTCCGAGAACTAATTGCCATCGTGCGTGATTCGCTGTCGGCATCGATTGGCGCGGTGCCTGATGCGGAAACCGGAGGCCCGGCAGCGGTGCGACCGGGCCAAGCCGCGTTATCCGAGCGGCCCGGCCGCCGAGGATGGGTCCCACATACGCGGTTCTATCCCCCGGCCAGGCGCAGCGAACGGCGGTCACAGGCTGACGAGCGGGAAATCCTCAGCGGCATTCTTACATGCGTTCGGAAGGGGCCGAGAGCTTCAACGGTCTGTCCGGACGGCGCGGCGTGGAAAGAACCTTCGCGCAATTGGATCGCTGCCGCCGGTTGGCCCGGGAATTCAAAAACGGCAACCGTAATACCCTGGAACTCATCAAGTCCGCCTCGATTCGGCTGGCGCTAAAAAGCTCAGCATCTCCAATAGAGAATTTTCGGACGAACGCTGAATCGGCACGCCTGCCGCGGGACAGATGCGTCCGGCGACCATTGACTGTCACGTAGGTCGATCCACCGGCCGGTAACGGTCGCCCGCGCGCCGATGCGACCTCCACGCCCCTGTCACGGAGCCATCGAGGATTTACCGCACGATCTTAACGAAACTGCACACCAGTGCTTCCAAGCCGTTGATCGCACGGCCATATCAAAGACTGAGTTCACCGTCCTGGCCGGGCGTCTTCTCAGGCTGGCCGATCGGCCGGAGCGTTGCCCGGGCAAGCCCGGGCAACGCGGCTTCACCGTCGGCCGTCCATCGGCGCGATGTCCCATGGCAGGCGCGACGCCTCGGCGATCGCGGTTGCCCGAGAGACGCCGATATCGCTGAGTTCCCGCGGCGTAAGCTCGAGCAAAGCGCGGCGGGTCCGCCATGTGCGCAACATCAGCCTGAGAGCATCGACCGGGTGCGCCCATCCGGCCCGCTCGGTGTCGGGCCGGGCGTGAACGAAACGGGTCATCAGAAGGTCGGACATCAGCGTCATCCTGGAATTAGAAAAGCGAACCACCGCTATATCGGCCGACCACCGTAATCAGTAAAACGAATTGATTTTATGGGTGCCATGAGATAATTTGATGCCATGCAACAGGCACAGGCGCTCGATCCGGAACTGCTCCGCGCCTTCCTCCTCATCGCCGAGGGCGAAAGCTTCACCGGCGCCGCCGATCGGCTGGGGCGGACGCAGTCGGCGGTCTCGATGCAGATCAAGCGGCTGGAGGAGGTTCTCGGCCAGAGCGTGCTCAGCCGCGGCCGGGGCGGCGGCGTTACGCTGACCCCGCACGGGCGCTATCTGCTGGCCCGCGCCCGCGAAATTCTCGCGCTAAACGACGAAGTGATGGCGACGTTCCGCGCACCCGCCATCTCCGGCACGGTCCGGCTCGGCACGCCTGATGATTACGCGCTGTCGCACATCCCCGCGGTGCTGCGGCGCTTCGCCGAGACTCATCCCGCTGTCCAGGTCGATGTCCTGTGTTCGTCCTCGGTCGATCTGGTGGAGCGGCTGAAGGCGGGAGATCTGGACCTGACCCTGGTGTCCGCGGGCAATGAGCCGCGCAACTGGCCGGCGTTGCCGTTGTGGCGCGGGCCGTTGAGCTGGATCACGTCGACGCGATACGCGCCGCACCGGCAGGATCCTTTGCCCCTGGCGCTTGCGCACGAAGCCTGCGGCTGGCGGCGGGCTGCGGAGGACGCGTTGCGCGACTCCGGCATCCGCTACCGCATCGCCTACCTCTCCGGCACGCAGATTGGCACGCATGCGCCGGTGGTGGCGGGCCTGGCGGTGACGGTGTCGGCGCTGACGGTGCTGCCGGAGGGCGTGCGGCCGATGCGGCCGGAAGAGGGTTTGCCGCCGTTGCCGGAGTTCGGGATCATGCTGCTGAAAGCCCGCGATGCCGCCCAACCGGTCACCGATGCGCTGGCGGACCATATCCAGGAGCGGTTCCGGCTGGATTTCGTGTCCCGCGCGGCGGAATAGCAACGGCTTCCGTCTGTTGCCGTTTGCGCGGTAACGACGTGCTGGCTTGCGGAAGCTCCCGCGTCCGCGTCCAGTCCCTGGTTCCGCATGGGAACGGGCGCCGCGATGCGCAGGCTGACAGCGTTGCTGCCGACGATAATTGTGCTGGCTGCCGCAGGTTGTTCTCCAGCCGATCCGATTCCGGCGCGGGCGTTTGACGGGCGGTATGTGGGGACGCGGCAATCGGACCAGGCCGAGGCTTGCGGCGTGGTCGGGTTGAAGGGCCCGGTTTCCGCCCGCGTCACGGGTGGTCATTTCTTTATGGGACTGTTCAGCGCGAGAACGCAAATGACCGGCACCGTCGGCGCCGACGGAAGAGTGCGCGCCTCCGGTATCTGGGCCAATCCAACCGGAGGCTTTCCGGGCATGACGGTGTTGAACGGCAAAATTGCCGGCGGCGTGCTGGATGGAACCGCCACCGATTTCCGCTGCCATACCGAGGTGCGGTTGCGGCGCATTGCCCAACCGCACAGCGCGGTGAAGCTGCGGCCGTAACGCGCCGCGCGATCTTCTGCTACGGTCGCTTCGCAGAGGAAAACAAGCAGGAAGGGACCGTCCATGCCAGCCAGCCGCCGTGCCGTACTCGGTGCCGCCATCGCCGCCGGTCTGCCGCTCCGCCCCGCCGCCGCGCAGGGTTCCGGCGTTGTGCGCATCGGCGTGCTGACCGATTTGTCCGGCAATTACCGCGACGTGACCGGTCCCACCAGCGTCGCCTGCGCGCAGCTTGCGGTGGATGAATTCACCGCCGCCAACCCGGAGATCAAGGTCGAGTTGATCAGCGGCGACCATCTGAACAAGCCCGACGTCGCCGCCGGCATCGCCCGGCAATGGT
Source organism: uncultured Rhodopila sp. (assembly GCA_903851415.1). Lineage (GTDB taxonomy): Bacteria > Pseudomonadota > Alphaproteobacteria > Acetobacterales > Acetobacteraceae > Rhodopila. Next base: position 44,758 of record CAINOE010000065.1, on the reverse strand, counting down.
TCGACCGCGACGGCGTCGATGTCATTACCGATATCGGCAACAGCGCCGCGGCGATCGCCCTGACGACGATCGCGCAGGAAAAGGACAGGATACAGCTCGATTCCGCTGCCGGATCGTCGGAGCTGACCGGGAAATACTGCAGTCCGAACCTGATTCATTGGACCTACGACACCTGGAACCTGGCTCACACCATGGTCAAGGCGCTGGTCGCCGGCGGCGGCGATTCCTGGTATTTCATTACGGCGGACTATGCGTTCGGCCATGCCATCCAGAACGACACCACCAAACTGCTCGCCGCGGCGGGCGGCAGGGTGGCCGGATCCAGCGCCTATCCGTTTCCGGGGACAACGGATTTCTCCTCCTACCTGTTGGCTGCGAAGGCGAGCGGGGCGAATGTTCTGTCATTCGCCAATGCCGGGGACGACCTGATCAACTGCGTCAAGCAGACCCGCGAATTCGGTCTCGAATCCGGATTGATCATGGCCGCCATGGTCGGCAATGTCACTGCCGTAACGGGCGCCGGATTGGAAACGATGCAGGACGTCAACCTTGCCGAGTGCTTCTATTGGGACCAGAACGACCGCACCCGCGCCTTCATGGCAAGGGTCAGGCCGCGTCTGCCGAAGGGAGTTTACCCGAACGAGGTGCATGCCGGGGTCTACTCGGCGGTGACGCATTACCTGAAGACGGTCAAGGGTCTCGGGGCGGCGAAGGCAAAGGCGTCGGGACGCTATGCGGTCGCCGCGATGAAGGCGATCCCGACGGATGACGACTGCTTCGGCGCCGGATCAATCAGGGCGGACGGGCGCACGATCCATCCCTGCTATCTGTTCAGGGTGAAAAGCCCGGCCGCCAGCCGCTATCCCGGCGACTTCTTCATCACGCTTGCGACCATCCCGGCGCAGGACGCATTCCGGCCGATTGGCGAAGGCGGATGTCCGATGATCCGCGCCTGACGCTGGCGGCCACGCCAGCCGATCACCGCCGCGCGGTCAGCCTTACGTGAGCCGCATGGTCCGGCTGGGTCGTCACGATCGCCACCGGCAGCACCGGCCGCGCGTCCACGCGCTCGATGCGGAACCGGCCCACCAGCGAGGCCAGCACCAACACGGCCTCCGTCATCGCGAACTGCGCGCCGACGCAGATCCGCGGCCCGGCGCCGAACGGCATGAACGCGAAGCGCCCCGGCGCCGGTTGATCGGGCATGAAACGATCCGCTTGGAACGAGTCCGGATCAACCCACAGCGCGTGATGCCGGTGCAGCACCCAGGGCGCGATCATTACCAGCGTCCCCGGCGGCAGATCCACCGCACCGGCCCGATCGCGGCTGAGCGTTTCCCGCACCAGGGTAAAAGCCGCCGGATAAAGCCGCAGCGTTTCGTTCACCACCGCCCTGGTGCGGACCAGGTCCGCCATCGCCGCATGCGCCGTCTCCGGCTCGATCGGCACGCGCGCGGACTCGGCCGCCACACGCTGCTGCTCCTCCGGCGCCTCCGCCAGCAGGATCATCGCCCAGAACAAAGTCACCGCGGTCGTTTCATGGCCGGCGAGGATCAGGGTCGCCACCTGATCCCGCAGCTGCACCGCCGAGAACCCCGCGCCGGTTTCCGGATCGCGCGCCGCCCGCAGCAGATCGAACAGGTCGCGCGGCGTCTCCGGTGGCGGCACCGCCAGTCGCTCCGTCAGGATGGCTTCGATCAGCCCCATCCAGCGCCGTTTGAACCTCATCCGCCCGAAATCGTGCCAGGTGGGGATCGACGGCGGCAGGATCATGTCGAGCAGATGCGGCCTGGCGTAGGTCGCGGCGAACTCCGTCATCATCCGCCGCATCGGCGCCCCGTAGCGATCCATCTCCATCGAGAACATCGTGCGCCCGGCAATATCCAGCGCCAGCCGCTGCATCGCCGCCAGCAGATCGATCGGCTGTTCCGATTCCGCATCGAGACGCGCCGTCGCCTGCCGCGTCGTCGTAACAATGTGGCTGGCCAGCATCGGCATCACCCGCGGCCCCAGCGCCGGGGCAATGGTGCGGCGCTGCAGCTTCCAGGGTTCGCCATCGCTGAGCAGCAGACCCTCTCCGGTTATCGGCCGCAGGATGCGGATCGAGGCGGGGGATCGCCGGAAATTGCCGGGGTTGCCGACGAGGACGTGGTGGATGCCCTCCGGCTCGTTCATCAGCACGGTGGTGCGGTTGAAGAATGTCCGGGTGATGCTGTCCTGGCGATAGGCCGCGCTCGGCCACATCGTCAGGGCGTTGGTGCGCACCGCGCGGAGGAACGCCCGCACCGAGAGCGGCGCATCGGATATCGGCGGCACGGGCGGACGGAACAGGGGGGCTGACATGCCGCCGATCATAGACGTGTTCCCCGCCGCGGACACCAGTGAACGGAATCATCGCCGCTTGCCGGGTTCCGTCGGGGGCGGCGGCGCGGTTTGCACCGGGTTCGGCTGCGGCACGGGCTTTGGCGCCGGGCGAGGCGGCACCGGGCCGGTGATGACATCGAAATCGAAACTGGAACGCTGCATGGATGCTCCGGGGTTGGCGACCCGTGGCCGGACCATCTTCAGCGGATTCGTAACGACAGGGGTCTGTAAAACGAAAGCCGCCGGGATGGGGCGGCTTGGGTCTTGCTAAGAAGGCACGATCCTAGGCCGCCGGTTTGTACCAGCGATACCAAAATCGACGGGTGTGATTGAACGCGGCCATGCGCGCTGTTTAGCCGGATGGGCGCGGAGGTGCAAGGGCGGCAAAAATCTTGCTGAGCGCAACTGGAAGTGATGCGCAGGCTGACCCCCCCTATGCCACTTCACACGCGGGTGTGGACGCACCTCGAGCTTCGACAACCAGGAAGGAAAAGACGATGGCAAAAGCGACTCTGTTCAAGGCGGCCTGCGCCGCCGCGATGCTGGCCGCCACGCCCGTATTCGCCCAGAGCAACAACCCGGCGGGCAGCACCGGCACCGGCGAGGCGACGAAAGCGCCGGCGACGCGTGAAGCAACCCCCGGTTCCCACATGACCGGGCACGCGCATCATTCCGCCATGGGAGAACACCATGCGAAGTCCCACACGGCCGAGGACTCGCAGGATGCGGCGGTGGATCGCCTGAACGATCAAAGCTACCAGGCTACTCAGAAGGGTGAAGCGTTCGATGCCGGCACTCCGGCGGCGCCGGCTCCCGGCGGCAAGCTGTAAGACGTCCGGCGGTGCCGCCGCGGACGGCACCGCCAGGACCCCGCGGCGTCGAAGCACTGGCGGCATCCGCCGTGCGATGGTTCGGCCGGGCCCTGAGAGTGATGGATGTGTCCGAGGCTGAGGACTCTCCCGGATAGACGCAGGCATTCGGAACAGGCACTGCTCTTTGACGCAAAGGCGCCAAGGGCGTTGTCGGTCTGCCGGAGCCGCCGCGCGCGACATTCCCCGGACAAACTTGGCGCCTTGGCGTTCAAGCGGGCTGTCCGCCAGTAGGATGCCGGCGGCTTCCGCGGCGAAAAGCCTTCTGCGGCATTGACCAAATCCTGACGTGGCCGGAATGTTGCCGCAGACACTTGTCGCCCGGATCGCCCGCCGCATGACCGCTCGCCCGCGGCATCTCCACCTGCGGGTCTTTCTCGCTTCCCCCGGAGAGTGCCCGAGGAGCGTACCGCCGCGCGCGAACTGATGGAAACGGTCCTGCCACACGACCCGCCGCTGCCCGTCAGCGTGTCGTTTAGGGTCGTCGCTTGGGACCATCCTGCTCCCGACTGAATTCCGGGCGCGCCCCCCTGCCACCGCCATTTTGCCCGCTGAAGGCCGATTGTCCGACAACCAGCTCATGCGTCGCTGTGCGCCGCGCCCTCCGCCCCGTCGCGGTGACCGGCACGCCATCGGTCCCAGCCGCCGACGCTCGCAAGCCGATATGATTGCCGCTACACTCCCCCGAGCAATGGCCGACAAAGGGGTGACGATGCTGAAAGCGGACCGACGAACAGCAGGCCGATTTCCCGCCTGCCGCCCCGTCGCCCCTGTCCCTGGCGCTTGTCCGTAATGCTGCACGCCTGTCTGGGCCTGGCCTCGCTGCTGCTGCTGGCGTTCCTGTGCAGCGAGGATCGCCGCAACATCCCCTGGCGCACCGTCGTCTCCGGAGTCGTCCTGCAGATCGCGTTTGCATTGCTGCTTATCGGCGTCCCGGGCGCCGGCAAGCTGATGTTCTGGCTGAACGATGCGGCCAATGCGCTGCACGCGGCGACCCTGGCGGGCACCCAGTTCGTGTTCGGCTACCTCGGCGGCGGGGCGCCCGCATTCGCGGAGGCGCATCCCGGCGCCAGCTTCATCCTGGCGTTCCAGGCGTTGCCGCTGGTGCTGACGATCAGCGCGCTGGCCTCCCTGCTGTTCTATTGGGGCGTGCTGCAGCGGATCACCGCGGGCTTCGCCTGGCTGCTGCGGCGGGTCATGGGCATTAGCGGGCCGCTGGCCCTGGGTGCGGCGGTGCATGTGTTCGTCGGCATGGTGGAGGCGCCTTTGCTGGTGCGGCCGTATCTGGCGCGGATGCAGCGGGGCGAGTTGTTCGCGCTGATGACCTGCGGCATGGCGGGGGTGGCGGGGACGGTGATGGTGATCTACGCCTCGTTTCTTGCGCCGTTCGTTCCCAATGCGCTGGGCAACATTCTGATCGCCTCCATCATCAGCACCCCCGCCGGCCTTGCCGTCGCCGCCCTCATGGTCCCCTTCGACCCGGCCGATCGGCCCGCGACCCTGGTGATCGAGGATCCGCCGCATAGCAGCCTGGATGCGCTGGTCAAGGGCACGCTGGACGGGGTGCCGATCCTGACGGCAATTATTGCGACGTTGCTGGTAACGGTGGCGCTTGTGACGCTGGTCAACATGACCTTGGGATTGTTTCCGGGCTGGGATGGTTCGACGGTGACCCTCCAACGTCTCTTCGCCCTACCATTCCGTCCGGTGATGTGGCTGATCGGCATACAATGGTCTGAGACGGCGACAGCCTCGTCCTTGATGGCGACCAAGACGGTGCTGAACGAGTTCGTTGCGTATCTGAACTTCTCCACCCTGCCGGCGGAGACGTTCTCGCCGCGCAGCCGAATGATCCTGACCTATGCGCTGTGCGGGTTCGCCAATTTCGGCAGCCTGGGGATCGTCATTGGCGGCCTCGGCGCGATGGTGCCGGCGCGGCGGCGGGAGATCGTGCAGCTCGGGCTGCGCACGATCCTCTCGGGGACGCTGGCGACGTGCATGAGCGGGGCCGTGGCAGGGGCGCTGGCCGGGTGAGGGGGGTGGCGGTGCATTCGCGTAAATGGTTTGCACGCTGCTTCGTTTGGACGCGAATGGCTTCGCAAGAGCTTCAATTCTGCGACCACAAACCGAGAGCCGAGCAAGGCTCCGCAGCGCCACCCATTCCGGGGAGATTCTCCGAGAGGAGTTCTTGGTCCCGTACGGGATGGGCATAAACGAGCTCGCGCCGGCGATTGATGTGCTGGCCGATTGCATTGCGGATATTGTCGCTCCGGGGAAGCCGGGGGCGGTCATGCAGGATATCGGGCTGCGGTTGGCGTGCTAATTCGGCACAACGCAGCTTTGCTTGAACTTGCAGCAGGCGCACGATTTGTCCGCCGCCCGGGCGTGTAGGCAAGAAAGAATTTAACACAGAGAAGGCAGGTATAATCGAAATCTGCTCCTTCTCTCTGTGCTCTGTGGCCCTCGTTCCTTTCTCTGTGGTAAAAATGCGTAGATCGAAGCTCGACGTACCATACTGATGGGCACGATCTTCCCGGAATAGCGGACGCCGCATCCGACAAGACGCAGCGGATCGATCGGCACGGCCCCCGAACCGCCCGCCCAACCCACTCCACTTCAACAGGAAGTGGGTCGCCAAATCCCAACGCAACCGAACCGCTTCACTGGGCGTTGGAACCCTCCGGATCAGGTTCGCAGCGTCAGCCAACAAGATCGCCCAACAAGATCGCCCACCGGGGCGGCCCGGACGTTTCGGCGAAGCAGGGAGAACGGACGTGTCGTACACAATGATAGCGTTCATCGCGGCGCTCGGCGGCCTGCTGTTCGGCTACGACACCGGCGTCATCTCCGGCGCCCTGCCGTTCCTGAAGGACGAGTTCCAGCTCGACCCGCTCCTGCTGGGCTCGCTCACCAGTTCCGCGCTCGCCGGGGCGGCGGCAGGGGCGGTGGTAGCCGGCGGCCTGGCCGACAGGTTCGGACGCAAGCCGGTCATCCTGATCGTCGCCGTCATCTTCTTCGCCGGCGCCATCATCTCCGCCATCGCCACTGTGCTCTCCGTCCTGGTCATCGGCCGGATTCTCGTCGGCATCGGTATCGGCGTCGCCTCGATGCTGACGCCGCTCTATCTCGCCGAAACCGCCCCCCCGGCGCAGCGAGGAGCGCTGGTCTCGCTGAATCAGTTGATGATCACCGTCGGCATCCTGGTGTCCTACCTCGTCGGCTACCTGCTGTCGCAGGGCGAGGGCTGGCGCTGGATGCTCGGGCTGGGCGCGCTTCCGGGCCTGGTATTGTTCGTCGGCATGCTGCCGCTGCCGGAGAGCCCGCGCTGGCTGGCCGGTATCGGCCGGACGCAGCAGGCCCGCGACTCGCTGCTGATGTTGCGCCGCGACCAGCAGGCGGCGGATGCGGAACTGGCGCAGCTCCGCTCCGACCTGCAGCGTGAGGCGCGCGTAAAGCGGCTGGCGCATCTGAAGGAGACCCGGCTGGATCGTCCCATGATCATCGGCGTCGGCCTGGCAATCTTCCAGCAGGTCACCGGGATCAACACGGTGATCTATTTTGCTCCGGCGATCTTCAAGGCCGCCGGCCTTGGCAGCACCTCCGCAACGATCCTGGCGACCGCGGGCATCGGCGCGGTGAACGTGCTGATGACGCTGGTGGCGATCAGGCTTATCGACAACGCCGGGCGGCGCGCACTGCTGCTGACCGGGCTGGCCGGCATGACGGCGGCGCTGGTCGTGCTCGGGCTCGGCTTCCTGCTCGGCGTGGGCGGGGGTGGCACGCTTGGCTGGGTGACGGCGCTCAGCCTGGCCGCTTATGTCGGCTTCTTCGCCATTGGCCTTGGACCGGTGTTCTGGCTGCTGATCGCGGAGATTTTCCCGCTGGCGACGCGCGGCCGGGGCACCTCGACGGCAACCTTCGCCAACTGGGCCTCGAACCTGGTGGTCGCGCTGACCTTCCTGCTGCTGATCGACAGCATCGGGCCGCCGGGCACCTTCTTCCTGTATGCCGCGCTGTCGGTCGTCGCGTTTATCTTCACCTACCGGCTGGTGCCGGAAACCAAGGGCAAGACCCTCGAACAGATCGAGGCGGACTGGGAGACCGTGGCCTAGTGAAATCCGCCATCCGCTTGGCTTCCTGCGCTCTGACGGGGCTTGTGCTCGCGGCGCCGGCCGTGGCGCAGCAGCCGGCGGACACCGGCCCGGCCAACCCGCAGGGCGTGCAGCCGCCGCCCGGGGAGACCGCGTCGGAGACCCAATTCAGCGATGGGCCTGCCTCGGCGCACCTGCTGGGTAATCTCGGCGGCATGCGGACCACGCTGCACGACATGGGCATCGACATCCGCGCGAACCTGATCAACGAGTTTGCTGGCAACACATCGGGCGGCCTGTCGCAGGGCGGCCGCAATGCGGGTGAGTTTAATTTCGGCAGCGATTTAGATTTGGGCCGGATGGGGCTCGATCCGGGCGGATCGGTCCATATCACATTCACGCAACGCTACGGCTATTCGCTCAGCCAGCAGGTCATCGGCAACCTGGTGTCGGTGCAGGAAATCTACGGCACCGGGCAGAATTTCCGCCTGGCCGAGCTGTCGTTCGAACAGTCGTTCTACGACAACCATCTGAACATCGTCGCCGGCCGGGTGATCACCGAGAACGACTTTGCGACATCGCCACTGCTGTGGGACCATGCTTCGCTGTATTGCGTGTTCCAGAACAACGGCATCTGCGGCACTCCGGTCGGGACGCCAGTGAACTCCGGTTATGATGCGTATCCGCAGTCGACCTGGGGTGCCAGGGTGCGGGTGTCGCCGACGGACACTGTGTTCGCGCAGACCGGCGTCTATGAGGTGAACCCGAGTTACGGCGAGGCTCAGAACGGGTTGAAGTTTTCGAGCAGCAACGCCACGGGGGCGTTCATTCCCTTCGAAATCGGCTGGCGCCCCGGCCATACGATCACCGGCCTGCCCACCACCGACGGCCCCTTGCCGGGCGACTACCGGATTGGCCTGTATTACGACACTTCCGACGTTACCGGTCCGTTCAAAAACATTCCCGGTGAGAATCTGCCTGTCATTACGGGACCGACCTATTACGGGCGGTACGGGGGCTGGGTGACGGCGGCGCAGACGGTCTGGCGCGTGCCGACAGGCAAGCCCGGGGGAAGCCGCAGCCTGTCGCTGTTCGGCGCCGTCAACGTCGGCGACCCGGACACGGCGCTGTATCGCGTCTACGCCGAGGCCGGCGCTGTGCTGAAGGGCACGTTTCCGGGGCGCGACGACGACACGATCGGGCTTGCGGTGACAGACACGGAAGTGAACAGCCATCGCAAAGATTTGGAAGCGGCCTTGCTGTCGGCGGGCTTCGCCGTGAGCGGCGTGCAAAACCGCGAAATTGCGTTCGAAGCGAACTACTCGGCGGCGGTTTATCCAGGGATCAGCGTCGAGCCGGGCATCCAGTTTATCGTGCATCCGGGCGCGCTGAACGAAATCCCCAACGCGCTGGTTTTTGCCCTACGGACGGCAGTGAAGTTCTGATGATGACTATCGGCCCGGGGCCGACGCTTCCGCGTTACCGTCGCAGCGTGTTATAGCCGGATTAATTCCGGCGATCCATGCCTTACGGTGCTGGTTGAGGCGAAGTCGTGTTTGGCCGGCACAAGGCCGGCCATGACCCAAAAAGCCCGAGAGGAAAATCTCCCGTTACACCTTCTCTGTAGACGCCCGGTAGATCTCGTCGATGGATTCCGCCAGCGCCGCGTCGAACTCGGCATCGCTCATGGAATGAGTCAGCCCCTCGGTCAACGCCCGCGAGAAGCTGGCAATGATGCCGTGATTGGCCGCCAGACGCCGGCACGCTTCGGCCCGTGTATAGCCGCCGGACAACGCGACGACCCTGGCCACCCGCTTGTCCTTCACCAGACCCTGGTAGAGATCCGTCTTGTCCGGAATCGTCAGTTTCAGCATCACCTGGCGCCCGGCCGGCAAAGCGTCGAGGTGCCTGTTCAGTTCTGACAGCAGAACCGCTTCCGCGCCCGCCTTGTCCGGACTCTTGATCGACACCTCCGGCTCAATGATCGGCATCAGCCCGTGCGCGGCGATCTGCGCGGCGATCTCGAACTGCTGTTTCACCACCGCAGCGATCCCGGACTTCGACGGCAGATTGATGACCGAGCGCATCTTGGTGCCGAAAACCCCGAGCCCCACCGCGCGGTCCAACAGCGCGTCCAACCCGCCGATGGGTTTCATCAGGCTTACACCGTCATTTTCGGGTTCCAGTCCCTTGTCCACCTTCAGGAACGGGATGACGCTACGGTCTTCCCACAGGAAAGACGGCACCGGCTTGCCGTGCGCCTGGCCGTCCATCGTCGCCTCAAACAGGATGGCGGCGATGACTTTCTCTCCGCTGAACGCCGGGGCGGAAATGATGCGCACCCGCATCTCATGCATCAGCTTGAACATTTCGGCATCGCCATGATAGGCGCTGTCGGGAATCCCATACAGGCGCAAGGCGCCGGGTGTCGATCCGCCGCTCTGATCGAGCGCGGCGATGAAGCCGCCCTTTCCGGAGATCTGAGCTAACATCTTGTCATTGGCCATGATCTTCATCCTTTCTGGGGACCGTCACGCTTTGGGGAAGCGCCTGCGGTGTCGACCGGTTGCCTCGCCCGGCCAGAGTATTGGGTTGGCGGGGGAGATCAACCCAATTTTCGCGAGACCCCCACGGCCTGGCTCCGGGGTGCGCTTCAGCCACAACACTGGCGCCGGGCCACGACGCGAATGTTGGCGCCGGCCGATTCGATCATTGCTGGGCGTCGCCTTATGGTTCGCGTGCCGCGACTGGTGGCCCGGAGCCGGGCCATGACGGAAAAACAGAATGAACGTCCGGCTCGCCCCTATTGCATGGAGATGACGACCGCGTCGCCGCCCAAACTCAGCATCAGGCCGGAGCGCTTGGCCCTCAGGTGCATGATCACCCCGGCCTCGTTCTGCAGCCAAAGGTCCCCCATGCTGGCGTTGCCGATGGCCAACCCGTAGCGGGCCTGAGCGTAAGATCCCGGAAACGACGCGACACTGTTCAGCTTGTAGACCTCGCCCGCTGCGCTGATTGTCGATGCGCCGATGCCGCCGATACCCAGGCCGCCGACGGCGAACGGATAGGCCCGGCCCTGGAAATACAGCGTGCCGCTGCCGCCGCCACCGCTGCCGATATAGGCGACCTGCACCTCGTCCATGTTGACCGTGCCGCTCGGCGTCAGCCCGGCCACGGCCTCCGGGCCGATCCTGACGGAGCTTTGGCAGGCCACCGGCAGCAGCACGGCCAGGATCAGGCAGGCACGTCGAGCCAGCCGCCCGGTCCGGCCGCGCAACCCGGACGTTTCACTCATTTGCTGTTTGGCCGCCCGGCTGTCATTCCGTTTCATCATCGCTCCGCTCGTTAAGACGACTCATCAGCCAAGACGCTACGGCAACGACACCCCGGCCGCAACGATGTGCCGCAACCACACGATCGTAAGCGCCCGGCGAGCCGACGGCTATGCAGTTTCGGCAACGGCAGCTGCCGGGACGCGACAGGTCATGACAGAGGGGCGGGCGTTGGTGCACCGAGAATCCACCTCCGCGTTTTCCACTATCCCGGTAGCCTTCCAGCAAGCACCTCAGCGCCGCCCGGGCCGCGCCGCCGCTGCCGCCCGGCGCGCCAAGGTCAGGACCGCATTGCGCGCCAAAGCCTCGTCCGGCCAGCCGGTGCGCTTGCAGCCCCGCTCCGCCTCGGCCATTGCCGCCATCGCCGCCACCAGAGTCGCCCCCGGCCAAAGCCCCAGCGATCGGCTGAACGCGCCGACCTTCTGGTAGAACACCGGCGGCCGGACCGTCCTGGTCGCATCGCCCGCCGTCATCCCTTGCTCGTCCATCGCCAGCCGCGCCCGGTGCAGCTTCTGCAAATGCCCGAGCGCCACACGCAGCACCTGCACCGCCGCCGCTCCCTCCAACATCGCCAGCTCCAGCGCCCGGTCCGCCGTCGCCACGTCCCCGGTGGTCGCCGCGAACAGCGCGTCGTCCAGCGACAACCCGGCCAGATCGCCGACGCAGGTCATCGCCGCCTCCAGATCGATCGTCGCACCCGCCCCCGCATACAGCGCCAGCTTCTCCAACTCCCCTCGGGTCGACAGCCGATCGGCGCCGAGATGCTGGGAGAGCCACGACAAGGCGTCGGGGGCGATGCCCGAGCCGAGTGCCCGCAAAGTGCCGCGGATCGTCTCCTCCAGCGCGCGGCCTTCCTCCGGATAGCAGCCGATGGTGGCGCCTTCCGCCGCCGCATCCAGCAACACCCGCAGCTTGGAGCGCGTCGGCAGAGCGCCGCCTTCCAGCACCACCAGCGCGGGCGCGGCGCTTTTCAGCAGCAGCGCCACCGCGTCCGCTGCCGCGTCGGTCGCGTCGCGCACCCGGATCACCCGGCGGCCACCCATCAGCGACAGGCCCGCCGCCTCGTCGGGCAGCCGGCGGACATCCTCGCGTGCCAGTTCTGTGACCAGGAACGGATCGTCCAGCGAACCGGCCACCACGCGCACCAGCGCCTCCGCCCGCTCGCGGATCATGCCGGCGTCGTCGCCGTACAACAGGACCGCCCGGCATGATCCCGGATCGCCGAGGAACGCCTGCACCCGTGCCGGAGCGATCTTCACCCGGTCTGCTGCGCGGCCCGCCTGCGGAACCACGTCGCAAGCTGGATGGTGATCTGGTCCGCGATCTGCCCGGCGATGCGCTGCTGCACCGCCTCGGTTTCCAGGTCCGCGGCGAAATACTCTGCGTCAAACAGGTTGAGACCGTCGATGTAGCGCGCACTGCCCGAGGTCAGCACTGTCCGCCTGGCATCGTGGGCAAGCAGCGTCCAGGTGGCATTGCCGATCATACGTATGCGTGTGGCGAGGTCGTTTTGCTCGATGGCGATGCCCTCGCCGGCGATGCCGAACGCCACCTGGAGTACGTATTCAGGCGGCGTGCCGTTATCGCTGCCGAACCGCGCCTGCAAGTCCTGCCGCAGCACCTGGCCCGGGCGCTCGCCGATGACTGCGACGAACACCGTTTGCAGATCGCGCTGCGCCACGCCGGGCTTGCGAGACGCCGTCGGCATGTAGACTGGCTGGAAGCCGCAGCCGGCCAGCGCGGCGACGGTACCCAGGCAAAGCCAGCGGCGGCCAAGCAGTGTCGTCATCCGGCCACCACGAAGTTGACGATGCGGTTCGGCACATGCACCCGCTTGACGATGCGCTTGCCCTCCAGCGCCTTGGCGACGTTGGGATCGGCTTCCGCCGCGGCGATGACCGTATCGGCCGGCGCGTCGGGCGCGGCCTCGATGGTGCCGCGCAGCTTGCCCATCACCTGCACCGCGATGGTGACGCTTTCCGCGACCAGCAGGGCAGGGTCCGCGTCCGGCCACGGGAGTTCGGCGATCAGACGGACGCTGTCCGGGAACAGCCGGGCATGAATCTCCTCGGCCAGGTGCGGCATCATTGGGCTGGCGAGGCGGGCCATCATCTCGACCGCCTCCCGCCGCGCGCAAACCAGGCCGGCTTCGGGGGCGGCACGTTCAGCGTCGGTGATGGCGTTGGCGAGTTCATACAGCCGGGCGACGGCGACGTTGAAGGCGAAGCCCTCCAGCGCGTCGGTGACGGCGGCGATGCAGCGATGGGTGGCGCGGCGCAGCGTGCGGGCGGCGGGACCGAAGGTTTCGGGCTGGGCTTCATCCGGCAGGCCGTCAAGGGCTTCGGCCAGGCGGTAGATGCGCTGGGTGAAGCGGAACGCCCCGGCGGCGCCGGATTCGGTCCACTCCATGTCGCGTTCCGGCGGGTTGTCGGACAGGATGAACCAGCGCGCGGTGTCGGCGCCGTAGCGGGCGATGATGGCGCCGGGGTCGATGGTGTTGCGCCTGGATTTGCTCATCGCCTCGACGCGGCCGACGATGACCGGTTCGCCGGTGGCGCGGTTGATGGCGGAGCCGTCGGGGCGCTTCTCCACTTCCTCGGGATACAGCCAGTGGTTGTCGGCGCTCTTGTAGGATTCGTGGTTGACCATGCCCTGGGTGAACAGGCCGGCGAACGGCTCCTCTACCGAGACGTGGCCGGTGTCCTTCATCGCCCGGGTAAAGAAGCGGGAATACAGCAGGTGCAGGATCGCGTGCTCGATGCCGCCGATATATTGGTCCACCGGCATCCAATGATCGACCGCCGCCTTCACCAGCGGGATGTCGGCGGCCGGACTGCAATAGCGGGCGAAATACCAGGAGCTGTCCACGAAGGTATCGAACGTGTCCGTCTCCCGCCGCGCCGGAGCGCCGCAGGACGGGCAGGGGACATGTTTCCAGCTCGGATGATGGTCGAGCGGGTTGCCGGGACGGTCGAAGGTGACGTCGTCGGGCAGGCGTACCGGGAGCTGGTCGTCCGGCACCGGCACCGCGCCGCAGGAGTCGCAATGGATGATCGGGATCGGACAGCCCCAGTAGCGCTGGCGGGACACGCCCCAGTCCCGCAGCCGCCAGTTGGTCAGGCCCTGGCCGATGCCCAGTTCCTCCAGCTTCGCGATCGCGGCGCGCTTGGCGGCATCGGTGTCCAGGCCGTCGAGGAAGCCGGAGTTGTACGCCGTCCCGGGGCCGGTATACGCTTCGTTCCCGAGGCTGAACGCCGCCGGATCTGCGCCCGGCGGCAGGACGACCGGCGTGACGCCCAGGCCGTATTTGCGGGCGAAGTCCATGTCGCGCTGGTCGTGGCCGGGGCAGCCGAAGATCGCTCCGGTGCCGTATTCCATGAGGACAAAATTGGCGATCCAGACCGGGTAGGTGGCGCCTTCGATGAACGGGTGCTTCACCCGAAGGCCGGTATCGAAGCCGAGCTTCTCGCCGGCCTCGATGGTGACCTCGGACGTGCCGCGGCTGCGGCATTCGGCCACGAAATCCGCCGCGGCGGGGTTCAGCGCGGCGACCTCGGCAGCGATCGGATGTTCGGGCGCGATGGCCAGGAAGGACATGCCGAACAGGGTGTCGGGGCGGGTGGTGTAGACCTCGACCGTCTCCGGGCTGCAGTCCAGGCTGAAGATCACCCGCGCGCCCTCGGATCGGCCGATCCAGTTGGCCTGCATGAGGCGGACGCGCTCGGGCCAGCGGTCGAGGGTTGAGAGCGCGTCCAACAGTTCGGGGGCGTATGTGGTGATGCTGAGGAACCACTGGCTGAGCTGCTTCTTCTCCACCGGCGCGCCGGAGCGCCAGCCCTTGCCGTCGATCACCTGCTCATTGGCCAGCACGGTGCCGTCGACCGGGTCCCAGTTGACCCAGCTTTCCTTGCGCTCGACCAGGCCGGCCTTGAGGAAATCGAGGAACAGCTTCTGCTGGTGGCGGTAGTATTCCGGCTGGCAGGTGGCGAACTCGCGCTCCCATTCCAGCGACAGGCCCATGCGCTTGAGCTCGGCGCGCATGGCGGCGATGTTCTCGAAGGTCCACTTGGCGGGGTGAACGCCGCGCTCACGGGCGGCGTTCTCGGCGGGCAGGCCGAAGGCGTCCCAGCCCATCGGGTGCATCACGGAGAAGCCGCGGGCGCGCTTGTAGCGGGCGACCACGTCGCCGAGGGTGTAGTTGCGGACATGCCCCATGTGGATCTTGCCGCTGGGGTAGGGGAACATCTCCAGCACGTAGTATTTAGGCTTGCCGTCGGTGGGCACGTCCTCCACCCGGAAGCAGGCGCGTTCCGCCCAGGCCTGCTGCCAGCGCGGTTCGGCGGCGGCGAAGTCGTAGCGCGGGGCGGAGTCCGGGGTTGGCGCGGGCGTATCGTTCATGGGCGGATGTATCGGGCGGCAACGCGCCGGGCGCAAGTATTATGCCGCCGGATCAGGCCGGGTTCGCGTCCGAGAGTTGCCGCAACAGATCGTCCGAGTCGGCGTTCAGCAGGTCGTCCAGAGCGAACGGGTTTGCCTCCGGCCAGGGATGCGGAACGGCACTACGCCGATCGGCTTTTCGCATCTGCCTGAGCTGAGTGCGGACGGCGGCGATAAGCCTGCCGTCGGACGCGACGAAGGCACGTTCCGACGGCTCCGGGTCGCGTGGGAAACGCCACCGCCGGATCGTCGAAACGGTCCCCGCGGCAGCGATTTCCAGGACGCGACGATTCATCAGGCGCCGGCCCCTACTCCGCCAGGGCCGCCTCCCGCGCCCGATGGCACTCATGCCGCCGCTTGCGCACCGCCGCCGCATAACCCCCGAACGGCCGGTTCGGCCGTGCGTTCGGCTCGACGATCGTCGCGTAGTACCCGTCCCAATCTTCGTCGCTCAGGCTCGACAGCCCCGTCTCCACCGCGATCCGGTCGAGCGTTTCATTGCTGTAGCATTCCCGCAGCACCGGCGAGACCTGCGCCAGCGGGTAGTCATGCCGAATCCGAACCGGCGTATGGCTCCGCGTAAACCGCAGGTTCACGAACAACGGCCCGAACCAGCGGTCCGTCTCGATGATCCCCTCGAAAATGCCGATCGGCCCGGCGGGCGGCAGGTTCGGCATCGCGCGCACCAGCAGATGCCAGTCCGGCGCCGTCTGCGCGATCAGCCCGGTCCAGATCTGCAGGCAGCCCGGCTCCGGCAGCGCGGTCAGGAACGGCGGCGCGCACCCCTGCATCGCCGCCGGCGCCTCACGGTCGAACGCCTCCGCATAGTCCGGGAACTGCACCGACGGCTGCAACGGCACCCACTCCGGCACGTCGGCGCAGCGCCAGTAGATCTCGGCACCGTCCCACAGGAACTCCTGGTCGATCGGACTGAACACCCACCAGCCGAACGCGGTCGCGCTGGTGACGGCCTCGCAATACCGCACCGCGCGCATCGGCAAGGTGCCCATGGCGGCGCGGTCCGCCCGTAACGGCGTGCGGCCGGCGGGCAGGAGCTGATGAAAGCGGACAATCGGTTCGGCTGGTGGGGTCATGGCGCCTTACTCCGGCTTGCTGCGGGTGGTGCGCGGCAGGCGGTCGTGCTCCATCGGCGCGCCCTGGAGCGGCAGGCGGCAGCCGCCGCCCAGGGTGATCTTGCCGGAGTGGGCAATGCTCGGACGCTTTACGGCATCCGCGGCGGGTGCATCCGCGGCGGCGCCGCCCGTTTTGGCCTTGGCCTTCTCGCAAAACAGCATCTCGATTTCCTTGTTTGCTGAAGCCGGCGCACGAAAAAGGGCAGGCGCCCGATTGGCGACTGCCCTGTCCGAACTCGGCATGGTGGTGATGATCAAGCCCCATCCCGTGGATGGGGAAGGCCGCCGGGCTGTCGAAAGGCCTGGCGTCTCGCAGGCATGGTTATCCCGTCGACGCGGCCAGATGTATGCGGACGATAAACCTAAGTCAAGTCATATTTTCCTATAAGTCCATATTGATGTTCCCGGGGACTATCACGGCGCCCGGGTTCGGGTACCGCCATCATGAACCCCGTCACCAGGCCCGGCATAAATCGGCGCCAGACGGCAAGCGCCAATCGCCTTGCAAGCCGGTCGCCGCCAGCGCGAACAGCAAACCTGGACGTCCCGCCATCTGCACCGAAAGTATTCCGCGGCCGCGCCGGATTCATGACCGCGACGAGCCGTGCGGACGGCGAACTCATGACTTTGCCTGCCACGGCGGCGTTCCTCCCGCAAACTCCGGCCATAGTGCTGGAAAGATAGGTTTGTATCACTGCCAAGGGTGATTGCAGAATATTTTTTCCTTAAATAAGGATAACAAGGACAATTTCCTCTATCGCGGCGAGCGGCTCCGCCGCAAACGCATCAAAAGCCCGTTACTGACTGATATAAAGTGCCAGCTTTCCGGGGAATAGATACTAATTAGCAAAATTTCTCTCCATCTAATGAAGAGTCTCATGCACATACGCATCGTCTAACGGACTGCAAACCATTTTTCGGCAATCCCTCTCTTCCAGCAGTTCCGTGACGCACCCCGATTGGCAACATTCTCTGCGTATCCGGCTGTTGGGGCACATGGCGGTCACCGATGCGACGGGCCGCAGCCTCCTGCCTCGCACGCGCAAGACCCGTGCCATGCTGGCCGTCCTGGCGATGGCCAGTCCGAGGCCGGTTCTGCGGGTTCAACTCGCCTCCTTGCTCTGGAGCCGGCGGGAGCAGGAACAGGCCCGGGCATCGCTGCGGCAAAGCGTGCGTGAACTGCAGGATGGGCTGTTGCCGGACTGGGGCCACCTCTTCATCGCCGATCGCCATCATCTTTCGCTGCGCGGGTTGGGATTGTCGATCGATACCGTGGAACTGACGGATACCCCCGCCGTCTCCATGGATCTGCTGGACAAGTTCGGGGAAAGGTTGCTGGAGGATCTGGACGGGCTCGACCCGGCGTTCGACACATGGCTTGAGGAAGCGCGCGAGCGCTTCAGCCGCCGAAGCCTGGCGATTGGTGAGAGCATCCTGGCGGCGAGTGGCGGACCGCTGGCGACGATCGAAGCAGCGGAACATCTGCTGGCGATCCATCGCCAGCATGAGGGCGCATGGCGGGCCTTGATACGCAGCCACGCTGAGCTGGGAAACCCGGAGGCGGCCGCCGGCTGCTATGACCGGTGTTGCGGCGCTTTGGCCGAAGCCAGGGATGGAAGGCGGCCGTCGCCGGAAACCGAGGAGCTTATCGGCCGGATTCGCGCTCAGGCAGCTTCCGCCAGCTCAGCTTCAGGCTCGGCGGCGCAGGAGACGGCGGCGGGCCAGGGGTCTGCATGGCGCAGTCAGCGGGGCGGCGGATCTTCCCTGCGCGTCCGGGTGGCGCCGTTGCGCACGCTTGGGGAAGACCGCAACGACGGCCTGGCAATCGGCCTGGCGGAGGAGATTTCCGCCGGTCTTTCGCGGTTCCGCTGGATTTCCTGCGTACCGGCGATGTCGTGGCGGGACGCGACGGGCGGCACCGAAGCCAGGCCGGGCGCGCTGGCCTATCCCTGGGAACTCCCGGAAGCCGATCTGATGCTGGATGGCACCATCCAGCACGCGCCCGGGCGGGTCCGCATCATTGTGCGGCTGGTGGATCTGCGTGCCGGTGGAGAAATCGTCTGGGCTGGACGATTCGACCGGGAGATGACCGATCCGCTGGCGCTTCAGGATGAGCTGGGCGCCACGATCGTGGCGCGGATTGACCCGGAACTTCTGCGGCATGAAGGCCGGCGCATGAACCGGGCACGGCAGCACGACATGACGGCGCAGGATCTGCTGTTGCAGGCGCTTCCTGGCATCTATCGCATGGAGCGGGAGGGTTTCGTCGCGGCGGGGCGGCTGCTGGAAGCCTCGCTGCAGGCCGATTCTTCCAATTCGGTAACGCATGGGTGGCTGGCCTATTGGAACCTGCTTTGTGTCGGGCAGGGCTGGGCGACCGATCCCGCGGCGTGCATCGCCGAAGCCGGCAGGCTGGCGGAACGGGCGGTCATGCTCGACCCGGGCGATGCGCGCGCGCTGACCCTGGCGGGGCATGTGCGCGGGTTCCTCAGCAAGCGTCCGGCGGAGGCGATTGCCTTGCATGAACGGGCTCTCGGGCTCAACCCGAATCTGGCGATGGCGTGGTGCTTCTCCGGCTTCGCCTACTCCTATATAGGCGACCATGAGGAGGCGCTGCGGCGGATCAAGCAGGCCATCCGGCTGTCCCCGGCCGATCCGCACATGTTCTTCTTCGATATGGCGCTGGTGATCGTCCACCTGATGCGCGGCGACTATGCCGCCGCGGTCGAGGCGGGACGGCGCGCGGTCGATCTCAACCCTTTGTTTTCATCGACTTACAAAAGCTACCTCTCCGCCCTCGGCTGGATGGGCCTCACGCGCGAAGCCAATGAGGTGCGCGATCGGCTGCTGGCGCTCGAGCCGGGGTTTTCACTCGCGCAGGCGGTGGAACGTTCGCCGTTCCTTCGCCTGGAGGACGTCAACCGCTACGCCGAGGGCCTGCGCCGGGCCGGGTTGGCGTAGGCTCGGTGAAGGCATCGACTGCCGATTATTTTGGCATTGATCTGGCGTCGCGGGCACAGCACAGTCCGGCCGCAATGCGCGAAGAGTCGCGCGTGATCGGGAGACTGCAGCATGACACGACTGGGTAGGTTCGGCAGCCTCGCGCTGCTGGCCGGATCGATGATGGGTGCGGCCGGGATGCAGCCGGCATCGGCACAAGGGTCCGGTTCGGCAACGCTGGATGCGGTCAAGGGGCGCGGACAGATGCTGTGCGGGATCGCGGGCAACGTGCCGGGGTTCTCCCTGCCGGACAGCCAGGGGGTGATGAAAGGGCTGGATGCGGATTCCTGCCGGGCGATCGCCACCGCAGCGCTGGGCGACGTCAACAAGGTTAAGTTCGTCCCGACCACGACGCAGAACCGCTTCACCGCGCTGCAGTCGGGCGAGGTCGACGCGCTGTCTCGGAGCACGACCTGGACGCTGGGGCGTGAGGGCAATCTGGGCCTGGAGTTCGCCTGGGTGAACTACTACGACGGCACCGGCTTCCTGGTGAAGAAGTCCGCCGGAGTGAACGCCGCGAAGGAGCTGGACGGGGCGACGGTCTGCGTGCAGCCCGGCACCAGCACGGAACTGGCGGTGAACGACTTCTTCCGGCTGAACAAAATAAAGTTCACGCCGATCCTGATCGCCGATCTGGCTGAGGTGCAGAACGCGTTCCTGTCGGGGCGTTGCGATGCGTATTCGACGGATGCCTCGGCGCTGGCGACGTTCCGGTTCAGCCAGGGGCCGAAGGCGGGCGAGCTGATCCTGCTGCCTGACATCATCAGCAAGGAGCCGCTGGGCGTGATGGTCCGCAAGGGGGACGACAAGTGGTTCGACATCGTCCGTTGGACGTTCATCGCGATGGTCACCGCGGAGGAGAAGGGGATCACCAGCGCGAACGTCGATACCTTCCTGACCTCGACGGATCCGGACATCCGCCGGCTGCTGGGGGTTGAGGGCGAAATGGGCAAGGCGTTGGGCCTGGACCCCAAATGGGCCTACAACGTGATCAAGCAGGTCGGCAATTTCGGTGAGATATGGGACCGCGACATTACGCCGATGGGGGTTCCGCGCGGGATCAACAACATCTGGTCGAAGGGCGGTTTGCAGTACGCGCCGCCGATACGCTAGGCGGAATCAGGGCGCGGCGTTACGTGGCCGCGCCCCGTTTCGTTGAATGTCCCGCGCGGGCGATTGCCGCACCGATCCGGTTTTGTTGCGTGATCGCGGCAGTGGCAGTACCGCCTTGCGTGGCCGGGGCCGGGCGAGGCTGAAACGCCAGGGCCGAAAAACCGCAGGCTTCTGAGCAGGCTTAAGCGAAATGCCAAGGCTCGGGCCGGTCCATTGAGTCGGCTGGCCAGCGAGCCGCTCCGCGACGAAGAACCGGAACGTAGCGGCGGCGGTCCGAAACAGCGGACTGACGATCGCGAATATTTGCATGTCAAAATGTTTCAACCGGCGCGAAGCCAGAAGTCGCCCGGGTTTCGAAAGACGATCTGATGACGGTTCATTACGTGCGGTTTCCGTCACTGGCCAGCTACCGGAAGCGAGGACTGTTCTGGTGGCAATGCAGATTTGGCGCCGTGACCGTACGGCCATCGTATCTGCGTGATCGATACGGAAAGATCCATACAAGTTTGTGACCGCCGGCCTACTGCCCGGGTGTCCCGAGCAGATTTAGCGTCTCCCTGAAGCGGCCCCGCGCCGGCGGACCTTTGCTGACATCCGCACGCGCCGCTCAGGAGATGTCGTATGACCAGGTATAATCGTCTCTATGACCTGACCGGCTCCCCCGACGGCTCCGGTCCGCAGTTCTTCGACACGCAGGACGGGGACACGGGCGATCCCGCAACCTTCGACTCTTTCAGAACCACTGCCGCCGCGCCTGCATCCGGCACGCTCACGGATGCGCTCTACCTCCAGGAACCGGGGGACACCTCCGCCATCAGCGTCGCAGACATCAACCAGGGGCAGATCGGCGACTGTTTCCTGTTGTCCTCCATCGGAGAGTTGGCGCTGTTCCACCCGGCTTCGATCATCAGCATGATCCACCCCAACTCCAACGGCACCGAGACCGTCACGTTGCACGAAGCATCGAACGGAACCCTGCCCGGTTTCGGCACCACATCGTTCGCGTCCGTCAGCGTGACCGTGACCAACAGTTTCCCCAACAACGCGGTCAATAACGGCGCGAACCAGGATGTGTCCGGCAACTCCAAAGAAATCTGGGCGCAGGTGCTGGAAAAAGCGGTTGCCACGCTGGACGGCGGCTATAATGCCATCGCGAACGGCGGCAGTCCGGTCCTTGCCATGGAAGAACTGACGGGCGATCCGGCCACCTACATGTCGCCCGCTGCCCTTACCCTCGCCAATCTGGATCAGTTCGTTGCAGCAGGCGACCTGATCGCAATGGACACCTCCTCCGCGGCCGGTCTGCCGTTCAACCTGGTCAGCAACCACGCCTACATGTTTGAAGGCGTTACGATGCAGGGCGGCGTGCCGATGCTGACGCTCGGCAATCCCTGGGGAACCGACCAACCAGCCGTAATACCGCTGTCCCAGCTTGCGCTGGGCATTATCGAAGTCGATGTATGCCACGTCGCCTGAAGCAGGAACGGCGGACCTAACTCCACCCGCGCGCCAGCTTCCGCACGGCGGTTGACGCGTTCCGCTTGCCCTCGCCGGCATAGTCCTCGTGCCAGTCTTCGATCTTTGTCGGATCGTAGAGGTAATTCACCATCAGGGTGGCGCTCTCCCGCGCACCCTTGTCGGAGGTGTCGCCGCGCATGTTCAACCGCTCCACCCGCGCGCCGTTCGAAAGGTGGAAATGTGCGACCGGGTCCAAAGCGTGGTTGTGCTTCGACTCTGCCATCAGGTAGCGGGCGCACAATCGGACAAGCACCGGCTCCGCCACCTCCCGCAGCTGCGCATTGCGCCACCAGGACCGCTTGCCGATGATCCCCGCCAGGGCGGCGCAGCCGCTCTCCGCCGGATACGCGGACACGAGGCTGACGGACTCGTCGCCGCTCAGCAGCGCCTCGGCCTCGGCTGCCAGCAGCGGATCGAGCCAGCGGCGGAAGCCCGGTATCGGCGACAGCGTGGCAAACGCCTTCAGGTTGCGGAACTCGCCCGACAACTCGCCGACCACGCGTTTGATCAGGAAATTGCCGAAGCTGATCCCCGCCAGTCCGCCCTGGCAGTTGCTGATCGAATAGAAGATCGCGGTATCCGCCATGGCAGGGTCCAGCACCGGCGCTTTCTCATTCAGCAGATCCTGAACGCTGCCGGCCAGCCCTTTGACCAGCGCGACCTCGACGAAGATCAGCGGCTCCCCCGGCATGCGCGGATGAAAGAACGCATAGCACCTTCGGTCGGAATCCAGCCGGTTCTTCAGGTCCCGCCAGGATCGGATGGCATGCACCGACTCGTACGTGACCAGTTTTTCCAGCAGCGCCGCCGGGCTGTTCCAGTCGATTCGCTGAAGTTCCAAAAACCCGATGTCGAACCAGGCCGCCAGAAGCCCGCGCAGATCCGCATCCAGCGCGGCCAGCATCTTGTCGGAGCCGCGCACCCGCAGCAGCGCGCCACGCAGATCGACCAGGAACTTGCAACCGTCGGGAATCGAAGCGAACTGCGTCAGCAGCCTCAACCGCGGCGGTTCCAGCGCGCGGCGCAATTCGGCTTTCGCGGCCGAACGTTCGGCCGGATCTGCCGCCGCGGTGACCTTTGCATAGGCAGCAGCCACCGCATCGGGATCGGAGTCGAAGCTTGCAAGAGTGAGCAGGAACTCCCGCCGACCGGGTTCGTCCGCCGCCAGATAGGTCTCCGCCAGCCTGGCCGCCCGGTTGCGCGCGCTGACCTCGCCGCCGCGTCCGGCGAGGCAGGTCCGCATCTGCGCCTCCAGCGTCTCATCCGGCACGCCGGAGGCCATGTCGCGCCAGACCGTGGTGATGCGCCGGATGGTGCGATCCAGCAGGCCGGTGGATACGGCTTCGCTCATGCACGCCTCATGCGGAGAGGAGGAAAGACAGCGTGCCTAAGAATTGGGAAGCGCGGCGGTCCCGGCGAGCACACGAATCAGTGCGGGGAGCAGATCTTCGACGATCATCCCGGGTCCGGCCATTTGCGCCGCCCGGCCATGCAGCCAGGCCCCGGCGGCGGCGGCGTCCCACGGCGGCATGCCCTGAGCCAGCAACCCGGCGATCACGCCGGCCAGCACGTCGCCGGCCCCGGCGGTCGCCAGCCAGGGCGGCGCCGAGAGATTGATCGCGGCCCGCCCGTCCGGCGCCGCGATGATCGTGTCCGCGCCCTTCAGCAGCACCACCGCCCCGGTCCGCTGCGCCGCCTGCCGTGCGGCGTCGAGCCGGTGCGCCGGGGCACCGAAGACGCGGGCGAACTCCCCGGCATGCGGGGTCAGCACCGCGGCGCCGCGCAGCGCGTCCGGATTGCCGGCGAAGGCAGTGAACACGTCGGCATCAGCCACCACCGACCGGCCCGCCGCGACCAGAGCCGGAAACACCGTCCGCGCCTCATGCGGACCAAGCCCCGGCCCGCACACCCAGACCGTCCGACGCTCGTCGTGCAGCAGGGTCGGGATGCCGGCTTCGCTGACCAGCAGCCCCGGCTCGCCGGCGCGGTAGGTCTCGGCGGCGCCGCGGGCGGCGATCGTCACCATGCCGGCTCCCGCGCGCCGGGCTGCCTCTGCCGCAAGCCGCGCCGCGCCGGTCATGCTGGCGCCCCCGACGACTGTCACGTGTCCGCGCGAATACTTGTGTCCGTCTTCGCGCAGCACCGGCAGCGGCCGCAGCGACGGCAGATTGGCGAAGGTGTCAGGCGCGATACCGCCCAGAACGGCCGGGGGAATGCCGATATCGGCCAGCTCGATCCGCCCGCACAGGTCGCGGCCCGGCAGCAGCAGGTGGCCCGGCTTGAGGCGAAAGAAGGTCACGGTCAGCTCTGCCGCCGTCACCGAACCCATCGCCGTCCCGGTTGCCCCGTCCAGACCGGATGGCACATCCACCGCCACCACCCGCCGGGCGGCTTGCAGCGTATCGGCAACCAGACCATCGACGGGCCGGGTAAGGCCGGCACCGAACACCGCGTCGATCACGACGTCGGCGCTCGCCGCCTCCGTCGGATCGAACTCCGCCATCCGGCCGTGCCACTGCCGCGCCGCCCCGGCCGCATCCGACCCGCCGCGCGGCGGCGCCAGCGCCGCCAGCCGCACCGGCCAGCCCAGTTGCGACAGCAGCCGCGCGGCCACGTACCCGTCGCCGCCGTTGTTCCCCGGGCCGGCGAGGACCAGCACACGGCAGGGAACGAAGCGGCGCCTGACCGCTCGCGCGACCGCGCGGCCGGCCGCCTCCATCAGCACCGGGCCGGGCACGCCGGCCGTGCTGTCGGCGTGCCCCATCTGAACGGGGGTCAGAAGCTCCGCCCGGTCGGAGAGACGGTCGATCAGGTCGGGGTCGAACGGCATGCGCGCTTCCTTACAGACCGGCAGGCGCCTACCGAAGCACGGTCGGCCTCACGCCGCGAGCGTCAATCGCTTCACGAACGCGGAGATTCTGTGGCGGCGCAGCTCGCTGCGCGCCTTCTCGTCCGTCGTCATGTAATTGAGCTGAACGCTGTAACGCGGCCCGACGAACGGCCGGTGGCCATGCCATGTCGCCGGACCGTTCGGAAACACCAGCAGCGTCCCGTTCACCGGCGGCACCTCGAGGGCAAAGTCCTCGAGGTCATCGGGCCCGCGCAGCAGCCGCAGGCAGCCTTCCCGGCGTGCCCAGGCGTCGGTCTCCCGGTTCAAATACAACAGCACCGTCACCCGCTTGGCCAGCGAATCGCAGTGAATCCGGCCATCCCGCTCGCTGGTCCAGCCACGCAAAGTCACCATTGTCGGCGCGTCGTGCAGATCGATCCCGAACCGCCCCGCGATCGCCTCGCGCAGCGCCGGCGCCTCCATCGCCTGCATCAGCGCCGCCGCGTTCGGTCCGAGCCGTACCGCATCGACCGGAAACGACCCCCGCTTCCGCAGCGGCGGCATGTCGGCCAGCACGGCCTCAAGGCTCGCGGGCGGGACGAAGTCCGGCACCACGACATGCGGGAATGGGTCGTCGGCCACCGGTGTGTTCAGCAGCTTGTCATAGTCGAGCGTGAGCATCTTTATCTCCCGGCGGCACGCCTCAGCACGAGCGCCTCGGTCAGGTCGAGCAGGTCGTCCGGCCAGTAAACCTCCGGCCTCGGCCGAGTCGGATGCAAGGCCGGATCGGGTCGGCAGGTCAGCACCGGCAGGGTCCAGCGCACCGGGATCGATGCCCGTCCGTCTGCCGCCCCCAGCAAAGCCCCGGCGATGGCGCCATTGGTGTCGGTATCGCCGCCGCTGCCGACGGTCTCGATCAGCGCCGGCTTCAGCGCCGTGCCGGCGGCGAGATGGTAAAACGCGTTTTGCAGAGCGATCAGCACCCAGCCCATCTGGTGCTGGAAGTCCTTCGGCGCCACCCCGGCGGCGGCCTGTTGAAGTGTCTGCAGCACCGGCGCCGCCTGCGAACCGGCTTGCCGGGCAACCCTGACGGCCGCGTCCACCATCTCGCCGCGGTCGCCGCCCGCCATGGCGGCCGATATGGCGGCAGCAAAAGCGGCGCAGGCCGCGCGGCAGACCGGATGCGGATGGGACAGGCCGGAATCCGTATCGGCTGCCAGCGCCGCTTCCTCGGGGCTGGCGGCCCAGACGCCGATGGGGGCGATCCGCATAAGCGAGCCATTCGCCTGGCTGCGCGCATCCGCCGCATCCCGGGCCGCGGAGGCCTTTTGCGCCGGGGCGGAGGCGGCGGCGCCAAACGCCAGCGCCGTTGTGCCGCCGATATCGAACGGCCCGCTGGCATACCAGCGTCCATAAGCCCCCGCCGCGTCCTCCGGATCGTAGCGTCCGCGGCGTACCAGGCTGCGCGCCAAGGTCAGGCCAAGCTCCGAATCATCCGTCGGCTGCCCCGCCAATGTCCGCCATACCGGGCTGGGATCGAGATTTCGCACACCGCCGGGGTAGCGCGTGCGGATGGCCGCCGCGGTCTGGAACTCCACCTGGCTGCCCAGGGTGTCGCCGATGACCATCCCCAACATGCAGCCGAGGGCGCGGTCGAAACGCCGATCCTCCGCGGCCCTCGGCCAGTTCAGCGCAACCCGCGCCGGGCGCCGCGGCTCCGTGCTGCCGCGCCAGATGCGGGTCCTCAGGATGGCGACCGCATCCGGGGCGCCGCCGAAACAGGCGAACGGGCGGCAGCCGCCGAGCGTGTCATAGCCGACAGGCAGGCCGTCCTCGGCGACGAGCACACCGCCGGCTGCCATCAGGAGGGCATGGCCGGCGGCAATGTCGTGCGCGCTGACCGGCCGCAGCGTGATCGTCGCAATGCCGTCCCCGGCGGCTACTCTCGCAAGCCGGTAGGCGATGGATGGCAGCGGCATGAACCTCGCCGGCAGGCAGGCGGCACTGCTCCATATCGGCCGCTGTCCGGCGCCATGGTTGAGGAACACGACGTCATCCGCAGCCAAAGTCCGGCGGCTCAGGGCGGTCGTCACCGGCAAGCCATTTCGGGTGATGCCGCCGCCTTCGGCCCGGGCGATCATGTCCGGCCCGCGATCCGGGCTTGTCGGCGCGTAGACAACGCCCAGCACAGGCTTGCCGTCGCGCAGCAGCGCCACCGAGACGGCGCTGCCGCGGCGGCCTTCCAGGAAGGCGCGGGTGCCGTCATGCGGATCGACGACCCAGCAATAGCCGTTCGCCTCGGCCGCCAGCACGCCTTCCTCCTCGCCGACGAACCGCGCCGGCAGCAGCTTTGTGAGCCTTTCCCGGAGAAAGACCTCGATCTCGGTATCGATCGGCGAGGTGTCGGCGTTGCTGAACCGCGGGCCGTCCGGGCGGACGAACTCCGCGGCGAGGCGGTCACCGGCCTGACGGACCAGATCAATGACAAAGGGCAAGATTGAAATCAGGTTTGACGTCGACATGAGACCGCGGAGTCTAGGCTCTTGCGGCCTCCGACGCTATCTGCACGGGTGCCCCGCCATGGACAAACATATTCCTCCCCACCCCAGCCGGCAGACCGGACCGCGGTTCGTGTATCGCGCAATGATCGAGTCCGGCTCGCTGGAAGCCGACGACGCCCAGGCGGCGGCGGTCGAGCGCCTGCAGGACCTGTGGGAACGGCTGCGCGGCTACGACCCGAAGCAGACGGCCGACGAAAGCGTCGGCTTCCTGTCGCGCATCATGCGCCGCCGCCACGCCGAGGAATACGTCCCCACCGGCCTGTATCTCGTTGGCGAGGTTGGCCGGGGCAAGTCCATGCTGATGGACATGTTCTTCGAAACCGCCGATGTGCCCCGCAAACAGCGCATCCACTTCCATCGCTTCATCCAGAGCGCGCATGCCCGCATCCATGCCTGGCGGAAAGCCAATCCCGGCGGCGCGGACCCGATACCGGCTCTGGCGGACACCATCTCGGCGGAGGCGGCGCTGCTGTGCTTCGATGAGTTCCAGGTCAACGACATCGCCGACGCGATGATCCTGGGGCGGCTGTTCCAGGCGCTGTTCGACCGCGGCGTGGTCGTGGTGACGACGTCGAACACCGCGCCGGACGCGCTGTTCAAGGGCCAGCCAGGGCGGGACGCGTTCCTGCCGTTCATCGCGCTGATCAAGCAGCGGCTGGACCTGCTGGTGATGGATGGCGGCCGCGACTACCGGCGGGAGCGCATGCGCGGCCTGCGCACCTGGCAAGTGCCGGCCGACGCGATGTCCCGCCGCGCGCTCGACGAAACCTTCGCGCGGCTGACGGATGGCGCGACCGTCGAGCCGGTGACCCTGACGGTGATGGGCCGCGACGTCGTCGTTCCGCTGGCCGCGGACGGTGTCGCACGCTTCGACTTCGACAGCCTCTGCAATACGGCACTCGGGGCGGGGGACTATCTTGCCATCGCGACGACGTTCCATACACTGGTGCTGGACGAGATTCCCCGCCTGTCCCCGGAGAACTTCGATCAGGCGCGGCGCTTCATCGTGTTGGTGGATGCGCTGTACGACCACCACGTGCGGCTGTTCGCCTCGGCTGCCGCGCCGCCCGACCAGCTTTACCAGCGCGGCGAGAACGCGAAGATGTTCGAACGCACGGCCTCCCGGCTGGATGAGATGCAGAGCGCGGACTGGCTGGGCGTGGCAGGGAATTGATAATGATGATCTTGATTTGGGTGGGCCAATGGCCCATCATTTAGCTTTTTGGACAGCCGGGGATATATCGTTCGACATCGTCTATGACGAGACCGATCACCCGATCGTAACACTGCGGGTCATAACTCCCGCCGGCCCGATACGGTTCATGGCGGAGCCCGTGATGCGCGGGGAGACGATGGTGCTGAACGGCCTGCATGTGCAGGACCTGAAGGCGAATGTGGTGGGTGGCGGCCAACCTGGCGGTGATTGCCCGGGCGGTGATGGAAGGGATGGACCTCAATGGCATTTTCATTAAAGGAGCGGTTCGACCGACTGGGGCCAACCCGGGCCGTCAACCGCGTGACATCCGGTTCTCCCGCCGTGTTCATCCTGCGCATTGCGCTTGATGTGGCCCGCCTGAAGCCGATCGATGCGGCGCATGCGCTGGCGCGGCGGGGCATGCCGATGCTGCGGGCCAAGCGCGCGGCGGAAGCATTGCTTGAAGACCAGCGGGTGTTCGCCGAGTTGCCGATGGTTGAAGACGTCCAGGCGGTGATGGCCGATATGGATGCGTGCGGGGTTTCCGCGGTGCTGCTGAAGCCGGACCTGACGGTTGATGTGCGGGCGCTGCGCGAACGGCTGCGCCTGACGCGGGAGCAGTTCGCCGTCCGCTATGGCCTGGAGGTGGAGACCCTGCGCAACTGGGAAACCGGCAAGCGGGAGCCGGACAATACGGCGCGCAGCTACCTCCGGGCGATTTCGAACGCCCCCGACGAGGTCGAACACGCGTACACGGACGTTCCTGCCGCTTCACAGCCTTAACGCCGGGGGGCGCCTCCCGACATTACGGAACAGCGACGAGAGACAACGACCGGACTCCCACTCCCAGCAGCCGATCGTCTTTTGACTGCATGATATCCGCCGGACGGGCCGGATGGTCGACATGAACAACGATCGACAGCGCCGCCTGCCCTTCGGTGCAGGCTCGGGGCAGGCGCCACTGGTTCGGGCCGTCAACGACATCGAGCGGTTCCAACGCGGTGCCGTTCACGACCAGGCTGACCGCGGTATCCAGGAGCGGCGGCACCAGGTTGATCCGAAAGGCGAAGTCGCCTTCAAGCGGCACTTGGAGCGGCAGCCTCATTGTCGCGTCGGCGTCTGCGGTCCAGCAGCCCCACGGCTCCAACGGGTGCCAGCCCTCAAGCAGCAATCCATTGTCGCCGGCACGGCTGGAAACCGCCACGGTTTCGCCGACGGGGAAAATCGCCGCGGTTTCGCGGTTCAGCGCAACCGACCGCACGCCGATGCCGAGCGTGCGATCGTCAGCCGTCTGCACGATATCGGCCGGACGGAACGTGTCGGCCACCTCCAACCCGATCACAAGCTCCCGCTGGCCATCCGTGCACGCGGCAGGAAGCTGCCAGGCCGCGATGCCCCCAGCCGCGCGCACGGGCGGCACTTCGAAACCGCCGATGCTCACCAGTACGGTCGTTTCGACAGCTCTCGTCGCGAAGCCGATTTCGAGCGAGAACAAGCCGGACAGTGTCTCACCGAACGCAAGCTTCATCGTGGCCTTGGATGCCTTTGTCCAGGTTCCCCAGCTTTCGGCCGGGTGCCAGCCGTCCAGCAGGACGTTGTCGAGGTCGACCGGCGGCGCCAACGCAAGCGGGCGGCCAACGGCGCAGATCCCCGGAACGAAACAGGCCACCCGGAGGCCGCGCAACGCCACGCCAAGCACGCGGTCATCGGGCCCGTTTCCGGCGGTTTTCGGGCAAAACGTCTCGGTTACCGACAGGTCGATCAGCAGACGCGTCCGGCCGTTGGTGAGATCCTGCGGCAGGAGCCACCGGTTGGTGCCGTCCGTCACCTCGACCGCGGCCAATGCGCGGTGGTTGACGAACACTGTCAGCCTGCCGCCGGACGGCGGCCGCGTGAGGTTCAGCTCCAGGCGCAACGAACCCTGCAAAGGCTCGGCGAACAGGAGTTGCAGCGATGCCGTGCTGCCGTTGCTCCAGCAGCCCCAGTCCTCCGCCGCGTGCCAGCCCGCGAGCAGCACGTTCCGCGGCAACGCGTCCGCCCGTATGGGCATGTAGCGGCCCACCTCGCACCAATCCGGCTGGCGCGAAACCATGCGCGCGGCCGATAGCCCGATGCCCAGTATGCGGTCGTCGGGAGAGGCACCGTCCAGGCTGGGGCGAACAGTGTCGTCGACCTGAAGGGTAACGACAAGCCGGGACTTGCCCGCGGTCAGTTCCGGTGGAAGATCCCAGCCGTTAAAGCCGGGCTTCGGCTGCACCGCCTCGAACCGCTCGCCATCGACGGTGATAGCCAGCGGGGGTTCCGCCTCAGACGGAACGATATCAAGTTCGAGCCGCAGAGGTTCCGCGATCGGGGCTGGCAGCTCAATCGCCAGTGACGCTTCGGCGCCATCGGTCCATCGCCCCCACGGCTCGGCTTCATGCCAGCCATCAAGCAGAACCTGGTGGTCCCATTCGGAACCCGACATCGCGAACGGCACGTCGAGCGCGAAATTATAAGGCGTTTTCGCCGGCTGTATGGAAGCGGCCGCCAGGCTCGACCAGCCCGCCATCCGCCGCCGGCCGATCGGCGTGGAAGGGGAGGGGATCGAGCGCAAAAGCGTGGCGGAGCTGGAACTGCGCTGAACCGCGTCCTTCGCCTGCATCACCCGTGTCCGGCGCTGCTCCAGGCAACCCGGATCGCCGACAAGCCCGAGAATGTCGGCCGCGAGGGCGGCGGGATCGTCAAAGGCCGGCAGATGCGCCGCGATCGAAGCATCCAGGCCGCGCAAGCCGATCGGCGTGGTTGCCAGCGGATGACCGGCGCTGATTGTCGTCAGCAGCTTGACCGATATGCCGGTGCCCGCCCGGTCGGGAACGACGGTCAGCTTGCACCACGACCGGAACGTTTCGAGATCATCGACGAAGCCGAGGAGATGAAGCAGCGGCGATCGGTATAGCGTGGAATCGAGCCGCTGTCCCGCCCGGCCGGCGACCGCCACACGGACGGAGGCCGGTTCAAGATGCGGGCGCCAGACCTCATCGAGGAACCAGTGCAAGGAGGCGATGTTGAACACATGCTCGTCACCGACGATCAGCAAATCAAATCGCGCCGGGGCCGGCGGCGGCGGCGGGGCGGGCGGAAGGTATATGCGCGGCAATACGATGGCGCTACGCTGGGCGTGCCGCTTCAGACCCTCGAGTTCCGTGGTGCTGACATGGGTGCAGATGTCCGGCAACGCCAGCACACGCGCCTGGGCCTCGGCAGCGGCGGCGGCGACAGCCTCTATGTCCGTTTCGCTTTTCCCTTCCGCCCGCAGCCGTTCCCGCGTCGATGTTGCGCGATCGTCATGCACATCCAGGAGAAGCTTTGCACGCGGAGCAAGATGGATCGCCGCGCCGACGGTATTGATGTGGTTGGCGATAACCGTGTCCGCGCGGCTGACCGCCTCTCTCACCGCACCGTCGCGGATGCGGCACGAGGCCGACAGGGTGAGCCAGGACGCCCAGTGCTTGGCCGGATCATCGGTTTCGATGAATACCGGCGGACCGTCCGGGACTGCGAATACATTGATATGCGCGCCGGCGTGGGTGCTGTTTTCAGCAACAACTTTTTCCATCCGGGCGTCAAGGGTCGGGCCGCGCCGGTATCGCTCACTCGTGAACAGCCGGATCGTCAGGAATCCAGCGCCGACCAGGTCTTCGATCTGGTTTTCGAACGCGGTGGTGCTGCCGCATCTCCCCCACGGAATTTGCAACTGAGCCGCGATTTTTTGGCCCGCCCGGGCGCCCGTGCGGAGGATTTCGGGCGGCCGGTCATCCGCATCGGGATCGCTGACAGGCAATCCGAGCTGGCGGGAAAAGGCGGCAGGATCGATGCGGTCCGTCACAAAAACGCATTGCTCAAAAGGCCATGCCGTGCGGAAGCGATCGGCGAATCCGCCCGCCAGGTCGCGCCCGTCGGGTGGCGACAGGACGACGACGGAAAGCGCACGCAAGGGTGGACGGTCCGTCAGTATCTGCGCGAGGCGCAGATGAAAGAACGCATCGAGGTCGCCCGTCCCGACGTCGGCAAACACGACAACGCGGCTGTGCTGCACATGTCGCAGCAAAGCGTCGAATGCCGTGGCATGGTCTCCGTCGAAGGTGACCCGAGGCAGCGTCGCGGGCAGCGCCGAATCGTAAAGGCCGGAGATCCGGCCGGTCAGGGTGGCGGACACGAAGTGGGATTCGGCGGTCAGGGTCACAGGGTTTCCATGGGGCTTTGCGGACCATCCGCCGCCGCCATGATGGTTCATTGCGCCAATGCAGTCAAACTTAAAACGCAGGAAAAATGGAATGCAAACGGATCGTCCTTTCCCGGCCAACGACCGGATTGCGCCCGATTGCGCCGGGATGGATTTTTATGCGGCGGACCGGGGCTTGCGCGATTTGCTGACACTGTATCTGCCAGGGCCGGCTCTGGACCATTTGACTCCGTGTTTCCAACGACTGGGGCGGCTGGCCGGCGGCCGCCTGGACGAACTCGCCCGCATCGCCGACAGGCATGCACCGTTGCTGCATACGCGGGATAGATTTGGCCGTGATGAAGACTGGATCGAGTATCATCCGGCATACCGCGAGATGGAGCAGATTGCGTTCGGCGAGTTCCAGTTCCACGCCATGTCGCATCGCGGCGGCGTGCTGGGAATGGACCGGCCGTTGCCTCCGGTCGCCAAATATGCCTTCCAGTATCTGTTCGCGCAGAGCGAGTTCGGACTGATGTGCCCGGTCAGCGTAACCGACACGTCGATCCACCTGATCCGCAGGTTCGCCGGCAATTCGTTGCAGGACTATCTGCTCCCCAGGATGTTGTCGGCGGATTTGTCCACGTTATGGAAGGGCACGCAGTTCATTACGGAAAAGGCGGCCGGCTCGGATGTCGGCGCAACCGAAACGGTTGCGCGGTGCGTGGATGGCGTCTGGCATATATACGGCGAGAAATGGTTCTGCTCTCATACCGATGCCGATGTCGCGCTGATGCTGGCGCGGCCGGAGGGGGCGCCGGCCGGGACGCGCGGGCTGGCTCTGTTCGCTCTGCCGCGCCGGACGCGGGACGGAGCGCGCAATGCCTACCGGATCGTCCGGCTGAAGGACAAGCTGGGCACGCGGTCGATGGCGAGCGGGGAAATCCGGCTGGACGGCGCCGAGGCATGGCTGGTCGGCCAGCAGGACCAGGGCCTGAAGCAGATGATGGAACAGGTGAACCTGTCGCGGCTGTCGCACGGGGTGCGCGCCGCCGCGATGATGCGCCGCTGCCTCAATGAGGCTTTGGCCGCCGCCCGCGGGCGCATGGCTTTCGGGCGGACGGTGGCGGAGTTCCCGCTGATGCGGCGGCAGTTGATGAAGCTGCTGGTGCCGGCGGAGCAGGCGCTTTCAATGGCGCTGTGCGCCGCCGACGCGATGGGACGCGGCGCGGCGGCGGAGTTGCGGCTGTTGACCGGTTTGCTGAAGCTGCGCGCCTGCCGCGACAACGTCGTGGCCGCGACCGGCGCGATGGAGGCGCGCGGCGGCAACGGCTACATTGAGGACTGGGTAAATCCCCGGCTGATCCGCGATGCTCAGGTGGGGTTGCTGTGGGAGGGCACCAGCAACATCAATGCGCTGGATGTCGTCGGGCGCGCCGTCGGCAGGGCTGCTGCGCACCGGGCGTTGCAGGCAATGCTGCACCGGCGGCTGGAGGCTGCGGAGGCGCTGCCGGCACCGTTTCGTGCCGCGCTGAGGACCGCGTTGGACCGCGCCGTGGGGCTGGCGGAGCGGGTGGCGGCCGCCGGGCCGGAGTCGCTTGCCCGCCAGGCGGCGACCGCGCTGTACGACGCGTCCAGCGCCGTGCTGCTGGCGTGGGAAGGGTCGCAGCCCGGCACGGATGCGAGGCGTGCGCTGGTGGCACGGTTGGTGCTGATGCACCGGCTTTCGCCGGTCGATCCGCTGGCGCCGGAGGAGACGGAGTGGGAGCGCGTGGCGGCGGACGCGCTGTTGGGCGATAAGGCGATGGAGCTGGGAGAGGCCGCCGAACTTGTGGAGCAGAGTTGCCTGTAAGGCGGCTTCTCGTTGCAGTGGCGGCTTATAGTGGCCGCGTGATACGCGATTGATACTTTCGCGGCCGGTCAGCGGGACCGCCACGCCAGTGTCATACCAATCCGCGATGAGGCCGACTCCTCCCATAAACTGTCATGGTCCGGCCTGTCCCGGCTGAGCGGGGTCTTTCGCGGCACGTGCCGCTACAGGTGGCCCGGACAGCAAGCAGGGCCATGACGTTGGAGATTGGCTTGCTCGGTCAAAGTCAATGCGGGCCGATATTATATGGTGTCGATCCGCGAGCCGGGACAACACATCAGCGTCGTGCGTCCTTTGGTGCGGAACGCGAAGTCACGCCGTCTGTACCACTCGATCAGGTGGTCCGGCTCGCAGCACCAGGGCCGATCCGTCGACCAGTCCTTCGGTTTCAGCGGGGTCGGCTCGCCGACAACGACGCAGGAATGCTCCGCCGCCAGCTCGAGGATGCGGGTCAGCAGCCGAGCCCCGTCACCGGGGGTGTCGGATGTAATCATCCCCAACCAGACGACCCGGTCATCAGGCACCCATCTGCCCGCGAGGTTCATGTAGCTGCCAAAGCGAAGCTTGGCGAGGGCGCCGGTGATGGTATTGTGGCGGCGCAGGTCGCATGATTGACCGGGGAAGGTTGAAAAGTAGAAATTCTCCGAGGTCGTCTCGGACAACCATTGCTGTTCGATGTCAGTCACGCTGCACAGCTTGAAGTTATCAGGATGCCGGTCTCTACCCTGGTCGAACGATGGCCGCAACCCCGAATTGGCTGCGCCGGTTCGTCCGGCATGAGCGCATCGCGCGAGCGGTGGAAGGGCAGGGGCCGGCAGGCTTCCGCATCCGTCCGAGGTGGGCGAGTCGCCCGCGAATATTGGCGAGACGAGGCAGGGCGCGACGCGCCCCCCGGGCGCACGCCGCGATCGTCTTCAGGCTGCAACCGAATCACGCTTGAAAAGTCGATCGGTGAGCTTCCAACACCGCATCATCGAGCCTCCGGCCTTCGCGGTATCCCGCCAGAGCCTCGGGTCGCTCGACGCCGGGCATTAAACGCGCGCAAGGCTCCGGCGCTCCCAGCACCGTGTGCACAGGAATCCGCTCGGCATATATCGGCAGGGCGTAGTCTTCCTCCTCGTCGCCGATACCCTTCGTCCGAATCTTCGCGGATGCCTGCTCGATCTCCATGCCGATCACGCGCGTCGCCTTGATCTCCTGCTCCGTGCTCTGCCGCAGCGTCGCGGTGCGGCCGGGATAGAAGCGGTCTACCATGGCAACCAGCGCGCGCGCCTTCTCCGCGGGATCGCCGATGAGCCGGGCGTGTCCGAACGCCATGACCGAGCGGTAGTCGACGGAATGATTGAAGCCGCACCGCGCCAGAACGAGACTGTCGAGATGACTGACGGTGAGGCAGACGGGTTCGCCTTCGGATAGATTGCGCAGCATGCGGCTTGCGCTGCTGCCATGCCAGTACAGCCGGGTACCCTCGCGCCAGAACAGAGTCGGCGTGCAATAGGGCTGTCCATCGATGACGTAGGCCACATGGCAGAGCATCGAGGCATCGAGCAGGGCGTGTATTTGGGCGTGGTCGTAGGATCCCCTCTCGTGCAGCCGTTTCACGCGATTGACCGATGTGACCGGATAGGCGTTCAACGTCGTCTCGTTCATGGCTGGCTTCCCGGGAAGTGACTGCGCCCAGTGGGCGTGATTACAGTGGCCGGATCAAGGTCCGTTTTGGGCACTGTTCAGGCCGCCGCTTTGCGGGTCGCACCGCGTCGCGTGAGCCGAGGCTGATTTGACAAAGTCATTGTTTCGGAGGGACAGGGCAGGGGCGCCCCTGATGCCAGCCTGACAGGCGCGGGAGACAAGCGCTCGCGCCGCAAGCGGCGATTTCCATCGGGCATGACAGGCGAAATACGCCGCGTTGCCCCTCATCGGCTATTGCCAAACCGCAAATTCGGATACACCGGCCATTCTCCGCTAACCCGACAGTGGCATCGCATGAGCATCCCGACCGGCCATCCCTATGATTTCGACCCAACCTACGGCCTTGGGATTGACGAGCTTCGCGCGATAAGACCGCCCGCGGCACCGCCCGACTTCGATGACTTCTGGCGCACGCGCCATGCCCGGGCGCTTGCCGTGAATCCGCGGCCGCAGCTTAGCAAAAGCGGGTCCAGCCATCCGAACTGGCACGTCCATGACATCGTCTATACGTCGACCGATGATTTTCGAATCGGCGGCTGGCTGTTGCTGCCGCGGGACGGAAGGATCAGGCGGGGCCTCGTCGTCGGCCATGGCTATGGCGGGCGCGACCTGCCGGATTTCGACATTCCGGTCGAACAGACGGCGGTGTTGTTTCCGTGTTCCCGCGGTCTCTCGCGCAGCAGCCGTCCGCCGGTTTCCAGCGATTCCACCTGGCACGTGCTGCATGATATCGACAAGCGGGAACGCTATATCCTGCGCGGCTGCGTCGAGGATCTCTGGCTGGCCGTCTCGGTCCTGACCGGGCTGTTTCCCGGGCTTGGCGGACGCATCGGCTACATCGGCGCCAGCTTCGGCGGCGGCATCGGCGCGCTGGCGATCCCTTTCGACAAACGCATCGATCGCGGCCATCTGGTCGTGCCGACCTTCGGCAACATGCCGCTCTGGCTGACCCTGCCCACCACCGGCAGCGCCCGTTCCGTCCAGAACTATGGGAAGACGCACAGGAACGTGCTCGCCACCCTCAGACTCTACGATGCGGCCACGGCGGCAACGCGCATCGAGGTGCCCATGCTTCTTGCCGTCGCCCGCTTCGATCCGATGGTGGCACCGCCCTGCCAGTTTTCGGTCGCCAATGCGCTGCCGACATCAAATCATCATGAAACCTTCGTCCTGGATGCAGGACATTTCGACTATGTTGAGAGCGAGCAACAGTATGCGCTCCTCTCAGAGAAGGTCGGACGGTTCTTCAGGGTGACATGAGGCGAGATTACCGGCGCTGGTACAGTCCGCGACTCCATCGGGACATGGAGCTTCTGGTCTTCGGCCATGCCGGAGCCAAGGTGCTGATGTTTCCGACGCGGGACGGGCACTTCTGGGAATACGAGAAGCTCAACGTCGTCGCGAGCCTCGCCGATAAAGTCAGTGCGGGGCAGTTGCAACTTTACTGCATCGAAGGGCTGGCGCGGGAGACCTTCTACGACGGGGGCCGGCATCCGGCCGACCGCATACGCCGGCATGTCGCTTTCGAGGAGTACATTCTCAACGAGGTTCTGCCGCTGATGGCCCTGATCAACAGCCACGAATGCACGATTGCGATGGGCTGTAGTCTTGGCGCATTCCAGGCCGCGAGCCTCGTTCTCCGGCATCCGCACCTCTTCCGCAAGCTCGTCGCCTTTTCCGGCCGCTACGATCTGACGATGCAGGTGGAATGCTTCGACGACCTGTTCAACGGCTATTACGGCGATGACATCTATTTCCACACCCCGACGCATTTCCTGCCGGGCCTGGACTGCGCATGGCGGCTGGAAAAGCTGCGTCAGGTCGATATTGTTTTGGCGATTGGCGAGGCCGACCCGTTCCTTGACAACAACCGCCATCTCAGCCGTCTGCTCGAGGAAAAGAGCGTCCACCATCAACTTCACCTGTGGGACGGACGCGCCCACAGCGCGGGCGCATGGCGGCGGATGGCGGCACTGTATATCTAAGGCTATAAGATGGCCGGTCCCCGCCGAGGGCGGAGAAAGCCGCCTCCTCATGACGCTCCGCGGACAAGCCGGGGAGGGCCATGACGATTTCAGGCCTAACGCTGCTTCTGCGGGGTTGGAGGCCAGCCTGATCTTTGCCATACAGCCCGCATGCGCCTCACCCATCCGTCCATTCGTCCCGCCGGTCAGCCGATCGCCTTCCAATTCGATGGCCTCCCGATCGAGGCGCTGGAGGGAGAAACCATCGCCGCCGCGCTCGCCGCCGCCGGGATGACAACTGTCCGCCATACCGCGTCCGGCGCGCCGCGCGGCGTGTTCTGCGGCACGGGGGCGTGCTGGGATTGCGTTGTGACAGTGAACGGCCGCATCGGTCAGCGCGCCTGCAGGACCCTGGCGGCAGACGGCATGACCGTTTCCAGCACCGCCCCGGACGCCTTCGCGATCCCCGGCGAGCCGGCCGCGGCGGAGGAACGCAGCTGCGACATCCTGGTCGTCGGCGGCGGCGCGGCCGGCCTGTCCGCGGCAACCGCCGCGGCGCGCGCGGGCGCCTCCGTCGTGCTTCTGGACGAAGGCCAGGCGCCGGGCGGCCAATACGCAAGGCCGCTGGCGCCGAGTCACACGACGATCGCGCCGGACCGGCAGTTGAGGCTCAGCATCGATCTGCGCGGCCAGGCGATCCAGGCGGGCGTGCGGATGGAGTCCGACGCCCTGGTCTGGGCCGCGTTCGCCCCGGATGAGATCGCGGCATTGGTGCGCGGCAAATCCGTCGTGTATCGCCCGCGCCGGCTGGTCCTGGCGACCGGCGCGTACGAAACACCGGTTCCGGTGCCCGGCTGGACCTTGCCCGGCGTGATGACCACGGGCGGGTTGCAGATATTGGTCCGCAGCCAGCTTGTGTCTCCCGGCCGGAAGATCCTGCTCGCCGGCAACGGGCCGCTGAACCTGAAGCTGGCCTGCGAGCTGGTGGCCAGCGGGGTCAAGCCGGTGGCAGTGCTGGAGGCCGCGTCGAGGCCCGGCGCGCTGCAATATCCGGACATCCTGAAGATGTCTTTTTGGGGGAGCGATTTGCTGCGCGAGGGCCGCGACATGGTGCGCATCCTCAAGCAGGCCAAAGTCCCCATCCTCTGGAACACCGTGCTCGATCGGCTTGAAGGCGCCGGGCGGGTAGAAACAGCAGTTGCCGGCGGTCGCCGGTTCGACGTCGATGTTGTCGGCCTGCATGTCGGCTTCCAGCCGGAAACCGGCCTGGCCCGGGCGCTGGGCGTGCCGCAGCGCTGGATCAATGTCGGCGCCGGCTATCTCGCGACGAAGGCCGACGAGGATGGCCGCACGGCGGTTGAAGGGGTGTTCGCTGTTGGCGACAATACCGTCATCGGGGGCGCCCGCATTGCCCAGTGGCAGGGCTGGCTGACCGGCCAGGCGGTGGCGCGCGATCTCGGATTCGATGCACCGCCGTTGAAACGCGCCCGCATCGCCGCCGAGCGTGCGATCAAATTCCAGCAGTCTTTGGCGTTTATTTACGACACCGATCGGGTGAAGATTGTCGATGAGACGGTGGTTTGCCGCTGCGAGGAGGTAACGGCCGCGACGTTGCGGGCGGAGATCGCGGCCGGGGTCACGTCGTTGCCGGCGCTGAAGAAAGCCACGCGGGCGGGCATGGGAGAGTGCCAGGGCCGTTTCTGCGCGCATACGATCTCGCGGCTGTGCCCCGACCTGCAGGAGGATTCGGCGTTCGCCGCCCCGCGCGCGCCGCTGCGGCCGGTGCCGATTGCCGCGTTGGCGCGGGAGGCGCCGGAACTCGTTCCGGCCGCGCTGCATGAACCTCCGCTGCCCGTCCATCTGCACGCCGTGCCGTCTTTGCCGGTGGAGGACCGGCACGCGGCAGTACTGATTATCGGCGGCGGCGTGGTCGGCCTGTCGGCAGCCTACTACCTTGCCAGGGGCGGCGCGGACGTCCTGCTGCTTGACCGCGACGAGATCGCCATGGCCGCCAGCACCGCCAATGCCGGCAGCCTGCACGTGCAGTTGCTGGCTACGGATTTCGGTGACTCGACGCCGCCGGACGGCGGCCCCGCCGGGCCGGCGCTGCTGCTGCCGCCGCGCAGCATCGCGCTGTGGAAGGAGATCGCCGCCGAGGCGGGAGACGATTTGGGCCTGCGCACCGAAGGCGGCCTGATGCTGGCCGAGGACCAGGCCGGGCTGGATTGGCTGCACCGCAAGTCGGCGCTGGAACGAAGCTGGGGCGTCGAGAGTTACGTGCTTGGCAGTAACGACTTGCGGAACCTGGCTCCGGCGGTGTCCGAACACATGCTGGGCGCGGATTACGTCCCGGCCGAGGGCTACGGAGATCCGCTGCGCAGCGTGACGGCGCTGCTGCACCTGGCGCGCAGGCACGGTGCCCGCGTGCTGCGCGGAGCGGAGGTGACCGGGATCGAGCGGTCCGGCAGCGGATGGACGGTGACGACGAACAAGGGCGTGACGACTGCCGGGCGGGTGGTCAACGCGACCGGTCCATGGGCGGCACGGACCGCCCGGTTGGCGGGGCTGTCGCTGCCGGTGACGGGATCGGTCCAGCAAGTGATCGTGACGGACACGGCGCCGGCATTCACCCGCCACCTTGTGTCGATGGCGAAGCGGCATCTGTCGGTGAAGCAGCAGGCGAACGGATCGTTCCTGATTGGCGGCGGCTGGTATGGCGGTTTCGACGCTGCGACGGGGCGCAGCAGCAACCAGCGGCAGGCGATCGAAGGCAATCTGTGGGCTGGCTGCCGCGCGGTTCCGGTGCTGCGGTCGCTGTCGATGGTGCGGGCCTGGACGGGGATCAACCCGGCGGTCGATGGCGCGCCGCTGCTGGGCGAGGCGCCCGGGGTGCCGGGCTTCTACAACGCGGCGACGGCGAACGGCTACACGCTGGGTCCGATCCTGGGGCAGTTGACGGCAGCGGCGATCCTGCATGGCGAGGCGATCGATCCGCGCTACCGGTTGGACCGGTTCGGCTGACCGGTTCGTCGCCGCCACCCGGACCAGGCGGGCGCGGGTTCCATAGGCGTTAAATCAGGGGGGCGGGGTATTCGCCGCTGTATGCCAGCCGCAGCCGCAAGGCACATATCGGCGCGGCTTGTGCAGCAGGGTGCGCTGGATCAGACTCCGGTGCAGTCGACCCCGGAGGAAACCAATGGCGCTGCATATCGACTATTACGTCTCGCTCAACTCGCCGTGGACGCATTTCGGCGCCGCGCGGATCGAGGCGCTGGCGCTGGCCAACAACGCCACGCTGCGC
The DNA here is from genome assembly GCA_903851415.1 of uncultured Rhodopila sp. Classification (GTDB taxonomy): domain Bacteria; phylum Pseudomonadota; class Alphaproteobacteria; order Acetobacterales; family Acetobacteraceae; genus Rhodopila. The sequence goes on along the minus strand of CAINOE010000065.1, from coordinate 3,287 downwards.
ATCTACCCCGTCGATTTCTTCGCCATCTTCCCGCAGTCCGGCGGGTTGCCGCTGCCGAAGCGGGCGCCGCAGCGGCAGGCCTACCGGATGCAGGAACTGCGGCGATGGCGCCACCACCTGAACATCCCCATCCACCTGGAGCCGGCCTTCTTCCCGTGCAACGAAGCGCCCGCCGCAAGCTGCGTCATCGCGCTGCGCGAGACCATCGGCGGCCAGCCGGCGATCAAGCTGGCGCACCGGGTGCTGAAGGCCCTGTGGCAGGAGGAAGCCAACCCCGGCGATCCGGTGACGCTGGCCGAGCTGATCGCCGACATCGGGCTCGATGCCGACGAGGTGATCGCCCTCGGCAGCGACCCGCGCTGGGCGTCGCGCCGGGAGGCGGACACCAGGGCGGCGCTGGACCGCGGGGTATTCGGCGCGCCGAGCTACGTCATTGCCGGCGAAATCTTCTGGGGCCAGGATCGCCTCGATTTCGTTGAACGCAAACTGGTGCACGGCTGATGCGAGTCTACACGATATTGCCGCAACGGCACTGGCGGGAGGTCGCTCCGGCGGCGCGGGCGGCTGAAACGGCCGGGTTCGATGCGCTGATGACGGTCGAACTCGGGCATGATCCGCTCGCCCCGCTGGCCTTCGCCGCGCTGGCGACCGAGCGGGTGGAGCTGACCCCGTCCGTGGTGGTGGCGTTTCCGCGCAGCCCGACGACCCTGGCGCAGCAGGCCTGGGACATCCAGGCCAATTCCGGCGGCCGTTTCGTGCTCGGGCTGGGCAGCCAGGTGAAGGGACATAACGAGCGCCGCTTCGGCATCGCCTGGACCGCTCCGGCGCCGCGGATGCGCGATTACGTCATGGCGCTGCGCGCGGTGTGGAAGGCGTGGGAGACGCGGGGCCGGCTGAATTTCGACAGCGAGCACTACAAGCTGACCCTGATGACGCCGGATTTCTCGCCGGAGCCGACGGGACTGCCGATAGTTCCGGTGACCGTCGCCGCCGTCGGCGAGGCGATGCTGCGGGTGGCGGGACAGGTGGGAGACGGCGTGCGGCTGCATCCGCTGTGCTCGCGGGCCTATCTCGAGCAGGTGTGCCTGCCGCAGATGATGGAGGGCATGCGCCGCAGCGGGCGCTCGCGGCTGCATTTCGATGTGCATGGCGGCGGGTTCGTCTGCACCGGGCCGGATGACGCGACGGTCGCGGCCGAAATGGACAAGGCCCGGCAGCGCATCGGCTTTTACGGCTCGACGCGGACCTATCTGCCGATACTGGCGCTGCACGGGCTTGAGGATCTGGGCGCAAAACTGCACCGCATGTCGGTGGAGGGCCAGTGGGACCGCATGGGCGCGGAGATTTCCGATGACACGGTCCGCATCTTCGCCGCCTGCGGCACCTATGACACGCTGCCGGCGGCGATCGGGCAGCGTTTCGGCGGGGTCGCGGATTCCGTCGATATCCACTTCCCGGCGGGGATCGAGCCGGGATTGGCGAAGGAGCTGGTGACCGATATCCGCCGCGTTCCGCATACTTTCGCCGGGTTCAAGACCGACTGGTAGGGTCACGGCGCCTCCGCAGATCCCGGCAACCGTCCGGCGCGCCGTCGCGTTGTGCTTCGGCAACCGGTTGGAGGCTTCGGACCATGGACAAGACCACCGCCGCGCTCGTCAGCGTCGCCTCCGTCGCGAGTGCGGCCGTCGTCGGCGCGCAATTCGGCCCGCAACGCCCGCGTGAGTCGGTGTGGTATGGCGCGCTGCGCAAGCCGTCCTATACGCCGTCGGGATCGACCATCGGCATCGCCTGGGGCGTGCTGGAGACGCTGCTGGCGGTGACCGGCTACCGTTTGCTGGCGAAGCCGGCCGGCACAGCGCGCGGGGTGGCTCTGGCGTCCTGGGCGGCGACGCTCGCCGGGTTGGCCGGGTATCCGGCGACGTTCTTCGGCGGCAAGAAGCTCGGCGCGAGCGCGGCGGTGGCGACCGCCATGTGCGCCTCCACCGCGGCGACGGCGGTTACCGCCTCGAAGGTCGATGAGGTCGCGGCGGTGTCGATGGCCCCGCTGGTTCTGTGGACCGCCTTCGCCGTGCTGCTGAGCGAGGAGGTTTGGCGGCGCAACTGATCGCCCGCCGCGCAACCTTCTGCGCCGCCGGACGTTGCCGGGCGATGACCCCGAACGACGATATCCCGGGCGAGACGCCCGTCAGCCAATCCGAACAGGCCGAGCGGGATCGCCCCGCTCAGCCGCTGCGCACGGTGGGACCGGAGAGCGAAACGCGCGGCGGTCCGGAGGCCCCGGACGAAAGTTTTGACACCGGCGGGCCGCCGCCGGCCCCGATGCCTGACGGGCGGCCCGGCGAACGGGCGGGATTGCCGCCGGGGAGTTTGCCCGGGCCGTATCTCGGTCCGCAGGGCGACGAAAACCGCGATCCGCCCCCGGATGCTCCCGCCCCGGTCGGTTCGGCCGATACGGTTTGATCGGCCACGGTTGACGGGGACGGGGCCGTCGTTACGTATCATGACCGGCAAAGCGTCGACCCTGCCGATGATTTTGCAGGTCGGTGTTGAATCGTGGCGAAGCTTCATGATTCGATCCGGTGCTCGGAAGGCAGGATCGGAAGGACCGGGTAACGATTGGAGAATTTCTTGCTCGGTTAAGCAAAGAAAAGTTGTTACACAGATTGCCACGCATTAAGGGCACAGATTACACCGATTTGAGACATCGGCTTCTGTCGTGCCACCGCTTCAACCGGTAACCACTGCGCCGGCAATCAAAAATTTCTAAAGCCCTGAATTTGCGGCAGTTTGCTCCGATTCCAGGCCCCGGATCCTGATATCTGTGGAAATCCGTGCCCTTAATCTGCGAAAATCTGTGTAACATCTTGCTTTTTTACGCGCGTCCCCACGCGGGAGGCCCCTGCGGAATGCACACGCGATGAATGGGCAATCATCCACAGATTGAGCCGCAGTTTGGAAGGGGCTGGCACAGGCTGGCGCCGGTTCAAACCGATGGGGCTATGCGCGGATCGCAGCAAGGCGTGGATGGCCGGACTCAATCCGGCCATGACACGAATCGGACCCCCGCGACGCTTTATTTCGCCGCCGTCTTGCTCACTTCCGGCATGTCCGTCTGCCATCCGCCGCCCAACGCTTTGTAAAGCGCCACCAGATTGGACGACACATCCGTCGTGCTTTGGGCAAGCTGCTGCTGCGTCTGCAACAGGCTGCGCTCGGCATCCAGCACCGAGAGGAAGTCCGCGACCCCCTGGGCATAGCGGCTTTGCGCCAAAGTCACCGCCCGCCGG
>CAINOE010000064.1 GCA_903851415.1 uncultured Rhodopila sp. | reverse complement strand
CGCCCGATAGGTCTGGTCCATCGAAGCGTGGCGCGGGTTCGCAATCCGCGGGGCCGGCGGCGGCTCGTAGGGAGTGCCGTCGAATTTCACGCCGCAGGCCGGGCAGAACGACGGCGGCGGCTCGTCGACGGGATGATGCACAAAGCGGAACGAGTGGCCGCAGTCGGTGCATTCATAGGTACGCTGGATCGGCATGTTATATTATCGCTCCGGCTTTCCGTTCCCGCTTATCTCTCTTGCCGCTGCTGCCTGAGTTGCCGCCACACCCCGTTCATCCCCGCCGCCTCCAGGCATCCCGCGCGGCTACGCGCTGCGCCAGCATACGCTCTTGATGCTTTATTTTGAAGAACGACGCCAGCGTGTTCCTCGTGAACAGTTGATAGGCCGCGATCGGGGTTTTCGACCGGGCGATGATGTCGGCTTCCTTCGTGCGGTTGCCCGCCACCAGTGCGCGGCGGACGCGGCTGTCCCATGCCTCGCAGGCCATCGCCAAGGCCATGACGCGGTCGTCCTTGGCCGAACCCTCCGCCTCGATCGTGTCGCCGTCGCGCGTGATGCAGCGCATCTCCTCGACCACGTCGACCGACCGGATGTCGAGGATGCCCTGATGCGTGAAATCGCGCAGGCGTTCCATGATGGTGATCTTGAGGTTCTGATTCGTTTTCCATTGGTAATTGAACGCGGGCAACAGCGCGTCGGATCGAGAATAGAGGTACTGCCGCACGTTCCGAAATATGCTGAGAAGGCCTCTTTCCTCGGCGTCTGACCGCAGATAACCCTTCGTCACCAACTCGCGCACCGACTGGATTTCACGCCACACGGCCTGACCGGGGCCGTTCAGCTCGATGATGATCGTCACCGTGTTGCCCGATTTGCCGCCGTACCAGCCGACCAGCGTCCAGATCAGCCAGGCGAACTGATGCGGCTGGATCGTGGCGCTGGCATACTCGGCCACCTGCTCGACCTGGTCCGCGTAGCAGCGCAGGACCTCGATGGCCGAACGGTCGTTCTTGTCGCTGTGCCCGAAGGCCACGTCGCCCGAAACCACATAGATCGCATCGGTCTGCGGCTCCTCCCAAACCTTGACCTCGACCTCGCGCTTGTTGGTCGCCTTCGTGATGGCGCTATCGGTAAAATTCGTCCCGGGCCAGAACTTGTAGGCGTCGAACTTCGGCGTCGCCTTGCGGTTTATGATCTCGCTCAGTTTGTCCGGGCTGAAGAACGTGGAGCCGGACATCTGGAACGCTTCGTCCTCGGTCCAGGGCTGGTCCTGCAGCGCGTCCGGGTCCTCGGGCGAATCGTCCTCCGACGTGGCCGCCGGGTCGACGCGGCGGCGATACCATGCCAGTTGCTCGGGCGTGACGCGCCAGCCGTAGCGCCGCTCGACTTCGGCGATCCGCGCCTTCTCCCGGTCGGTCGCCTTGGGCGTGCCGTATTTCTCGTAGGCCGGCGTGCCCTTGGCAATTTTCTGCGTCGGCTTCAGATACCAGCCCAGGAAGATGGTCCGCTGGTTCAGATCGTCGAGCTTGGCCTCATCCCACATTTCCTTCCAGGCGTTCGGGCCGCGCGCCGTCGATTCCCAGAGGTAGAGCCGGTTCGGAAACATGTCCGACACCGACGATTTCAGCGACGTGATGCCCTCGTCGTTTTCCCATGAGCACATCTCCGAGCCCATGATGAAATTCAGCCCGCTCGACCGGCCGAGGACGCCCGCGCTGCGCTGCTGCCGGACGCCGGCCGACATGAATTGCGCGCGCGAGCCGTTCTCCAGCAACAGCCCGTCGCGGTTCGACTGCCGGATGCGCGGGAACGCGAACCCTTTGGGCAGGTTCTGGATCATGCCCTCGATCTCGAGCCGCGCGCCCGCCGTGTGGCTGGCCGTGTCGTAGATCACCGCCGCCTGGACGCCGTCGAACATGCCCCACCAGAACACGCCCAGCGCGCGACAGATCGTCGACATGCCGAGCTGGCGGCTCTTCAAGACCTTGAAATCGTGGATATCGACCGCGAGCCCGTCAAACACCTGCGACAGAAAATAGTTCTGCGCGTCGTACAGGCCATCGGCCAGGCAATAGCCGCCGCCCTTGTCCTTGGAGTCGATCTTGACCTTGGTCAGAAACTCCAGGAACCCTTCCGCGAAGGCGTCAACCTTGCGCTTGTTCCAGCCGGATACGGGTGTTTCCAGTTCTGACAAGGTGGGCGCCTTTATTGCCTTCTACAGACTGCCGCCGGTTATCGGCGGCTGCCGCCGGCTATCGCCGGGCATACGGGTTGGACCGCTGCGCCTCGGCCTCGATTTCCTGCATGGCGATCGTGATCCGCCCCGTCACCACGCCCATGAACTGCGCCGGGTCCTTCACCGCCGCCGGGTCGATCGCCAGATACTCGATCGTCTTGCCGCCGGGCAGGACGACCACGGCGGCCCCCGCGAACTCCGCCGCCGGGTTCCGCTCGATCCGGTCCGCCATCGCGCGGAAGATGTCGGAAATCGACGGGGTGGGGGGGGCGGGCATCGCTACAGGATGCTCTCGACCTGCACGTCGCCGTTCGCGTAAACGCAGTGATCGACGGTCAGGCGCACCGCCTGCTCTGCCGTCGCACCCATCGCGAGCGCGCCGTGCGCGAAGCATTCCGCGTGCTCGGAGCCCACGTAGCAATAGGGCTGATCGTAGTATTCCAGGACCAGTTCGGCCTCGATCTCGTAGACCGCGCCGTCGGCCTGCAACACGATGCCGCGGAACGATTTGTCGAGCTGGGTCGGTTTCTCGGATGCCCCGTCCAGCCACGCCTGCACGGCCAGCACGTCCTGGTTCCGGCCGGCGCCCGCGTACAGGCTGCCGTCCACCAGGCGGATGATCTTGTCGCGATAGCCGTAGACGACCTCGCCCTTGGTCATGCCGCGGTCCGCCGCCATCACCCCGTCGCGCACCACAATGATTGTCACGATTTCCGCTTTCCGCCGGATTTCGCCGCCTTGCGTTCCGGCGGCTTGCCGACTTTCCGGCCGTGATCCGCCGCCACAAACTCCTTGCCGACGCGGGGCGGCACGCCAGGGACCTTGCCTTCCGCCGCGGCGTGCATCAGCCGCGACTGCGCCCTCGATTTCGACGGCACGGCCGGCCGCCTACTTCTTCTTCGGCATCGCCCGCCCGGTCGCCTTGGCCTTGCCGGGGACCACGTGCTTGCCGCCCTTGCCGTGCGCGGGCGTGCCGTCCTTGCCGGGGAACTTCATCGATTTCGGAGACTTTGGAGAAGTCATTGTCCCTGCCTCTTGCCTTTCCCGCGCGGCTTGCCGTCCGCCAGCTTCGGCCGCTCCTTGGGAACCGCCGACTTGGCGCCGTGCGTGCCGCCGCCAGCCGCCTTGCTGAACTTGAAATTGCTCAGGCCCTGCCGTTCCTTCTCGGCCTTGGTCGGCTTTTTCACGGCCTGCGCTCCGGCGCCCGGGAGCCTACTTCCACTTCTTCCCGCGCCCGGCCATCTTGCCGCCATCGACACCGGACATTCCGACGCCCGACTTCGATGACCGGCCGTGGTGGTCATGGCCGCGCGGGGCGGGCGGGTTCGGGGTCTTCGTGTGCGTCTTCGGGCCGGACTTGTTGGGCGCCGCACTCATCGTCTTCTTCACAGGGCCGGACATCTTTGCCACGATCGTCATCCTCTACAGATAGCGATGCGGGTAGCGACCCCGCACCAGGGCGTGGAGCGCGTCGCCGATGCTCGGGGCGCTAATGACTTGCGAGCCTATCACGGCCGGCACCCCGCCGTAAACCACCGTCCGGCCGGGTCCGCCGTCGCGCAGAAACGTGACGTGCAGCGACTGGCTGTCCTGGTCGTAGCCGATCGAATGGATATGAGACGAGTAGACGGGCTTCATCGGGACGGTCATGTCAGGCCCTGGCGAGGAAGAGCTGTTGGAGGAAACAACCCTTTCCAAAATGGAAACAGTTTACCCGTGCCCGCGCAGCGCCAGCAGAAACAGCGCCAGGAACAGCCCCGCCGCCGCCGCAGTAACCGCGTTCGACGCCAGCGCCGCCAGGAAATGCCGCACGGTCACAGCATCGAATACGCCAGCAGGACCAGCACGAGGCCGGTGCCGATGGAGGCGAGAAGATAGCCGGTCCTCATTCCGTCACGATCTCCGTCACCCGCTCGCCGTCCCGCGTGATCCACACGCGGTACCGGACAAACAGCTTGGGGATGAACGCGCGCCGGGCCACGGCAGTGACCGGGGTATACAGCGTGCAGGGCGCCACGCTCACGGCCCCGTCCCCAAAATTGCCTCCGCCGGCACCCAGGCCGGCTTCCGCACCCTGATCTGCATCCGCCATTCCTTCACCACATTCAGTTGCCGCATCATCATGGTCTGCAGTTGCGGGTCCGTCGAGGTGTAATGCGACAGGCCCGGATCAATGACCGCTTCGTTGCGTTCCAGCACGAAGTCCACGCCCCACATCTCGGCCAGCGGCGTGTTCGCCCCGCCGCGCGCCCGGATCTCGGCACACGCCTCGCGGTTCAGCAGAATGAACAGCTCGGGCACGACGCCCCGCACATGCGTCGGATCGCCCCAGAAATCCTGATGCCACACGCTCGGCACCGTCACCGTCAGCCGCGCGCCATCCGCGCACACGCGGTAGAGTTCCTGGATCACGCCCTGGAACACCGTCGGGTCGGCGCCGAGATGCTCCAGGACGTGGTTCATGTGGACTTCGGTGACGGTGGAGTCGGGGAGATACAAGCCCTCTTGCCCGAGTTCCCACGGCACATGCTCCAAATTCCACGCCACGTCCGGCTTGCATCCGACCCAGGCATCGACGTTCAGCCAGCCTTCCTCGGCCGGCGCCTTGTTCATGCCGCAGCCCAGATTTAGTTTTGTGATGGGTGTGGTGCTCATTTCGGAGTCTCCCGGACGCGAATTGGGACATTCAGGATGTGCATTTCCTGGTTCGGGAGGCGGTACGTCGGAAGCGCCCAGAAGTTCCGGACAGCATCCTCATATTCCATTTCCAGCCTCTGATACGTCGACTGATCGACGCGCCATTCCGCCGGAAATCGGCCGCCCGGGTCGCATCCGGCCGATGACCGCATGATCTCGCGCGCCACCCGGCTTATTTCCGGCCCCATCATCCCACCTCGTTCAGCCACTGCAACCCGCCCCCGGCCGCCGTCGCCTCGACCGAATTAAAACCCTACACCTCGTTCAGCCACTGCAGCCCGCCCCCGGCCGCCGTCGCCTCGAATTTATCCCGGTCCGGGTGCTCCACGAACAGCGCCGTGCGATAGGCCGGGTTCGCCTGCGCCATCAGCGCCATGCCGGCGTGCCGCAGCGACACCCGGATATCATCCTTCTCCGGCGTCGCCCAGCGCGCCGCGCCGATCTTCGTCCAGCCGCGCGCCTTCGCAAACGCATCCGCGTCATCGGTCGATTTCGCGATCAGGTGGGCGATCATGATTTACTCGCTTCCCTCATGACCGCTTTTTCCATCATCGCTTTTCCTACCATAGCCCATGCCCACCCAAACACTTCATCCCAATCCCCATCATCCCGTTGCCGGATCACTTCCGTCCCCGGATACCACGGCGTCCAGTCCTTCCCGGCCCGCTGCTGATAAATCCAGAACGCCCCGCGCCGGGGCACCAGCAGCAGGCACGGTTTCCCCATCGCCGACGCCAGATGCGCCACCGAGGTACACACCGTCACCACCAGATCCAGCCCCGCGATCAGCCCGCAGGTGTCCGCCAGGTCCTGAATCCGCGGCATCAGGTCCACGACCAGGCCATGCGCGCCGACATCGTCCAGATCGGCCACCCGCTTGCCCACCTGCAAGGAATACAGCGTGACCTCCGGGATCTCAAGGAACCGCAGGAACCGCGCGAGCGACACCGACCGCAGATGATCCGACTCCTGCGCCGGATCGCCACCCCAGGCAATCCCCACGTTGAACCGCGCCGCCGGGAACTCGGCCGCCACAGGGGCCTTCAGATACGGCCCGGTCCACAACGGCTCCAGGCACTCCCGGCCCAGCGCATTCGGGAGCGAAAACCCCGGGCACCACGCATCGGCCGGCGGCACCGGGGCCGGCATCGGCATCACCTGGACATTCTCCGGCAGCGCAAAGCACGTCTCAACGAGCCGCCGCGCCTCCCGGTGGCAGTAATACACCACGCGCCCCGCGCGCCTGGCCGCCTCGGGCAGCCAGCGCAGGCACATGATCTCGTCGCCCAGGCCCTGCTCCGACTGCACGAACAGCCGATCCACCTTCTCGCCGCGCCACACCGGATAGGGATACTTCGCCCACTCCGGCATCCGATACCGGACCCGCCCCTCGTACCAGCGGAACCCCTCCGCCCACTCGCCCCGGTACAGATGCGCCAGCGCCATCGCCATCGACGGCAGCCCGTCGACATCGCCCGCGTTCTGACAGTCGACCGCCTTCCGCGCATCCGCCAGCGCCTCGTCCAGCCGGCCCAGGTTCACCATCAACTGCGAGCGGTTCACCCAGGTCGACCACCAGCCAGGCGCTAGCCGGGCCGCCTCATCGAGACACGACAACGCCTCGTCGCACCGTCCCGTCAGATGCAGGTTCCACCCCAGGTTCGACCAGATCGACGGCTGCCCCCGGTCAACCTCCAGCGCGCGCCGGAACGCCGCCGCCGAGGCCGCGAACTTCCGCCCGTCATGCAGGATCAGCCCCATGAACCAGTACGGCCGGAAATCCGCCGGATCGAGCGCCAGGCACGCGCGCAACAGGTTCCAGCACGTCGTCGCATCGCCCGTCGCCTTGGCGTCCGCCGCCTGTTGCAGCAGCCGCTCGTAATCGGGCGTGTTCCGGGGGGAGTTAAACATCAGGTCCGGACGGTACGACGGATCGTGTAGCGCGTGCCGCCGTCCGCGTGGCGATGAAACCCGACCAGCCACCAGCCCTTCTGCGACAACGCGCCGAACAGATCCAGATCGGCGATCTCACGATACTCGGTCTTCGTCATCGCATGTCTCCCCTCACCGCGCGCCAAATACCCTACACACGATCAAACACGATCCCGGTCCATCTTCCCCAGCTCGTCGCAGCGATCGAGCAGGTCCAGGATATACTTCGCGTTCAGATCCACACACCGCCCGTAATCCGTCACCGCCTCGCGGAACGGCTTGCCCGTGTTCTCCGTCGCCAGCCACCGCAACAGATGCAGCAGCCCGCGAATCACCCGGTTCCGCACCCGGACCCGCGCGATGTAGAGCCGGCGACGCAGGCCGGGACGGGGCGATGGCGCCGCAGCGGG
>CAINOE010000063.1 GCA_903851415.1 uncultured Rhodopila sp. | reverse complement strand
TCGCCGATCAGGTCGGAGGGCTTGTCGCAGTTGGCGAGCAGTTCGTCCAGCAGTTCGGGTCGGATCGTTCTCATCATGAAACTCCCTTCGGGTTAAGGAAGCCACGGAATCCGACTTACACAAAGGATCTGACACTCTCCCAAAGCGGTCGCTCTGGGCACGTGACATAACAACATCCGGAAATAGGCCACGTCGATAGCGCCCGCGACGACGCGGTCATCATGGTCTGACTCTCCGCTGAAGACGTTTCAGCACATTCCCCAGCCTTCTTCAGGATCGCATCTGGCCAAATTGCGTTCCATCTGCGGGGCAGCAGATGGAACGCCGCCCATCCGGCCAAAGCACGATTACGGATCTCCGCTGCTACTCCCTGGCAGGCTGGGGAACAGTGAAAGCGAAAGAGCCGTTCTTGACGTCGCTCACCCCAACGACTTTCAAAATCGGATAGGCAGAGAACGGATCACCAGGCGGAGCGGTGATTTTAACCGACACCGGTTCCGCTTTGCAGGAATCGCCCACAAATGGAATCTTCAGTACGCTTACTTGTTTGGTTTCGGGAGACAGTGACTCGTAGTTCAAGGAAATGGCAGCGGCTTCACACGACCCGGGCACCGATTTGATTTCCGCGGTGATGGCGTCATGCCCGTCCACCGTGGCGACGGCACGCTTCCCGTCAGCGGTGGGCTCCACGCGTGTTGATCCCGGGCGAACTGGAAGCCCGTAATATGCTTTTAACGCGGCCGATGTGTTTGGTTGCGGGCCATAGACACCGGCGAGCATCCACCGCCCCTTGATCCCCTCGGGTGAATCAAAGCCCTCGATGTCCACCCAGAAATATGCTGCCGAGTAGGGGCCGATCCCATAGCCCCGCTCAACGGAATAGATATTGATGCCGCCGGTCATTCCGTTCACTGGCTTGATCCCTGGCGGAAGCGCTTTCCGGATGGCGGCCTCATCCCAAACGACACCAAGGATCTCGAAATTCCCCCCGGCCACCTCATACGGCGGCGGCTGAATCTTCTCCTCTGCTTTCGATGTCACGGCAGTAGCTGCCAAAGCGGCACCTGCGATCACGCAGGCGCCAAGAGGCTTATTGAATCGGGGAGTGAACAGAGCTTTGAACATTTGCAGTTCCTCCATGATTATATTTGAATTTGATCTTTTCGCTTTCCGTAACGAAGCGTGGCCGCGCCGATGGCTGATGCGGCAAACAATGGCGCAGTTCAGGGATACCAAGTTGCAGGCGAGCCAAGCGGGTCTGACAGACTAAACGGTTTGCGGGAGCCGAAATAGCCGCAAGGATCACTTCTACAGATATGCCCCGGACCGTCAAGTAGGCCTGCAATTCGTCAATCGACGTCCCCTCTAGTCCCAGGACCCAAGCCGCCCTCATCGCAGGCGCGATGTCCGCTTTGGGGTCGAAATTGGCCGGAAGGTTGGAATCAACAACGGTCTGCTTATTGCGGCCAATCACTCCAAAACTGCCATTCCGCTCTCGGCCGACCCTGGCCGTTCGGTCGCACCGCGTGGCAGCGCGGGGAGGGTCGAAAGCGGCCGACCGCCGCGTGCCTGCACGGATATAGGCCGCAATCGCCCCGATCACCGTCAAACCTCAATGCGCCTCCGCCGCGGTCTTCGGCGCGCCCACCTTGCGCAGGAACGGCACCAGCAGGGTCGCCACCACGAACGCCAGCATGATCGCGCGGAACGCATCCGCGAACGCCAACGTCGAAGCCTCGCGGTAGGCCAAATGCCAAAGCTGCTCCAGCGCGGCCTGGTGCCCGACAACCGGGCCGCCCGGCAGCGCCGCGTAGCGCTCCGTCATGCCCTGCACGAACCGGTCCATCGGCAGGTTGGCCGGCGTCAGGTGCGCGGCGATGCGCTGGAAATGCAGGTTGGTCTGATCGTTGATGATCGCCGCACTCGCGGCGATGCCGACGGCGCCGCCGAGGTTGCGCATCATGTTGAACAGTCCGCTGGCGTATTTCAACCGCTCCGGCGGCAGGCTGCCCAGGCCGAGCGTGACGCTCGGCGCCACCGCGAAGACCTGCGGGAAGCCGCGCAGGACCTGCGGCACCAGCAGCTCCGCCGCGCCCCAGTCATGCGTAATGAAACTGAAGCTCCACATCGACAGCGCGAAGCAGGCCAGCCCGAACATCATCAGCCAGCGCGTATCGAACCGGCGCGCCAACAGGATGTAAACCGGGGTGCCAATCAGCGAGGCCACGCCGGTGGAGAAGATCGCCGTTCCGGTCTGCCACGCGCTGTAGCCGCGCACGTAGTCGAGAAACAGCGGCGTCAGGTAGATCGTCGTGAAAATTCCGACCCCGGTGACGAACGACAATAGGCAGCCGAGCGCGAAGTTCCGGTTGCCCAGCGCCCGCAGATCAACCACCGGATTCTCGTAGGTCAGGCTGCGCACCGCGAACAGCAGCAGCGACACGCCGGAGATCCAGGCCGTCGTCCGGATGGTTGCATCGCTGAACCAGTTCCAGCGCGTGCCTTCCTCCAGCGTGTATTCCAGCGTGCCGAGGCCGACGGCCATCAATGCGATGCCAAGGTAATCGGCGCCGCGCAGCAGGCTCAGGTCCGGCTCGTCGATGCGCACCAGCATCGGCACCAGCAGGGTGATGACCGCGCCGGGCACAAGGTTGATATAGAACAGCCAGTGCCAGGTCAGCGTATCGGTGATCCAGCCGCCGATGACCGGGCCGAGCGTCGGCGCGATCGAGGCAATCGTGCCGATGACGGCGGCGGAATACACCCGCCTCGGTCCCTCGAAGAAATAAAACGACGAGGTGAACACGGTCGGGATCATCGACGCGCCCAGCAGCCCCTGCAGCGCGCGGAAGACGATCATGCTCTGGATGTTCCAGGCCAGCCCGCACAGCATGCTGGACAGGGTGAACCCGGCCGCCGAGGCGGTGAACAGCCAGCGGGTGGAGAAAACCCGGGTCAGCCAGCCGGACAGCGGGATCATGACGATCTCGGCGATCAGATAGGCGGTCTGCACCCAACTGATCTCGTCCTGCGCCGCCGACAGCCCGCCGCCGATTTCTTGCAGGGACGAAGCGACGATCTGGATGTCGAGCAGGGCGATGAACATGCCCGCCGTCATCACCACGAACGGCAGCAGCGACGGGTGTTTCGCGGTCATGGCGCCCCCCGCGTATCGACCCGCGTGGTGGTCGAAAGCCCCGGCCGCAGGATGCGCAGATCGGCGTCGTTGGCGTCGAGCACGACGCGCACCGGCACGCGCTGAACGATCTTGGTGAAGTTGCCGGTGGCGTTCTCCGCCGGGATGACGCTGAACACCGCGCCGGTCCCGGGTGCGAGGCTGGCGACATGGCCGCGGAACACATGGCCGGGCAGCACATCCGCGACGACCGAGGCCGGGTCGCCATCGGTCATGCGGCTGAGCTGGTCCTCCTTGAAATTGGCGTCCACCCAGAGGCCCCGGCTCGGGCTGACCGACAGCAGATAGGCGCCCGCGGTCACGTAGGCGCCGACTTGCGCGGCGCGGTTGCCGACATAGCCGTCGATGGGGGCACGGATCTCGGTGTAGCCGAGATTGAGCTGCGCGGTCCGCAGATCGGATTGCGCCTGCCCCAGGTTGGCCTCGGCCGCGGTGGTGTCGGCCTCCAGCACGTTCAACTGCTGGCGGGCCGCTTCAAGCGACGCGGCGGCGGCGAGCACGGTGGCGCGGGCCTGCTGCTCCAGCGACGACGTGCGCTGCGCATCCTGGCGCGAACCGGCGGCGGTCAGCGCCAGGCTGCGGTAGCGCTCCGCATCCTGCACCGTGAAACGCAACTGCGCCGTCTTGCTGACCAAATCGGCTTCCTGCTGGCGGATCGTGGATTGCTGCAGAATGGTTTGCGCGCGCAGCGCGTCCAGCGCGGCACGCCGGGCGGAGACGACGGCGGCGGCGTGGTCGAGCGCGGCCTGGTAGTCGCGCGGGTCCAGCCGGATCAGCACCTGTCCGGCCTGCACCGGCTGGTTGTCGGTGACCAGAACCTCGGCGACGAAGCCGCTGACATGCGGGGCGAGGGCGGTGACGTTGCCGCCGACATAGGCATCGTCCGTGCTTTCGATGAAGCGGCCGGTGGTCCACCAGTCCCGGGCGTACCAGGCGCCGCCCGCGAGCACGGCCAGCGCGGCGCCGATAAGGGCGAGGCGCTTGAGCGACCCGCGTCTCGACGCGCGAACGGTTGGGCGTTGCGGGGGGGACAGAACGTCCTCCCGGGCGGCGGCTGAGCTAGACATGGGAGTTTCCTGCGGCGCGCCCGGCGCGGCGTGGCGTGGGTGCGGCAGCCCGGCCGTGCCGGCTGCGCAAGCCGGCACCGGCGGCGGGATCGGCCCGGGTCTGCAAACGCATGCGGCGCATCGAGCGGCCCTCCATTGACTATCGTGGTGATAGTTATGGCGCCCTCGCTAGCGTCATGCAAGTGGTGGGCAGCGCGAAAATTCAGTCGCCGGGCCGTCGCGGGAAAGGCCGGCGGTGTGGCTCCGCCGCTCCTGCATCCGGTTCCGCGATGGCAAACGCCGCGCGACCCGGCGCGCCTACATCCCGATCGAGAACCCCCCGTCCACCGGGATCGCCGTTCCAGTAACGAAGTCGGAGGCCGGACTCGCGAGGAAAGCCGCGATCCCCGCCATGTCGTCCGGCGTGCCCCAACGGCCCTGCGGCGTCCGCTTCTCCACGCTGGCGTGCAACCCTTCCACCTGCCGCCGCGCGCCCCTGGTCAGATCGGTGTCGATCCAGCCGGGCAGCACCGCATTCACCTGGATGTTGTCCTTCGCCCACGCTGTCGCCATCGCCCGCGTCATCTGCACGATGCCGCCTTTGCTCGCCGTATACGCCGTGGCATAGGGCGCGCCGAACAGCGACATCATCGATCCGATATTGATCATCTTGCCGCCGCCCGCCCGCAGCATCTCCGGATAGGCGGCCTGCGAGCAGAAGAAGGCGCTGCTCAAATTGCTGTCCAGCACGTGCCGCCATTCATCCTCAGCCAGATCCTGCGGCAGCTTGCGGACCGAAGTCCCGGCATTGTTCACCAGGATATCGAGGCGTCCGAACCGCTCCACCGCGGCGCCGATCAGCGCGAGGCAGTCGGGCTTCTTCGTGACGTCGGCCGCGATGAAGACCGCCTCCGCGCCCATATCGCGCAGCGCTGCCAGCGCCGCCGCGGCCTTGTCCTCGTTCCGGCCGGCGATCACCACCACCGCGCCGAGCGAGGCGATGCCGCGCGCCATGCCCAGGCCGATGCCGCCGTTGCCGCCGGTGACGACCGCGACTTTGCCTTTCAGGCTGAACAGGTCCATGGCGCATGTTCCCTCTTGCGCGAATTGGCTCGATGCAATCTGCGAGGCCGGGCGAGACTGCGCAAGGCCGGCTTCAGGCTGCCTTCGTTTCGGGTGTTCCGCCGGTTGGCGCGCGGCCGCTGCCGGAGTTGAAGACCCGCGCGAGCACAGTGTCGAGCAGGCCGAAAAAGGCCGGCGCCCCATAGCCGGCGAGGAAGGCGATGCCCGACGCCGACACGGACAGGCCGGAAGCGCCGCTGGTGATCTCGGCGGCAACTTTGGTCGGATCAAAGAACAAACCGGTCGCTCCGCCGGCAATACGGCCGAGCAGGACCCTCAGCCACAGCAGGGATATGTCGCGCGGCACCAGCACCGACTCCAGTATCTTGTCCTGGATCACGCGGGTCGTGCCTGAAAGCGCGCCGACGAGCCCGAAGATCAGCGGCAGGATGTAGTTTGCAAAAGCCGAGACCATGCCGGACACCGAAGGACCGGTTTCCTGTTTCGGACCGCAATCGCCGGCGCGACCGTTCCCGTCACATTTCGGATCAAGCGCGTGGATCGGCACGAACAGGGCGACGGCGTACCCGATGGGGCTTCTGGCGTACGCATCCACATCCGCAATGGCGTTGCCGAACGTTGCACCTGCGTAGGCATAGGCGTCGCAGAGTTGGATGAGCTTGGGATCATCGTTGCCGGGCAAATCCGGACGCTGGGTCGGATCCTTGACCGTGGTCTGCGGCGCGGCCCCGGGTCGATCCGGTGACGGCTGCTGCGACTTGCCCGGTGCGGATTCGCCGCCGGAACGCGGCGGAGCAACGGGACAGATATTATGCACCCGTGCCAGGACGGTCTCGCCTTGAGTGGTGGCCGGATGCTTCTCGGCGTAGGTCGAGTAGACCGCTGCCGCCGCCGCCGTGGCGTCCCGCTTGGCCCCTTCTGCCTCGCCGTCAGTTGGCGGCCATAGGTTGCTTCGGCAAGCAGAAGAGCCCCGATAAAGGCCAGCAGGACCGCCGTGCCGGTCGCCGCCCGCTGGAAGCTGCAGAATTGTTGGGCGACACGCTCCAGATCAGGAAAGGCCCGAAGTCCGACCGAGACGCGAGCCCGCGGCTGGAGATGCCCCGGCTTTGTCCGCCCGCTGCGCAGCCAGCGGAACGGCCACGTCCGGCCCGGCGTCACGGTTTTTGCCGCCACGAGGTCGGTGAACGCGATCGATTGCGCGGTCGCCGGGTAAGCCAGCGCGCAAAGCCGATCCTTGACGATCAAGAGGAACGCCGCCTCGATAGACTGTTTTACCTTCGTTCCTTCCGGGGGAAAGCGGAGTGCCGAAATCCGGGCCGCAATCTCGGCTGCGCCGAGTTTCCTGACGGTTACGTTGCCCGGTTCGGCTGGGTTCTCCTCAGGCACCTCCGCTTCCAGCGAGGCGAGCCGCTTGTCCGGCCTCCCGGCGATGAAGTCGAGCAACAGATAGACTTCCTCCAACTCCCACTTATAGACCTCATCCCAATCGTGCGGCTCGCTTCCGGGCGGCGTCGTTCCACTCATGAAGGTCACTCCGATACCGCATCCGGTGCGCTGCCGCCGAAGCCGGTCTGCCCGGGTTTGGACCGGTTCCCGATCCGCCGCCGGAACTTGCCCGCGCGGCATCGAGGGTGCCCCCGTCGGCCCGCGATTGCAACCGCGGGCTGTGGTGGCGGCGGGGCGGGACGACCGTCTCAGGCGCTCTTCAATTCCGCCTTCGTCTCCGCCAGATGGTCGAATTTCCGCCGGTACGTCCCGAGTCCCATCGTCTGGGACCGCAACTCGATGATCAGGTCGTGCATCTCCGCTTCCGGCACCAGCGCCTGGACCTCGTCCCAGCCGGGCCAGCCCTCGCGCTCGGCATAGCCGAGAATCTGCCCGCGCCGCCCGGTCAGCAGCCGCTGCGCCCGCGCGGTGTACTCGTTCGGCACCAACACCGTCACGTGGTCCACCGGCTCCAGCAGCACCGGTTCGGCCTTCGCCAGTCCTTCCTTCATCGCCAACTGGGTTGCGGTCTTGAACGCCATGTCCGAACTGTCCACGGAGTGGAATCCGCCGTCCACCAGCGTCACCGAGACGTCCACCACCGGATAGCCGAACGGCCCCTTGCGCGTCGCCTCCTCGGCCGCCTCGCCGACGGAGGGAATGTAGTTGCGCGGCACCGCCCCGCCGACGACCTTGTCGATGAACTGGAAGCCTTCGCCGCGCTTCAGCGGCACGATCTCAATCTTGACGTCGGCGAACTGCCCGTGCCCGCCGGTCTGCCGCTTCAGCCGCCCGTGCTCGTTTACCGCCTTGCGGATCGTCTCCTTGTACGCAACCGCCGGCTTGTGCGTCGCCAGCTTCAGGCCGTAGTCGCGCGCGATGTGCTCCACCGTGGTCTGCAGGTGCATC
The DNA here is from genome assembly GCA_903851415.1 of uncultured Rhodopila sp. GTDB lineage: Bacteria > Pseudomonadota > Alphaproteobacteria > Acetobacterales > Acetobacteraceae > Rhodopila. The sequence goes on along the minus strand of CAINOE010000063.1, from coordinate 34,937 downwards.
TCGCCCTGGCCGTGCAGCACCGTTTCCCCGGTTTCCTGGTTCTGCGTGACGATCAGGGAGGCATCCTCCTCCGCCAGCTTCTGCAGCGCGCCGGACAGCTTCACGTCGTCCTTGCGGTCCGTAGTGGCGATCGCCAGCGCATAGACCGGCGCTGACGGCTGCGGGAAGGGCAGCGGCTCGGGCGTCGCTCCGGGCGACACGGTGCTGCCGGTCCGCACCCCGTCGAGGCGGCCAAGCGCGACGATGTCGCCCGCTTTCGCCTCCGGCACCTTGGTCAGGTCGCCATTCACGTAGCGATAGATGCCGCCCAGCCGCGTACCGCCGAGTTGCGCCCCGTCGGCGATCGTCCCGCTCCAGATCCGGGCATAGGACAGCTTGCCGGTATGGCCGGCGTAGACGGTCCGGAAAATCTGCGCCAGCGCCGGGCCGCTCGTGTCGATCGCCTTGCGCTCCGCGGTCTCGGCCGGGTCCGGCGCATCGTGGCGCAGCGCCTTCCACAGCCGGCGGATGCCGTTGCCGGGTTCGGCCGCACCCAGCAGCACCTCGATGACCGCGCCGTCAAGCAGGTCCTTGTGCATGTCGCGGAACAGCTCTTCCGGCGTCGGCTTGATGTCCTCCAGCACCTTCTCCAGCAGCGCGTCGTCATGGTCCGCCAGCGTTTCCACCAGCTTGCCGAGCGCGGCCTGCTCCTCGGCGACGATCTGCGGCGGGATCTGGATCAGCTCGGAGGGCTGGCCCTTGCGGAAACGGTAGGCCCGCTCGCTCATGAGGTCGACGAACCCGGTGACCGCCTGCCCCTCGAATATCGGCATCTGCCGCAGCACCAGCGGGCTGGAGGCGAATTGCTGCAAGGCCGCCAGGGTGTCGCCGATGCTGCCGTCCAGCGTGTCGATCTTGTTGACGAAGACGATATGGGGGACGCCTTCCTCCCTCAGGGTCTTCAGCAGCGGCGCGACCATGGCCACCTTGGCGGTGGACGGCTCGCACACCAGCACGGCGATATCGACCATGGCGAGCGCCGCGCAGGTCTGGTGGGCGAACTCGATCGAGCCGGGACAATCGAGAATCGACCATTCGTCGCCCAGATAGGTCGCGTGGCCCAGACGGATCTCGGTGGTCATCGGGCGGTTGCGCGGGTCCGCCGGCCGCTTGACCGGTGCTCCCGCTGCCTCCAGCAGGGCCTCGAAAAGCGTCGATTTGCCGCTGCTGTAGGGCCCCACCAACGCCACCGAGCGGGGACTTCTGCCGTTTCCTGTTCCGGCCATGGCCGCATCTCCTTCGTTTCCGAAGGCGCCAGCCGAGACGCGGCTCCATCTGGATCGGTTTGCTCGGCGCGCCTGCGCGAGCCGATGCTAGCGCACTTTTGCGCGAAGGCTAATCCCGCATATTGCACATTCGTGACCCCCGGCGGGGCGGTGGGTCAACGCTCGCGCTTGACGTACTCGGGTTGCGCCGGACGGGTCCGCGCCGCCACCGAAGTGCCGGCCCGGACGCGGCGCGCACCGCGCCCGGGTTCGCCGCCGCGATTAAAGCTGCGCTTCGGCGTATTCGTAGTTCGCCAGGCTATCCAGGAAGTTTTGCAGGTAATCCGGACGCCGGTTGCGGAAGTCCAGGTAGTAGCTGTGCTCCCACACATCGACCGCGAGCAGCACCTTGCCCTCGCCCGTTGCAAGAGGGTTGGAGCCGTTCGGCGTCTTCGTCACCTTCAGCTTGCCGTCCGGACCCAGCACCAGCCACGCCCAGCCGGAGCCGAACTGGCTGACGCCGGCCGCCTTGAACGCGTCCTTGAACGCGGCCACGCCGCCGAGGTCCTCGTTGATCTTGGCTTCCAGCTTCGGCGGGATGACGCCGCCCGTCGGGCTGAGCGACTGCCAGAAGATGATGTGGTTCCAATGCTGGCCGGCATTGTTGAACACCGGCCCGCCCGCCGCGGCGGTCGAAGTGACGATCTCGTCCAGCGACTTGCCTTGCAGCGAGGGATCCTTCTCGACGAAGCCGTTCAGCGCGGTGATGTACGCCTGATGATGCTTGCCGTGATGCAGGTCGAGGGTTTCCTCCGACATGTTTTTCGCGCCAAGCGCGGCCTTCGAGTAAGGCAGGGTCGGCAGTTCAAAAGCCATTGAATTCCTCCGGAAGAGTGGGATCATGTACCGCTGGTGCGGCAAGGAACATTCCGTAGCTATGGTGGACCTGCCGCTCCGTCAACCCACCGGCCAGGCCGGAGGGCAGGCCACCGGGCCGGTTGGGGCCGATCTTGCCAGGCGGCGCGAACCGCGCGACGACCCGCGGCATGAACGATGCGATCGCCGCCCTGGTTCGCCGCCACGACCCCGACCGTTTCCTGACGGCGCTGTTCGCCCCGGCCGAACGCCGGGACGCGCTGCTGGTGCTGTACGCCTTCAATCACGAACTGGCCCGGGCGCGGGAGGTGGCGAGCGAACCGCCGCTGGCGCTGATCCGCCTGCAATGGTGGCGCGAGGTGGTGGAGGGCGAGCCGCGCCGGCACGAAGTCGCGTCGCCCCTGTCGCAGGCCATCGCCGCGGGCGCGCTGGACCGCGGGTTGCTGCTGCCGCTGATCGAAGCGCGCGAGGCGGAGGCGTATGATGATTTCGCGACTCTCGCCGATTGGCGGGCCTGGCTGCTGGCCGGGGCGGGGGGCCTTGCGGTGGCCGCGGCCGCGGCACTCGGAGCGTCCCGGCCGGAGGCGGTCCGCCCGTTTGGCGCCGCCTACGGCGTGGCCGGGTTGTTACGGGCGAGCGGGGTGCTGGCGGCGCAAGGACGCTGCCTGCTGCCGCACGATTTGCTGGCCCGGCACGGGCTGTCGCCGGAGGGGTTCATCCATGACCCCGCCGCCGCGACGGCTCAGGCGGCGTTGGCGGAGGTGGTCCGCGAGGGGACGGCTCTGCTGGAGGCTCCGCCCGGGGCGGTTCCCCGGGCGGCGGTTGCGGCAGCATTGCCGGCGGTGCTGGCGCGGCGGGACTTGCGGCGCTGGCCGGAGGTGGCGCTGCCGCGGCGATTCGGCGACCGGATCGCGGTCACGGTGGCGGGGCTGACGGGGAGGGTGTGAACACGGGGAGGAGACGTGCGCTAGTCGCCGAGGTCCGGTTCCTTGCCCTCGTTCATGATGGCGTAAAGCCGATCCATTTCGACGTTGAACTCGGCCCAGAGGGCGGCGCCCTCGGAGGGGGGCAGGACGTCCTTGCCGAACCGGAACGCGTTGTCCTCGCGGATGATGGCGAGCTGGTCGGTCCACGGCATCGCCTCGGCCGATTTCACCAGCGCCAGCGCGGCGTGCAGGCGGGCACGCACAATGGCGACGATTTCATCGCTCGGCGCTTCGCGCTGGCTGGACGAGGCGCCGAACAGGTCTGGTTGCAAAACTGACATCCCCCATTGATATCCAGACCGCCCCGAGTCGGAACAGCCTTGGCGAATCCCTTCCATCAGCGCATCGTCCGCGCATGAGCTGGATTCGCGACAGACTACCCGAAATCGTTCGCGCCATGGCAGGTCGACCGCGTCACGAGGCGTTGAGGGGGCACGTGACCGAACTGCTGCGATCAGGCTTCGGCGCGCCGTACGACGAGATCAATCACGAAGTCTACCTGCTCGATGGCCGCGGCCGTATCGACACGCCGTGGGGCGCCACCGTCATCGAGTTGAAAAGCGATCTGCGGCGGGAACTGCCCGACGTCGAGGCCCGGTTGCCGGCCTACCTCGCCGATGCCGCTTCCCGCTCGCATAGCCCGCGGCCGGTGACCGGACTGGCGACCGATGGCGCCACGTTCATCGCCTATGCCCTGCGCGGCGGCGGGCTGCACGAACTGGCACGATACGAAACCGACCCGGAGCGGCCGAATGAGCTGATGGCCTGGCTCGAACCACTGCTGTCCGATCGGCCGGATATCCTGCCCGAGCCGCGCGCCGTCGCGCAGGCGTTCGGCCGCATCAGCCTGACCTTCGGACAGGCCCGGATGACGCTGGACACGCTTTGGGCGGTTCTCAAGGACGATCCGGAGGTCCGGTTGAAGCGAGACCTGTGGAACGGGTTGCTGAGCGAAGCCTATGGGGAGGCCGTCGGCGACGACTCGCTGTTCCTGCAGCACACCTACCTGACCATGGTGGTCAAGGCGATCGCCGCCCGTGTGCTGGACCTGCCGGTTGGCGACCCGGCCGCGCTGCTGTCCGGCCGGGCGCTGGCGGATGAGGGCATCCTCGGCGCGGTGGAGGCGGACTTCTTCGACTGGCCGCTGAAGCTGACGGCCGGCGCGGAACTGGTGCGCCAGGTTGCCCTGCAAACCGCCCGGTTCCGCCTGCGGGACGTCGAAGCCGACGTGCTGAAGATCCTGTATGAGAGCCTGGTCGATCCGGATCAGCGGCACGATCTCGGCGAGTATTACACGCCCGATTGGCTGGCCGCGCGTGTCGTCGCTGCCGCCGTGGACTCGCCGTTGGAGCAGCGCGTTCTGGATCCGGCCTGCGGTTCCGGCACGTTCCTGTTCCATGCTGTCCGCCGTCTCGTCGCCGCCGGACGAGCCGCGGGGTGGGCCGGACCACGCATCCTGGAAGCCTGGGCGGAGAAGGTGCGCGGGCTGGATGTGCACCCGGTCGCGGTGACGCTGGCACGGGTGACCTGGCTGCTGGCGCTCGGCGACCTGGTAGCGGACCGTCCGAGCAAGCTGACCGTGCCGGTTTTCCTCGGCGACGCCATGCAGTGGAATCTGCGGCAGTATGTCGGCGGTGCCGACGTGCTGGTCGAGGTTCCGGGCGATGACCGCCCCCTGCAAATTCCGGCCGGTTTCGCGGAGGACCAGGCGGTGTTCGAGCGCGGGCTGGACGCGCTGAACCAGGGGCTGGCGGATGATGCGACGCCCGACTCGGTCGGCCGCGCGCTGCGGCGAATCGAAGGCGCGGCGCCGGCGGATGCCGAGGCTTTGGTGACCACGTTCGCCCATTTGCAGGTGCTGTACAAAGCCGGGCGCAACGGCATCTGGACGTTTGTTTTCCGTAACCTCGTGCGCCCGGTCTGGCTGTCGCGGCCGGAGCAGCGCGCCGATGTGCTGGTCGGCAATCCGCCCTGGATCGTGTACCGGCATCTCAGTGCCGGAATGAAAGACCGGCTGCGAGAGGCACTGAGGGCTTACGATTTGTGGGTCGGCGGCAACCTCGCGACGCAGCAGGACATGTGCGCGCTGTTCTGGGCGCGCGGGGCGGAGCGCTATCTCGGGCGGGGCGGGCGGCTTGCGTTCGTGCTGCCGTATGCGGTGCTGAATGCTCCGGTGTTCGCGGGGCTGCGCACCGGGCGGCTAGGCCAGACGCCGGTGCGGTTGACCGGTGCTTGGGCGTTGGAACGGGTGTGGCCGATCTTCGGGGCGCAGTCGGGGAGTAGTACGACGAGCACGTGCGTGCTGTTCGGGCGGAGGGAGATGGCCGGGCCGCACCCGGCGGAGGTGGACCGGTGGGTTGGTCAACTTCCGCGCCGGGATGCGGGTGATGAGGAGGCGACGCGGGTTTTGACGCGAAGCAGGGTGGCTTGGCCGCGGGCACGGACGTTGGTGGGCGTTTCGCCGTATCGTGAGCGGTTTCGGCAGGGTGCTTCCATCGCCCCGAGGCGATTCTTTATCGTTGATCCCGAACCGTTTGGGCGATTGGGGGGGCGCCGTGACGCGCCACGGATGCACGGTCGGGCTGGCAGTCTGGATAAATTTCCGTGGACAACCGTTGAGCCCCCGCGGGGTCCGATCGAAGCGCAGTTTTTGCGGCAACTTGCTTTGGGGGAGACGATCGCACCATTCCGATTGCTGACGCCCGTTACCGCCGTGATCCCCCTGGACGGCCAGAATTTGATGGACTCCAGGGCCGCTGCTGAAGCGGGCTATCATTATTTGTCGGCATGGTTGCGCGATGCAGAAACGAAATGGGCATTAAACTGTAACAAAGGGACGGATGGCTTGCCCCGAATGACATTGCTTCAACGAATAGACTATATGCGGAATTTATCAGGCCAAGCCGGAACGCCAAGTGTGCGCGTGCTATACACCAAAGCTGGTACGCGCCTCAGCGCTGCTCGTATCGCAGCAAACGATGTATTGGTGGACACCAAAGCCTATTGGGCAAGGGTTCGGAGCGAAAATGAGGCTGCATACCTTGTGGGGTTGATAAATAGCGCAGCGGTGCTGGCAAAGGTCACCGACCTTCAGCCGCATGGCCAACGGGATAAGAGGGATTTCGACAACCTCGTATGGACGCTGCCGATTCCTGACTACGACGAAACTGATCCTTTGCATCGGGATCTCGTAGCCGCTACGAACCGTGCCGAAATTGTGGCTACCGCCGTTGACCTGACGGCCGCTCACCACTTCACCTCAAAACGGCGCGCGATCCGTGCCGCTTTGGTCGCCGACGGCATCGCCGAGGAGATGGAAGCTTTGGTGGATGCACTCCTACCACCCTAGCGGCCGATTTATTGCAATCTCAGCGCATAGGTAGTGGCGTCTACCCAGGGCCGCCATCTTCATTACAGCGTCAATCCCCCGTCGATCACCACCGCCTGTCCGGTCATGAACCGCGCCTCGTCCCCCGCCAGGTAGACCGCCAGCGCGGCAATCTCCTCCGCCGTGCCCAGCCGCCCCATTGGCTGGCGCGCAACGAACGCCGCCCGCGCGGCCTCGACCGAGCCGGCGGCGGCGGCGTTCGCGGCGATCCGCTCATCCAGGCTGGGGGTGCCGACCGTTCCGGGACATATACAGTTGCAGCGAATGCCCCGGGACACGTAGTCGGTCGCGACCGAGCGGGTCATGCCGATGACCGCTGCCTTCGACGCGCTGTAGACGAAGCGGTTTGGCACGCCCTTCAGGCTGGACGCCACCGAGGCGATATTGATGATCGTCCCGCCGCCGCGCTCCAGCATTCCCGGCAGGAACGCCCCCATGGTATGAAACATCGAGCGGCAGTTCAGGTCGAACGCCAGGGTCCAGTCGGCATCGGTCGCCTCCAGTAACGTCCCCTGGTGCACGATGCCGGCGCAGTTGCACAGGATATCGACCGCACCGGCCTCCCGGGCGGCCTGCTCGATCGCCGCGCGGTCGAGCACGTTCAGCGCGGCCGTGCGGATGCCGTCCCCCGCGAGGTCCGCGAGTTTCGCCGCATCCAGGTCCGTCGCGACGACTTTCGCGCCGGCGGCGGCGAAAGCAAGTGCCGTGGCGCGGCCGATGCCCTGGCCGGCGGCGGTGACGAATGCGGTCTTTCCCGATAGCGATGACATTGAACCTCCCCTTTTTCGCTCGCCCTGCGGCCACGCTAGGCGATTCCGTTGGTCAGGTCACCCACCGGCCGCCACGGGGCGGGCAGCAGCACCGCGAAGATCAGCCGGTTCGTCGTGTGCGGTCTAATAATGAATAGCTATCTTATAAGCGTCCAGCACCGCCTCGTGCATTGTTTCGCTAACCGTCGGATGCGGGAAAACCGTGTGCATCAGGTCGGTTTCCGTCGTCTCCAATGTTCTGGCAATGGTATAGCCCTGAATCATTTCGGTAACTTCAGCGCCGATCATGTGGGCGCCGAGCAGTTCTCCGGTGCGGGAGTCGAAGATGGTTTTGACGAAGCCTTCGGGTTCGCCCATTGCAATGGCTTTGCCGTTGCCGATGAAGGGGAATCTGCCGACTTTGATGTCGTGGCCGGCGGCTCTGGCTTTCGCCTCGGTCAGGCCGACGGAGGCGACCTGCGGGCGGCAATAGGTGCAGCCCGGAATGTTCAGCACGTCCATCGGGTGGACGTCGTTCAGGCCGGCGATCTTTTCGACGCAGATGACGCCTTCGTGGCTGGCCTTGTGCGCCAGCCAGGGCGGGCCGGCGAGGTCGCCGATGGCGTAGACGCCGGGTTCGCCGGTGCGGCAGTATTCGTCGATCACGACGTGGCTGCGATCGACCTTGATGCCGGTGCCTTCGATGCCGATGCCCTCGACATTGCCGACGATCCCGACGGCGGAGATGACGCGCTCGACGGCGATGTCCTGGCTCTTGCCGCCGGATTCGACCGTTACGGTGACGCTGTCGGCGGTTTTTTTGGCACTTTTGACGGAGGCGTTGACCAGGATTTTCATGCCCTGCTTCTCGAACGCCTTGTGGGCGAAGGCGGAGATTTCCTCGTCCTCGACGGGCAGGATGCGCGGCAGGACTTCGACCACCGTCACTTGCGCGCCCATGTTCAGGTAGAAGCTGGCGAATTCGATGCCGATGGCGCCGGAGCCAATCACCAGCAGCGATTTCGGGAACAGCGGCGGGACCATGGCCTCCTTATAAGACCAGATCAGCTTGCCGTCCGTTTCCAGGCCGGGAAGCTGACGCGCGCGGGCGCCGGTGGCCAGGATGATGTGCGCGGACTTCAGCGTGGCGATGTCCCTGCCGTCCTTCGTTACGGCAACAGTCTGTTTGCCGGCCAGCCTGCCGGCGCCGTCGAACACGGTGACCTTGTTCTTCTTCAGCAGGTGAGCGACGCCTGAGGACAACTGCTTCGCCACGCCGCGCGAGCGTTTCACCACCTTGTCGATATCGAAATGGGATTCCACGGCGTCGAAACCGAAATCGGGAAGGTGGTGCAGCAGGTGGTTGATTTCGCTGGTGCGCAGCAGCGCCTTGGTCGGGATGCAGCCCCAGTTGAGGCAGATGCCGCCGAGATGCTCGCGTTCCACCACGGCGGTTTTCAGGCCGAGTTGCGCCGCGCGGATGGCGGCGACGTAACCGCCAGGCCCGCCGCCGATGACGATCAGATCGAATGTTTGCTCAGCCATTGGGGTGTCCTTCCGCCAGGGCGGCGAGCGCGTCGCCGCCGAGTTGCCGTGTGTGCCAGCCGATCAGCGGTTCGGCTCCGATACGGTTGTAGAAATCGATGGAGGGCTGGTTCCAGTCGAGCACGCGCCATTCGACGAAGCGGCAGTTTTCCGCGATGGCAAGTTGCGCAACGTGCCGCATCAGGGCGACGCCGATGCCGGCACCGCGGTAGGCGGGTTCGACGAACAGGTCTTCGAGGAAGATGTTCGACCGCGCCTTGAATGTGCTGAACGTGTAGAAGAAGAGCGCAAGGCCGGCGGGGCGTCCGCTGACTTCGGCAATAACCGCGTAAGCGCGGGGCAGGGGGCCGAACAGGGGCTCGCGCAGGCTGTCCTCGGTGACGCTGGTTTCGTGCAGCAAATGTTCGTATTCCGCCAGGCCGCGGATCAGGCGGACGATGTGCGGGAGATCGGCTTCCTGCGCTGGGCGGAGAGTGAAGGGGGGAGTCATCCAGGCGGCCTGAGGTGCTGGGTGGCGGGGCGTAGCGGAGGCATTGCGGCGTCATGGCTGGGCCCGATTACTGTGTCGCGGCCGGGCTCGATGACTGCGTCATGGCCGGGCTCGATAGTTGTGTCATCGCCGGCCCCGATAGTTGTGTCATGGCCGGGCTTGGCCCGGCCATCCACGACTTTGCCGCAACCGGCGCTAAAAAGATGATAAAACCGCCGTTCTTGTAAACGCCTTGTTACCTTCCGCCTGTCAAACTCCCGTCCATGCCCGCTGGCTGGATGTACATCATGAGCAACCGACCGAACGGAACGCTGTATGTCGCCGTAACTAGCGATCTTACGGCTCGCACAAGGCAGCATCAGAGCGGGTTCGGGTCGATCCTCACCAGCCGGTACAAGCTGCATCGGTTGGTCTATTATGAACCGCATCCGGATATTACCGATGCCATCCGGCGCGAGACCGCGGTCAAGCGCTGGCCGAGAGCCTGGAAGGTCCGCCTGATCAACGCCGCGAATCCCGAATGGAACGACCTTTCGATGGACCTGCCATGAAGTCGTGGATGGCCTGGCCAAGCCCGGCCATGACACAAGAGGCGGTGTACGTCCGTTGGAACAACACGCCGTTCGAACCGCGGATAGCATCCGGCCGCCGACATCAGCCAGCGCCCGTTCAGCGGCACCAGCCATCGCCACGCGCCCCTACAGCAGCAAGCTCAACGGATCCTCCACCACCCGCTTGAACGCGCGCAGCCATTGCGCCCCCAGCGCGCCATCGACCACCCGGTGGTCCACCGACAGCGTGCACGTCATCACCGTCGCGATCGCCAGAGCGTCGTTCTTCACCACCGGACGCTTCTGCCCCGCCGCCACCGCCAGGATCGCCCCCTGCGGCGGATTGATGATCGCCGCGAACTCCGTCACCCCGAACATCCCCATGTTGGAGACCGAGAACCCGCCGCCCTGGAATTCCTCCGGCTTCAGCTTGCCTTCGCGCGCCCGGGCCGCCAGGTCCTTCATCTCCCGGCTGATCGTCGCCAGGCCCTTCTGATCCGCTTTGCGGATAATCGGCGTGATCAGCCCGTCCGGGATCGACACCGCCACGCTGACATCGACATCGTCGTAGAAGACCATGCCCTCCTCGGTCCAGCTCGCGTTCACCGTCGGAATTTGCCGCAGGGTCGCAGCCGCCGCCTTGATCACCAGGTCGTTGATGGTGATCGCATAGGCGCCCGGCCCCTCCTGCGGCGCTTTGGCGTTCAACTGCTTCATCAGGCCGATCAGCGCGTCGATCTCGATATCCATCGAGACGTAGAAATGCGGCACCGTCTGTTTCGCCTCGGTCAGCCGCCGGGCGATGACCTTGCGCATCGAACTGTGCGGGATCAGTTTGTGGGGCGCCGTAATCGCCGGCGCGGTCGCCTTGCCAACCGGCGCGGCCGGCGGCGCAGCAACCGCCGGGGCAGGGGCGGACGCAGCCGCCGGGGCCTGAGCAGCCGGGGCCGGGGTAGCCGGGGCCGCGCCGCCCTTCTGAGCCGCCTCGATATCCGCGCGGACAATCCGCCCGTTCGGCCCGCTGCCCCTCAGGCCGTGCAGGTCGATCCCCGCCTGCTGCGCCATCCGCTTCGCCAGCGGCGAAGCAACAATCCGCCCCCCCGATGCATCATGCCCGTTGCTTGCCGCAGCCGGCGCGGCGGCAGCCGGTTTCGCAGGCTCCGGCTTCGCGGGTTCCGGCTCCGCCGCCGGCTTCGGCGGAGCAGCCGGGGCCGCGCCCGACGGCACCGCCTCGCCTTCCTCGACCAGAATCGCTATCGGCTCGTTCACCGCGATGTTCGGCGAGCCGTCTGCCACCAGGATCTTGCCCAGCACGCCCTCATCGACCGCCTCGACCTCCATCGTCGCCTTGTCGGTCTCGATCTCGGCGATCACGTCGCCGGCCTTGATGGTGTCGCCTTCCTTCTTCAGCCAGCGCGCGAGGGTGCCCTCGGTCATCGTCGGGCTCAGCGCCGGCATCAGGATATTGGTCGCCATAGGTCACGCTCCCCGTCAGACGATCTTCTTTACCGCGTCCACCACCCAGTCCGGTTGCGGCAGCGCCAGTTTCTCCAGATTCGCGGCATAGGGAAGCGGCACATCGACGCCGTGGACCCGCACGGGCGGCGCGTCAAGCCAGTCGAAGGCGTGCTCGATCACCTGCATCGCGATCTCGGCGCCAATGCCGGCGAACGGCCAGCCTTCCTCCACCGTCACCAGCCGGCTGGTCTTCCTGACGCTCTCGATGATCGTCTGCGTGTCCAGCGGGCGCAGGCTGCGCAGGTTGACCACCTCCGCCTCGATCCCGTGTTCCGCCAATGCTTCGGCCGCTTTCATGGCAACGCCGACCATGACGGAGAAGGCAACCAGCGTGACGTCCGTGCCGGTGCGCTCGATTTTCGCGCGGCCGATGGGCAGGATGAAGTCCTCATCCACCGGACACGCGAAGGTCTGGCCGTAGAGGATTTCGTTCTCCAGGAATACCACCGGGTTGGGATCTCGGATCGCCGCGCGCAGCAGCCCCTTGGCGTCGGCGGAGGACCACGGCGCCACCACCTTCAGCCCCGGGACATGCGCGTACCAGCTTGCATAGCACTGCGAGTGCTGCGCCGCGACGCGGGACGCCGCTCCGTTCGGTCCGCGGAACACGATCGGGCAGCCCATCTGCCCGCCGGACATGTACAGCGTCTTGGCCGCCGAGTTGATGATCTGGTCGATCGCCTGCATGGCGAAGTTGAACGTCATGAACTCGACAATCGGCCGCAGCCCGTTCAGCGCCGCGCCCGTCGCCAAACCGGCGAAGCCGTGCTCGGTGATCGGCGTGTCGATGATCCGCCGCGGCCCGAACTCCTCCAGCAGCCCCTGGCTGATCTTGTAGGCGCCCTGATACTGCGCGACTTCCTCGCCGAGCAGGAACACGTCGCCGTCGCGCCGCATCTCCAGCGCCATCGCGTCGCGCAGCGCCTCCCGCACGGTCGTCGGCTTCGTTGGCCCCCAGTCCTTCTCGGGCGCCGGAGCAGCCTCCAGGGCCTCCTTGCGCTGCCCCTGCGCCGCATGGTCCGCGATCGCCGCCGGGTCCGCGCCCTGCGCCGCCACCTTCGGTTCCGCCGGGGCTGCCACCTTCGGGCCCGGTTCTGCCGCGGGCGCGTCCTCGCCGTTCACCGTCAGCACGGCTATCGGCGTGTTCACCGCGACGCCCTCGGTGCCCTCGTCGATCAGGATGCGGGCGAGCTTGCCCTCATCGACCGCCTCGACCTCCATGGTCGCCTTGTCGGTTTCGATCTCGGCGATCACGTCGCCGGCCTTGACCTCGTCGCCGACGCCTTTCAGCCATTTCGCCAGCTTGCCTTCGGTCATGGTGGGCGACAGTGCCGGCATGAGAATTTGGGTCGCCATCGCTCAGCCCTCCAGCAGTACGTCGGTGTAGAGTTCGGCGGCTTCCGGCTCCGGACTGCTCTGCGCGAAGTCGGCGGCGTCCTGGATGATGCCCTTCACCTCGTCGTCGATCGCCTTGATCGCCTTTTCGTCCACATCAAGCGCCTCCAGCCTGCGGCGCGCGTTCTCGATGCAGTCGTTTTGCGTCCTCATCATCTGAACTTCCTCGCGGGTGCGATACTTTGCCGGATCGGACATCGAGTGGCCGCGGTAGCGGTAGGTCTTCACCTCCAGCAGGTACGGCCCCTTGCCGGCGCGGCAGGCGGCCACGGCTTCGTCGGCGGCGGCCTTCACCGCCAGCACGTCCATGCCGTCCACCTGCTGTCCGGGAATGCCCCATGGCACGCCGTTCTTCGAGAGATCATGGCTGGCGGAGGCGCGCTCCACCGAGGTGCCCATGCCGTACTTGTTGTTCTCAATCACGTAGACCACCGGCAGCTTCATCAGCGCCGCGAGGTTGAAGCTTTCGAACACCTGGCCCTGGTTGGAGGCGCCTTCGCCGAAATAGGTCACGCTGACGCGATCGTTCCCACGGTACCAGTTGCTGAACGCCAACCCGGTGCCGAGGCTGACCTGGGCGCCGACGATGCCATGCCCGCCAAAGAAGTTCTTCTCCCGGCTGAACATATGCATGGACCCGCCCTTGCCGCGGGAATAGCCGCCGGAGCGTCCGGTCAGCTCCGCCATCACGCCGCGGGCCTCCATGCCGGTGGCGAGCATGTGGCCGTGGTCGCGGTAGGAGGTGATGACCTCGTCGCCGTCGGTCAGCGCCAACTGGATGCCGACGACGACGGCTTCCTGGCCGATATAAAGGTGGCAGAAGCCGCCGATCAGGCCCATGCCATAGAGTTGGCCGGCCTTCTCCTCGAAGCGGCGGATCAGCAGCATGCTGCGATACGCCTTCAGCAGAAGGTCGCGATCGGGGGCCTGCTCCCGGGTCTTGCCGCGTTTTCTCGTTTCAGCCGCTTGCGCCATGGTGACGTCTCCCGCTCCGGTTGCCGGCACGTGTCGCTGTGACGTAGCGGCAAGCGGGCCGGTTCGACAAGTGCGAGATGGGGGAAAAGCGTGGCAATGCAACGCAATAACCGAGATTAACCGGATTGTGGTTAACTGCTTGCCGAGTCATCGCTCCGGGCGCTGCGGGGTGTCGAATCATGACCCGGGCGGGTGATTGTGCGAAAGAATATTTCCCGGCGGCGGGCGTATTTGCAGAGAGCTTCCGCTGCCCGTTTGGCATTCGCGCATGATTCAACGCCGCGGACGGTGCCGGGTTCCCCGGCGGTGTCAGCGGACCGGGCGGCGCATGCGCGCCACTGGCGCCGTCGACGCTGGCGGATCCTCCGCTCTGTGCGGAGAGAACGCGGAGGTTTGAAGACCGCAGAGAAGATCTCTTGGCTCTTATCGCGAAGTTCCTCATATGATTCAGATCTGGCGCCGGCTTTGTCCGGGATGATGTTGCCGGGCACCTCGAACAGGAAGTAACCCCGGTAAAACGTCCCGACGGCGAAACTGAAATCCGTTGCGATCATGTGCAGATCGCCGCGCATCGTCAGCAACGCGGATTCGCCATTTTATTCTATATACGTAAAAGAGTATGTCAGCAGCGCGATCGGCAGCCGACGCAAACAGACCTTCCGGATACCCGATTGCTCGACGGCCTCGGTCATCGAAACCTCCCTGTGCCGCCCGGTTTGCGGGCCTGTCGCCGAAAGCCTGGCGCGAAACGCCGCCAGCCGTCCAATCGCATTCGCGCGGTTTGCCTCCCCCGGCGTCAGCGGTGCTTCGCCCAATCCGAGCATGCGGCCCGGTTCGATTCATCCAGCACAAAACCGAAGCCGTTCCACCGCCACGCCGCCACCCGGTCCGCCCGCGCCGTCCGGTCCGGCGCCAGGAAGCTGTCGGACCGGTGCAGGCCGCACACCAGGTCCGGGCTGCCAGGCCGGATGTGGATGTCCTCCAGCGGCCAACCGAGCGCCGAACCTCGCCACCGTGGTTCCAGGCCCCGCGGGCCGATTTGGTAGACGAACACCCGCAGGCCATCCTCGCCGTCGATCCTGGAGCGCGCCCTTTGCAGCATCACCAGCGAGGCCGGTTCTCCGGGAGACAGGTCCGCCAGCGCGGCCGATACCAGCGCGGCCTGCACAGGGACGCTCCAGGCCCGGCGGTTGGCGATGTATCCATCGATCGTTGTCATGCCTCGCAGGGACGTGTCCGCACGCAGTTTCCCCCCGGCGGCCTCGATGCCATGCGAAAGGCGCCGCCTGCACGCCGGAACGCTGCGTTGCTCCTCGCCCGCGACATGCGGAAACGAAGATCCCCGCATATTTGCCGTCGCCATCGCGGAGCAGGCCAGAACGCCGCCGGAAACCCGGCAATCGGCGATCATGCCCTTGCGGGTTTCCGGATCGGCCTGGTCGAAGACAAGATTGCCAAGCGACCAATACACCGGGACCCCGCCCACGCAGTCGGGGGCGATGACAACGTGCGGATGGGCGCCGACGATAAGGTCGATGCCCTGCGCCACCAGCCATTGCGCCACCGCCTGCTGCGACGGCTGCGGCCAGTCGCGCAGTTCGGCCCCCCAATGGACGAAGGCGACCGTGATATCTGAGAAGGCGGCGGCAAGACCGATCCGGCGGGCGATCTCCGGCGACGGGACAATGTCGGGCGGCTGGTCCTTTGGCGGAACCATGTTCAGCGCGACGATCCCGACGGTCAGATCCCCGGCGCGGATGAACGCCGGCTGCTCGGACGATGGTACCGGAACGATGCCGATTTCCTCCAGCGCACCGGCGGTGCGGCGGCGTCCCTCCGCGCCCGTGTCGCCGGCATGGTTGTTGGCCAGGCTTAGCGCGCCGATGCCGGAGCCTTTGAGCAGGCCGAACCCAAAGTCCGAGATCGCCAGGCAGGGGTCGCGCGGCGCGGGCAGGCAATCGGCGGGACGTCCCGCGGCGCCCTCCAGATTTGCCATGAACAGATCGTAAGGCCCCGGGATATGCAGATCCCGCAACGGGGTCGTCCTGCCGCCGGCAGCTTCGGCCTGCACGCCCCGCGCCGGCATCACGTCGCCGCCGAACAGCAGCCTGACACCGTCCGCAAGCGCCGGGTGCATGCAAGCAGACGCCGCCAGGATCGCAACGGCGCAAAGCCGTCGTTTCATGGCGGCACGGGTTCGCCGGTGTGGTCCGCCGGTTGAACGGCGATCGGACGCCCGAAATACGGCGCCAGCCAGGCCGGACGGGCCGGTCGCGGGTGCATGCCGCGCCACTCTCCGTCGCTCATTGGCGACTTCGCTGGAAATTCATAGTAGGAGTAGGCAACGCCCTTGAATATATCGTGCCGCCCGAAGGCCGGGGCGACCTGGTCCCATTCCAGCACCTCGCCGACGGCGGCCTCCAGCCAGCCGGTTTGCGGGCTGCCGGCGACCTCGGCGATCTTGTCCACCGGGTCCGGCTCGACCAGCGCCCCGTCACTGCGCATCAGGCTGAGGAACACTTTGAAATTGTGCTCCACCGCCTGGCCGACGAAGTTGATGTCCGCATAGTCCTGCGGCGTCAGAGCCTGTCCCGCGCCCTGCCGGCGCGCCATGTCCGCGAACTTGCTCGCATCCGCGCGGGACTGTTCAAGCCGGCGCAAAATGCCCTGGCCGAGCGGGTCGGATGGCAAATACAGGCTTCGGACCAGCCCTTCCGTCCGCAGGAACAGGGTGGCGATGGCGTCGAACGTGTCAGCGTCGGGCTCAACCTGGCCGCGCGGGGGGCGCATCACTATCGGCTCGGCGCCGGGTCCGCCGCACTCCGCGCCCTCGATTTCGTTCACCAGCACCGTGGCGTGCCGCAGCGTCGCCCAGCTCGCCAGCCCGGTTTGCAGCCGCTTGGCGTCCCAGAACGGACCTGATATCGGCTGCGATGCATGATCCGCCCACTGAACGGCCAGGCCGCGCAGCCAGGCTGCGTAGAGTCCGTCGCCGTCGCCTCCGCCGCGCACCCTGCGGCGCAGTTCCTGGAGGCGTCCCGGCAGGCTCGGGTATCTGCCGAATTCACCGATGCCGTTCAAGGCCTGCCACGCCGCGCGGCTGCCGAAGGCGGCGGCGATGTCGAGGCCGGATGGCAGCAGCCGGCCATCGAGCGGGAGCGCGAAGCTGCCGGGCGCGCCGCCGGCGGTCTTATGCTCCAGCGTTGCCTCGAGCACGACATCGTCCGCCCCGAACGCCAATGGAAACAGCGTCGCGTCGGAGGTTGCGGCGGCGGAAAACGCATCCGGTCCGCGCGCGGGGGCGGTGAACGCCGAGTAGGCGCCGAACCACTGTTGAGCCGCCGCTGCAACCGGGCGCGGAGAGGCACGCAGCAGGGCGATGCCGGAGGCGGCGAATTTGGCGCGGGTGATAAAGCTGACCGCCGCGAAGTAGCGCCGCAGCTCCTCGTCATGCGTGTAATGACCGCGCGGCGCATACAACGTGTAGTCGAGATCGATCCCCAATGATTCGGATACGGCGGTGCCGGCGGCGTCCAGGATACGGGCCGCCTCCGGACGGCTTCTGTCGTTATCGAGGACTGCCAGGGCGGTGGCGAAGGCTTTCGTTACCCGGGCTTCCGGCGCCCTGGTGCCGAGATACGCGGCTCCGCCGGCGACCATTTGCCGAAATGCCGGGACGGCACGGGTTCGCTCGACCGACACGAACAAACCCTCGTAGCTGGCGGCATATAATTCCCAGAACACGTCTGTCGTGACCATGTAGGGCCTGGTGGCGGTCCGGAAGCTGTAACGTCCGCAGTAATAAGACTCAGTGTCATAAAGCTCATACAACTGGCGCAGGCCGGTCGGCTTGAACAGGCCGCCATCTCTGGTGAGATGGGCCAGATCGTCCTGATCGCGGACGAACATCCATGCATCGGCGACATCGGGCAGTTCCAGCGCGAGCCGCGCGTAGCGAAGCGATAGCCCGCCGGCGGCGCGGACGGTTCCGACCACGCCGCGGCCGTCAGCGGTGACCTTGGGCTCGCCGGAGAACAGCACATCCGTGCGCTGGCTGCCGCCGCTGTCCGGGACGCGCTCCTCAACCTCAAGTCCCGGCCGATCGGCTTTCCAGCGGAGCAGATAGAGGCCGTTCGGGGCGAATTGGAGCTGTTCGGAGCAGTCTTTATTGGATAGATCGAAGCGTCCCTGGCGTGCGGATGACGGACCCGGCATGGTCCATCCGTCTCTGGTGTAATCAAGACGGACCGGGCAGCCTTGGCTGTCGCGCGCCAACATTTCGTTTCCACCGGGATGAAAGGCTGCGACACCGTTCAGCGCGGCATCCAGGGGAGCGGGGGATTCCGGCGTTGCAGCGGCCAGGATGGCTTGTGCCGGGTGCGGCATCGCCACGGTGTAGGCGCCGGCCCCGGTTTCAGCCACCGTGCGGAGCCGGTTGGCGCCATCCGCCTGTGGTTCGCCAAAGAACAAGCGGTAGCTGGCGGTCTTCACATCAAGAAGGAAAGGACGAGGGCCGGCGGCCAGGCCGTTGACCGGCCGCTGGCCGGCCCAAATCCTGGCCGTGCGAAGGGGTTTCCCGGTTTTGCCGGGTTTTGCGGCGGCCGGATTGGCTGCCGTCTCGAGCCGGTAGATATCCGGCCCGGCGGAGACGAACAGAACGTTGCCGCGGGCCGGGTGCCAGGCAATCGCAGTGATCCCGTCCGGAGCGCCAGTCAGGGTCCTGACGGTCAGGGAAGCCATGTTCCAGACGCGCAACTCCTCGCGGCCGCCGTCAAGCGTTACGACGAATGCCACGTCAGAGGTTACCGGGGATACGGCCGTTGAACCGACCCGGGCCACGCCCGGCAAAGCCAGATCGAGATCGGTTGCCGGAGAAGCCCGGATGATTGGCTCCGGCTGATCGAACGGGAACAGGTCCGCCGGCTCGGCATGCAGCGGCAAGGTCAGACTGAGCAGCGCCGGGAGCATAATAAGGATGGAGCGAAACATTCGGCACCCGGACCGCGCTGGCAGCGCTGATTGCGCTGAGCGTATAAATCCGTGATCGCGGCGGTCTTGCAAGCGTTTTTTGGACGCAATATTCTAAGGTGCCGTGCCGCCCGGCAAACAGGGTTGAGCCGGAGCAACTTTATAGAGCGCGCGCGCCTTGTCCGCCGACACCAGACCGTCGCGCACGTCGCGCGCGACCAGAGCCGGATCGCGCTCGGCCGGATCGCCCATGCCGCCGCCGCCGGGGAGTTCCAGAATCAGCCGATCGGCGTCGGGGATGACCTGAAGGCCCTTGGTGCGCAGTTTGGCGCCGGATTTCAGCGCGACGCGCCCGGCCGCTCCGTCCAGCCCGCCCTCGCGGCCCTTCGGCGCATGCGCGACACGGTCGAAGCTGGCGTTGACGGCGAATTCCAGGTCGCCCTTGGTGCCGATCTCCATGATCTGACCGAGGCCGCCGCGGCTGCGGCCGGCGCCGCCGGAATCCGGCTTCAGCTCCTTCCGCCAGATCACGATCGGCGCCACGTTCTCGGTCGCCTCCACCGGCATCGTGCGCACGCCGGAGGGGAAGGCGGTGGCGTCCAGCCCGTCCCGCGCCGGCCGCGCGCCGGTGCCGCCGGAGTTGAACGTGATGACCTCGAAATCGCCGATGACCGGCTTGTTGCCGCGCGCCTGGCCGGAGATCGCGGCGCCGCCGCGCAACGGCGGGTTCCACAGCGCGGAGGCGCCCTCGGCGGTGACCCGGTCGGGCATCGCCTGGTGCAGGCAGCCCATCATCAGGTCCGGCAGCAGGTGGCCGATGACGTGGCGGACGGCGACGGGGTAGGGGCGGGGGGCGTTCAGGATGCAGCCTTGCGGGATGGCCATCCGGAACGGCGCCAGCGACGCCCAGTTGTTGGGAATCTCCGGCGCCACGACGCATTTGATGCCGAAGCAGGAATAGGCCCGGCAATAGGCTGGGGGCACATTGATGCCGCGCGACGACAGGCCGGAGGTGCCGGCGAAATCGACCTCGATGGTATCTTCGCCGATACGCATGGAGGCGGCGAGGCGGGCCGGTTCCTCATAGCCGTCGGACCAGATCTCCGCGGCATAGGTGCCGGGCGGCAGCCGGGCGATCTCCGCCAGGGTGGCGCGGCGGGAGCTGTCGAAGATGAACTCCGCCAGCGGATCGAGCCCCGGCATGGCGAATTCGTCCATCATCTCCGCCAGCCGCCGCGCCGCGGCGTCGTTGCAGGCGCATAGTGAGTAGATATCGCCTTCCAGCTCGACCGGCAGGCGGGAGCCGGCGCGCATGAAGTCGAAGAATGTTTCGTTCGGAGCGCCCCGGTCGAAGCATTTGACGATCGGGATGTAAATGCCCTCTTCGAAGACGGAGCGTCCCTCCGGTCCCATGCCGAGGCCGCCGATGTCGATGACATGGGCGGTGTTGGCGAACAGGCCGACGATGGCGCCCCTGTGGAAGGCGGGCGTGACGACGGTCAGGTCGTGCAGGTGGCCGGTGCCGAGCCAGGGATCGTTGGTGATGTAATGATCGCCCGGCTGCATCGTGGCGGCGGGGAATTTGGCCAGGAAGTGGCCAACGGATTCGGCCATGGAGTTGACATGGCCGGGCGTGCCGGTGACCGCCTGCGCCATCATGCGGCCGTGCAGGTCGAAGATGCCGGCGGAGAGGTCTCCGGCTTCCCGCACCGTCGTGGAGAAGGCGGTGCGGATCATGATCTGCGCCTGTTCCTCGACGACGGCGATCAGCCGGTTCCACATGATCTGGCGATGGATCCGGGCGAGGGGGTCCGAGGTGGGGGGCATGGGCGGCTTCCGGGAAAACGACCGTGACATAACGGCGGAACATGCCGTGTCCCGCAGCCGGTGTCATCCCGGTATCGCCGCTGCCGGGCAAGCAGGGAGCGGATTGACGAGTCGAACCGGGGACCCGCCGCCGCAAGCCGGATCCGTTTGGCCCCTCGCTGAATGCGTGGTAAAAAAGCCCGAATGGAGGAAGTCGTGTCCGAGATCCTCGCCCCGCTGACCACCGACTTTCTGACCTGGCTCGCCGCGGAGCCCAGGGACTACGCGGACGTCATGGAAGCCTGGCGCACCTCCTGCCCGCGCCTTACGGTGTGGGAGGACGCCATCGATGCCGGCCTCATCACCCGAACCCACAGCGCCGGCCGAGCCACTCGTATCGAACTGACAGCCCGCGGCCGAAGCCTCCTGCAACAGCACAATCGGCCGCCGGCAACCGGGGAAAAGCCGATCGGCGCTTGAAATCCTCGCGGTCCGGGCGGCGTTGGGCGCCTGTCCCGTCCTCCTCTTCGATGACCAGCGCCTGACGGCGTTCGACCGGGTGGCGTTGATGAGTGACGCGCCTTACCGCGATTGTGGCGGCGAAGGCCGGCTACACTGTCGTTCCGCACCTCGCGAGCTTCCCCGGCGCGGGCGTAAACAAGCGGGCGGAATCGAAAGCCGGCGGTGTGGTTAGCACCAACAAGCGAAACCTATGTCACGGCCCGCGGCCGGATCCGCTTCCGTGCGGCAGCACCGGCAGCAGGATGTGGATCGCGATCAGGATCAGCACCAGAATAACGATGGCGCGGATCAGTCCGCGGAACAACTGCAGCGCCCCCAGGATGAGCAGTGCCGCCAGCGCCAGCATGATGACCGTCTGCACCGCCGGCGGCAGGCCGAGCGTCGCAAGCTGCCCGCGCAGCCACAACTCGACGGCGACAAGGCCGGCGACGATCAGGTTGCCGATTCGCAGCAGCAACTGGAGCACGGAATTGATCGGGTTGGTCAAGGCGTCCATTCGGGCCTCCCGCGGAACAACCGCTGGCGGTGAAGTCGTGCGGCGGCAGGTCGATTGAAATTGTCGTCACCGGAACGTGACGCTCGGTGCGCGACCTGTACCGTAACCGGCATCCGTGCCGCCGCGGCGTTCAGCCGTTTATCCCGGGTGAACAGCGCAGCCCCCGGGGTCAGCCGAACCGACGCCAGAAGGTGGACATCAATATAGCCGAGGCCGCTGCCGAACAGGGTTTCCCGCTCAATGAAATCCAGCACTTCGCGGTCCCGCGCGACGATTGCCCGCGGCAGGCCGCGCAGGGCGTGCAAAATCACCTCCCGCTGGCGGAGGCTCCCGGTTGCCAGGCCGCCGATGACAAAGGGATGGATCAGGACCCGGCCATTGTCGAGCATATCGGCCAGGATCGCATCGCCATGCCGGAGGCGATCGATCCAGACCGAGGTATCGAGCAGAACCAAGCCCGCTCGGACTGCCCGGGGCACCGCGGCAAGTCGGGCTCGCTGCCGCCGAGGCGGGCGAGGCGGCGGGCGCTTTCCCGCTGGATCAATGCCTTGAGCGCTTCCCGCACCAAGGCGGATTTCTCCTGCAAGCCGGTCAACCGTTGGGCGTCCTTCACGAGATCCTCATCCAAAGCCAACGTGGTGCGCATGCCGCGTCCCCTTCCTGGCACGAAATAGCGCATCACACGCCATTGCGACCCGTCAAACGGCCGCGTAGCGATGCAGCTTGATCCATCCCAATCCTTAAGCGCGCAGGATGGGGCCCCGGATGGGTCCGCCAGGAAGGCGGAACATCTGCGATCCGAGCCAAGGGCGGTGCCACTGGCTCTGCCCAGCGGCCTCCCGTCCCGCCCCCTGGCCCTATTGCAGGATCGGCATCACGAAATAGACCGGCATCAGCACCGCCGTCAGGATGAACCCGAGGCGGAACAGCGTGCCGAACAGGCGCAATGCCGCGGGCAGCAGCACCAGCGCGATCAGCAGCAGAACCAGCGTCTGTACTGTCGGCGGAGCGTCGAGCCGTGCCAGTTCGCTCCATCCCATATCGTCGACGAACAACATGCGACCTCCGTTCACGCGGCACCACGCCGCAAAGGCTGGAGCACCGGGCCGATGGCGTTCGCCCGGGCGGCGCTTCGCCTGGCTGGCGGGCGAAGGCTGCCGGAGGGGCTATCGTTCCAGTAGACCAGAAGTTCTGAAAAAGCCCTTATTGCATATCATTTAAAAATATACTTTCAAAATAACATTGCCGCGTACATCGCCGTCGTGCCTCAATCCCGGAATACCACCGTCCGCGTCCCGTTGATCAGCACCCGCCCGGCCAGATGCCACCGCAGCGCCCGCGCCAGCACGCGGCGCTCGATGTCGCGGCCCTGCCGCACCAGATCCTCCGGCGAGTTCGCATGGCTGATCCGCTCCACGTCCTGCTCAATGATCGGCCCCTCATCGAGGGCCGCCGTCACGAAATGCGCCGTCGCGCCGATCAGCTTCACGCCGCGCTGATGGGCTTGGTGATACGGCCTGGCGCCCTTGAACCCGGGCAGGAAGGAGTGGTGGATATTGATGCACCGTCCCGCCAGCTTCGCCGCCAGATCGTCCGACAGCACCTGCATGTAGCGCGCAAGGATCACGAAATCCGTGCCGGTCTCCTGCACCAGCCGCCAGATCGCCGCCTCCTGTTCGGCCTTTGTCTCCCTGGTCACCGGCAGGTGGTGGAACGGAATGCCGTCGAAATCGATGTGCTGGTAGATCTCCCGCGGATGGTTCGACACCACGGCGGAAATCTCCATCGGCAGTTCCTTGATGCGCCAGCGATACAGGATATCCGTCAGGCAGTGATCGGACCTGGAGACCAGCAGCATCACCCGGTGCAACTTTGCGATGTCCCGCAGCGACCAGGTCATGCCGAACCGCTCGGCGATCACGCCCAGCGCCGCGCGCAGGCGGTCCACGTCAAGCCGGTTCTTCGGATGGTCGAGGACGATGCGGGCGAAGAACCGGCCGCTCTCGATATCATCAAATTGTTGCGACTCGCGGACGTTGCCGCCATGCTCGAAAATGCACGTTGATACGGCTGCAACGATTCCGGGGCGGTTGTCGCAGGCGAGTGTATAGACATACTGGATCACGGGACGGCAGGCTCCATGTTGATCGGCCGCGGCGGGCATGGCTGCCGGCCGTGTCCGCGATTGAAATCTATGCACCGATCGCGGACACGCTGCCAGCCGGGTCTGGCAACATCCCCCAGTGCCTCCGCGTTGTATTGCCGGCGCCGGGTTGTTACCAGGGGCACACATCGATCAGAGACGACGTTTCTTGTGCCTCGCGACGTGGCATGCTCCGGGCGTGTCATGTTCGGCTGCTCCTGAACCGGATGCGGTTTTCCGGCGCCGCGGCAAATGATGCCCTTGC
This sequence comes from uncultured Rhodopila sp., assembly GCA_903851415.1. Classification (GTDB taxonomy): domain Bacteria; phylum Pseudomonadota; class Alphaproteobacteria; order Acetobacterales; family Acetobacteraceae; genus Rhodopila. The sequence continues at coordinate 11,020 of CAINOE010000063.1, read as the reverse complement.
GCCGGGACATGGCTGGCTGTAGGAAGCGCGCCTCGTTGACGACGGATGGGCGCGTAGCTCAGCGGTAGAGCATTCGCTTCACACGCGAGGGGTCACAGGTTCAATCCCTGTCGCGCCCACCACCCCTACAATGGCTTCAGCCACTCCAGCGCCGGCACCACCGCGGCATCGGGCGTCGCCGGATGCGGGCCCGCCACGTGAACCAATCGGTTCCGCTGGTTCGCCGGCAGAGTCGCGAACTGCGCATCCGCGTTCGCCTGCGTCCGGTTCGCGTCCCCGGCCAGCCGGGCTTGTCCCCATGCGTACCAGGATAAGGCGTCGCGCGGAGAAGGATTTTGCCGGACCGCCTCCGCCCTCACGGTCATGGCCGGGACACGCCCGGCCATGACCGTGAGGTGGAAGCCGTTGCTCGGCTCGCGCTCCTGTCCCGATACGTTTGGGGCTTGTACCGGCCATCCACGACCGGCGGTGCTGATGCAACCAAAGTCGTGGATGGCCGGACTAAATCCGGCCATGACACAATGGGACGGGCCCGCCGACTCCCGGCTTATTTTAGCGCCTATGCCGGCATCCCCTGCGTGCCGTGCAGCACCACGATCCCGATATCGGTTCCGGCGCGGGCCGAACCGGCCGCCAGCATGCCGATACACACGCCGCACAAGAACCGCCGCCACGAAGCCATCGCCGATCTCCGTCATTGATGGGCTTGTGGCACGAGACCGATAACGGAACGACCATTTTCACCCCGCCATCAGCCGCGCCAGCCTCAACCGCGCCTCCTCCGGGATCGGCACCGGCTTCTGAATACCGCGCTGCACGAAGACATGGACGAAATGCCCCTCGGCCGCCGCCGCGTCGTCGTCGTTGCGGAACACCCCGATATCGTAGCGGACCGAGGAGCGGCCGATATGGGCGACGCGGATGCCGACATGGACGCGGTCGGGAAACGCCAGCGACGAGTGGTAGCGGCAGGTTACTTCGGCGACGACGCAATGCACCGGTCCGTCCAGCAGGCCGACGACCTGTTCGGTCATTTCGTAATAGGTTACCGCCGTGTCGAAGTATGAGAAGTAGTTCACGTTGTTCACGTGGGCGAACGCGTCGTTGTCCATCCATCGCGTGGTAATGCTGTGGAACCAGCGGTAGTCGGCGCGTTTCCCGGGCGGGTGGCGAGTCATCGGTGCGGCGATCCTGCGGCAGTGGCGGATCCGCCCGCTTTACCCGACCGCCGCGCCATTGGACAGCAAGCGCAGTCGGCGCTACACGCCCGCCGCTCCGCGAAGAAGGAATTGTTGTGCCGAATCGTCTGCTGACCGGGGTCATGGCCCTGCTTGCCGCGCTGCTGCTGCCCGGCCTGGCCAGCGCCCACGCGATCCTGGAGGAAAGCGCCCCGCCATCGGGCGCCTCGGTCAAAGCCGGAGGGGTGGATCTGCGCTTCCGCTACAACAGCCGGATCGACCGGGCGCGGTCGCGGCTGACGCTGATCCGCGCCGACCACAGCCGGGATACCGTCGCCGTTGAACCGGACGGGCCGCCGGACATCCTCGCGGCGCATCTGGAGCTGACCCCCGGGGCCTATGTCGTGCGCTGGCAGGTGCTGGCGGTGGACGGCCACATCACCCGCGGCGACGTCCCGTTCACCGTGACGGCGCCCTGAGCCATGGAACTGCTGGTCGATCTGTTCGGCTACCTGTCGATCGTCATCCACGGGCTGACGATCCTGTCGCAATCGGTGGCGCTGGGCGGCGTGCTGTTCCTGGTGCTGCTCGCCCGGCCGCTGAAGCTGCCGGAGATCGCCGCCGGCACCGCCCGCATCGCCGGCTGCGCTGCGATCGGGTTGCTGGTTGCGCAGGCCGCCGGGGTTGCGCTGCAGACCGCCGTGCTGACCGACACGGTTGACCTCGGCGTGTGGAACGTGCTGACCGCGGACTACGCCGTCGCCGGCGCGGTTAAGGCCGTGGCGGCCCTGCTGCTGGCGGCGTTGCTGCTGCTCCGGGGCCCCGGGGCGCCGGCGATGGCGCTGCTGGCGCTGACAGCGATCGAACTCGCCGCCGCGACGTTGACCACCCATGCCGCCGCCCGGCTCGACAGCCGCGGCTGGCTGCTGCTTGTCGAGGGCCTCCACCAGCTCGGCGCCGCCATCTGGATCGGCGGCATCCCCTGCTTTCTGCTGGCACTGGGCCGGGTCCGCGACGGCAAGCAATGGCGGGCGGTCAGCGCCCGGTTCTCCCGCATGTCGATGGCGGGCGTCGCCTGCATCCTGGTCAGCGGCCTGGCCATGAGCCTGCTTTATATCGGCGACTGGCAGGGCGTGTACGGCACCGCCTTCGGCGTCATGGTCAGCGCCAAGGTCGCGATGTTCCTGATGCTGCTCGGCCTGGGCGGGATGAACTTCCTGATGGTCGAGCGGCAACGCGCCAATCCGGACGCTTCAGCCGAACGACTGCGGCGGTTCGCGGAGGTGGAGTTCGGGATCGGGATTGGGATCTTCTTTGCCGCGGCGTCGCTGACCTCGGTGCCGCCCGCGGCGGATTTGACCCGGGACCGCGTCAGTTGGGCGGAGATCGTCGAGCGCAACACGCCGGAATGGCCGCGGCTGAGCAGTCCGGACCACGATGCGCTGGCGCTGCCGGCGTTGCAGGCGCGGTTGGACGATCAGGCGGCGAAGCAGAAGGCGGCGCCTCAGGTCGCGTTCACGCCGGGGGCAGGGGAGTTGCCGCCGCGCAACGCCGCCGACATAGCGTGGTCGGAATACAACCACCACTGGGCGGGTGTGATCGTCTGCGCGGTTGGGCTGCTGGCTCTGCTGAACCGGGCCGGGCTGCGCTGGGCGCGGCACTGGCCGCTGGCGTTCCCGGGGTTGGCCGTGTTCCTGTTCTTCCGCTCCGACCCCGAGACCTGGCCGATGGGCGATATCGGCTTCTTCAACAGCCTGCGAGATGTGGAGGTGCTGCAGCACCGGTCGTTCGTTGTGCTGATCGTGGTGTTCGCGTTCTTCGAGTGGCGGGTGAGGGCGACGGGCTGGGCGAACAGGACGGCCCGGCTGGTGTTTCCGCTGCTGTGCGCGGCGGGCGGGACGTTGCTGCTGACGCACAGCCACGCGATTGCGAACATCAAGGATCAGTTGCTGATCGAGTTGACCCATACGCCGCTGGCCCTGGCTGGGATTGCCGCCGGGTGGGCGCGGTGGCTGGAGATCAGGCTGAACCCGCGGACGAATCCCGTGGCATGGCAGATCGCGGGTTGGGTGTGGCCGGTTTGCATCCTGATTTCGGGCCTGCTGCTGCTGAGTTACCGGGAGGCTTGAGCGGGGCGTATGGCGCGCATTTTTGCGTTTCGCGGGACGCATGAATGATGCCAGCCCGCGTTGACTGTCGCCCACGGCCCCCTCCGCAACGTCATGGCCCGGCATAGGCGCTGGAATAAGGGCTGGCGGCGCGGATCTCGCCCCCGTGTCATGGCCGGACTAAATCCGGCCATGACACAATGGGACGGGCCGCCGACTCCCAGCATATTGGGTCCGATCCATCGAAGCCCGCCGCGACGAAGCCAAAGCCGAGATCGCGCGGCGGTCAGCGAATTCGCATCCTACCCCACCCGCACCGCATTCCCCCGCCCGATCTCGAAGCTGAAAAGCCGATCTTTGCCCAACAGAAACACCCGGCCGCCGCGCGGGAACAGGCGGTTGATCGCCGGGTCGCGCACATCCAACCCGCCAGTATAAGCCCCGAAAGCCGGCATCATTAGCCGCCGCCCGTCGAACACGAAGCACGGGCGGCTGACACACCCCGCGCGCGCCTCGATCATCGCCTTGGGGTGATGGTGCCCGACGACCTCGCCCGCAGCCGCGCCGAACACCGCTTCGTGCCGGAACGTCATCGGGCCGGCGGCGAAACTGTCCACCCAATCCCCGCCCAAACCCGACGGCGCCACCCGGTCATGATTGCCGAGCACCCAGACGAACCGGTGCGCCGCGGTCATGGCACTCAGCCGCTGCTGTTCCGTCACCGGCAGCCGGGCGCACCCGTCGCTGTCATGAAACGAGTCCCCCAGCGCCACGACAATCTCCGGCGACCAGCGCCGCAGCAGCAGCGTCAAACGGTCGATCGTCGCATGCGTGTCCCACGGCGGCAGCAGCATGCCGCGGCGGGCGAACGACGATCCCTTCTCCAGATGCAAATCCGAAACGGCCAGCAGCTTCATCGCCGGCCAGAACAATCCCCCCATCGGATCCAGCATCAGCCGCTCGCCGCCCATGTGTATCGGCGCCGCGGTCACGAAAACAAATCCGTCTGAGCGGCACGCTTGCGCGGCAGTAACGTCTTCTGCGCGCCGGTAGACCGCCGCACCATGTTCGCCCGGTGCACCGCCGGCACTGGCGGCTCGGCCTCGCCCACCGCCTCCGCAATGATCGCCTCGGCCTCGGCCAGCAGCGCGTCCTCGTCCGAGTCGGTGCGCACGCTTTCGCGGCCGATTTCTAAAAGCACGGGGACGGCGAGGGGAGAAACCCGCGACAGAACCATATGCACGATATGCCCTTTCACCCGCGCCAGCATCCCGGCGATCCGCCCGATATCCGTCAGCCCGCCCGCCGCGTCGGCCCGAGTCGCCCGCAGCAGGATATGGTCCGGCTGGTGGCGGCGCAGCACGTCATAGATCAGGTCGCTGTTGATCGTCACCTGCCGGCGGTTCTTTTCCGCCCCCGGCACGTTGCGCTGGATCAGCCCGGCGATCACCGCGACGTTGCGGAACGTCCGCTTCAGCATCGAGCTGTCCGCCATCCACGCCTCCAGGTCGTCGCCGAGCATGTCCTGGTCGAACAGCGCCGCCACGTCGCGCGGCTGGTTGGCGGACCACACGCCCAGCACGTAGTCGGTGGCGACGAAGCCCAGCGGCGCAAAGCCGAACCGCTCCATTCGTTTCGTCACCAGCATGCCGAGCGTCTGGTGCGCGTTGCGGCCCTCGAAGCAATACGCCACCAGGTACCAGCGGTCGCCGCGCGGAAACGTCTCGACCAGCAGGTCGTTGCGCCCGGGCAAACGGGAGACGCCGCGCTGCAGCCGCAACCAGTCGCGCACCTGCTCGGGAAACAGCTCCCAACACGCCGGGTCTTGCAGCATGCCGCGCACCCGGTCCGCGAGGTTCGTCGTCAGCGGCAGCCGCCCGCCCGCATAGGCCGGCACCATCGGGTCGCCGGAGCCGCCCTCCATGCACTCGCAGGCGGTGTCGCGGATGCGGATGAAGCGCAGCAGCCGGCCGGCGAACATGAAGGTGTCGCCGGGGCGGAGCATGTTGACGAAGTATTCTTCTATTTCGCCCAAAGTCGGGCCGAAGCCGCGCTTGCCCGTCAGTTTGACTTTCAGCACCGGCGCTTCGACGATGGTGCCGATATTCATCCGCAACGTGACCGCGGTGCGGGCATTGCGGACATGCATGCGGCCCTCGCTGTCGCGGAACAGCTTCTTCCATTGGTCGTAGGCGGCCAAAGCGTAGCCGCCGTGCTCGACGAAGCCCAGCACGTCGTCGAAATCGGCGCGCGGCAGGGCGGCGTAGGGGGCGGAGGTCGTTACTTCGCGGTATACTTCATCCGGCAGGAACGGCGCGCTGCACGCCAGGCACAGCAGATGCTGCGCCAGCACGTCCAGACCGCCGGAGCGCGGCGGGTCGCCATCCAGTTCGCGCGCGGCGACGCCGAGGATGGCGGCCTCGCATTCCAGCACCTCGAAACGATTGGCGGGGACCAGGATGGCTTGCGAGGCCTCGTCCATCCGGTGGTTGGCACGGCCGACTCGTTGCAGCAGCCGCGAGACGCCTTTCGGGGCGCCGACCTGGATGACCTGGTCGACTCCGCCCCAGTCGATGCCGAGGTCCAGCGACGACGTGGCCACCACCGCCCGCAGCGACCCGGCGGCCATGGCGGCCTCGACCTTGCGGCGCTGTTCGACTTCCAGGGAGCCGTGATGCAGCCCGATGGGCAGCATCGGATCGTTCAGCTTCCACAGCGCCTGGAACATCAGCTCAGCCTGGGCGCGGGTGTTGACGAACACGATGGTCATGCCGGCGGCGCGGATTCGGTCCATCACCTGCGGCGCGGCTTCCAGGCCCATATGGCCGGACCAGGACAGGCGGCCCTCCGGCAAGGTGATGGACAAAGCGGGCGGCGCGCCATCGGCCACCTCGATGCGGCGGGAGGCGCCGGTATAGGCCTGGATCGCGTCGGGATGCGCCACGGTGGCGGACAGTCCGACGCGCCGCGCCCCCGGCGCGAGCGACCACAGGCGGGCGACACCCAGCGCCAATTGGTCGCCGCGCTTGGTGCCGGCCAGAGCGTGCACCTCGTCCATCACGATGCATTCCAGGGTCTTGAAGAACGCCGGCGCGTCGGGCAGGGAGAGCAGCACGGCGAGGCTTTCCGGCGTTGTAAGCAGGATCTGCGGCGGCGTGGCGCGCTGGCGGGCGCGGCGGTTGGCCGGAGTGTCGCCGGTGCGGGCCTCGATGGCGATGGGTAGGCGCATCTCCTGCGCCGGGCGGGTCAGGTTGCGGGCGATGTCGGTGGCCAGCGCCTTCAGCGGGCTGATGTAGAGGGTGTGCAGGCCGGGGCGGGGATTGGCGGCGAGGTCGATCAGGCTGGGCAGGAAACCGGCCAGCGTCTTGCCGCCTCCGGTCGGGGCGATCAGCAGGACGCTTTCCCCGGCGCGGGCGGCGTCGAGCATCGCCATCTGGTGCGGGCGCGGGGACCAGCCCCGGGCGGCGAACCAGGCGGCGAACGGTTCCGGTAATGTTCCTGGCATGACGGGAGATAAGCATGAGGGCAGTGGCGGAGACAACGGTTTTGGAGGCTGATGGAAAGAATGGCGCGATCGTGTGGTAAACCCCTAGCGGCCGGGCAGGTAGCCTTGTCGCGCAATCGGCGCACCGCCGGCCTCGCCGACCTGGTCCCGGCAATGGTTGAGCAGTCGGAGATTATCCTTGCTGGGTTGCAGGCCAAACCTGCTTGTTGCCGGCGGTGGGCGAGTATCGGCGAAAATCCCAAGCTAGTTACAAGGCATGAAAATTTCCTCATTCCAAACTGGTTGGCGAATGTGGGATCGCTAAAGTCCGCCGCTCGGTTTGGGGGCAGTCCTTTAAGGGACTCCGTAACGACAATCGTTCCGTGTAGCTCCGGCCAGCGGAAACGATGGTCAAAACGAAATCGTGAAATTGCCATGCTCGCTACCGGTTGACAGCCATAACGAAAGCGGTAGCATAGTTGCTGAATTACGCCGTTATTCATTCCGGAGCGGAAGTTTCTGTCGGAGGAGAATTGTAATGCGGTGGGGCTGCCTATCGTTGGTTATCCCGTTCTGCACCCCCGTGTGTGCGCTAGCCGCCGGGCATGACTATCCGGCATTGGGACATATCCCAGGCTACCATATAACTGATTATAGCGAACGGTCATTTGACAGCGCCAGCTTTGAACCCGAACCGGGACAGAAGGTTTCGGTGAACGGGCATAAGATTTCGATCGAATATTTTGCCGATGACAACGCTAACCACGCGAGCTTCATGGAAATATATCTTAACTATCTTTCGGTATTGAACGCCCTGAAGGCAGATATAATCCATAAGCCCGCCGATATGAACGCTGATAAACAGAGCTTACTTGCTCGTTTCTATCGGAATGGATCGCCGGTTTATGTTGATATCCAAGCCGTTCGGTGGAATAGCGATGGTGAGAAGTATTCGCTGTTAATTGTAGAGCAGAAGGACTTCCAACCCTCAATAGTTACGTCACCGGCTCAATAACACAGGCACGCGACCTATCTCATCCGGGATCGGCACGCCGCTGATAGTTCAACGAGATCCTGCACGCCGACTGGCCGTTGGAGCGAGAGGGCGTTTGGGCAACCAAGACCATGTCCATGTCGTTGCGACGGAAGGTGTAGCTGGCGGTTTGGCCACCTGTGCCGTCGGATTCCCCCGACACTACGCGGCGTATCGGAGTGCCCCAGTCATGGATCTGCTCCTTCAAAATCAGCGATGCGGTCGGACTGTCGGCGCAGCTTGTAAATCCAAGCATATGGGTGACAGTGATGCTGTAGACCACGCCGCTCCGCAGACCGAAAACCACATCACCGTCCAACTGCCGGGGTCCGTAAGTGAGCGTGAATGTCTCCTCGCCATATGGGTTGCCGTCTGCGTCCAGTGAAAGGCCAATATCCTTGCGCGCCTGAAGCTGCGCGAGGCTCGTTCCCAGCCCGACTCCCCCGATCACCAGCCGAGCCGCCACCGGGGTTGCATCATCGCTCAAGGGCGGGTCAGCCGCAGCGGGGGATTTCAGAGCCACCGGTGCGGAGTCCGTCGGTGGTGCAGCGCTCCAGCGGTTCATCAACTGCATCCATTTGTCCCACTTGTCGTCATCGCTCCAATGCGAGGACGCGGCGAGAAGGGTGCAGCCGACGTAAATATATTCGCGCCAGATCAGAAGCTTGTCCGCACCGGGATAGCGCGCCAGCGTGTCCGACTGTACCTGCCGATAGCCGTTCTCGATCGTGCCCGACCCCAGCGACCGGAGCAGTATATTCGCCTGGCCCTTGATCGTATCTTCCACGCTCGAGTCGACCTGAGGACCCGGCCGCAGCGGCACGCAATCGATCGTTGCGCCCCGAACCCGCGCCGCTGCGCTGCAAAAGACCAACCCCACAGCAATCAGCGAGTACAAGCGATACCGCATCGAACGCACTCCGCAGTTCGCCTGAATATCGCGTGCGGACACCGGCAAATGCAAGCGAACCAATGCCTCGCAGCATATTTTCTATCGCAAAACTGATGTTCCCGATATCATCAGGACTCTTTCATCGCGGTGCAAAGATGTGCCACGTTACATAATCCGGCCAGCGTCTTGCGCCTCCGGTCGGCGCGATCAGCAGGACGCTGTCCCCAGCGCGGGCGGCGTCGAGCATCGCCATCTGGTGCGGGCGCGGGGACCAGCCCCGGGCGGCGAACCAGGCGGCGAACGGTTCCGGTAATGTTCCTGGCATGAGGGGCACATAAGCATGCGGGCAGGGGCGGCGACAATGGGATTTGAGGTCCGCCCGCGGTTGACGGTGGAGCTTGCCGCCCGCTTTGCCGGGATCGCCCTCGGCCACGTCACCCGCGAATACCCGCACGCGCTGACGCATGTGCTCGATGGCCCGCAGGACGTGCGGTCGCCGCGCGACCTGCATCCGATCTTCTTCGGCAGCTTCGACTGGCATTCCTGCGTCCACGCCTACTGGATGCTGGCGCGTCTGCTGCTGCTGTTTCCGGACATGCCTCAGGCCGGGGAGATCCGGTCGCTGTTCGATTCCCGGCTGACCGGGGAAGCGGTTGCCGGCGAGTGCGCCTATCTCAACCGCCCCGCCGCGCGCGGGTTTGAGCGGCCCTACGGCTGGGCCTGGTTCCTCAAGCTCGCCGAGGCGGTGCGGTCGTTTCCGGACCAGCCATGGTCAGCCACCCTGGCCCCGATGACGGCGATCTTTGGCGCCCGGTTCGAAGACTTCCTGCCCAAGGCGACCTATCCCGTGCGCGCCGGCACGCATTTCAACGGGTGCGATTCAACGTTGTGTGGGAGTATGGTGGCGATTCGGCAATCGAGGGAATCGACCCATGGCGACGGTGAAGCTCAGCGACGAAGCGCTTTTGGCCTTTCTCCAATCCCATCCGCGTTTTCGCGACAGAGTGGCGTCGATCGCAAGCACGGTGGGGAACCTGGCCGGAGACCTCACGGAGGCGGACACGGCTGAAGAACGGCTCGTCGAGGAGATGCGGCTTTTGGGCCGGGAGGCGCTGCAAGGCTGGGCGGACGAGCGGGTCGAGGCCACGGAGCGGGACCTTCGCGGCCAGGCCGGAATGCATCGCCAGGGTAAAAAAAACTCCGCTGGCACACGAAATTCGGCGAGATCGTAGTTCTGGAGCCGCAATACCGGCGCAAAAGCAACCGCGTGCGCCCTTTTGTTCTCGGCGCGAAGGTCAGTCCGCGCGGGTGTTCGCGGCCGTTGCAGCGGGCGATCACGGATTTCGCGGCGGACGATCCGTTCGCCCGGGTCGCGCTGAAATTGCGCGAGCATTACGGCTTCGAGATCGGCGAAAGCACGATCCAGAGGGTCGCTCTGGGCCATGCGCAGGCTATTTTCGAGTCCGCCCGCCCGTCGCTGGACTTTCCGAAAGAACCGGGCCGGCACAAGCAGATCGTCGCCCAGACCGACGGGGGCATGATCCCGGTCGTGGAGCCGGCCGCGGACCGGAAGGACAAGCGCAAGGGGAAGAAGCTGTCGTGGAAAGAGGCGAAGATTTCGCTCGCGCATGCCAAGGGAAGCCGCTCGCCGGTCTATGGCGGCGGGATAGAAGGCGGCGTGGAGGTCGCGGGGCGGCGGCTGTTCGACTGCGCGGTTCGCGCGGGCTTCGGGGCGGACTCGCACGTGCACGCGGTGGGCGACGGCGCGCCGTGGATCGTTGGCCAGATCGAACAACGGTTCGGCGCTCAGGGCAGCTATCTGATTGATTTCTATCATGTCTGCGAGTATTTGAGCGCGGCCGCGAAGACCATCGCGCCGGCCGCCGCCGCCGGGAAAGCCTGGATGGAGACGCAAAAGGACGCGCTGAAGACAGGGCGCGTCGATGCGGTTCTGGCAGCCCTGGATCCCCACCGCGAAGCTCCCGAGGTGAGCGATGACCAGGCCCCGGTCCGCATATGCCATCGTTATCTCGGCGCCCGCAAAGACCAATTGAAATATCGCGAGGCGCTCGCCGAAGGGCTGCCGATCGGCTCCGGAGAAATCGAAAGCGCGCATCGCTATGTCGCGCAAAAGCGTCTGAAGCTGCCCGGCGCCTGGTGGCTGGTCGAGCACGCCGAACACATGCTCGCGCTGCGGATCAATCGCCTGAACGGCGAATGGGAAGACTATTGGGCCGCGCTCGCCGCAAACCCGCCCGCCAATCTCAACCGGCCAGGAGTATCATCGGAGGTCGCCGCTTGATCGCACAACTTTGGTTCGCACCC
>CAINOE010000062.1 GCA_903851415.1 uncultured Rhodopila sp. | reverse complement strand
GTGTCCCGGCTGTATTTGTACCAGGAGTGTGCCACGTATTCCTGGATCTGCGCCGGATCTTGCAGGTCTACCGGAAGGATTTCCGACAGGTCGCGCCCCAGCACGGCGCCGCGCGGCACGCCAAAGCCGTTGCCCGCAGCCAAACCGGCAAAGTCCCCGTAGGTCAGGAAGTTTCGCACGTTCTCGCCGCGCCCGAACCAATCCTTATAGCCGCCGCCGATGGCGACCAGGTCCGGCAGATAGACTCCATCGACAAAGTCCCGCATCCGTTCGATCAACGCGCGCACGCGAATCAGCCCGGTGGTCGAGACCGCGGTGGCATCAGCGCCGCCCGGAAGCTTGCCATCAACCGAGATCGCGCAGGGCGCCCCGCCGACAGCCACGCTCGGGTGGGGATTTTTCCCGCCGAAGATGGTCAGCACCTCGCCGATTTCACGCTGCCATGCCAGCGCATCGAGATAATGCGACAGCGCAATCAGATCCACCGCCGGCCCTAGTTTGTATCCGGGATGGTTCCACCACCCGTTGGTGAAGATCCCGAGTTGGCCCGACCCCACAAAGTCCTTAAGCCGCGCCTGCGCGCGCCCGAAATAATCCGGCGATGTTTCGTGGTAGCCGATTGTTTCGGCCATTCGCGCAGCGGCCTGGGGATCGGCTGCCAGCGCGTGGATCGGATTCACCCAGTCCAGTGCCTGAAGGTGATAGAAATGAATGACATGGTCCTGCAAAAGCTGTGCACCGGCCATCAGGTCGCGAATCAACTCGCCATTCTCCGGCACCGTAACACCCAGCGCATCCTCCACTGCTCGCACCGAGGCGAGACCGTGGACCAGCGTGCAAACGCCGCAGATGCGTTGCGCGAACGCCCAGGCATCGCGCGGATCGCGGCCCCGCAGGATGATTTCAATACCGCGAACCTGCGTGCCGGCGCTGAGCGCCTCGACGATATTTCCCGCAGTGTCGATCGACACCTCGATCCGCAAATGACCCTCAATCCGGGTGATCGGGTCGATAACAATACGTCTCGCTGTCATGCTCTATGGCCTGAGGCTATCGGCGACAAGTTCGAGCAAGCTGCCAACCGTCCTGTTCCACTGAGCGGCTTTGCCACCGTGATCCAACGTCTGACGGCATCCGGAACAACTGGTGTAGACCGTGTCCATCCCGGTCGCCTCGATCTGCCGCTGCTTGATCTCGAACGCCTTTTGCCGCAACGGCGCCGCGTGGTTGATGAGCGCCACGCCGCCGCCGCCGCCGCAGCACCAGTTCGCGTCGCCGGCATCTTCAAGCTCATGCAGGTCCACCCCAAGCGCCTCCAGGATCATTCTCGGTGCAGCCGTCGCGCCGCCGCGGCGTGAGACCTGGCAGGCGTCATGGTAGGTTGCGCGTTGCTTGACCGTTTTGACCCGGATGCGGCCATCAGCCAGCCCTTCGGCCAGAAATTCGGTGATCTGCATGACCCGGAACGGCAACTTCCTGCCGAACGCGTTTGCTGCCTCCCACCGCATTTCGGTGAAGGCGTGTCCGCACTCCGGCATCAGCAATGTCTTCGCCCCGCACGCCGCTGCCGCCCGGACGATTCCCAGCGTCGTTGCGCGCTGGCCGTCGCGGTCTCCCGCGGTCAACGAAACATTGTCGGCGTCGAACCCATCCGTCCGGAACGTCCAAGACTCGCCCATGTGGTTCAGGATCTTCGCGATCGCCGCCATCGAGCCCGGATAGGTCTTGAGGTCTATGGAGGATACCGTTGGCACGATATCGGCTGCGGCTTCATCCACGTGCATGGCCACGCCGTACTGGTCCCCGATGGCGTGCAGCATCTCCCGGAACTTCGTTACGCTTAACCCGAAGGGACTGCCCGTCGCGTGCTCCTTCTCGGCCAACAACCCGAGATAGTCGGCCGGCGCCAGCCCGGCCGAATACATCCCGTGACGCGCCTTCTCCACCAGATCGGCGATATCGATTCCCATCGGGCAAATCAGCGAACAACGGCCGCACATGTTGCAGGAATCGTAGATCAGATCTTGCCAGCTCGTCAGTTCGTCCACCGTAACCTT
>CAINOE010000061.1 GCA_903851415.1 uncultured Rhodopila sp. | reverse complement strand
GTCCTGGTTCACCGCCGAACCGCGGATCACCGCCAGCACCCGGTCGCCGGCAGCCCGCGCCTCCGACAGCAGCTTCAGCACCACGATGCCGCAGCCCTCGCCGCGCACGAAGCCGTCCGCCGCCGCGTCGAACGCCTTGCAGTGCCCGTCCGGGGACAGCATGTGCAGCCGCTCCAAGGTCGCGGCACCTTGCGGCAGCAGGGTCAGGTTGACGCCGCCGGCCAGGGCCAGCGAACACTCGCCCGCCCGCAGCGCCTGCACCGCCAGATGCAGCGCCACCAGCGACGACGAGCACGCGGTATCCACCACCATCGCCGGCCCGGTCAGCCCCAGCGTGTAGGCGATCCTGCCGGCGGCCACGCCTGGCGCCCCGCCTGTCGCAGCATAGCCGTCCGCCGCGGCTTCGTCGGGATCACCCAGGCGGGCGTAGTCTGCCGTGCAGCAGCCGAGATAGACTCCGCTGTGCGACCCCTCCAGCCCATCGGCCGCGATGCCGGCAACCTCCAGGGCTTCCCAGGCCACTTCCAGCATCAGGCGCTGCTGCGGGTCCATCACCGCGGCCTCACGCGGGCTGATGCCGAAGAACGCCGCATCGAAGCGGTCGATCCCCGCCAGGAAGGCGCCGAACCCGACAGCGCCGGGCCCCGCCGCCCACCGCCCCGGCGGCACCGGTCCCACGCCGTCCTGCTGCGCGGCCAAACCTTCCCAGACTGCCTCGGGCGTGTCGCCCAGCGGCAACCGGCACGCCATGCCGACGATCGCCACCGGGGCGGAGAACCGAGCCTCCGACGCGTCCAGCTTCACCTGCATGCGCTGCAGCAGGCGAACCGCCTGTTCCTTGACCCGCCGCTCCGTGTCCGCCTGGCTCATTCAGCGTCCCCATAGATCGCGGAAAATGCCGACAGGGCTGCATCCAGTTCTTCGTCGGAGGCAGCTTCCAGGTCGTCCTCCGGCAACAGATCCAGCGGTTTGGACGCGGCTTGCGCCGTCGCCAGGCCAAAGCAGGCGGCCGCGATATGATCCGTCAGCGCGGCAACTGTCGGATAGTCGAACAGCAGGCTGGCCGGCAGGATGACACCGGCCAGCCGCCCGAGCCGGTTGCGCAGTTCCAGCGCCGCGAGCGAATCGAGTCCCATCTCGTGCAGCGGCCGGCGCAGTTCGATCGTGCCTCGGATCGCCAGCATGGATGCGCACTCGGCGGCAATCCGATCCTGCAGCCAGGCGCGGCGGTCCTCCGGCGGCATGACAGAAGCGGGCGCCGCCGGGGCGGCAGCCGGTTTGGCGTCGGGGAGATCGCCGGTTTCTCGCAACAAGGCCGGTTCGACCCCCGCCTTCCGCATGGCGACCCGGTCCATCGGCAGGACCGCGGCCTGCGCGACGCCACTGTCCAGGATCCGATCCAGCGCGGCGAAACCGTCCGCGGTGGCGATGCTGCCCATGCCGGAAACCAGGGTCGCGGAGGTTGCGGCACCCTTGTCGCGCCACGCACCCCAGTCGATTGCCACGGCCGCACGGCCCGCCGCCGCGGCCTCTTCCAACGCCGCGTCCAGCGCTGCGCTGGCGGCGGTGTGGGCGGCCTGGCCGGCCGAACCGAACAAGGCGCCAGCGGAGGAGAAACCAACCAGCAGGTCAAGATCCGGCCATCGCGCCTGGATCGCCCGCAGTCCGTCCAGCTTGGGCGCCGCGACACGGGCAAAGCTGGCAGGGTCGAGCGACGCGATGACCCCGTCCTCCAGCACGCCTGCCGCGTGGATAACGCCGCGCAGAGGCGGCAGGCCGCGAACCCGCAGATGCTCATCGACGCCCTCCAGCGCGGCCGGATCGGTCACGTCGCCGGCGACCACGTCATCGGCGCCATCTGGCGCACGGCGGACCAGCCGGACCACGCCGCCGGCGCCGCGGCGCCGCAGCCATCCGGCGATCTCGGGACCCAGGCCTCCGCCACCGCCGGTGACCAGATAACTGCCTTCGGCACGGATCGCCGCGGCCTGTTCCGGCAGCACCACCAGCTTGCCGATATGAGCTGCCCGCATCATGGCGGAAAACGCCGCTTCGACCTGCGCCAGCGGCAACGTAATGACCGGAGGAAGCAGCCCGGGATCGCGGGCGACCGCTTCCAGCACCTCCCGCAGCAGGGCGGCGAACACCGGAGCCTCGACCTGGTCGAGCGCGACATGGTGGTGGACGATATCGGCTCGGATCGCCGCCGGGGCGGCGGCGGTCCGGCCGATCTCGATGTAGCTGCCGCCGGGGCGAAGCAGTTGCAGGGCGGCCTCGCGTTGCGGCTCCGGGAACGCACCCAAGACGACGTGTACGGGCGCGGCGGCAGCAAAGCCGGTATCGCGGCTGGAAAACACTTCCCGCACGCCGATCTCCGACAGGCGGGCGCGCTTGGCCGCGCTGCCAGCGGTGGCGACGACTTCGGCGCCCGCCGCCCGGGCGATGCGGAGTGCAAACCAGCCCACCCCGCCGGTGGCGGCGTGCAGCAGGACACGCTGGCCGGACTGAATGCGGGCCAGATGACGCAGCGCATGCCAGGCGGTGACGCCCGAGATTGGCACTGCGGCGGCGCGGGCGAAATCCAGCGCCGCGGGCTTGGGTATCACCAGCCTTGCGTCGGCACATACATGCGTGGCGAGCGAACCCGCAGCGACCGCGATGACAGCATCGCCCCTGGCGAACCCGGTAACGCATGCGCCGAAGTCTTCAACCTCCCCGGCGCACTCGCCGCCGAGACCCGGGCCAGCGGCAGGCGCCTGGCCCGCCGCAGTCAGCACATCCTTGTAGTTGATACCGGCTGCCCGAACGCGGATACGCACCTCGTGCGGCCCGGGCGCCGGCGGATCGATCGGCGTCAGTTTCCCGTCGTGGTCCACGCGCCGGGCAGCGGGCGCCCCGCGGACGGAGGGCAGCGGTTCCAGCCGCGCCAGGAAACGCCGGCCGCCGCGCCAGACCACCCGGTCCTCGCCGTCGTCGATGACCCGTTCGATTGCCAGGGCGTGCGCGATGTCGGTCGCGTCCAGCCCGATGCTCCGGGGCCGCAGGTCAGGGTGCTCGCGCGCCAGGGTGCGGATGAAGCCGCCAAGGGCCGCCGCGTCGGACGCCGGCGGGTCGGGCATGGGGACAAGCAGGCGCGGCGCATCCGGCCGCTCCATCAGACCGCGGCTGAGTGCCAGCACGTCGGCGAGACCGTCGCCCGGCTCCAGCCCCGCCAGCGACACGACTCCATCAAGGCGGGCTTGCGGCAGCTTCGCGCCCGGCGCCAGCAGCGGCAACCCGATCGCCTCCGCCAGCGCGGAGTCACGACCCACGGCCACCCAGCGCGGCGGCCCCGCAACCGCGGTCAGCACCGCCTGGCCGCCCGGTTCGGCCACCACGACCACATCCTGCAGCCCGGCATCCGCCAACAGCCGCCGCCAACCCGGGATGCCCACCAGCGGGTGATCGGGGCGCAGCCTGCGGTCTTCCTGACGCGTCCAGTCCGCGGTTAGGCCGAACGTGATATCAAGACGCGCCATTGGTCCGGTGCCCTCGATCAGCAGCAGTCGCCCGCCCGGCGCCAGCAGCCGGCACGCGTGGCCCAGCGCGGCGGCCAGGTCGGGCGCGGCATGCAGCACATTGGCCGCCAGGACGAGGTCCCACGCGCCGGTGTCGATACCCTGCGCGGCTGGATCGCGGGCGATGTCGAGCGCCGCCGTGCGCAGCGCCGGCCACCCGGCGAATCGTTGCACTGCCGCGGCCAGGAAGGACGGCGCAATGTCGGTGAACAGGTAATCCGCCACGCCCGGCAGGGCCGTGCGGAGTGCCGCCGTCGTGGCCGCCGTGCCGCCACCGATCTCGATCACCCGTGCCGGCCGCGCCGCCGCTGCAACGGCGCCGGCCATCCGGTTAAGCCGCCGGGCCAGTGGCGACCCGCGATAGGCGCCATCCGCACCGCCATCCGATCCGAACAGCACATCCAGCGGATTGCGCGTGCCCGCCAGCACCGCCGGCAGGGCTACGCCGCATCGCCGCACCAAGGCGATTTCCGCCGCATGATCGGGGTAGCGCTCGGACAGGGCCCGGCATGCTGCCTCGGGGTCCGTCACGGTCGCTTCCGCCGCAGCTTCGTGCCGGCGCAACAGCCCGGCCACCGGCGCACGAGCCGGTTCGGCCACTGCCGACAGCGCATCGCGGGCGAAGGCGCAGGCCAGCCGCTCCAGCTCCGGATACGGGGCGGTCAGCGCCGGATCCTCGTCCGGCCGCCAGACGATATGATAGAGCATGTCCGCGATGCCGCCGGCACGCGCCCGCCGGCAGACGACACCCCTGGCCTCGGCGATCACGGCGCCGCCGGTGTCCAGCCACTGCACATCGCCGGTCTTGGCGTTCGCTGCGTCGTCCGTCACGCGGGCAACGACGGTGCATGTCGCGAGGATATCGCCGGTCACGGCGAAACGCCCGATCGCCGCGGGCCGGAAGCCATTCTCCCCGGCCTCCACCGCCGCACCCAAAGCCTGCAATCCGGCGTCCAGGACCGTGATGGGATGAAAACGCGATGTATCGAGTTCCGTCCGCACCGCGGGGGACGCGCGCCAAAGCCTGGTAATCAGGCGGAAAGCCGGACCGAATGTCAGCCCGGCCGCCTGCATGGTCGCGGCCCAGGCGCCGCCGTCCAGCAGCGTGCCGCCGGGGACTCCCACCGTGCTGCCGAAAGCCGCCGGCGCCGCCTGCCGTGCGGTCACCAGGCACTGCCAGACGCCATCCTGCTCCGCCATCAGCCGCAAGCCGCCACCGGCCGCCTGCCAGAGCTGCAACGCCGGGACGCCCTCAAGCAGGAAGGCGCGTTCGATCGCGATATCCGACACCGGACCGATTTCAGCCAATGCGGCCAGATACAGCGCCGCCGGCAACAGCGGCCGGCCATTGACGCTGTGCTGCCGCAGCAGACCCAGTGCCGGCGGATCGAGCACCACCTGCCGCAAGCTTTCCCCGAACGGCGTGGCGACGGGCCCGGCAAGCAGGCGCGCATCACCATTGATCCAGTGGCGCGCGCGCTGGAACGGGTAGAGCGGCACATCCACCGGCGGCCCGTCGCCGCTGGCGGCTACCGCTGGAGCCGAACTCCGTTGCGGCACCGCATCGGCCAGCCCGCGGGCATCGTCGGCCGCCACCCACACCGGCAGCCGAGGACGGCGCGCCGCGGCCCCGGCGATCTCGGCGGACGCCGCCGGCTGCACGGCAAGCAAGTCCTGATACGCGGCAGTCAGCGCGCCCAGCGCCGCGTCGTCATGCGCGGACACAACCAGCCGCGAGGCCCTCGGCGGCGCCCCGGAGGCAACCGGCGCCGCTCCCAGCACAACGTGGGCGTTGGTTCCGCCGATACCGAACGAACTCACGCCCGCCACCAGCCGCTCGGTCCATGCGCTTGCGTCCCGCGCCAACCGGAACGGCATCGCCCCCCACTCGATCCGCGTTGACGGCCGATCGGCGTGCAGCGTGGGGACAATGGTGGCGTGTTGCAGCATCAGCACCGTCTTGATCAGTCCCGCCACGCCCGCCGCCGTCTCGGTATGGCCGATATTGCTTTTCGCGCTGCCCAGCAGGACCGGCGCGCCCGAGGTTCCGCGATACGCCGCTGCGAGTGCGGCAACCTCCACCGGGTCGCCCAGCGGCGTGCCGGTGCCGTGACCCTCGACATATCCGACGTCCGCGGAGGCGATTCCGGCGACCGCCATCGCTTCGGCGATCACCGCGGCCTGGCGATCCTGGCTCGGGGCGGTGAAGCCTATTTTGCGGCTGCCGTCGTTGTTGATGGCGGAGCCGAGCAGCATTGCCCGCACGCGGTCCCGCCCCGCGTCCTGCTGCCGGCGCAGCACCACCATGCCGGCGCCGCTGCCAAACACTGTCCCCGCCGCGTCGTCCGCGAAGCTGCGGCAGTGGCCGTCAGGTGACAGCATCCCCCCGGCCTCGTGCAGGTAGCCGACTCGGTGCGGCACCCGGACGCTAACCCCGCCGGCGAGCGCGATGTCGCACTCCCCGGACAACAGGCTCTGACAGGCCAGGTGGATCGCCACCAGCGAGGAGGAGCAAGCGGTCTGCACCGAAATCGCCGGTCCCTTCAGGTCCAGCCGATAGGCGAGCTGCGTGGCCACATAGTCCTTGTCGTTGCCCGTCATTGCCAGCAACTGGCTGGGCGCGCTGGGACCGGCGATCGACTGGCGAAGCTGAAACAGCAGATAGGTGCTGATCGCGGCGCTCGCGAACACGCCGATGGCGGCGTCGCTCCGGCGCGTGTCGATGCCGGCGTCTTCCAGCGCGTGCCACGCCAGTTCCAGCAAAATGCGCTGCTGCGGGTCCATCAGCGCCGCCTCATGCCCGCTGATGCCCCAGAACCCGGCGTCAAACCGGTCGAACCCGTCCAGCATCCCGGCGGCCGGAACATAGCGCGAGTCCGCCAGAACCTCGGGCGGCACGCCCGCGGCCAGCAGTTCGCCGGGGTCCAGGCGGGTCAGTCCCTCACGCCCGTTGCGCAGCAGATCCCACCAGGCCGCGAGGTCCGGGGCGCCGGGAAACCGGGCCGCCATGCCGATGACGGCGATCACGCGGTGCCTCGGGCGCGCATCTGCCGGCGGCGAGCGGCGCGCGCCAGCCCGGCTTCGACCGCATCGGGTCCGGCTTCTCCTGCGATCGCCCCGGCCAGAGCGGCCACGCTGGGCAAGCGGAACAGTTCCACCACCCCGAGCTGGCTGCCCAGTTCCTCCTTCATACGTCGCTGCAGCCGGACGATGTGCAGCGACGTCGCGCCGCAGTCGAACAGGTTCTGCTGCGGATGCACCGTCTGTCCGAGGATCTCGGCCACCAGTGCGCCGACCGCCTCGATCAGCGGTCCCTCGGCGGCCGCGGCGGCGGCCTCATCCGGCGGCCGCAGCGCCGCGCGGTCCAGCTTGCCGTTGGCGCTGAGCGGCAGGGCCTCCCGCAAATGGATATGGCGCGGCACCATCCAGGCCGGCAGCGAGGCGGCGCAATGTTCCCGCAGCGCGCCCGCCAGGTCGAAGCCAGCAGTTTCGGCCGCCGGTTCCCCGCCCGCGAAACCGTGCAGCACCGGCACGCCGTCGCGCAGCAGCGCGCCGATGGGGCAGAGTCCCAGGCCGGCGGCCTGCGCAGCCAGCATCATCCTCTGGCCCGCCGCCCCGGCCGCCAGCAGCGCCGCGCGCCGGTCCCCGGGTGCGTCAAGCGTCACAAGAAAGGCCGCGTCGGCGACCACCCGCCCCGTGCCGGCATCGAGCGTGGTCATGGCCGGTGCATCACCCGCTGGTTGCAGGGCGTGGGCCGCGGCGTCGTAGCGCCACAGGCCCGGGGCCAGCCCGTCAACGCGCGCCGCGACGACATGCACAGCCAGCCCGGCGCCGATGGCCGCGAGCACCGCCGACAGCCCCTCCAGGCTCGCCATCTCCGGCGTGTATCGCCGTACGCTCCGCCGATCGGCGTAGGTTTCCGGGTCGGAGCGGGCAGTGAGGGGATGCGAGGGCCTGCCGGGCAGGCGGCGGACTCCGTGGCGCTCCAGCAGAAAGCGCGCACGGTCCCAGGCTTCCTTGCCGGGGACAACAAAGGCGTGCAGCGCCTTGTCGCCGGCATGCGGCAGCGCCGCGACCACGACCTGCGCCACGTCCGGGTGCGCTGCCAGCGCCGCCTCCACCTCGCCAAGCTCGATGCGATGGCCCAGCACCTTCACCTGGAAGTCCTCGCGGCCGAGGAACTCGATCGGCGTCGGCCCGGAGGCGCCACGATACGGACGGAACCGGCCGAGATCGCCGGTGCGGTAGCGCCGCTCCCCGGTCAGCGTGTCGATGCGGAAGCGCTCCGCGGTCTGCGCCGGGTCGCGCCAGTAGCCGCGGGCGAGGCCGGCGCCGCTGATCTCGATCTCACCGGCGACCCAGTCAGGCGCCTCTTCGCCGCGGCCGTTGACCACATGCAGCATCTGCCCGGCGAGCGGGGTGCCATAGGGGATGCTCGGCCAGTCCGGATCGAGTTCGGAAACCTCGTGGGCGTTGGACCAGATGGCGGCCTCGGTGGCGCCGCCGAGGGCGACCAGACGCGCGGCCGGGACGGCTGCCCGGAGACGGTCAATAAGCTGCAGCGGCACCCAGTCGCCGCTCAGCATCACAAGGCGCAGGATCGTCTCTTGCGGCACCCCGTGCTCGACCAGCATCGCCATCAGTGCCGGCACGCTGTTCCAGACAGTGACGCCATGGCGGGTCAGCAGCCTCGCCCATTCCGACGGGTCCCGGGTGGCCTCGGCTGACGGCAGCACCAGCGCGCCACCGGCGCTGAGCGGACCGAAGATGTCGTAGACCGACAGATCGAAGCTGAGTGACGACAAGCCCAGCACCCGGTCGTCCAGCCCCACGCCCCAGCGCCGGTTGATCTCCGCGACGGTGCTTACCGCCGCCTGGTGCTCGATCATCACGCCCTTGGGCCGGCCGGAGGAACCGGAGGTATAGATCACGTAAGCCAGCCGCGCCGGATCGCCGACCGCGGGCAACGCCGGGACCGGTCCCTCCAGCGCGGCGTCCAACCAAGCCGGTTCGAGCAATAGCGCCTCGCCTTGCGCCGTCATGTACCGCCGCCGTTCAGCCGGCAGCGCCGGATCGACCGGCAGATACGCGGCACCGGCCTTCAGCACCGCCAGCACCGCGAGGACCTGCCGCCAGCCCTTGGCGCACTCGATTGCAACGAGCCGATCACGCGGCGCGCCTTCCAGGGCCGTGACGATCCGCCCGGCCAACCGCGTCGCGGCCTGGTCGAGCGTCGCGTAGTCCAGCGTGCGATCGGCTGCGATCACCGCCGGTCGCAAAGGCGTTGCCGCCGCCTGGCACTCGAACGCCGCGTGCAGCAGCGCGGGTGCCGGTCCCGGCACCATGGACGCCCGGACGGACGGACGGATCGCGTCCACCACCCGGCGTTCCCATCCGGTCCCGGCAGCGAGGTCATGCAGGAGCACGCCATAGGCGCTGACCATGGCGTCGAGCACGCCCGGCGGGAACAGCGCCTCCACCACATCCCAGCCCGCCACCAGCGCGCCGTCTTCCTCCAGCACGTGATGGTCCATCGCCACCTGCGGGGTCTGGGTGATCGCGTAGACCGTCTCGCCCAGCCAGGCGAGCGGCGAGGGCGCGTCCGGGTCCAGCCCCGGATGACCGAGGGTGGAGGTGAACACGACCGGCACAGGCTCGAAATCCGGCCGCCGCCGCCGCAGCTCCCGCAGCACCGCCACGCCGCTCTGGCCGGCATGATCCATATCAGCGACCAGGCGCCTTTGCAGCGTCAGCGCCCGGTCGAGGAAGGTCGGCGCGGTGCTGTCCACCTCCAGCAGCATGGTGGAGGTGAAATCGCCGATAACGCCCTCCATGCCCGGCGGCGCGGCGAAACGGGTCAAGGTGACGCTGAAGCGGTCCCGCCGGCTCCAGGCCGCCAGGATATCCGCATAGACTGCGGCAATCAGTGCCGAGGCGGTCAGGCCATGCGATGCCGCTGCGCGCTTGAGGTGCCGCCAGCGCGGCGAATCCAGCCGGAGGCTCCGGCGGACGAAGCGCGGTGCCCCGGATGGTGGCAGCAGCGGCAGGTCGGGCCCGGGCGGCAGGGTGTCGAGCCGGGACTTGCGGTAACCGACTTCGGCAGCGGTCGTCACCGGCAGGTTGCGCACGTGATCGGCGAAGCGGCCGGCCGGCGGAGGCAGGTCTTGATCCGGGGTCCGATAGAAAACACCCCACTCGCGGAACAACGTGATCAGCGCCGCCGCATCGGCCACCAGAAGGTCGATGCCGACAGACAGCCGCACCCGGTCAGGCAGCAAAGTGGCGTGGATCTCGAACAGCGGCCAGTTCGCCGGATCGTAGACGCGATGCGACCGCTCCGCCCGCAAAGCCTGCAGGGTCGCTTCGGCACCGGCGGATTCGCGGAGGTCGAGCACCTCGATACGATAGGCCGGAACCGTGTCCAGGATGCGCTGCCGGCCGTCCTCGGTGAATACCGCGCGCAGCATCGGGTGGCGGATGACCAGCCGGTTCCATGCTCGTTCGAGCAAGGAGATGTCGAGCGACGGCTGCTCGAACTCCCGGTAGGCGTGGCAGCCGACTCGGCCGAGTTCAAGCTCCGCGACGCGGCCGACGAGGTATGCTTGCTGGATGTCGGTCAGCGGGAACGGCGCGGTGTCGTCGACGGGCGCTCGCAAGCAGGCCAGGATGTCGGCCTTTTCGTTGCGAAGTCGACCACGATCGGTATCCGTCAGCACGCCTTTGGGCGCTTGCACCCCCAGGGAGTCGCCGTCGGCGCGCAGGGTTACGCCTCGCTGTTGCAGGCTCTGCAGGAAGGCGGCCGTTGTCACAGCGTCAGTTCCTCCACATCTTCATCGACTGCGGCTTCCCTGGCGCCCATGGCGCGATCGACGGCAACCGCGAGTCCCGTCACGTCCGCCCCGCCCAACAGATCGGCCAGGCCGAGGGCGATGCCGAAGCGCCGGTTCAGCCGGTTACGCAGGTCGGTTGCCATCAGCGAATCGAGCCCGCAGGCCACCAGCGGCTGGCCGGGCACCGCTGCCTGGCCGAGGATCTGTGCCACCACCGCTGCAACCTGTGCGGAAACCGGCCCGCTATCCGGCACTGCGGCCGGCACCAGTTCGGCGAAGGCCGGGGGGGCGGCGGCTGCCAGGCGCGACAGGTCCAATGATGCCACCATCACCACCGGCGCGCCGCTGATGACCGCGGCGTCCAGCGCCGCCAGCGCCCGGGCGGGTGTCATGCCCGCAAGGCCGCGGGCCGCCACCCGTGCCGTTTGCGCCTCCGTCAGGCCGGCGGCCATCCCGGTCCCCGCCCAGCGGCCCCACGCGATCGATGTGGCGGGCAGTCCCCTCGCCCTCCGCCAATGGGAGAAGGCGTCCAGCGCCGCGTTGGCCGCTGCATAGTTTGCCTGTCCGGCGGCGCCAATCAGGCTTGCCACGGACCCGAACAGCAGGAAGTGGTCGAGGTCCAGGTCCTCGGTCAATGCGTGCAAGGTATGCGCGCCGCCAAGCTTGGGCGCCAATGACGCGGCGAAATCGGCCGGCGTCAGGTCCCCGATCAGTCCGTCGCGCAGCACGCCGGCGGCATGCACCACGGTTCGCAGCGGCGGCATCCCCGCCAGTGCGGCCCGCAGTGCCTCCACCGCGTCCGGCCCGGCAATGTCGGCCGCCAGCACCTGCGCGTGCACGTGCAGGTCCGGGGGCGGGATGCCGAGGGTGCGTCCGACCAGCAGCACGGCTTCGGCGCCGCGCGCAACGGCCCAGGCGGCAGCGTGCCGGCCGATGCCGCCCAGGCCGCCGGCGATCAGCGCAGTGCCGCTGAGACGAACGGCACCGGAGCGAGGCGGCAGGACCGCCAGGCGCGGGACGAACCGCCCCTCCGGCCGCAGCGCCACGACAGGCTCGGCGTCCACGCGCGATAGCTCGTCCTCCAGCAGCGCGTCCGGGGTCCCCGCGGCCACGTCGATGCAGCGGCCGCGCAATTCGGGCCGCTCCTCGGACAGCGCCGAGGCAATCCCGGCGAAAGCGGCCGCGGCGGGATCGGTCACCGGCGGCGTTGCGCCGTGCGTGACAAAAGCGATCGGCCGCGGTTCCGCAAGATGGCGGCGAATCAGGGCCAGTGCCTCGGGCAGGTTTTCGCCGCCCGGTGCCACCATGAATACGACAGGCCGGGCGGCGAGCGGCGCGGCCGTGGCTATCGCTTTCCACCGCAGTTCGGCAACCAGCGGCGGCAGGCTGTCAGCCAGCCGCCGCACCGTCAGGCCGGTTATGCTGGCGACCGCACGGCCCTCCGCCGCCGCCGCGAGGTCGATCGCATCGCCGTCGCGGCGGGCCACGACACGGAGCGGTCCACGGAGTGCCGCGTGCAGCGAAAGCCGGACGATACCGACGGGCAGGACCGATTCGGCCGGCAAGGTCCCGCCGGCGACCTGCAGCACCGCGTCAAGCAGCGCCGGATGGAACCTGCCGCCGATCGGCTCGCCGAGAATACTGTCATCGAGCGTGGCGGTGGTGACAGGGCCGGTGGCAATCGTCCTGATCGCCTGGAAAACCGGTCCGATGGTGATGCCGAGCGCCGACAGGTGGGCGACCCAAGCGTCCCGCGACTGCGCTTCTTGTGCATCCGGCGCCTGGATAGAAAGCGGCGGCTCGGCTGCGGCCGTTTGCGCTGTCGCGTGCGATATCCAGCCGGCACCCGAGCGGCTGCCTACCGCCAGGCTGCCGTCGGGCCGCCCGAGCGCGACCAGCCGGATCGGCCGGTCGTCCAGGATTACCGGCTCGATAAACCGTATATCCGCCAGCGCGTCCGCCGGCTGCGGCGCGACACCCAGCAGCAGCGCGATCATCACCGCGCCAGGCACGATCACCCGCCCCTGCACCTTATGGTCCGCCAGCCAAGGCTGCGCGGCCAGGTCCAGCACGCACTCGAGTTGCCGGTCGACCGAGGGAGTATCCAGCATCCGGCCCGGAAACAACGCTCCCCCGGAACGGGCACCGGAGGCAACCCGTGGGAAATGTCGCCGCTCGAACGGGTAAAGCGGCAGATCGGCGATCCGGCCGACAGCACCGCCCGCTTCGGGTTCGGGCACGTCACCTTGCCGCGGTTCGGCGTCCGCCAACTGGTCAGGGCTGGTCACCCAAATCCACCAGGCCAGCCTCGCCCGGCCGCGCCACGCCGTCAGGCAGGCGTCGTCGAACCGCAGCCCGTCGGCCAGCCGTGCCCGGGTGCGGGCGATCAGCACACCCAGCGCTTCTTTCGTACGCGCCGAGAGCAGCAGCCCGGGCGGCGCCACGCCTGCATCCGCTGTGTCCGGCGCCCGCCGCACCACCAGATGCGCGTTGGTTCCGCTGAACCCGAACGAACTGACCCCGAGACAATCCAACGGCCGCGCCCCGAGTGCCACCGGGATCTCGAACTCCACGCCGCCCGGGGTGACATGGGGGTTAAGTCGCCGGAAATGCGGAACGGGCGGAACCGCCTGGTGGCGCAGCATCAGCACCGCCTTGATCAGCCCGGCAATCCCGGCCGCCGCCGCGGTGTGGCCGAGATTTGTCTTCACCGACCCGACGGTCAGCGCGCGGGTGCGCGGCCGGAACACCGCGGCCAGCGCATGCAGTTCCAGCGGATCGCCGAGCGCGGTTCCGGTGCCGTGCGCCTCGATGCCGTCGACCGAGTCGGGTGCGATCCCCGCATCGGCCAGCGCGGCCCGGATCACAGCTTCCTGCGCCGGCCCACTCGGCGCGGTGATCCCGGCGCTGCGTCCGTCCTGGTTCAGCGCGCTGCCGGCGATGACCGCCAACACCCGGTCGCCCGCCGCCAGCGCGTCCGCCAGGCGGCGCAACACGACCATGCCGCCGCCCTCACCCTGGCCAAACCCGTCAGCCGCCGCGTCGAACGCCTTGCACCGCCCATCCGGCGCCATCATGCGCGCCCGGCTCAGCGCAACCGACACGTTCGGCGCAAGCATCAGATGCACCCCGCCGGCCAGGGCCAGCGAACACTCCCCCCGCCGCAGCGCCTGCACCGCCAGATGCACCGCCACCAGGGATGACGAGCAGGCGGTGTCCACCACCATGGCCGGGCCGCTCAGCCCCAGGGCATAGGCAATCCGTCCCGCCCCAAGGCTGCCCACCGCACCGGCAAGCGCATGGGTGCCCAGCCGATCCGGGACGGACAGCGTCGCGAGCATGTGGTCGCCGCCGTTCATGCCCAGGAACACCCCTGTCGGTGATCCGGCCAGCCCGTCCGGTCGGATCGCCGCGTCCTCCAGCGCCGACCACGCCAGTTCCAGCAGGATGCGGTGCTGCGGGTCCATCCCGGCCGCCTCCTTCGCCGCGATGCCGAACAGTGCATTGTCGAAGCCGTCGACGTCATCGAGGAATGCCGCTTCCTTGAATGCCACCCGCCCGGCGGCATCGGGATCGGCGTCGAACCACGTGGCGTTGTCCCACCGGTCGGGCGGGGTCGGGCGCACCGTATCAACGCCGCCAGCCAGCACGCGCCACAGCGCCGCGGGGTCGTCCGCTCCGGCAAAGCGGCAGGCCATGCCGACGATCGCGATGGGCGGGGCACGCTCCGCCTGTAGCGCCGCCACCCGTGCGCGCAACGCCTGGATGGTGCGGACCGCCTCTCGCAGTTGGATGGTGACCGCTTCGCTCATGGGGTATCCGCCAGTTGCGCGTCCGCGGCACCCAGTTCGTCTTCCAGCAGCCGCGCCAGGGCATCGGCATCGAGGGCGTCCAATCCGTCGCCGGCCGCCGCTTCCAACGGCACCAGTCCAGCGAACACCGTGGCGCCGAGATGCGTCGCGAGCGCGGCGCAGGTCGGGTGTTCGAACACCAATGTTGCCGGCAACCGGGTCTCGCACGCCGCGGCGAGTGCGTTGCGAAGTTCGACCGTCATCAGCGAGTCGAGCCCGAGTTCCCGCAACGGCGCGTTCGGCTGCGGCAGGCTATCCGCCGGCAGGCCAAGAATGCGCGCGACGATCGCCTGGACTCGGCCCAGCAGCACGGCAGTGCGGTCAGTCTCGGCCGCGGCCTGAAGATCCGAACGAAGCGAGCGAGGCAGGACGGCCTGCGCCGCCGGCCGGTCCAGGTCCCGCCGGGTGACAGCGTCCGCTTTGACCATCGCGTCGAACAGCGGCGGCTGGTTACCCGGCGGGAAGCGATTGAGGAAGACCGGCCAATCAACGTCCAGCACACCGATCACGGCGTCCGTCGCGGCCATGGCGTGACCAAGCGCGTCCAGCGCGGCGTCAGGCGGCATGGGTAGAAGACCGCGGCGAGCGACGCCCTCCCCGGCCCTTGCCGCTGCGCCGATCTCCCCCCAGGCGCCCCAGTTGAT
Organism: uncultured Rhodopila sp.; assembly: GCA_903851415.1. Lineage (GTDB taxonomy): Bacteria > Pseudomonadota > Alphaproteobacteria > Acetobacterales > Acetobacteraceae > Rhodopila. Next base: position 3,025 of record CAINOE010000061.1, on the reverse strand, counting down.
GCTGAGGGCCGGCAGTCCCGCCGCGCGCCGGCGCTCCGCCAACGCGTCAAGCGCCGCGTTGGCCGCTGCATGGTTGGCCTGTGCCGCCGAACCCACCAGCGCGGCGGATGACGAGAACAGCACGAAATGTTCGATTGGCAGGTGGCTCGTCAGCCGGTCCAGCAACAGGGCACCCTGCAGCTTTGGCCGCAGGACGGCGGCAATCAGCTGCGCCGTCTGCTGCGCCAGCACCGCGTCGTCGAGCACGCCCGCGGCATGGAAGATGCCCCGCAGCGGGGGCCGTTCCCGCCCCAGCGTGGTAAGCAGATCGGACAGGGCGGCTTCATCGGCCACGTCGCATGCATGCCCGGTCACCGTGGCCTCAGGCGGAAACCCGCCGATGGGCTGCGGCGTGCGCCCCGCCAGCGCGACGGAGCGTGCGCCCCGCGCCACCAGCCAGCGCGCCACCGCCAGTCCGACTCCGGTGAGGCCGCCGGTTATCAAATAGGTTGCGTCGGCGCGGATCTCCGCCGGCGCGTCCGGCGGCGCGGCTCGCTGGAGACGCGCCCGGAACACGCGCCCGCCGCGCACGGCAAGCCGGGTTTCCGCCGAACCGATCGCGACCAGGCCGGGCACCGCCGCCGGATCATCGGCGTCCACCATGGTCAGGCGGAGTTCCGGATGCTCGATCGCGACGCTGTTTGCCATGCCCCACAGCGTTGCCTGCACCGGATCGGCTGCCTCGCCTGGTCCGGTGGCGCGGGCGTTGCGGGTGGCCAACCACAGCCTCGGCGGCACCGGTTCCGACACGGCCGCGCGCACCTGGTCCAACGCGGCGCCCAGCAGCGCCACCGCGTCATCGGTGGCTGGCGCGGTCCAGGTCCGATCCACGGTCTTGCGATGAGCCAGCAGCACGAACTGCCCTGACAGCATCGCGGTCTGCTCGTCATTCGGTTGATAGAACGCTGCCTCGAACCCGGCATCCCGCAGCAAGGACACCCACCGGGCCGGAGGCAGCAGCGCGTGCGACGGACGCAGGTCGGTGTCGGCGAAGGCCCACATGCCGGCGGTCAGCCCGAACGTCAGGTCACCCCAGGGCAAGCTGCCGGAGTTCTCCACCAAAAGCAGGCGCCCGTCCGGCGCCAGCAGCGCGGCGGCGTGCTCCAGGGTTGCCCGCAGCGACTTTGTCGCGTGCAGCACGTTGGCCGCCACCACCACATCCGCGCTGCCGCTTGCGTATCCCTGCGCTTCCGGCGGAAGCTCGATATCGAGCGTGCCGCCATCGATGTTCAGCCGCCGGCGCAGCGCGGCGACGAACCGCGGCGACACGTCGGTCGCGATGTAGCGGTCCCCCGGGCGCAGCCGCGGCAGCAAGGCAGCGGTCGTCCCGCCGGTACCGCAGCCAATCTCCAGCACGGTTGCGGGCGGCCGGCCGGACAGTGCCTCGTCCAGCGCCGCGGCGGCGATCGCGTTCACCGCACGGGCGCACGGAGAGTCCGCATACAGCGCCTCCGCCGCCGCGCCGCCATCGCCGAACAGGGCGTCCAGCGGATCCGCCTTGCCTTCCAGCACCGCACGCAGGCGCGGACCGCATCGCTGCAGCAGCCGTGCCTCCGGCAGGCCGGGTAAGGGCAGGCTGTCCGGGTCCTCGGCCGAGGCCTGCAACGTCAGCAGGTGGGCATGCAGGCGGACCATTGGCGGTGCCGGCGTCACCGACGCCAGATCCGCCGCGCCGAGATAGGCTCGCGCCAGTCGATCCACCGCCGCCGCGTCCGGGGCGATCACGCGCAGCGCCGCCCGGCCGAGAGCGAGTGCCGCATCCACCGGGCGCTCCTCCCAAACCACGCGGTAGAACCAGTCGCGCCAGCTTGCCGCGGCGGTCCAGCGATCAGGCGCGGCAAGGCGCGCACGGTTCGCCACCAGCAGGCGAGCGGGGGAAGCGGTGCGGTCATGCCGGGCGGTCAGCAGCACATAGCGCATGATGCCGCACCGCAGCGCCCGGCCGATGTTGTCGTTGGACAGCAGGTGGCGCCGGGTAAGCGGCGACAGCCCGTGCTCCGCCACCAGGCTTTCGACCTGTTCCGTGAAGCCGGGATCGTCCAGGAAGGCCGCGATCTCGCCGCTGACCTCGACGCAATCCGTCAGCCGCAGCCGCCGATCGGCGAGCAGCGAGGCCCATTCTTCCGCGGTGCTGGTGAATGAGGCGGTGTCGGGGCTGGCGATGCCATCGGCCGTGGCGACGAAGTCGGCGATGACCAGCGCACCGCCCGGCTCCAGATGGTCCGCGATATTGTCGAACAGCGCCGCCTTGTCCTCGATCAGGCCGGAGACCTCGATCCCGAAGATGACGTCGAAGCGGCCGGGGAACGGATCGCGGGCGCTGTCGCGATGGTGGATGCGGACGCGATCCTCCAGCCCGAGCTGCGCGACCCGCCGCCGGCCGACAGCGACCTGACCGGCAGAGATGGTGCAGCCGTCCAGGGTCAGGTGCGGATGCCGGCGCGCCAGGGCGCAGATGTCGGCCGCATGGCCGCACCCGAAGTCGAGCACGCGATGTGCCGTGGAGAAATCCACCGGTTCAAATATGGCCTGTTTCAGCGCCGCCTGGGCGCGCCGCAGCGTGACATCGTCCGACGGCGCGGCGTTGCCCGCGAACAGCGCCCGCACCCAGGAGAAACCCGCCTTGGCTTGCGGCATCAGGCCGAACGTCAGGTGCCCCTGGCTCCCGTCGCCGGCATCGTCATCGTGGCCAGCCGCGGCGGCCAGTTCGTCGTAGAAACCGGTGACACGGGCGTCGCCCACGCTGGCCGGATCGCGATCCGGCGCGGCCGTTGATGTGGCGGGTTCCAGGGTCGGGTCGGGCAGCCAGTACCGTTGCCGCTGGAACGGATACCCCGGCGCATCCGCCACCTTCGGCCGATACGGCGCGTCATGTCCCACCCAGTCCACCGCGGCGCCGTCCCGCCACAGCCGTGCCAGCGCCTCCAGCAGCGTCGTCCACCCCAACGCCTCCGCCGCCTGCCCCGCCCGCGGCCGCACCAGGCTC
>CAINOE010000060.1 GCA_903851415.1 uncultured Rhodopila sp. | reverse complement strand
TTGCGATGACCCTATTCGTCATGGCCCGGCTTGTCCGGGCCACCTATCGCGGCAGGGTGCTGGTATAGGTGGCCCGGACAAGCCGGGCCATGACGGGGTGGCAGCGTCCGCCGCCTTTCCAGTCAGCCTGAACACGCTCTAATGGACCGAACGTCGTCATCACTCGCCATCAAGGATCGCCGCATGACCTTCATCCTGGCGGAGTCAGGCCGGATGCTGCCGCCCACCGATATCGAACTGGCCGCCGTCGTCCGGAACTTTCATTCCGCCCGCGTGTTGGTGATCGGCGACATCATCCTCGACCGCTACGTCACCGGCGCGGTGCACCGCTTGTCGCCGGAGGCGCCCATTCCGGTGCTGCGGCCGTCGGACGATCGTTCCACCCTCGGCGGCGCCGCCAACGTTGCGCTCAATATTGCCACCCTCGGCGGCCAGGCCATCCTGATTGGTGTCATCGGCAACGATCCCGCCGGCGCGGAGGTGGAGCGGCTGGTTGAGACAACGCGCGGCATGACCGCCGCGCTGGTGCGCGCGGGCAACCGGCCGACCACGTCGAAGACCCGCTTCATGACGGGGTTCCATCAGCTTTTGCGCCTGGACGAGGAGACGACAGCCCCGCTGGATGCCGCCGGTTCGGCGGCGTTGCTGCAGGCCGTGACGGCCAATATGGGCGCGGCGGATGTCGTCGTCCTGTCTGACTACGCCAAGGGCGTGCTGTGCGACGGCGTGCTGGATGAGATCCTCACCATCGCGGCCAGTCAGGGGCGGATCCTCATCGCGGACCCGAAGCGGCCGGATTTCTCGGCCTATCGCGGCGCGACGATCCTGACGCCGAATGAGCATGAGGTGCGGCTGGCGACCCGCATCGAGGCGGAACAGGACACGGCCGCGGACCGCGCCGGCAAGCTGGCGCTGGAGGCGACCGGCGGCGAGGCGGTGCTGGTGACACGCTCGGCCAAGGGGCTGACCCTGGTGCGCCGGGACGCCGAGACCCTGCATCTGCCGACACGAGCCCGCGAGGTCGCCGATGTGTCGGGCGCGGGCGACACGCTGGTCGCCGCGCTGGCGGTGGCTCTGGGGGCGGGAGCCGGGCTGCCGGAAGCGGCGATGCTGGCCAATGCAACCGCCGGGATTTCCGTCGGCAAGCAGGGCACCGCGACGGTGTCGCGGCAGGAATTGCTGGACGAACTGCATCTGGCGGATCTGGTGCAAACCGACCGCAAGGTCTCGAGCCTGGAGGATGCCGTCGAGAAGGTCGCCGATTGGCACCGGCGCGGGCTGAAGATCGGATTTGCCAATGGCTGCTTCGACCTGATCCATCCCGGCCATGTCCGCCTGCTCAGCGAGGCGCGCGCAGCCTGCGATCGGCTGATCGTCGCGCTGAATACGGATGCCTCGGTCAAGCGGCTGAAGGGGCCGGCGCGGCCGCTGCAGAATGAAATGGCGCGGGCGACCGTGATGGCCTCAATGGCGCCGGTCGATCTGGTGATCCTGTTCGATGAGGATACGCCGCTGGAAGCGATCCGGGCGCTGCGGCCGGATGTGTTGGTGAAAGGGTCCGACTACACCGTCGATCAGGTGGTGGGCGGCGATCTGGTCCGAAACTGGGGCGGCAAGGTCCTGCTGGTAACGCTGCGGGAAGGGCATAGCACGACAGGGACGATCCGGCGGATGGCCGCGCCGCCGGAGTAGGCATTCTTCCCCACTCGACATGGCCCGGCTTGTCCGGGCCACCTGTCGCGGCACGTGCGTGCGGCGATGGCCCGGACGAGCCGGGCCATGACGAAAAGAGCCGGCCGTCAGCCCGCCGCCAGCGCCTGGTCCAGATCCGCCATCAAATCCTCCGCTGTCTCCAACCCGATGGACAGCCGGATCACATCGGGTCCGGCGCCGGCGGCGATCCGCTGCTCCTCGGTGAGTTGCCGGTGGGTCGTTGACGCCGGGTGCAGGATCAGGCTGCGCGTGTCGCCGATATTCGCCAAATGGGAGAACAGCCCGACGCTCTCGACCAGCCTGATCCCGGCATCGTAGCCGCCCTTCACGCCGAACGTGAACACCGCCCCGGCCCCCTTGGGCAGGTATTTCCGCGCCAGCGCCCGGTACGGACTGCTCTCCAGCCCGGCATACGAAACCCATGCCACACGCGGATGCGCGGCCAGAAACTCCGCCACGGCCTGAGCGTTCGCGCAATGCCGCTCCATCCGCACATGCAGGGTCTCGATGCCGGTGATCGTCAGGAACGCATTCATCGGCGCCATCGACGGTCCGTAGTCGCGCAGCGCAACCGCCCGCGCCTTGGTGGTGAACGCGAAGTCGCCGAAATTCTCGTAGAACCGCAGGCCGTGATAGGCCGGCTCCGGCTCCGTCATCGACGGGAACCTGCCGCCCTGCGCCCAGTCGAACCTGCCCGACTCCACCACGATGCCGCCCATCGAATTGCCGTGGCCGGCGAGGAATTTGGTGGTGGAGTGGGTCACGATGTCCGCCCCCCACTCGAACGGGCGGCACAGATAGGGCGTCGCCAGGGTGTTATCGACGATCAGCGGCAGCCCGGCCGCATGCGCGACCTCGGCGATCGCCGCCAGATCGACGATGACGCCGCCGGGGTTGGCGAGGCTCTCGACGAAGATCGCCTTGCACTTCGGCGTCAGCGCGCGGCGGAAATTCTCCGGATCGGCCGGGTCGACGAAGTGGCAGGTCCAGCCGAGCTTTCTGAACGACAGCCCGAACTGGGTCAGCGAGCCGCCATACAGGTTGCGCGAGGCCAGGAACTCGTCGCCCGGTTCCATCAGCGTGGCGAACACCAGGAACTGCGCGGCATGGCCGGAGGCGGCGGCGACCGAGGCGCGGCCGCCCTCCAGGCTGGCGACCCGCTCCTCCAGCACCGCGACGGTGGGGTTGGTCAGGCGGGAATAGATGTAGCCGAAATTATGCAGGTTAAACAACGATGCCGCGTGGTCGACGTCGTCGAACACATAGGCCGTGGTCTGGTAAATCGGCGTGGCGCGCGCGCCGGTCGCCGGGTCGGGCGCCGCGCCGGCATGCACGGCGCGCGTTTCGAAACCGTAGCTGAGATTGGCCGCCGGCAACGGGCGGGGCTTGCGCGCGCGGTCCGTCGGCGGCTGGGCGGCGCGGTTGCGGATGATGCCGGAGTTCACCCCGCTCCAGGACAGTTCGCCGCCGAGGCGGCCGAACTCGATCTTCGGGCAGCGGTTCATGATCACCGTCAGGCCGGCGGCCTCGCCCTTTGCCGCCGCTTCGTCGTTACGCACGCCGAGCTGCATCCACACCACTTTCGCCCCGATGGCGATGGCGTCATCCACGATGGGCCCGGCGGAACCGGAGGCCCGGAACACGTCCACCATGTCGATCGGCTCGGGGATGTCGCGCAGGCTGGCATAGATGCGTTCGCCCAGCAGGTTCTTGCCGGCGGTGCCGGGATTGACCGGGATGACCCGGTAGCCTTTGCCCTGGAGGTACTTCATGACGAAGTAGCTCGGCCGGTTCCAGTTCGAGGAGGCGCCGACCATGGCGATGGTGCGCACGGTCGAGAGGATGGAGCGCAGCAGGGAGTCGGGATAGGGAATCGGGTCGAGTGCGGTCATGACGCCTCCATCGTCATGGCCCGGCTTGTCCGGGCCGCCCATCGCGGCACGTACTGGCACAGGTGGCCCGGACACGCCGGCCATGACGATAAGATGCCTGCGGGCCAACGGCCGGTGACGCTACCGTGCCTGCTGGATCGCCGACAATATCCAGCGCCCGCCGCGCGAACGCACGAACGTCCAGATCTCAGTCGCGGTGACGTGCTCCCCGGCGCTGCCATCGACAATCCGGCCGCCCGCGTCCCGGGTCACGTCGATCATCGAGAACCGCATTGCCACGGTTGCGTAGTCTCTGCCCTGCTCAGTCCACGCCTGCGACAGATCGCCGCTCTCAAGGCGCACGTCCGTCACCGTGTTGCGCACACCCCGGCTGACCTGCTGCGAGAGCTGATCGGCGAAATAGCTGACCATCTCCGGCGTCGCCATCGCCTGCAGCCCGGCGAGGTCATGCGCGCTCCAGGCCGCCTGGATGCCCTGCAGCAGCTGCTCGAACTGCTGGTAGTCGGCCGGTGAAACCGCAATCGGCGGCGGACCGCCGGGCCGCCCGCCCGTTGGCACAGGCCCGGCGCCGGTCATGTTGCGCTGCGCAAACATCCCGGGTCCCGCCGCCATCGCGGGCGAGCGGCCTCCGGTGACAAGGCGGTAAACCCACCGGACGATCACAAACAGCAGGAAAAGCTGCAGCAGCATGCCGAGGAAGCCGAAAATCCCCATGCCGCCGCCCAGGAACCCGTGCCCGAGCAGCAACCCGCCGATGCCGGCGCCGATGAGGCCGCCCATCAGGCCGGACATGAACCCACCGCCCGAACGCACAGGCTGCTGGTAGCCCGGCCCGCCGCCGTAGCCCGGTTGCGGGGCGCTCGGCGTCATGCTGCGCTGCATCGGCTCGGCCGAATACGGCGCCGTCCGCGTCGGCGGCGGAGCCGTATAGGTCATCCCGCCGCGGCTGCCGAAAGAGCCGCCATCCCCGGCCCGGGCCTCCGCCAGGCCGGGCGACAGAGCCAGCGCCAGGGCAGCGAGGCCGGATATCAGGACGGGAGTGCGGCGCATTTGGTTTCGCTTTGATGTTGTCACGCGCCCAATATGGTGCCTTCGGTCATCTCTGGCCAGGGGGTGGCCATGCGCAGGGGGTGGCCATGCGCGGCGAACCCCGGCACGCTGTCCCGGCAACCGTGGCCGCCCGGCCCGGCGTTAGGGAGACATGACAGCGAATGCGGACGCGATGAGCCAATCCCCCTCCGAAGACGGCCTGAGCGGCCCCCGCTTCCTGTCCGCGGTTGCCACCCTGGTCATTGCCGTCGGCATGTCGTCGCTGGACACCTCGATCGCGAATACCGCGCTGCCCACCATCGCCACGGACGTGAACGCCAGCGCGGCGGCTTCGGTGTGGGTGGTGAACGCCTACCAGTTGGCGCTGGTGGTCTCGCTGCTGCCGATCGCATCGCTGGGCGAGATCATCGGCTATCGACGCGTCTATGTCTGGGGCCTGGCCGGGTTCACGCTGGCCTCGCTGCTCTGCGCCGTCAGTTGGTCGCTGCCGACACTGACCGCCGCGCGGGTGATCCAGGGCTTCGGCGCCAGCGGCATCATGAGCGTCAATACCGCGCTGATCCGGTTCATCTACCCGTCCCGGTCGCTCGGCCGCGGCGTAGGCTACAATGCCCTGGTGGTCGCGGTCTCGACCGCCATCGGGCCGACGGTCGCCGCCGCGATCCTGTCGGTGGGTTCATGGCAATGGCTGTTCGCGGTCAACGTGCCGCTGGGCGCGGTCGCCTTCGTGCTGGCGGTACGGGTCCTGCCGGAGACGAAACACGCCGGCTACCCGTTCGATGTCCGCAGCGCGGCGCTGAACGCCCTGACCTTCGGCTGCCTGATCTTCGGCATCGGCGAGGCGGCGCACGGTGTTTCGCCAGCCGTTTCAGGCACGCTGCTGGGGGTCGCCGCCCTGTCCGGCGTGCTGCTGGTGCTCTGGCAGCTCAGGCTGCCGGCGCCGATGTTCCCGGTCGATCTGTATCGCCGGCCGATGTTCGCCCTGTCGTCCCTCACCGCGTTTTGTTCGTTCTCAGCGCAAGGATTGGCGTTCGTCTCCCTGCCGTTCTATTTCCAGTCCGTTCTGGGTCTCAGCGCCGTGCAGACGGGCCTGCTGCTGACGCCGTGGCCGGTGATGACGGCGGTCCTGGCGCCGATAGCCGGGCCGTTGTCGGACCGCTATCCTCCGGCGATCCTCGGCGGCATCGGGCTGGCCATCCTGTGCGTCGGCCTCGCCCTGGTTGCGGGGTTGCCGGGTCATCCCGGCACGGCGGGCATCGTCTGGAGGATGATGGTCTGCGGCGCGGGGTTCGGCTTCTTTCAGTCGCCCAACCTGAAGGCGATCATGTCGAGCGCGCCGCCGGACCGCAGCGGCGGCGCCAGCGGCATCGTCGCGACCTCCCGCCTCGTCGGGCAGGCCGTCGGCGCCGCCCTGGTGGCGCTGTGCTTCGGCATCTCGATGCCGCACGGTCCGGCCCTGGCGCTTTCGCTCGGCGCGGTCTTTGCCGGGACGGGCAGCCTGGTCAGCTTTTCCCGGCTGGCCGCGGGCCCGGCCGGACAGGCCATCCCCGGGGTCTCTTCGTCATGGCCGTCCGCCCGGCTTTGTCCGGGTGAGGGCACTGACGGTTGCTAGGCTTCTTCCCGTTTCAGGAAGATCCAGCAACCCCCGCCGGCCGCGGATTGGATGCGCACGTCAAGGTCCATGGGTCCGGACGGCATGTCGCCCGTATAGCCGAATGCGATATCGAGTTTGCCGGCCGCGAGCGCCCGATCGATGCGTCCCTTGAATCCCGGGTTGTTCATGCACGGCGCGATTTCGGTAAAAAAGGTGCGGCCGAGGACCTCTTTGCGATAGCCGGAAAGGCGGCGTTCCGAATCGCTATAAAATGCAACAGTTCCCTCGGCGTCCAACCGGATGGCGCCGTACGGCAGAGTGTGCACCTTCTCCGGCGAAAGCCGTTCCACCGCCTGCGCCAGCTGCGGCTCGTCAAAATCGGGAACCGGGGCGTCTGCCGTCATGCTCGGACATACCTACGATCATTGCCACACGTCAGTTCGTCTGGGCATTTTCGTTGAATAGCGCAATCCCCACGAGATGGGTCAGATGCTCCGCGTCGTCCGACACGGGAAGAATCAAACGTTCGAACATGACCGGGGCGCCGTCGCCGAAATCGTAGCTTGCATATTCGTAACTGGGCGACTGCGTGCGGGCGCACCGTCTGTAGGCGCCTTCCAACGAACCGAGGACCTCATCGTCCTGCGCCGGGCCGCCGAGTTCGGAGGTTAAGGTGCCACCCAGTTTTCGCCCCAGGCGCGACTCCAGAGCGGCGCCCACCCGGAGAAATCTGAAATTCACCCTGTTGCCGGCCGGCTCTATCGCCGCGGTGAAGGCATTGGCAGCCTGAGGCAGGCCGCCCCAGTTGAGATCGGGCAGACGCGGCGGCCGTTTGCCGTTGCGGGCCGCGCGCCAGAACAGGTAGGCCGCCAACAGTTCCGGGCTGCGCAGCCGCCTGATCAGCGGGTCGCCATCCGCCTTCCCGGCGGCGAGCACTGCAAGCAGGCGGCCGCGCACCGCATTTTCCAGCTCCGCCCCGGTGAACGGCTTCCTGAGCACAGCTTCCCCGTCGAGATCGGCTTCAGCCGCGCTTGCCGTCATGAACAGCGCGGGCAAATCCGGCCGATCGGCGCGCAGCCGCGCGGCCAACTCCGCCCCGGATGCGCCCGGCACAGTCACATCGGTCAGCAGCAGGTCCAGCGTTTCGATCGAGTGACTCAGCACAACGGCAGCCTCCGCATTGGGCGCTTCGATGACGCTGTATCCTTGAGCCCGGAGATAGCCGGCCATGATCTGGCGCAATTGGTCGTCGTTATCGACCAGAAGCAGGGTGGCGAATGGCAACCGCTCAGCGGCTTCGGGATTCGCCGCCTCGAACGCCATGCCGGACACGGCGGCGCGCGGCAGAACGATCTCGACGACCGTGCCGGCGGAGGGAACACTGGTGATAACGACGCAACCGCCTGACCGTTCGGCAAAGGCCTGCACCATCGGCAGGCCCAGGCCGGTGCCTTTTCCGGCGGCCTTGGTGGTGAAGAACGGCTCGTTCGCCCGGGCGAGCACGCTATCCGGCATGCCGATGCCTGTGTCGCGGATGCCGATGGCCACGCACTCCACCGGGCGCAGCTTCTCCGGGCGTTCCGCCGGCGACAGGTTGCGGGCGCTGAGCGTCAGCGTGCCGCCATCCGGCATCGCGTCCCGCGCATTGATCGCCAAATTCAGCAGCGCCACTTCCAGTTGATGCCGATCGGCCAGCACCTGCCAGACATCGGACTGGACGTCCATCACGCGCTCGATGCGGGACCCGATCGCGTGGCCGATCAACTGATCGGCTTCGGGCAGGGCTTCGAGGAGATCGACGACGATCGAGGTATGCGGCTCGTGCCGCCCGAAGTCGAGAAGCTGGCGGATTAGCGACGCAGCCCGTTTGCCGGCGTTCTTGCCGTTCGCGGCCAGGTCGATCACCTTCGGCTCGCGGCTGCGCTTTTCGATCAGCTCGAAGCTGCCCAGGATCACCGACAAAAGGTTGTTGAAGTCATGCGCCACGCCGGCGGTGAGCTGGCCGAGCGCCTCCAGCTTCTGCGACTGGAGCAAGGCTGACTGGGCTTCCTGGCGGCGGCGCATCTCGGCGCCGAGTTCTTTCGCCGCCTCGGACAGCGCCCGGGTCCGTTCGGTGACCCGGGCCTCCAGCGCTTCGACCCGGCGGACTGCATCGTCCCGCATCCGGACGATGGAGGAGATGTCGGTCGAGGTGCCGAGCCAGCGCAGGATGCGCCCGTCATCGGGCGCGCGCTCGGGCACGGCGCGGGTGAGGAACCAGTGATACTGTCCGTCCCGGCCGCGCAGCCGGTGTTCCCGTTCGTAGGTCTCGCCGGTGGCGACCGCCCGCGCCCATGCGCCGAGCGTGGCTTCACGGTCTTCCGGATGCACGATGTCCGCCCAGCCCAGACCCTCCGTGTGTTCCGCCGACGGCCCGCAGTAATCGGTCCAACGCCGGTTGCGGTACTCGTTCCGCCCGTCCGGAGAGGCGGTGAAGGTGAATGCCGGGATCGTCTCCACCAGCGCGCGCAGCGCCGCTTTCCGCCCCAGCAGCGCCGTCTCGTTCTGCCCGCGCTGAACGGCGGCAGTCAGGATGTTGGCCACAGCTTCCAGGAACCGGATATCGTGCCCGGTAAAGCTGCGCCGCCTGGCGGTGTGGACTCCGAGGACTCCGAACGGGGGATCGCCTTCCCCGGCGCCTCGGATGATGACGCTCATGCCACTGAGGACGCCGTGATCGTGCAGCATCGGCGGACCGGCAAAGCGGGTTTCGGCTTTCAGGTCCTCGACGATCACCGGGCCGGCGCCTTGCAGCAGCGTGTAGCCCGCCTGCGATCCGCAATCGGCGGAGATGGTGGCCTGGCCGATGGGGTAGGTGTCCTTCCAGCCGGTGCCCGCGCGCAAAACCAGCTCCTGCCCGTCCGGCCGCAATTCAAGCACCTTGACGAACTCGACCCCCAGCGTTCGGGTCAGGAGGTCAACCGCGCGTTCGATCACGGCCTGTGCACCGGGCGCACGCAAAGCGAACTGGCCAAGAGCCGCCACCGCCGATTGCTGCCGTTCGCGCTCATGCAGCGCCGCCTCGATCGCCTTGAAGCCGGTGATGTCGTGATCCATGCCCACGACGCGCACCGGCCGGCCGTTGGCATCGCGCATCACGGTGCCCCGTGCGGCGGCCCAGCGCAGGGTGCCGTCGGCCCGGCACATGCGGAACTCGGCGGCGTAGCCGTCCGTCTCACCGGAGAAGACTCTTTGCAAGGCCGCTTCGACACCCGGCAGGTCGGCGGGATGCACCAGGGCGCGGAACGCATCCTTGGTGCCGCCGAAGCCTCCCGCCGGCAGGCCGAGTTCCTGTTCCAGGCCACCGGTCCAGGTCACCCGGCCGCTGGCGATGTCCCAATCCCAGGCGTGCACGCGCGCTGCGGCCGCCGCAAGGCTCAGCCGGGCCTCGCTTTCGCGCAACGCCTCCTGCTGCGCCCGTCCCCGGGTGATATCGAGGTTGACGCCGAGCATGCGCGCGGGGCGGCCGTCCGGGCTGAACGCCAGGACCCGGCCGACGGCGAGAAGCCAGCGCTCCTCGCCGGTATCGGCCCGGTGGACGCGGAACTCCATATGATGGGTGGTGGCCTCGCCCGGCCGGAAACCATCCATCGCCTGCAAAATCCGAGGCCGATCGGCGGGATGGACCAGGGCGAGCCATGCGCTCAGCGATGCGGGCGCGCCGAGGGCGGGATCGACGCCGTGCAGCCGGAACTGCTCGGGCGACCAGGCCATCGTATCGGCGGCGCCGTCCCATTCCCACGTGCCGATGCCGGCGGCTTCCTGGGCGAGACGCAAACGGTTGCCGATGGGTTCGATCGCTTCCCGGGCATCCTCCGCCTCGCGCCGGGCCAGCACGCGGTCGGTTGCATCGTGCGCGGTGACCAGCACGACGCCGTGGGCGTCCGGGTGCGGGACGATGTCGAGGTCCCACCATGTCGCGGCGCCACCCGGGCTGGCCGCGAGCCGAAGGGCGCGCCGGGCGGTGCCCCCCGATGGCGCGTTCATGAGATCCCCGGCCTCCGGGAAGAGCGCCTCCAAAGCCAGGCCGGGGGGGGCGACGCATGCTCCGGCTTGGATCTGGCTGATCCAGGCGGCATTGGCCGCGCGAATGCGGCCATCCCCCACGCCGGCGGCCGCGACGGCGCAGGGCAAGGCTTCGACGACCCGCGGCAGAATGGGTTCCTGCGAGCTGGTTGCGCCGGCAATCAGCGGATATGGCGGCTCGGTCAGCGGCCCTTCTCCGGACATGAATCAATTTGTTGATTTTAATTCATCTGGCGCGCAATAACAACCAAAGCATTGGATGCGGGTGATAAGGGGATTATCATGGCCGGTCGCGGAAGCGCTATCAATCCGGATCGATCACGAAAAGAAGGCCGGTTTGCGGCTCGTCATGGCCCTGCTTGTCCGGGATATTGTCCGGGTCATGACGCCGGGGAGCGCTGGTATTATACCAGTCCGCGTTGACTTTGACGCATCGGCCCCCTCCCCACCGTCATGGCCCGGCTTGTCCGGGCCATGACGGCTTATGGGAAGAGCCGCTCTCAACATGGACTGGTATTACATGCCAGCCTGGGTGATGAACTTCGTGATCAGGTACCCCTCGATCGCCTCCAAACCGCCTTCGGAGCCGTAGCCCGAGTCCTTCACCCCGCCGAACGGCGTTTCCGGCAGCGCAAGGCCCTGGTGATTGATCGACATCATCCCCGCCTCGACAGCCGCGGAAATTGCCGCGGCGGTCTTCGCCGAACGCGTATAGGCATAGGACGCCAGGCCGAACGGCAGGCGGTTCGCCTCCGCCACCACGTCGTCGAACCCACGGAACGGCGCGATCAGCGCCAGAGGCCCGAACGGCTCCTCATTCATGACCCGGGCCTCCAGCGACACATCGGTCAGCACCGTCGGTTCGAAAAAATTGCCCTTGTTGCCGATGCGGCTGCCGCCGGTGCGGATGGTGGCACCCTTCTGCTGCGCATCGCCGATGAACGTCTCCATCGCGGTGATGCGGCGGGCGTTCGCCAGCGGCCCCATGGTCGTGCCGCTTTCCAGCCCGTCGCCGACTTTCACCGCTTTGGCGTGGGCGACGAAGCCCTCGACGAACTGCTCGTAGACGCTTTCCTGCACCAGCATGCGGGTGGGAGACACGCAGACCTGCCCGGCGTTGCGATACTTGGCACCGGCCAGCAGCTTGCTCGCGGCGGCGATATCGGCATCGTCGAACACGATCGCCGGGGCATGGCCACCGAGTTCCATCGTCACGCGCTTCATGTGCGCACCGGCCAGCGCCGCCAACTGCTTGCCGATGACGGTCGAGCCGGTGAACGAAATCTTCCGGATCACCGGATGCGGGATCAGATACTCGGAAATCTCCGCCGGTACGCCGTAGACCAGATTCACCACGCCCGCCGGGATGCCGGCGTCCGCGAAGGCGCGGACCAGTTCGGCCGGGGAGGCCGGGGTTTCCTCCGGCGCCTTGACGATGATCGAGCATCCGGCGGCCACCGCCCCGGAGAGTTTGCGCACCACCTGGTTGATCGGGAAGTTCCACGGCGTGAATGCGGCGACCGGACCCACCGGCTCCTTGATCACAAGCTGGTAGATGCCATCCGCCCGCGCCGGGATGACGCGTCCGTAGGCGCGCCTTGCCTCCTCGGCGAACCAGTCGATGACGTCGGCGGCCGCCAGAACTTCGCCCTTGGCTTCCGGCAGCGGCTTGCCCTGCTCCTGTGTCAGCACGCGGGCGATCTCGTCGGCGCGGCCGCGCAGGATGTCAGCGGCCCGGCGCATCAGTTTGGAGCGTTCGAACGCGGCCACCTTGCGCCATGTGCGGAAACCCTTGGCCGCTGCTTCCAGGGCGCGATCCAGGTCGGTTCTGTCAGCGTGGGCCACGGTGCCGATTTTGTCGCCGGTGGCGGGGTTGACGACGTCGATGCTGCGGCCGGCGGCGGCCGCGGTCCAGGTGCCGTCGATGTAAAGCGAAACGTCTGGATACATGTTTCCTGTCCTTCTGGCCTGCGGGAGATGGCGCAATCGGCAGGGCCGTTCAACCGTCTGACGATCTTTCCTCGCACCAGCGGAGCGGTTTGCCAAGGCTGGGAAGCCCCGCCCCCGTCATCCCGGCGAAGATCGGCGTCCCCGTCTCCCGCTCGAATCCGCACAGGGGGTCAAAGCATCGCTCGATAGCGGTTCGCAACGGGCTCAAGCGGTTCACATCCGCCGCTACAATCGTAATTTTAATGTGTTCGCAAACCATTTCTCCCGGGATTCGGCTTATACGGGCGCCCGTGAGATACCTGACCGATTTCGCCGACCAGGCGGTTGTCCTGCCACTGGTGCTTGCCGTTGCCATCGCTCTTGCCGTGCAGGGCTGGCGGCGCGGCGCCGTAACATGGCTGATCGTCGTCGCCGCCACGTTCACGGCCACGGCGGCTTCCAAACTGATCTTCCTGTCGTGTTCGCCGGTCTTCGGACCGATGGACATCCATAGCCCGAGCGGCCACGTCGCCGCGGCCACCGTCGTGACCGGCGGACTGGCCGCCATGCTCACGCGACGCCAGGTCAGCATCCTTCCGGCGGCCATCCTGGCCGCGTTGGTGATCGGGACATCACGTCTGGTGCTCGGCATGCATTCACTGCCGGAGGTGGTTTTCGGCGCCGTGATTGGCCTGGCCGGGGCGGCGGCGCTGATGCGCTACGCCGGTCCGCCGCCCGTGTTGAAGCTCGCGCCGTTGGTCGCGGTCATCGTCGTGATCGCGGGCCTGTTTCATGGGCTGCATTTCCCGGCGGAGGCCGCAATCCGCCACACCGCCTTCCGCGCCGCCCAGTTCATCCCGGCGTGCCGCGGAAATCTCGAGTATCTGCGCCATCCCGCGATCGAGGGCTCCCGGGCGAAACCGAACGCGGCCTGATCCGGCGGGCTGGCGATGCCGGGCCTTTACGCCGCGCCCGGGGCGGACTACCTCCGTCGGCATGACGGCCACCATTCCTGGTTCCATCCCGAGAGCAGCACTGGTGACCGGAGGCGCTCAACGCATCGGTCAGGCCGTTGCGCTGGAGTTGGCAGCTTCCGGCTTCGACGTGGCGATTCATTATCATTCAAGCCCATCCGCCGCCGCGGAAACCAGCGCGCGCATTGAAGCCCTGGGCCGGCGCGCCGTTGTTCTGCGGGCTGATCTGGCTGTCGAACCCGAGGTCGCGGGCCTGCTGCCGCGTGCCGCCGGGGCGCTCGGTCCTGTCGGCGTACTGGTCAACAATGCCAGCCGGTTCGAGCGGGACGAGTGGGACGACGCCACCCGCGAATCCTGGGACGCGCATATCGAGCCCAACCTGCGGGCGCCGTTCGTGCTGATCCAGGCTTTCGCCCGCGCGCTGCCCGCCGCGGCCGAGGGCGTCGTGGTCAACATGATCGACCAGCGGGTGTGGTCGCTGACGCCGCACTTCATGTCCTACACGATCTCGAAGGCGGGGTTGTGGGCGCTGACTCAAACCATGGCCCTGGCGCTGGCGCCGCGGATCCGGGTGAACGCCATCGGGCCGGGGCCGACTTTGCCGAGCCCGCGGCAGACCGCGGAGCAGTTTGCCCGGCAGGCGGCGTCGGTTCCGCTCGGCCATGGCAGCAGCCCGGCGGAGATGGCCGCGGCGGTGCTGGCCATTCTTGGGCTACCGGCGATGACCGGGCAGATGATCGCCCTGGACGGCGGCCAGCACCTGCAATGGTCCGCGCGGCAGGAAGAGGCGGGGCTGGAGGAGTAGCGGCGGGGACGGGCTTTCTCTTAGGCTCTTATGGCGCAGCTTGTTGGCCTTGCGAGGCGGACACCGGCCCGTCACCCCGTCATGGTGGGCGGAGGCCCGCCATCCACGCCTTTGCAGCAGCCTGCACCGCATTAAGGCGTGGATGCCGACCTTCGTCGGCATGACGTCTTGGCGTTTTGCCGGGCTACAGGCGCCTGCCAACAGACTTCGCCATAAGAGCCTTCTCTTACCGTCATGGCCCGGCTTGTCCGGGCCACCTATCGCGGCACGGTGCTGGTATAGGTGGCCCGGACGAGCCGGGCCATGACGGTAAGAGCGTCGGGCCATGACGTTAGGCGCATCGGGCCATGACGAGGAGCGCCCGCATTCACCCGCAGCCGCCCTGCTCCCGGTCCAGAATCTCCACCGTCCGCCGCCGCAGCGCCTCGGCGCGTTCCGGCGACGCGCCGACACACACCACGCCGAGCTTGCCGAACTCCGACAGCGCGCCGATCAGATGGAACACCACGCCTTCATGCGTCGTGCCGTCGTAGTGCAAGCCGTTCAGCACGGCGATGTCCACCAGGTCGTTCGGCGTCATGCCCCGGTAGTGCGGCGCCTCCAGGTTGTCGGAGGCGTAGTAGAATCGCGGCTGCCCGGTCGGTATCCGGAACAGGCCGGTTGACGGATCGTAGGCGCCGCCGGTGAGGAACTGCAGCATCAGGAAGGGGTGCGTGGTCCCGCCCTTGCGCAGATTGATCTCGATCCCGTAATTCCGCCAACCGTCGCCCTGGCGCACCGAGACGAAGTCGATGCCGAAGCGCCCAAGCACGCCATGCCGGCCCAGCAGCGCGGCGGCTTTCGCGGCCTCGGTCTGAATCGCCAGCCGGTACGCCTCACCCGCCGGGAAACTGCAGCCGAGGAACACCTGGCCGCCCGGCCCGCCCAGCACCTGGTCATGCGTTGATATGCACTCCACCGTGCCAAGCGGGTCGATGCGGAACTGGACGGAGGGCGACCGCTTAACCTCGCCCTCGACGAACGCTTCGACGATCGCGCCCATCTGGCGGGCCTTGGCGAGATACGCCTCCCACGTCATCCCCTTCGCCTCGAATCCCATCCGAGGCAGCCCGCCGGCGATCCACGGCAGCAGCGCGGCACCTTCCGGAGCGTCGCGGAAATCGAAGATCGCGTTGCCCTCGCCGGAGAACCCCTCGTTCAGCTTGACCACCGCCCGCCGCAGCCCGGGGTCGCGGGATTTCATGTCCGCCAGTCCGGCCGCGATGTCGTTTTCGTCCTTCAGATTCTCCACCCCGTCCGGGATCCGCAGGCCGGCCTGCCGCATCAACTGCCGCCCGCCGCTTTTCGACCCCAGCCGCTGCAACGCCGGATCGCAGCCATAAAGCGGAACACCGAGGCGCACCGCCAGGGTCCGCTCCAGACCGGATACCGCATAGGCCGCGATATGCGCGATCCCCGGATCGCCTATGGATTGGCGCAGCCGTTCGAGCAGGCGCGGACGCTCGAGGATCTTCTCCGTCAGCGGCCGTGCGCTGGCGTCGAAGCAGGCAAACAGGGTCAGGCGGCCGCGGGCGTGCTGCGCCGGGACGCCCTGCAGCAAATGCAGGTAGTAGTCGATGATCGCTTCGGGGATGGGCTGGCTGGTCAGGTAGATCAGCCGGGTGCGCGGCATCCGCAGCAGCAGCAGCATGCTCAGCATGCGCTCTTCGTAGTGATGCACGCCGGCCACCTTGGCCATCACGTCCTGGTCGATGCTTAGACTGGGCACCACGACGACCGTCCGGGCGGCCGTCCGGTCCGGAAAGATACGGCGGTACTGTTCGGCGAGCCTGGCCTGGATGTGCGCGAAGGCGGCACACTCTTCCGCGGACCCCGGTTCGATGCCGCCGAGTAAGCCGGTCATGATGGCACCTTCCTGGCTGGCGGCCGGAAATTCGTGCTGTCCCTCCGTTAATGCAAGGGGGCGACGCAAAGCCGTAGCTGATCGCAGTGTCGGGCTGCTTGACGCAACTGCAATTGATCCAGGTCAACGGTCGTTGCGTACAGGTGCTCGGTGGGGACCGGCCTCCGCCCGTGCTGCTCCGCTGCGCGCTCTCTGCCCCTGCAATGGAACCGAGTGTCGTGCATGCAGAGATTGCCCCATGCTCGCGGTCCGACAGCAATCGCAGCGAGGCAACCTGGTGCGCGCCTGTTGCAACCAAACGCAGTTATCCGCTAATGGTACAGTTGCGATATCGAAGGAATGGCCGGCGCGCGGATGATGTGGCCTCCGATCGACCAATCGGGGCGCCGCGGCGCTCTGTAGTCGTATCTTACCCGTATCTGATCCCGCGGAACTCGTTTAAGGCCGGGGATGGGGCTTGCGTCCATGAACACCTGGCCGGCATCGGCGTTCGCGTTTAGGCAAACGACGCCGGCGAAGCGGGCGAGATGAGGAGCTTGTTCATGCTTGGCATCAGTGTCGTTATCCCGACCTACAATCGCGCTGATATGATTCGCGAAACGTTGGACGCCCTGTTTGCCCAAACCCGCGTGCCGGACGAGGTCATCGTCGTGGATGACGGCTCGCAGGATAGCACGCCAGCCGTTCTCGCCAGCTACGGTGCCCGATTAAAGACCCTCCGCATCCGGAATAGCGGAGAACTGGTTGCGCGAAACATCGGCCTCGGGCTCGCCCGCGGGCACCTGGTGGCATTCTGCGACAACGATGATCTTTGGTTGCCTGACTTTCTTGCCGCCATGTCAGCGCAATGGCGGACGGAGCCGGGCCTGCTGGCCTGCTACTCGGATTTCTCCATCCTGCGAGGCAGCACCGTGTCGGCCCGGAGCAAGTTCGAAGACGCGCCGGCCGGCTATTGGTCCGACCTGCGCGCCGCCGGACCGGATAGCGGCATGTTCGACCACGCGATCGCGGAGCGCCTGCTGGCGTTCCAGCCGTTCTTCCCGTCCTGCATGATGGTGCACCGGGACGCGTTCGCGGCGGCTGGGGGATGGGACGAGACAGTGGGCATCGGGTCCGACTTCGCGACCGTCCTGCGTGTGGCCGCGCGGCCGCCGATCGGCGTGGTGAGGCGGCCGCTGGTCCATATACGCAAGCACGCGGACAACTACTCCGGCGACACGGAGCAGACGAACCTGCGGGACGCGCGGGTGCTGGATCACGTGCTGGCCACCCGTCCGGAGCTGGCGCCGTTGGCCGCTGTCATTCGCGCAAGCGCGGCGGAGCGACGGGCGGCAGCATTGGACAGTGCCTTCACGCGGGGTGACTTCGCGGCCGTAAACGCGATCCGCCGCCTGCTGCCCCGCGGCGCGCGGACGCCCAGGCAGGTCGTCAAGTGCGCCATCGCCGGGCTGCCACCCGGCCTCGCCCGTGCGGCCGCATCCATTGCCAGCCGATAGCACGCCGGATGGGCGGCCTCCCGGGACCGACGCCCGGGAATGATCGGATCGGATGGCGCCGCCGATTGCGTCGTGGTCCGGCTTGTTCGGGCCATGAGGGTTTTGAGGGGATGCTGCTAAACCGTCATGGCCCGGCTTGTCCGGGCCACCTATCGCGGCAGGGTGCTGGAATAGGTGGCCCGGACAACAAGCCGGGCCATGACGAACAGGGTCATCGCCACGATTCCAGTCGCCAGCAAATGCTCTAATCGTGTCCGGGAGACTTGATCGCGTGCTTGCGACCAGAGGCAGGCCTCTCGCCCGCCTGATGGCAAGCCGATGGACCTGCTAACACTTCTCGCATGGAAGCACCGCTCGACCCGACCGCTTACAAGGAAGCCCTCGTCGTCCTCGGCGCCGCGGGGGTCGTCATTCCACTGTTTTACCGGCTGCGCGTCAGCCCGGTGCTCGGCTTCATGCTTGTCGGCGTCGTTGTCGGCCCGTTCGGCCTCGTGTCGCTGGCGCCGCATCTGCCCTGGCTCCAGGCCGTTACCCTCGGCGATCCGGAGGCGATCCAGCCGATCGCCCGCCTCGGCGTCGCCCTTCTCCTGTTCATGATCGGCCTGGAACTGTCGTTCGAGCGCCTGTGGCTGATGCGCCGCCTGGTGTTCGGCCTCGGCAGCCTTCAGCTTCTGCTCTGCGCGACGGGCCTCGGCGCGGCTTCGTTCCGCCTCGGGCAGGACTGGCCCGGTGCGCTGGTCATCGGCCTTGCGCTGACAATGTCCTCCACCGCCGTGGTGATCCAGGTTCTTTCCGAGGAAAAACGCCTGAACTCCCCCGCCGGGCGGGCCAGCTTCGCCATCCTGCTGTTCCAGGACCTCGCCGTGGTGCCGATCCTGTTCGCCATCGGGGCGCTCGACCCGGCGCGGCAAGACCAGGGCGCCGCCGGCCTCGGCCTCGCCATCGGCCAGGCCGCGCTGGCCGTCGGCGCGATCGTGGCACTCGGCCGCCTTGTGCTGCGTCCGCTGTTCCGCAGCGTCGCGCGCACCCGCAGCGCGGAGCTGTTCGTCGCCGCCTGCCTGCTTGTGGTCATCGCCACCGGCCTTGCCACCGCGACCGCCGGCCTGTCCATGCCGCTGGGAGCGCTGATCGGAGGCCTGCTGCTGGCCGGCACGGAATACCGCCGCCAGGTCGAGGTCACGATCGCGCCGTTCAAGGGCCTGTTCGTCGGCGTGTTCCTGATCTCCATCGGCATGAGCCTGGACATTCGGACGATGATCGCGCACCCGGCGCTGGTGGCAGGCGGCATCGCCGGCGTTATCGTCCTGAAGCTGCTGATCATTGCCCCGCTGTCGCGCGTTTTCGGACTCCACTGGGGCCAGGGTCTGCAAGCCGGCCTGCTGCTGGCCCCGGGAGGCGAGTTCGGCTTCGTCATCGTCTCCGTGGCGCTGACCGCGCATCTGCTGACGGCGGACACGGCCGGTCAGGTGCTGTTCGTCACGGCACTGACGATGGGCGCAATCCCGGGGCTGTCGAAGCTGGGAAGTCACCTGGCCCCGCGCCTGACTGCGATAACGCCGGTGGACCCGTCCCTGCTGCTGCCGGACGAGGCGTCGCCGCGGCGGGTCATTATCGCCGGGTTCGGCCGGGTCGGGCAGACGGTCGCGTCAATGCTGGACGTGCACAAGGTGCCGTATGTCGCGGTCGATGCCGATGCCGATCGCGTGGGCCGCCAGCGCAAGCTGGGCAAGCCGGTGTATTTCGGCGACATGACCCGGGCTGAACTGCTGCGCCATATGCATCTGGACACTGCCCGCGCGCTGGTGGTGACGGTGGACGATTTCGAGGTCGCCGACGCCCTGGTCGCCGCCGCCCGCGCGGAGCGGAGCGATCTGCTGATCGTCGCGCGGGCGCGGGACGCCAGGCATGCGGCGCATCTGTATCGCGCCGGCGCCTCCGACGCCGTGCCGGAGACGATCGAAGCGAGCCTGCAACTGTCCGAGGCCGTGCTGGTCGATGTCGGCGTGGCGATGGGACCGGTGATCGCGTCGATCCACGAGAAACGGGCGGAGCTGCAGGCGGCGATCAAGGCGATGGCGCCGGACGCCGACGTCCGGCCGCTCGGCCGCAAGCGGCTGCGCGACCGGCTGTAGCGGAGGGGTGGGCCACCCGCCGCAGCGTCAGGCCACCCGCCGCAGTGTCATGGCCGGACCTGGTCCGGCCATCCACGACTTGCGGTGCCGATTCGCCCGTCCGCCGGCTGCGGCCGAGGCTTTCCTCACGCCGGACGGCCGGTCACGGTGCATCGACACCACGGTAGGGTATGGACCACGGGAGCCGTTATGACGATCGCCGATGAGATTTTCGAACAGGCCAGACACCTGCCGGAGCCCTTGGCGCGCGAGGCCCTCGATTTCGTTGTGTTCCTGCGCACGCGGCACGAGCGGCGGGAATGGCGCGACCTGATGGACGCGCAGAGTTCGGCACTGGCCGGCACCCGGGATAATGACGCGGACGAAGCCTGGAATCATGTTTGACCCGGGTGGCATTTTGATGGTGCCCTTCCGTCTGGTCTGGCAGTGGCAGGCGAAGTGTGCCGCTTTATCCGGGAAGTCCCGAAGCAGGCCGAGGGCTGATGCTCGGTAGACCCGTGCCGGACTTGGTCCCGCCATGGCACAAAAGGACAGCAGGCTCGCCCCGCGGTTGCCGCTAAGCCCGCAGTCCGGCCGGTATCGGCATGTTCAGGCTGTTGGGCACGTTCCAAACCTCCCGCCCCTGCCGGACAACGTAAAACCCCGCCCGCTGATATGTCGGCAGGGCCCGCGGGTGATCCGCGGTGCAGGTATTCACCGTCATCCCCTTGGCCCCGGCGCGCCAGACCTCATCGACGGCGCGGCGGAGAAACGGGAAACCCACCCCCGTTCCGACAGCATGGGGCATGAGGCCGAAATAGCTCAGATTGATGTCCGGCCAGGCACGCGAATCGAGTTCGAAAAAGCCGGCCGGCTCTCCTTTGGCGTAGAGCACAAACAGCGCGACCGCCCGATGCCTCAGCAAAGCCGACAACTCATCATCGGGAGTGGTGCGCCGCAGCCACCAGACGTAATTGTTCCCGACCGTGTTGTAGAGGTAGCGATAGAACGGCACGGTGGGGGTCTCAACCCGGATGGTCTGCATCCCGTGCGGCAAAGCCGGTGCCAGCCTGTCCGGCGCCCGGTCCATTCTCAAAAACGTCACTGTGACGGCGACCCGGGTGACCGTCCCCATCTGGCTGTCTCTCCGATTGGTGGAAGATCATACCCTCTGCACAAACCCGGGACAAACCGGGAAGTCGGAAGGTGACACCGGCCCGCGATGAAAGCGGCCCTGCCTGCCAACCATGACGTAGAGAGGGGCGCGACGGATCAAAGGTGACGCCCGCGAACTACCGCTTCACGGGCAAGGTCCCCAAAACCGATAGGGGTCGGGAAGTTTCCTCCCCGCCCTCCGAACCGTGCTGGCGGATCTCCCGCACACGGCTCTCCAGTCGCCGGTTTCCTCATCGGGAGTGTCTCGCTGATGCTTGGGCATCTGAAAGGGTGAACAGCCCAAGCT